>CAYGZQ010000034.1:0-41735 GCA_964354375.1 uncultured Planctomycetota bacterium
CTTCCGCTTCCGCATTTTCATGTCGAGCCTGTACACGAACGCGAGCACCTCGGCGGAGTTGATCCGCAGACTCCTCTGGATCTCGGCAAAGGTCTGCATCGCCAATATACAAACTCATAAAGTACCCGGCGGCTCTCCGTGCCGATACTAATGCGTCTGTGGTCGGTAAGGCTGAGTCCGGCGAACAAACGAGTCGACCGGAGACGCCACGTTCACACGAGGTGTGTTGTGGGCCTTAGGAACGAGATAACACTTCTGATAGCTGACGATAGCGAGGAGATGCGTGAGACTCTCAAGACTCTCCTCACATTCAACGAGAAGATCAAGGTGGTGGGCGAAGCTTCAAACGGCAAGGAAGCGGTGGAGAAGGTTCTGGAGCTCAAGCCCGACCTTGTTCTGATGGACGTCAACATGGGGGTCACCGGAGTATCGGACGGGCTATGGGCGACCCAGGAGATCAGCGTCAAGCAACCTCAGACCGGCATCATCATCATCAGTGTGCAGAAGGAATCCGATTACATGCGGAGGGCGATGTCCGCGGGCGCAAGGGACTACCTCGTGAAGCCGTTCGAATCGGACGAGCTTTTCAAGACGATCGAGACGGTGGCGGAGCGCGAAAGGGCGAAATGGGAGAACATGCCTTCCGCGGCTGTTCAGAAGCCGGTTTCAGAAGGTCGTGCGCGCGTGTTCGCCATTTTCAGTCCCAAGGGGGGCGTCGGCAAGAGCGTAATTACCGCAAACCTGGCAGTCGAAGTACACAAGCGAACTCGCAAACGCGTTCTGATAGTCGATCTGGACCTGCAGTTCGGCGACATAGCCCTCCTCCTCAATGTGGCTCCGAAGTCCTCCATTGCTCACATCGCGGAGCTCAATCCCCCCACGATGGACGGTGACTTCGTGGAAACTCACATCTCCGATTCGGCGTCGGGAGTCAGAATCCTTGCCGCTCCGCTGAAACCCGAATATGCCGAGGTCGTGACTCCACAAGTCATCAAGGACGTGCTGGAAGTAGTGAAGGGCCTGTACGACTACGTATTCATCGACACCGTCCCCTCTTTCGGTCCGGAGGTACTCGCGGCTCTGGACGCCTCGGATGAGATCTTCATGATCGTCGCGCCGGACTTTCTCGCCCTGAAGAACGTGACCCTCGGGCTCGCCGTAATGGATACCTTGAACTATCCGCCCGACAAGGTGCACCTCGTGCTCAACAGGGCTCAGAGTCTTTCGGCGATCAAACTGAAGGACGCCGAGAAGGGGCTTCAGCGGAAGATTCTTGCGGAGATACCCTCGGACGGCGAGGTCGTCGTGGGCAGCGTGAACAGGGGACAGCCACTGGTCCTGAGCCACCCCTCCTCGCCGGTGGCCAAGGCGATTGCGGAACTGGCGGACAGGATCATCGGGGATGAAGATGAAGACGGCAAAGGCGAACAGAAGGGGAAAGGCATTCTGAGGGGCGTCTTCGGAAAACGCTGACAAACGGAATCACGGCAATTGCTGAAATGCGCCGCGTTCGAGCGGCTTTTTTGTATTCGGGCCACTCTCGCAGGAAACACACCCGGTATGGGAGCACTGCCGCCCTCCCCGTGCTATGCTTTCACCGTCGGAGTCCCGGAAATACAGCCCATGCATCGTAAGTGTCCGCTTGCGGTCGAAACGGTTTTCGGTCTTGCGATCCTGATTGCATTGACCGGATGCGGGTTCGGAGGAGAGCCCGCTCTTCCGCCCCTTTCGTTCGCAACTCTGAGCGTCGTCGCGAAAGAGTCACTCTCGACGCCGCCGGGATACTCGTACGATTCACAGGTGACGGTGAGTCCGGTGACAGGCGAGGTCTTCTGCTGCTGGTGCACGAAGATCGGGGATGTCCCGGAGGTGGTCTGGCGTCACGGCGTCCCCGGTGAGTTCGGCGGGCCCGTGGAGATAACTGATGTTGACGGCCGCAGATCCTGGAACCCCTCGCTTGCCGCGGGCCCGGACGGTCGCGTGTATTTCGCACACATGGATCAGAAAATCGACGGACTGCAGAAAGAGATCTACGTGAAGACCTGGTCGGAGGGTACCTGGGGGAGCGAGACACTGTTGAGCCTCGACGACGGCTGGACGGGCTGGGACCCGGATGTCGCCGTCTACCCCGATGGCCGACCGGCGGTCTGCTGGTTCGACCACAGGTTCCGGGTGCAGCACGAGATTCTTCTGAGGGTGTGGGACGGTAAAGGGAATTGGGGACCGGACGTCCGTATGACGAAGGACGATTTCTGGCAGTATTTTCCCGATATCGCCATAGACTCGGATTCGCTGGTTCATCTGTCGTACGTTGATGCGCGCGAGCAGACCGGAGAGGAAGATGTCGATCACTATGGGGAAGGGAAAAACCTGGAGATATACTACCGGACATGGGACGGAGTGTCGCTGACATCCGAGGTGCGGATCACCTGGACTCCGCTAAGGAGCATCGCGTCACAGATCGCGGTCGACAACACTCGGAAGGCTCATCTGATCTGGCTGGATGAAAGCGCCAGGGGCTGGTGGCGCTTGTACTACACGCGGATCGAGTCCGGACAGCCATGCGATCCGATACCGGTCTCGAATACGAACAAACGCGCCGATCTCTCGGACGTGGCCTGCCTGGGCAGCCGAACCTTCATGACGTACCCGGAGTACGACGATCCCCACTCACCGTCTACGGGAATGTCGAGACTGTATGTCCGGGAGATACTCCCCGACGGAAGGCTCGGAACCCCTCTCGTACTTGCGGTAGACGGGACCAATGTCCATCCCAGAATGGCCGCGGACCCGTCAGGAAAGATGCTCTGGGTCATCTGGATGGAGTATCTGGGCGAAGACGAGACTCTCACAACAGGGGACTCAAACATATGGTTGTCGGGGATAAAGGTGGACGAACAGGCTTAGGGCAGGGGCGAATCGGGTCGGGAAGCTCGGCTGAGCGATTAATTCTTTTTAAATCGTATTAAGTAACATCATCGCCGTTTATCTCCCCGGAATTAAACATGATATGGAGGCCTATGCTGATAATAATACAGCGGGCAGTGCCGCGCCGGAGGTTACGGTATGTCGTTGATGAGCCGTATTCGGCTGGAACAACAGGCAAAGAATCGCAACGCTGCGGGTGAACCCGGTAAGACGGGTCGCGACCGCAGGGGGCGATCCGATCCCTTTAAGGAGTTGAAGAGCCGCATCCACACGGAGATAGTCCAGGAAGTCGATCCTCAGCTCCTCGACAGTCGCGACAACAAGGATATCGTTCGCCAGACGGTCGAGAATATCATCATCGAGAAGCTGGCGCAGGAAGAGAAGCCGCTGAGCCGATCCGAGAGAGAGATGATACTGAGCGACCTTCTGGATGAGGTGCTGGGCTACGGACCGATCAGCAAGCTTCTTCAGGATCCGACGATCACCGAAGTAATGGTGAACGGACCTTTCCAGGTCTACTACGAGCGGAACGGAAAACTCTTGGTGTCGGATGTCCAGTTTTACGACGACAACCACGTTCTGCGGATAATCGAGAAGATCGTAGCGCCCATAGGCAGACGCATCGATGAGTCGACACCGATGGTGGATGCGCGTCTTCCCGACGGCAGCCGCGTAAACTGCATCATTCCCCCCCTGAGTCTGGTAGGTCCGTCCATCACCGTACGAAAGTTCTCGCGGGACCCGTTCGTAGTGGACGACCTGGTCAATTTTGGCACTCTTACAGATGATATGGCGAGTTTTCTCCAGGCATGCGTGCAGGCTCGTCTCAACATCGTGGTCTCGGGCGGTACGGGTTCCGGAAAGACGACAACGCTGAATGTGCTTTCGAGTTTCATCCCGGAGGACGAGAGGATAGTGACGGTTGAGGATGCGGCCGAGCTTCAGCTCAGGCAGGACCACGTGATCACGCTTGAGAGCCGCCCGCCCAACATCGAGGGCAAGGGTGCGATTACGATCAGGGACCTTGTGAAAAACTGCCTCCGAATGCGCCCTGACCGCATCGTGGTAGGGGAGTGCCGATCCGGGGAAGCCCTGGACATGCTCCAGGCGATGAACACGGGACATGACGGCAGCCTGACCACGGGTCACGCCAACAGTCCGAGGGATATTCTAAGCAGGCTTGAGACGATGGTCCTGATGGCTGGAATGGAGCTTCCAGTAAGAGCCATTCGTGAGCAGATCGCCAGCGCCGTACACCTCATCGTCCAGCAGTCGCGAATGAGAGACGGGTCGCGCAAGATCACGCACCTCACCGAGGTCGTCGGCATGGAAGGCGACAAGATCACCCTGCAGGACATTTTCCTGTTCAAGCAGACCGGGGTGGATGAGACCGGGCATGTGATTGGCGATCATGAGGCCACGGGCATACTCCCTAAGTTTCTGAGTATCATCGATGCCGAAGGGATTAACCTGTCGCGGGAGATTTTCTTCCCGAAGAGAGGGATGAAGTTCTAGAGACCGAAACGAACAAACGTGAGGACTAACCGATGACTTTGCCTCTGGTGTTGGGTTCAGTATTTTTCGCGATAGTCCTGATGGGATGGGCTATCTCCGGCATGCTTGCGAGGCGCACCGCGACAAGCGTCGCCGGACGCCTTGCGGGCCTCACCGCCAAGGTGGAGGCCGTGACGAGCGTGGCCAAGCGCTCGGAAACGCAGGGGGGCGACGAGAAGAAGGCCGATTTCTGGGGCGAGATCGATCACCTGATCGAGAAGAGGACGTTCGTGCAGAAGATGATCCTGGAATTCCAGAAGGCCGACCTCAAGCTGCGTTACAGCGAGTACGTCGGCTTGTATTTCGTCTGCACCCTGGTGCCCGGGATCATCGGGTATGTGATAACCAGGAATATCGGCGGTTTTTTCATGCTTGCCGGTCCGGGACTGATCGTGCCGAGATCCTATGTGAAGCTCAGACAGTTTCAGAGGATAAGGAAAATCGACAATCAGCTGGTCGACGCCCTGATCCTGATCTCGAATTCCCTCAAGTCGGGCTACAGCTTCTTCCAGGGGATGGAGCTGGTAGCGGAAGAGGCGCCGCACCCGATATCGAACGAGTTCCGTCGGATGCTACGCGAGATCAACCTGGGCTATCCGGTGGAGCAGGCGCTCGACGGGCTTTCTGAGCGCGTGCCGTCCGAGGACCTGGACCTCGTCGTCACCGTCATCAAGATCCACCGTCAGATCGGCGGAAACCTTGCGGAGATACTCGACAAGATCGTTCACACCATCCGCGAGCGTATCAGGATCAAGGGCGAGATCAACACCCTGACGGCCCAGGGCAAGCTGCAGGGGATAATTCTCACTCTGATGCCCCCTGCGATGTGCGTCGGCATCTACATGATGAACCCCGAGTTCATGATGCCTTTGTTCACGACCCTTCTGGGCAAGCTGATGCTCGCGGTTGCGTTCATCCTCCAGATGATCGGCGGGTTCATGATCAAGAAGATAGTGGAGATCAAGGTCTAGCCGGGAGGTCATTATGTTTATAGTAATCGTCATTGCCATATTCGCGTTCGCGATCGCTATTGCCTTTGCGTTCTCCGGCAGGGGCACGAGTGGGGCGAGCTTTGAGGAGCGGCTCCGTCAGATGTCGCGCGACCCGGACAAGATCGACCTCACCGAGCTCGAGCTCTCCCGACCGTTCAGCGAGCGCGTCATTCAGCCGATAGTCGAGCGTCTTGCCGCTCTCATCGCCAGGATAACTCCGAATGAGGTCCTCAAGGAGACCAAGAACAAGATCGTTCAGTCGGGCCTGAGAATAAGGGCCACTTCTTTCATTACGATGCAGGTGCTGCTCTGTGTCGGTTTCCCGGCTGCGATGGCGATGATGGGGGTGGTACAAAAGGCCGGGGGGCTCAAAGGAGTGGGGATTCTGCTCTTCACGGGTCTTTTCGGCTATTTTGCGCCGGACATGTGGCTCAGGGGTAAGGTCAACGCGAGGAAGTTGGAAATCCAGCGAAAACTCCCCGACGCTCTCGATCTTCTGACCGTATCGGTCGAGGCGGGCCTCGGTTTCGACATGGCTTTGAACAAGGTTGTGGAGAAGCTGCGCGGACCGCTCGCGGAGGAGTTCGGGAAAGTCCTCCACGAAGTAAGGATGGGCAAGCCTCGGCGCGACGCGATGAAAGCCATGGCAACCAGGGTAGACGCGGCTGATGTCAGCCAGTTCATAGCCGCGCTGGTGCAGGCCGACAAGCTCGGTGTCAGCATTGCCAACGTCCTCAGGGTGCAGTCGGACCAGATGCGTCTGAGGAGACGTCAGCGTGCGGAGGAAACTGCAATGAAGGCCCCGTTGAAAATGAGCTTCGTGCTGGTCTTCTTTGTCCTGCCAGCGCTCATGATCGTGCTCCTGGGGCCCGCAGCCATATCGGTCATTATCCAGCTCGGCAGCAACGAGGCTCTCTAAACACCATCGAACCTGTCTTACGGGTGATGCTGAGACAAACAAGGAAAATCCAGCTGGCCTCCCAGGTCGGCGATGTGGTCGCCTGTACGGTGGCGGACGGCTTCTGGTCGCGTTTCATGGGCCTCATGGGCCGGGACCGGCCAGTCAACGGCGAAGGGCTCATCATCCAACCCTGCAACTCCATCCACATGTTCTTCATGAGATTCCCGATTGACGCGGTCTTTCTCGACAGAGGCTTCAGGATCGTGAAGCTTATCCGCGATCTCTCACCGGGGAAAGTGGTCGGGACGGTTCCGGGAGCGTGGCAGGTGCTCGAGGTAGCAGCAGGCAACCTGCCGTCGTCATTCAGGGAAGGGGAGAGGCTTGTTGTTCGACCGCTGTAGTTCCAGGGTCGTGTTGCGGAATGTGTGGTAACATGGCGGTATGCGTGCCGGAATGCGCGGACCGATTGTAGCGGCCTTGATGCTGGCTCTCTGGACTTGCGCGGCTTCGCGAGTCGGGGCCGAAGGCGGCGCGCACATCATTGTTGTGACGTCGCAGGGCGAGGACCTCTGGCTCGTTAGGGAATTCACGGACAATTCGCTTATTCAGAATGCCCTAGGACCGGTCGAAATCGGGGGTACAGCGCTCCGGATAAGCCTGGAAGCTCCCGGTGCAGCTTCGGCGCCGGGAACCATGCTTGAAGCGCAGTCCCGGTCACTCATTGTCTTCGCAAGCGAAAATGTGAACCCCATCGAGGAGCGACTTGCGGTCGAGGAGAGAGCCGGGCGGGCCTCTGAGCTGAAGATGGAGCTGACCCGTCAGATCGTCGGCGGCCTCTTCGAGATCCCCCTGTGGCCGTTTCTTGTCGCAAGCGAAGTTCCGGTGAGAAGCATCGACGTAGAGCGCTCCTATCGTCTCGCCGACCTGCGCGAGAGCTTCTTCCCCGCAGCCTCTTACGCAGGGACTGATTCGATTCCCGATTGGCGGGTGGAGAGCATGACATCGGACGGCTCCACAGTGGCGCAGTCCCCCGGCACTGGGGAGGGTATGGGAATCGCCTTCGAGTATCTGGTCACGGGGAGTGTCGACAGCTTTGAGTGGAAGGTCCGGGACGGGGCAGGCGTTGCGGCGCTGTATGTCGGGGACGCCTCCTCGTGGCGAGTGACGGGAGCACGGACAGTCGAAGTCCCGTCCACGGAGCTTCTGGCGTCGCTGGATAAATCCTCAACCCGCTCGGACCGGAAGGCCTTTTTCTCCCGGGACCTGGTTTCCGACAAGGACGGGGTGATCGCAAGGTATCTCTTCGCCCCGGAGAATGTGGGCGGCAATCAGCGGGCTGAGTGGTCGGGATCCGGATCCGAGCCCTTCCCGATGAAGCCACCTGTCTCGAGATCGCCAAGCCTCCCGCTTGCTGTAACCCTTTGCTGGCTGGCTTTCTGTCTGTTCGTTGTGGTAGGCAACTGGGTGTATCCCTTCTCCAATTCGAGCTTCTCCTGGCTGGCTGCGAGGGCCTTTGCGGTCTATCCATTTTTCCTCCTTATCAGCCTGCTGACCAGCGGATTCTGGGGTCTGGGATTTGTCGCTGCTGCGGTGGCTTCATCCCGATTCCTGGCGCCGGAAGGTTCCAGGCTCAGGGCAATCGGAGTGCTGTTTGCCGCATGTTTCGCCGTGACTGCCGTTTCCTGGGTCCTGGTTCGCTGAGTGCTGTTTCAGCACCGACGGATTTCTGCTACAATGAGCCGGGGAAAGAGGGGCGGAAACTGAAATGTCCGAAGAGACGGATGTAGGAAAGCCTGCCGATGCTACGTCGGAGAGCTCCGAGTCTTCCTCTTCTCCGGCACCATCATCTGCGCCCGGCGCTGTTCCCCAGACCGCTGCACCTCGACGCGGACCGACGCCTGCCCCGAAGGCCAAACCTCAGCCCAGACGTCTGGCGAAATCCATCGGAATGGCGATGCCCTCCAACAGGTTTCGCGTTTTCCTGGGTCGGGGAGCGATCCCTCCGGTCAGCGAAAAAAAACACTTCGTCGCGCGTCTGAGGAGTGTGGACAGGGTCGAGATTGTCATCCTCGAAGGCGATGAGGATCAGGCCGACAGGAACGTATTCGTGGGGGAGATCGGGTTGTCGAACGTCAAGCTCCGGGAGGACGGGAGGGCCGAGATCGAAGTCGAGTTCACAATCGGCGACAAGGGGATACTCACGGTGGTTGTTCTCGACCGGGTCAGCGGTACCGAGAGCGTGGGACGTTTTGTGTCGCCCCAGTTCGCCGACGAGACAAGGCCCGACGTGGACCTGGGTGGGATTCCGGTAGAAGAACTTTCCCAGAAGATAGACCTCCTTGAACAGCAGATGCAGCTTTTGAAGGGTGAACTCATGGTCCGCAGGGAGAGGGATGGAACTTCCTCAGGGCAACCTGGCTAGTGGAGGACCCTCTCTTGACTACCGAGTTCCCTGCCGCTCCGAATGGACAACGCGGCGAGGAGCGGCAAGCGCGACAAGCTGGGCATCAGGGCCGCGAGGATGCCGACCGGGTCAAAGCGAATCTGCAACGCATTGCAGAGAGCCGGTTGCGTGAAGACGCTCCGGTGTCCGAGCTCGAGCGGTATGCCCTTGAGCTTAAGGGTCGCCTTACGCGCATCATTATTGAAGAGAGAAAGTTGAGGATGGAGAAGGTCCGATTGGCCCAGGAACTGGCTCGTATCAGGCAGCAGGTGCTGGACCTAAAGCGGGAGAGGCTTCAGAAGAGCACTTTGGCCGCTTCCTACCACGCTCGGATCGAGACTGCGAAAGGAGAGGCGGCGACGGGAGGGCCCTCGGAGGCTGAACAGTTGAAGCGTCGAGCGACGGAGCTCGAACAGGACATAGACGCATTCAGCGAAACCCTGTCGATGCACCGGAGGGACAGGGATAGGGTGTTCAGGCTTCTGCAGAACGCTCAGTCGAATCTGCAGGATCTTCTCACTGAAAACGTGCTTTGGAGGATCGTGGCCATGGAATCGGGTGCCTCAGAGGAGCCGGGCCGCAGCGGAAAGTCAGGGGTGACCGCGGAATTGCTTGGGCGACTTCTGGTCCTTGAGAGGGAGGAGTCGCAGGTTGGCGGGATTATCAGTAGACTGTGCGAGAATCTTCCGGATGAAAGTCCGGACGAACGGTGAAATTTGCCGTGAAAACCGCCTGGAAATGTGCTATATTCACACCCACGTGAATTGTTGGAGGTTTCCTGAATGACGAACGATCGGGTGACTGAGCTCGAGAAAGAAGTCAGGGAGCTCAACCTGAAACTGGAGATTGAGCGGCAGAAGGTCCGCAAGCTCGAGCAGGAGAATCAGAAGCTCAAGGACAAGCTTACGAGGCAGATGAGGAGCGGGGGGCCTCTGAAGGTGGCCGCGCCGCCTCTTGTGTCTGTGGTCGGGTCGAGCCCGGCTCCGGGAGACGAGCCTGGAATCGAAGGCGGGGTCACGAAAGAAGAGATCGACCAGCTTCGAGAGCGTCTCAGGCTGCTCACTCTTCAGAAGGACCAGAGCGAGCAGGAGAAGTGGGATCACTCGAAGGAGGTAATCGAGCAGAAGGAATCCCTGCAGCGTCTCAGGGTCAAGAAAATCAACATAAAGAAAGACATTGATGAGCTTAACGAGAGGCTTGATCGCAAGGAGAACCAGAACTTCAAATCTCGCCTTGAGATAACCGACCTTAAGAAGGAAGAAAGCAAGACGCGCACGATAGCGGACGAGGCGGAAGGCGAGCGGACGGCTCTTGAAACCAGGATCGAGAAGGTCGAAGAACAGATCGAGAAGGAGAAGGTCAAGCTGCGGGAAGAGAAATTCGCGCGTGACAAGGTTCAGTTCGCTCTCAATCGAGCGCTCAAGATAAAGGGCGAGTACGAATCGCATTTTCTCGCCAAGTGGACATACAACAAGTGACCATCAACCCGGGCCGCCGGACGCCCGGACGGGTGAATTCCAATGGACCAACGTCAACTCGAAAAGGAACGGATACGCCTGACCCGTGAGATCGCCATGCTGGAGCAGCAGTTCACGGCGGCAACGAGGGGCAAAGAGGAGAAGGTCGAGGAGAACAAGCAGATCCGGGAAGAGATAACCAAGCTCGAGGAAGAGAACAAGGTCCTCGAAGAGGAGACCCGCAGGCTCGACGAGCAGATTGCCGAGCTCGACGGGGAGTTCAAGAATGCGCAGATTGACGCCGGTCGTCTCAGACGCGAGATCAAGGTCAATATCGAGCGCTCCGAGAACGAGAAGAAGCTGACTGCCGAACTTGTGTCCCAGATCGCCAAGCTCGAAAGAAACCTTGAGGCCCTGCGACGCGATATCAAGGTCGAGATCGAGGACAGGCGAAGTCTTGAGGCCAGGCTCAGAAAGACCAACGCCCATATCGATACGATGAAACAGCACTGGGCCGCGGGCTTCGTTACCCGACAGCTCGAGAAGCAGGACTGGTACATCCGTCAGGAGGAGCCGGACCTTTCGTACGAAATAGGATCGACGGACGGCGAGTCTGCCAAGGGCGAAGAGCTGGAGATTCAGCCTTCCGCGGAACGGCCCGAAGGCATGCGGGAGGGTCCGACCGAGACCAGCGAGGACGAGGAAGGCGGAATCGATTTCACCGTCGGCTGAGCCCCTCTTGCAGATACGCGAACTGAATGGCGAGACATCGCCATTTTTTTTGTCCGTCGGGGACAGAACCGGTCAATTCTGGTCTGGGATTTCCGTCGAGAGGACTACATCGGGGCCGTCCTTGAGGAAGATCGCTTTCTGGACCGACTCTCGGATACTCTTCTTTGCGTCCTTGATGCTGAGCAAGACGCCTGGGTAGATCATTTTCTTCGCCTCGATTCGCCCCTCGGCGCATTGCGAGAGGCTCTGCTCCAGCATAGCTATGTTGGACGATATCTCCTCGATCTCATCGCTCAGCTGGGATGTGATCGTGGTGAGGACTTCGTAGAGCTGTTCGCGCCGCTCCGTCAGAGCCCCTTTCGCCCGCATCGCGTCCAGTGCGCCGACGTTTCTCGACGCCATTTCGTAGTCGTGCTTTTTCTTCGCGATTTCCTCGGCCAGGCTTGTGAGCCTGGTTCTGAGATGAGGGACCACGCCGACCTCGATCTCGGTCTTGACGGCCATCTCCGAGCCCAGGAAGCTCGCCCGGACAAGGTTGCCGGCCCTGGCGGACCCCCCGAAGATGCTCCCCTTTGTGTGTGTGGCCTCGATCACGTCTATGGCCGATGTCTCGCTGTGAATCAAGGCCTCGTCGACTATGACTGAGCCGCCTGCGATGACCGTGCTTCTCTCTATGAACCGCGCGTAGATGTTGCGCCCGGCCTCGATCACACTCTTCCCCATCCCCTTGATGCCGCGCTTGAGGAAGATATTTCCGCCGGCCTTGAGGTCCGCGCCCTCCACTGTATCCTTGCACGTGATGTCGCCGGTGGCGATTATCGAAAACCCGGAATTCACGATGCCCTTGACAAGCACGTTGCCCTTGAAATCTATGTTGCCGGTCGAGAAATCGACGTCTCCGACTATCATGATTTCTTCGACACTCACTTTGCCGTGGACAAGCTTGGGAGCGCCCGCGGATGTTGCGATGAGCAGGTTCGGATCATCCGGTGAGGCCCCGGTGTTTTTTCCCTTGGGCAGCGGGAGGTCGCGGCCGGCGGTGGCCCTCATGGGCTTGCCCAAGACATCCGTGCCTTCCTGTCCCGGAGTTGCAGAGGTTTTTCGTGCGAGCGGGGCGTTTATCTCGACATTCTCGAAGAGCCCCAGGTCGCGATAATCGGCAAAGTCGTCCTCCGAGATCCTGGGTCCGACGTTCGCGTGGTAGGCATCGAACATGTATTCGATCTTCGCGTCCGTTCCGTTCACCGGCTCCTGGGCGCTTGCGACGCGCTGCTTGATCGCGTCCCGATTGTTGCTGAGAACGGTCTGGACGCGGTTCTCATCGATACCGAAACGGACGCCGGCGGCATTGATCTTCCCCACGGCTTCCTGAAGTGTCAGCGTTTTGCCGCCCCAGGCGCGGTTGTACGACATGTGCGCGGTCTTACGGTCATCCGAGATCTCGATGTTCACTTCCGCATCCTTGCGCTCCGCGGCCTTGAACACCAGCGGCATCCCCGATTTTCTCATCGAATCGAGGTTCCTGCGGATGACGTCGTTGAGTATCAGGTATTCCCCGCATCCCGCCTTCTTGATTTCCTCGACCACTTCGCTTTCCATGGTGGGACGACTCATGCCGGCAGGCGGATATAAATTGACTCGCGCTACCCCCTCGTACGGATCGATAGTCACCCAGCATGACCCGGGCAGCCTTGACGGAGGCAGAATCGCGGCCTCCAGCGCCGTATACATGCTCTCCCGCAGAGCCTGCTGTATACCCTCCGAGTTGAATATCTCGACTCCGGACTTCTGTATCTCGGATGCAATCTCCTCATACGTTATCTGCTTTTCCCCGTATTCAAGCAGGGCAAGGTACAGCTTCCCCTTCGAAATATATAGTCTGAACCCTTTCAGCATCTTGCCGTCCTCATGACGGGGTTGCCGGATTACAGCGACATTGCCACCAAAGGGCAAGCCTTGCTAGTCTTCCACCGGGCCAACGCTATTATTATCAATTATGAGAGGGAGCAGGTTGCCAATGCGACTTTGTATATCTTTAGCTTCCGGACAGATGCGTATGAAGTTATCGCTGAGGGCGGTGACGCGCCCGGATCGGTAGGGAGGGGCCTCGATGAGAAACATGCGGGTTTTGCCGAGCTGCGACAGCCTGAACGCCCGGCGCCTGGCGGCGTCCAGCGCTTTCAGATCTCTCATTCTCTTCTGGATGTCAGATCCCTGCGGACGTCCCGGCATCTCTGCGGCCCTGGTCCGGTCCCTGGGGGAAAAACTGAAAATATGGAGGTATGCGAAGGGAAGGCTATTAATGTAACTCAATGTATTTTGATGAGAACCAACATTTTCGCCCGGGAACCCGACCATCACGTCCGCGCCGATCGCGGCATCGGGCCGGACTCTCATCGCGGTCTCGACCAGGGTCGAGTAATCCCGCAGTGTGTGTCCTCGACCCATCGCGTCGAGAATCCCCTGGTCCCCCGATTGCAGGGGGAGGTGAAGATGAGGGCAGATGCGGGGATTGGTCAAAATCCGCTCGATCAACGACGGATCGAGGTCCATGGGTTCGAGGGAGCTCAGCCTGATCCGCGAGTCCGTGTCGATTTTCTCAAGCGCATTCAGGAGGTCCGAAAGGCTGAGCCCGAGATCGCGACCCCATCGCCCGAGATGTACTCCGGTCAGCACGATTTCCATGTACCCGGCATCGGAAAGACGCAGGATGTCGTCACGAACGGCCTGGAGCGTCCGAGAGCGTTCGGGTCCGCGTGCGCGCGGCACGATGCAGTAGGCGCATCCCCGGCTGCATCCGTCCTGGATTTTCAGGAAGGGCCTGGACTTGTGCCCCCGAAGCGGCGTAGATCCGCCGACCCCGTCCGTCCCGCCTGGAGGCCTTCGAGCCACAATCCCTCCCGGAGATCCATGCAAAAATATGTAGTCTTCGATTCTGTCCCGCTCGCTCAATCCGATGACCAGATCTACCTCGGGCAGCGAAAGCCAGGCGGATGGATCGATCTCGACCGCGCAGCCGGTCACGATGACGAGCGCATCGGGATTCGAGCGCTTCGCACGACGGATGAGTTTCCTTGAGTCGGCCTCGGCTTTGGCGGTGACGGCGCAGGTATTGACCACGATGATGTCGCACGGATCACGCTGGATATCGATTTCGACGGCATCCGGCGGAAGCCGGGAGATCATCCGGGAGGTGTCGGCCTGGTTCGCTCGGCAGCCGATGGTTACGAAACCGACTCTAGCGGGAGTCTTATTATTGGCAGAATCGTGGCTCACTGGCGTCCATCCGTCATTTTTCTTGAGTCCTCTCGCATCTGCCCCAGAAGGTCTTCGTGCTTGCGACTATATTCCTTTTCCGTGAGCCGTCCGGACTTGTAGTCGTTGTAGATGATCCGCTCCTTCTCGTAATAGGAGTGGCCCAGCTCGTGAAGATCCCGCTGCACACGCTTCAGGCGGAAATTCACCCAAACCCCAAGCACGATGAAACCCAGCAGAATCGCGAGGATCACGGGGATCGGTCCGCTGGTCAGCCATGGAGGGATGCCGCCGGATGTCCCGGAGGGAGACTGGATAATCTGCAGAAACGCGCACATGAGTTACTTGCCCTTTTCAGAATGGGCCCGCCTGCTTCGAGCCTTTGCGGCCAGGACTTTCGCCCTGAGGTTCAGCGCGCACCATGCGAAGAGGCGGAGAAGCGACGGTCGGGGGGAGATATGCTTCGTCAGGTAAAGGTAAGCCGACTCGTGAAACCACTTGATCGCCGGAACGGGGTCCTTCGCCGCGCTCGATCCCGGCTTGTGGACCACGGAATTCCCGGGGAAGTAGACGGTCCTGTATCCGGCCTTCTTGGCCCGATAGCAGAGATCGGCATCCTCCCAATACATGAAGAAATCCTCGTCGAACCCGCCGATCGCGTTCCAGCAATCGCGGCGGACGATCATCAGGGTCCCTGCGACCCAGTCCACATCGTACGGCTCTGTTTTTTCGGGATCGACCATGAGATTCCTTCCCGCGATCCCGCTCTTGCCCGCCATGCCGAGCTTCTGAGCGAGTTTCCCGAAAAACGTCGACCGTCCGACAAGCCCCGTTGACGCGCCGGGAAACCCGCGCGCCGACTGCTCGAGCGTCCCGTCAGGAGTGATTATCTTCAGACCTGTGATTCCGACGTCCGGATGATTCCCCATGTACTCAATCGCGGGCGCGAAGCTTTCCTGCGTGATCTCGCAGTCGGAGTTGATGAGAATGAGCATTCGTCCGCCCGCGACCTCGCCGCCCCTGTTGTTGCCGCCCCCGAACCCGATGTTCTTTTCGAGGGGAAGAACCGTCACGTCGCGATGGCGCTCGCGGATAAACTCGACCGAGTTGTCGCAGCTCGAGTTGTCGACGACGATGATGTCGTATGAAAGGGCAGGGGGGAATCGCCTGATCGAGGCAATGAGCCGGTCCACCAGATCCGGCGTCCGGTAGTTCACCGTGATGAAGCTGATATCGGATTCAGACATGAGTCGCAAGTGCAGCGCCGAAGAGGGAAGGTCAGTCTTCCCGCATGGCCCTGAATCTCAGCGCCCTGGAGAGGAAATCAATGTGATGGTCGAAGAGCTCGTCTTCGGTCGAGCAGAGAGCCCGCCTGTGACTCCACAAGTAGTCCACGCTGTCCATCTCGATCTGCGTGGTCGCCTGGGTCTGACCCAGACCCGCGGCGTCCAGAGCATGGATCTGGCAGCACATCATTGTGAGGGCCGTGAGGAGTGACGGATATGAGCGAAGCGAGTAGGGGTAAAGCTCCATCATGTACAGCCCGGACTCCTCGTCAAGGTACACTCGACCGTCCAGCGGCTCGACATGATTCACCGATGCTCCCTCGCTCGCCGCCACGAGTGCGCCCGTGTCTGCGTCGATGTAGTTCTGCCCATAGACAAACTTGACACGGTCCTTCGGCACGAAATCCCCCAGCGAGAACTCGCCTGCCAGTCCGAACCGCGAGAACATCATATTGATGAGGTCGAATCTCTCGATGATACTCCCGCCCAGGGGAGGGAAACCGGTGAAGTCGCACTCCGCTCTGCGCCACTGGTAATCGGAGGAGTACTGCCATTCGTAGCCGACTGGACGATGGTTGTAGGTCTTCCCGTTCTCGTCGGTATCCCATTCGCATTTCAGGACGTTAATCTCCTTGGCGCCTGAAAGCACCATCCCGCTCTCGGAAAGCGTCAGGGTGAAGCGATGACGCTCATCGCCCTTCTGGATAAAGCCCAGGCACGCGGCTCGCTCGCTGTCCGGAACATCCAGGTAGCAGTCTTCTTTCGACGGATCGTTGTAGTGCGTGATATACACCAGAACCCCGTTTTCGAACGTGGCGGACATGATCCTGGCGAAATCGGGGAATGTCAGAGTAACACGTGTGCCGTTCTGTTCCACCTCGACAAGATTACCCGTCTGGGTCACCCAGGAGCCATCGATGGTGACAGAGGCCTGGTCTGGCTCGACAGTTGTGTTCGAGCCGCCTTCCTGCGACCACGCCCCCGTACCCGCGAGCAGGATTATCAGAATGATCGAATAGCCGATTTGTCTAGCCATTGCGTCGTCTCTCGATTCCCCGTCTCGTTAATCAGCCTTTATAATACTAGACAGACCACTCGGAAACCAGACCGGCGCGTGTTACCCCTTCTCCAGCATCTCGACCGCTTCGTCCTGGCTCAGAATCCGTATTCCGAGCTTCTCAGCTTTGTCAAACTTGCTCCCCGGCTTGTCGCCCGCGATCACGAAGTCGGTTTTTTTCGAAACGGTCTCCGATACCTTTGCGCCAGCTGCGTTCAGCTTGTCCGCCATCTCCTCCCGCGTGAAATTGGCGAGGGTCCCTGTGAGTACGACAGTCTTCCCGGCGAATGGCCCCGCAGTATCCTTTCCTTCTCCGGATGAAGGTCTCTCGATTCTCTCGGAGAACGCAGCCAGCCCTGCCTCCTTGAGTCCTGTTATCAAGGCCGTGCGCTCGGGATCGCGGAAGAACTGGTGGATATTCTCGGCGAGCACGGGTCCGATGCCGGGAATCTCTGAAAGGGTGTCGATGTCTGCGCTTGCGACGGTCTGATAGCTCCCGAGCTCGGTCGCCAGGAGCTTCGCGACCTCCGCTCCCACTCCTGGAATTGAAAGCCCGTGTATGAGTCTCCACAACGGCTGCGACTTAGAGCCCTCGATCTCATTGCGCAGGTTCTCGGCCGATTTCTCTCCGAAGCCGGGCATCGACGCTATCTCTTCGTAATCGAGGTCGTAGATATCCGGGATGTCCTCGATCAGGCCGGCGTCGAGAAATCTCTCGATGATCTTTGGCCCCAGGCCCTCTATGCGCATCGCGCCTCTGCTTGCGAAGTGCTCGATACGCTTCTGCAGGATCGCGCGGCAGTTGTTCGAGATGCACCGGTAGCTGACGGCGTCCGGGTCCTTCACCACGCGCGACCCGCATATCGGGCATTTGTGCGGCATGGCGAACTTCGGACGGTTCGCGTGCTCGGGGCTGTCCGCATCGAGCACCTTGATCACTTTCGGGATGACGTCTCCGCCTTTCGCGATCACGACCCGGTCGCCGACGCGGATGTCCTTTCGCTCGATCTCATCCATGTTGTACAGGCTTGCGTGAGTTACCGTCGACCCGTCGAGAAAAAGCGGCTCGAACGTTGCGACCGGCGTCAGCGTCCCGGTGCGTCCCACGCTCGCCTTTATGTCGAGCACTCTCGTTGTGCCTTCCCGAGGTGGATATTTGAACGCGATCGAAAACCTCGGCGCCCTCGCCACGAATCCGGCGATCTCCTGTATGCGGAACTCATCCACCTTCACCACCAGGCCGTCGATCCCGTAGTCGAGCTTCTCCCTGACTTCGTGCTGCTCGTCGCAGATTCTGATCACTTCCTCGATCCCGTGCGCCATTCCACGAAACGGGGTGCCCTTGAACCCGAGCTTGTCCAGACGGTCGAGCGCCTCATGGTGGAATTTCAGACCCAGGTCGGTGTAATTGCGGATCGAGTGCATGAAACAGTCGAGGGGTCGCGAGGCGGTGATTTTGCCGTCGAGCTGGCGCAGGCTTCCCGCGGCCGTGTTTCTCGGATTCGCGTAAGTTCTCTCCCCCTTTTCC
This sequence comes from uncultured Planctomycetota bacterium, assembly GCA_964354375.1. Taxonomy (GTDB): domain Bacteria; phylum JAJVIF01; class JAJVIF01; order JAPKYR01; family JAPKYR01; genus CAYGZQ01. Next base: position 18,134 of record CAYGZQ010000034.1, read on the forward strand.
TCCTGCTCGCGATTGAAGCGCAGGAAATCCTCGGTTCCGATGAATGCTTCCCCCTGCACGATCACTGAGCCGTCGTAATCGATAGTCAGCGGGACGGATCGGATCGTCCTGATGTTCGCGGTGATATTCTCACCCTGGGTGCCGTCGCCTCTGGTCGCGCCAAGAACGAGCGACCCCTTCTCATATGTCAGGCTCACTGCCAGCCCGTCGATCTTGTGCTCGACAACGTAATCGATCGCGTGCGCATCCACAACCTTTCTGAGTCGCTTGTCGAACTCGACTAATTCGCCGTGTGTGGTCGAGTTCTGAAGCGAAAGCATCGGGAAACGGTGTCTGACGGTCTCGAACTGTTCGAGCGGCGCTCCGCCGACCCGCTGCGTGGGGCTTGACGGCGTGACAAGCTCGGGGTGCTTCTTCTCGATCTCCTGCAGACGTTGGAATAGAGCGTCGTACTCCGCGTCCGAAATCACCGGATCGTCGAGCACGTAGTACCTTCGGTTGTGGTACTCGATGACCTGCCTGAGGAGATCGACGGAGCGCTCGTTAAACTCGTCGGGTTTGCGCTCAAATGGAAGATCGGGTTTGTCGAAGAGGGATTCGCGCATCGGGGGTGTATTTTAGCATGTCCTGACCTCACGCCCCTTCCTCCCTCTCCACCTCACCCCCCTAGCCCCCCTCCCCATCCGCCGCGGCGGATGGGGAGGGGGGAAGGGGGGTGAGGTCTGAATTATGGAGAGGGGGCCAGTGGGTGAGATCCCGTCCAAATGCAAGACCCTTCGATTTACTGTATCATTCGTCGCGATGGCCGAGCGTATTATTCAGTCCAGGAAGCGCAAAGACGAGGTCGAGCTCCCATCGCTCAGGCCCAAACGGCTCGTCGATTATGTCGGGCAGACGCGAGTGAAGGATACTCTGTCGGTCGCTTTGCAAGCCGCAAGCGACAGGAAGGAGGCCCTGGATCATGTGCTTTTTTACGGGCCTCCCGGACTCGGCAAGACCACGCTCGCCCACATAATCGCCGTAGAGCTCGGCGTGAATCTGATCACATCGAGCGGTCCGACACTCGAAAAAGCCAAGGACCTTGCCGCCATCCTCACCAACCTCGGCCCGCGAGACGTGCTCTTCATCGACGAAATCCATCGCATGAATCGGACGGTGGAGGAGACCCTGTATCCTGCGATGGAGGATTTCGTGATCGATATCCTCATAGGCACCGGTCCCCACGCCAAGAGCATCCAGCTCAAGCTCGAAAATTTCACGCTCATCGGGGCGACCACGCGTGCGGGTCTTCTCACCGGGCCGCTCAGAGACCGGTTCGGAATCGTCCAGCATCTCGATTTTTACAGCGTCGACGAGCTGGAGACAATTCTGAATCGATCGGCGAAGGTGCTCAAAGTCAGTCTGAGTCCCGACGGGGCGCTGGAGATAGCCAAGAGGGCCAGGGGCACGCCGAGGGTCGCAAACAGGGTTCTGAAGCGGGTGAGAGACTGGGCGCAGGTGAAGGGCGACGGGACCATCGACGGCAAGGTGGCCGTGTCGGCGTGCGACGGTCTGGGCGTAGATGAAAGAGGCCTCGACACGCTCGACCGTCGTTTTCTCAGCCTGATAGTCGAGTATTACGGCGGCGGTCCGGTGGGGATCGAAACGCTCGCCGCGACCCTGAACGAGGAGCGGGACACGATCACCGATGTAATGGAGCCGTACCTCCTCAAAATAGGCTTTCTGCAGCGAACGCCGCGCGGACGATGCGTCACGCGTCCCGCCTGCGAGCATCTCGGCGTGGAATACCCATTCGGAAGACCCGATGAGTGCCAGGCGGAGTTGTTCGAGGATTAGAAACCCTCCAGGGAAATCCGGAAATCGACTGGAACGCAGCTTTCAAGGCGCGCGCGAAAGGCCGATATAGGTTACTGTGGGCCTGATGAGAGAATGTGAAAAAATCCGCAAACTCTTGCATCCGTTCCTGAATTGCTCTATCCTGCCCACGGGCAAAAGGCGGTTCACCGGGGCAGGGGCTAGGGCATAGCCCCTTTTTCTCTTGTCTTTTTCACGGAGGCTCCTTCAGAAAAGACACAGGAGTCAGATCGACACAATGGATCCCAAAAGCACGTTAGTCATGTTCTCCGACATCCACGCCAATCTTGATGCCCTCGAGCGCACGCTCGGACGCCTCAAGATGATGGATATCACCAACCACAAAAAATTCATCGGACTTGGAGACATCATCGGTTACGGCGCTCAGCCGAAGGAATGCGTGAGGCTCGTCAGGGATTTCGCCGTTCACATCATGGGGAATCACGAGAGGTATCTCGGCACCCAGGGCAAGCTGCGAGGCGTGAATCCCAACGCGCGTCAGGCAATTGAGTTTACCAGGAGCATTCTCACCAACGGCGAGAAGGAGAACCTCGAGTGGCTCTGCCATCTTCCAGAGGAGTACATCCAGAAGACCCCGCTCGGGTTCAAGATTCGAGTAAGCCACTACGCCCCTAACTCGGATATGGGTTATGTCCGCAACAAGGAGGAGGCGGCGAAAGCTTTCGAGGGGATGGATCCGGAGATCAGAATCACCTTCGTCGGGCATACGCACCAGCCCGCGCTGATGGTCAAGCGGGTCGACGGCAAGGCGGATTATTTGCCCGGACAGGATGTCAAGAAACATTTCGGGTGGGACAACCCCGTGACCCTCGACCCCGAGGAGCAGTGGATCGTCAATGTCGGATCGGTCGGGCAGCCCAGGGACGGTGATCCGCGCGCGAGCGTGGTCCTCTACGATTTCGTGGCCCACGAGATCAAATTCGTCAGGGTCGACTACGATGTAGAGAAAACGCAGAAGAAAATCCGCGACGCGGGCCTGCCGGATCATCTGGCCGACCGCCTCGCCGAAGGCAAGTAAGATATCGGTTCCCTTTCAAATCGACCCTGTTCGACCCCGCTGGACATTCCGGCGGTTTTCTTTCGTGCGGAACTCAGAAGCTGATGGTAAGCGTGGACCCGTGGCGCCCATACGTTCGCCCCGAGCCTGTCGAGGGGCGGACGGATGGGTGTCTCTTCTCAAAGCGACCCGTTTCCTTTAATGCCGCCCGCGTCGCCGTCGCATGATCGTCTGTATACTTGTAGGCCTGCGCATAACAATGGGAATCGGCTCCTGCTGCGGTGTTGGGCCGGGTTTCCGATGACAATTAAGTAGGTACTGACTTGCACACGAGCCGGTCTTTCGCATAATTGAGTTTTGCCTATTGACGCACCCCGAAATGAGTGGTAGCTTCAGACTGCAGGCTGTAATTGCCTGACCCCATTATCAACATTCCCTTTTGAAAGGGGGATCGATATGTTCAGAGGAGTGGTTGTCGTCATCGTCATGGCGATGCTGGTGGGCTGTGCCCATTCGCAGCAAGGGCCGGTGACGCCGAGGCTCGATGTCGGCTCAAGCGCTCTGTGTGCCGGGAGTAACGACGGACCGTATCGGCTCTGGGGGGAGTGGACACTCTTCATCCCGCCGAGCCATGACCGAGTGGACCTGGTGCCGCGAAGAGGGGGACGATTTCACCTGAACGCGCTTAAGTTCCTCGAGGAGTACTGCACAAACTGCCTTGAGATCACGAAGATCAAGAACAACGGCGACGGTACGATCGATCTCACCGTCAAGATCACTCATCCGTTCCCCGGGTTCCCGCAGTACACGGGATTCGATGTCAAGGGGATCATCATGTTTAACGGTTCTTACGTAAATGAAGGGGACGAGAAGTTTCCTCCGTATCCGGAGCCGTTCCGTGTGTCGTGGCGGAAGCTCGGGGACCCGCAGGTGATGAACGCGGACGGGTTCACGCTTCGATGGAGCCCGTCGTACGATTCGGGTCTGCCGCAGCCTATATTCAACTACTGGGAGGGGAAATACGCGACCGGGGTCCCGACGGCGAATCTGAACGCGTACAAGGATTTCTACACCAATGAAAATAGGCACATCTTTGCGCACTACGGGGAGGCGACGCGGACGTACCGGATATGGCTGCCGCCGGGCGAGGCGGTGGTGGCGGGCTACGCGGTCGAGGCGTGCTGGGAGCTGCCTGTGAAGATGCCGGTGACCGACCCGATCAATGATTTCCCGTCAACAGCGAACCAGCCCGAGGCGTACAGCTTCTACTACAACGTGAACAACGGCGAGCCGATCACGGATCCCGACTGCTGCGGAGATCTTTACGATCCGTCAACAGCATATATGTATTCGAAGCAATGGGGCGGGCACACAGCCCTGCATTTCGCATTCTGGACTGATTACAGCAACGATAACGGCGTGTATTGGTATCCGTGCGGCGATGAGTGGCTGGATATGTACTGCGTAGATGAGTTCCATGCCGTGAATTTCCCCGACGGCGACTACATCGGCATCGCGCTGAATTACTGGTCGGATCTCAATCCCCCGTACGAGGAGGAGAATGCCTATTCCGTATTTGAGTTCACGGTGGATCTTGAATGAGCCCACTGGAAAGGAAAGTGAAGCGATGAAGACGTACAACATTGTGGTTACGGCTGCACTGATTTGCTGTGTACAGGCGTTTCTGTGTTTGGGCTGCAGTAGAAGCGGAAATGGCGCCGGGAACATTCTTGCACCCCCTGAGATGGAGATCCGGCGGCAGGCGATGGACTTTGATCCCTCTGATACCATCTTCGGCGACGAATCGACCCATGGCTCTGATGTCGACATTGCATCGGTAGTCTGGGGTGCGACGAGCGCGGCGGCTGGCGCAGGCGACATCGTTGTCTTCGACGACGAGACAAGCTGGGATGTTGCGGTGTGACGGTAACACCTGCCTTCCGAAGGGACAGCAGCTGCCACCGCCACCCAAGCGATTTGCGTGAATCTCCTTTCCGCCCCCGCTTCGTCGGGGGCGTTTTTTTTGACCCGTGGCGCCCATACGTACGCCCTGAGTCCTCGAGGGGCGGACGGATGGGTGTCCCTTCGCAAGGAGAATCACCCATCTGTCCGCTAGGGCGGACATATGGGCGCCACAGGATTTTTGGGTTGTCATGATTGTGTCTCACCGGGCTGACTCTGCGGCGGATTTCACCTATAATAGAGGATATTAACCGAGATAAAGTCGACCCCGGACAAGGAACCAGCCGTCGGACCGGGGAGTGGAGACGTATGCCGAACGAAGACGAAACGCCCGATCTCCATGAGGCCCTTCAGAGGACCGGAGCCAGGCCCCCGAAGGGGTCGATGTTGCCTGAGGACTTCCCGCCTCCCCCGAGGGACTGGATGAGCCATCCGATCGCACGCGCGATATGGGTTCTCATCCTGCTGGCCGTGGTGTTTGTCGCGATCTGGAAGGGCCCCGCGTGGTTCGCGTTCCTTTCGGGGCATCGGTGGGGGCTCGGTATCGCGGTGTTCGTCCTTGTCGGGATCGTTGTCATCATCTCGCTTGCTTACTGGAGCTTTCGAGCCAAGGGCGAGACCGGGATGCAGTGGTGGAACACCGACAGAAAGGACAAGCCGCGCTGACGTTTCCCGGCGCCTTTCATAACAGGGCGCAGTTGGTATCAAGTTAAGCTGACGAGGGTCGCTATGAGAAAAATCACATATAAGTGGGTCTGGGCGGCTATGGTGCTCACAATAGTGAGTATTGCGAGCGTGCCGGCCCTGGCGGACGACTACCCCGGAGTCTATGCAGGCGAGGACAAGCTGGTTTTCGTCCAAGGCGTCGACGAGCAGGGGGCCCTCCAGGGACTTGTCGTGCTCTCCTATGAGTACTCCATGGACTGGATTATCACCGCGGCAAGCTCGGGATCGAGAACCGAAACCGGGCTTTCCCTGGCCAACGGCCGGCAGTATGTCTACAACGCCGACGGCAGCCGCCGGAGCGAGTCGGAATTCAGCAGCATGGATCTGACCCTGGACTGGACCGCGTTGAGTTTCCAGGTGCTTCCGTCATACGGGTTTTACCTGGCTCCGATGGTCCGGGGCGGGCTTGCATATGCGCTCGTCGAGAACCGGTCGGGTCTTCCGAGCCAGCTCGTGCTCGCCAGGGAAGCGTACGATAACGGCGAGACGATCAACCTTTTCGAGGGATTCATCTACCAGTTGTCCGAGGGACGGCTCACGGCGCAGATTGCGTTCACGGAGACCGCGTTCGGCAGCCAGGGACTTGTTCGGGGGGCGTTTCCCGAGAATTTCCCGCCTCCTCCCGAGGACTATCCCAATCCGTACCCGGCATATCCCGGGGCGAGCTACGGGCCCGACGGATCGCCTCAGGCATCGAATCAAGGCGCTGGACAGATATTTGATCCCACACTGCCTCAGGGCACTGAGGTCCCTCCCGAAGAGGCTCTGAATCGCCCGCACTTCACCCTTGAGCCAATGCACGACTATGATGTTCCCGCGATCAAGCGCATCGGCGTTGTCGCGTTTCAGTCAACCGCCGAGATAGAAAACTACGGGCCTGAGTGTGATGAGATGTTGACGAATGCGCTCAGCGGTGTCGAGGGAGTGGAGATCGTGCAGATTCCGTATGACGATTCCAGGTTCGGCGGCTTAGTGATGTACGACCGCGCGGTCTGGTTGTGCCAGGAGTATGGAGTGGACGCGTTGGCCATCAACGTGCTGACGACGCTGGAGATGCCCAGCGGGGCGACAAGCACCAGGCCGTCGCCGACTTTCAGAGTCAATGCGGGCGTGAGGGGTAAGCTCATTGAGGGAGTCGGCGGAAGCATTGTATGGAGCGGCAGTTTCGAATCGATCCAGGTTCACGACTCATACGAGGCCCAGGACGGAGAGGATCCTGTTCTCAGGGCCGATCTTCTGTACGTCATTCAGGACATGGTCGACGATATGATGTCGAACAAGGCGCTGGACGCTCGGCACGTCGACTGATTCCCATGCCGGATCCGGTTGACAAGATCAGGAAATCGCAGGCGGAACGGTCCAGGCCCGCCGGCGGCGCATCCGGGGCCCGTGGGGCGGAACCTGAAGGCGTCGATGAGGGTACCCGGACCCAATTCCAGAACATACTCGATACGGTGGCAAATGCGGGCGCGGAGAAGCGTCTTGCCGGTCTGTTCGGAGAGATCCAGGGTCTTGCCAGAGTGCTCGCGAAAAGAAGGCTCCTGGAGGACCTCGAAAGCTATCGCGAGAAGATCGCGGAATTCCTGAGAGTGTACCTCGACGAAGTCCTCACTGTTCGGCTGGCCGCCGGCAGAAAGGGTCTCTCGAAGCGCAAGCAGTTGCTCGTGGTCAAGCGCGTCAACGTGGAGCTTGAGGAGTTGAGCAGGTTTGTCCTCGACGGCGCTCCCGATTTCAAAATACTGAAGGAGTTGGGCACAATAGAGGGTCTCCTTCTGGACCTCTATCGCTAATGTGCTGAACACTGGTGTTGATCGCCCGATCGGAACGGCCTCCTGGCAGCTTCAGCGGTATCTGTGGGCAGAACGTGCCGACGAGAGTGCTTGGGCATCTCATTATGTCCGAACGACTTCCGGGGACGCTTTTGTTTTCCGGTCCGGGCGGTGTGGGCAAGCTTGCGACCGCCCTGGCGCTGGCAAAGGCTCTTCATTGCAGCGGAGACGTCGGCGGACTCTGCGACTGTCAGTCGTGCAGGGCGATTCGGGCCGGGACGCATCCCGACGTTCTCGTGCTCTCCCGGGATCGTCTTATCGGCGTGGAAGAGATGCGCGAGATCGTTGCGCTTGCCCTTCTGAAATCGGGGTCGGGTCGCGACAGGCTCACGATCCTGGACCGTGCGGAGAACATAACTCCCGCCGCCGCCAACTGCGCCCTGAAGACACTCGAAGAGCCGGGCGATCATGTCAGGTTCATTCTGATCACCGACACTCCGTCCGCGCTGCTGTCGACAGTTCGATCCCGCGCCTACAACGTGCGATTCACTCTTCTTGCATCGCAGGAAATGGAGGGCTTCGCCCGAAACATCGGCGACACCCCTTCGTCCGAAGCATCGAAAGAGGCGCTTCGATTTGCCGGGGGACGTCCCGGCCTGTATCTGCGATGGATGCATCTCGAGGGATACGGGGAGAGGGTCCGGCAGGTGAGCGCGTGGTCGTCCGCTCTCATGGATTCCGACGGGACGCCGACCATTGAGAAAGCGCTGGAGTGGAAGAGAGAATTCTGGGACCTCGCTGAGGGCCTCTCGACCCTTGAGCGGAAGGCTGATCTTCCGCGGGGCGGCGACTCATTTGAGATCGGACGGCACCTTGCCTCCTCGCGCGACTATCCCCTCAGCCCGGTGAACTGGCGCGCGGACGACAGCTCCGCCCGCGAGAGTCGATGGGGCCAGGGTCGCAAAGCCCTGCTGCTGTCCCGACTGATCCGAGACATCATGGCGGTCGAGAAGACCGTCCGACGCAACAGGGCCATCGATCAGATCCATGACTTCATGGAGAAAATCAGGTTCAACTGCAGTTTCGATATTGCGCTGGAGAGGTTATACTTCAGGCTGGCAGGGATTTGAGGATAAATTGGGCTATGGACGAGACGAACGAGAAAGAGCGGGAAGAACCGTCATACATAGAATTTGCTCACGGTAAGCTCGGCTCGGTAAGAAAGATCAAGTGGGATCCCGAGATAGGCGAGCCCAGGCACGGGGAGAAGTTCATATTCCGCGACGAGTTCGGGGAAGACTGGGGTCGGGTTCTCAGGCAGATTGCAGAGCCGTCAAGTGTGCAGGAGCGACACCTGGAGCCCGACGAGGTCGAAGAGGAGACCGAGCCCGTCGAGACGGTCGAGCAGGTTGTCGACGGAGTCGCGGTCAGGTACCTCACATCCGAGGACGAGAGGACTCTCGAAGAGATCGAGAAGGACGAGAGCGAGTTTCTGGATGTCTGCAGCGAGCGGGTCCAGCATCACGGCTTGAAGATGAAGATGCTTGCGACCGACATCCGCTTCGATCGGCGCAAGGTGACGTTCCATTTCGCGGCGGAAGGCCGAGTGGATTTCCGCATGCTTGTCAGAGACCTTGCGGGCATCTTCAGGTGCCGAATCGAGCTGCACCAGATCGGGGCGCGGGACGAGGCGAAGCTGTACATCGGATGCGGCCCGTGCGGAAGGACGCTCTGCTGCCGGTCCTGGCTGGCCGGGTTCCAGCCGATCGGCATAAAAATGGCCCGCGCCCAGAATCTCCCCCTGAACCCCGGCAAAATCTCGGGAAACTGCGGACGCCTCCTGTGTTGCCTGAGTTACGAGTATGACAGCTACATCGAGCTTGCGGAGACTCTCCCGAGGGTCGGCGAGCGTACGGAGATCGAGGGCGTTCCGTACGAGGTGACCTATGTGAGCCCGCTCGCACAGACCGTGACCCTTCAGTGCATGGACGAAGACGAAAGGCACAAGCGGATCAAAGCCACCAGGGATGAGTACTACTCGGGGCACTTCAAGAAGCGCAAGTAGCTCGCCGGAACCATTAACCCGCTTTTTGCGGCCATCAAAGCAAATGATGAACAAAGGGCGACGCTGACCCGCATCCGCGATTCCTTGTTGCCAAAGCCGATGTCGGGAGATATTCGTGGTGGCCAAAGTCTGGGCTCGCTGAACTCATGGCACAATAAAGCGTGCAAACGCGAGAGGAGACGCGATCTGAACTACACACGACTAATGCTCAATCACTACCGACGATGGAATATTCAGCTTGATGAGAAGGAGGAGTTCAACCGTTTTAAGAACCGCCTTTTGCATGCCCTTGACAGTACCGTAGGGCAATTCATAGTCGAGCAACCGAGCATGTCAAATAGGTTCTGCCTGGTCCTTGGGCTCAGGCAACCAGCCGAGTCTGGAACAGGCCTCGCGTCGGCTCCTCGACGGGCAAGAGAGATGCTAGCTCCTCTTGGCCAGTTCTTTGGTGACACCACGATATACAACACGATGGCCCTGGCCAGTAACGTGCAGGAGTTGGTCCTCTCGTTGCACCTTGTCTTCTGGCTTCTCTCAGAACATGACTGCCCTTACGTTGCCAATATAGTTGATGCTATTCGGGGTGCAATTGATGCCAGCCCGTTGATCGATATTCGAATTGCTAGGCGTGGCAAGCAAGTGACCCTCTACCCAAGCGGCGCTGCGCTTCTTGACAAGGCCGTCATCAACGATATCTTGGCTTGGCTGCAGCGTCATCCGGCTGCTGCCAAGCACTTCGACAGGGCACTGGAGATCTACCTTAAGAAGGACACCGCCCAGTACCGCAACCTCCTGGACGAACTTCGATCAGCGCTTGAGAAGCTGGTGCGAAGGATGCTTGGCAACCGGAAGAACCTTGAGAATCAGAAAGAACTCCTGCTGCAATGGATGGAAGTTCGCGGTGCTCATGTTCAGATTCGCAACCTCTTTGAAAGACTACTGGCGTGCTATACGCAGTATCATAACGACGCCGTGAAGCACGGAGAAGGCTGGTCGGAAAAGGATGTTGAATACATGATCTACCAGACGGGGGTATTTATGCGTTTGTTGCTCGTATTGAATGGGGATGATCGGAGTTGATCGGAAATGCGCCTATTCATCAATTACAGCAAGGGCGATCTTGAGATAGTCAACCAGATAGCCGAGGCGTTGCGTCCGCATGCTCAGGTGTTCTACCGGGACAAGGACAGAGAACCCGGCGGGGACACCTGGCAAGTGGTATTTGGTTTCGTTGGCGGTGCCGACCTGAGATTGGAGCATAACGTGGACCTCGCTTGAGACTTATGGAGACGAGGCTGTGACCAAAGATGGAGAACCCGATGGAATATGACGTCTACTGCGACGAGAGCCGGCCTGACCTGCTATCTTCGCGCCATCCACAGGCCGCGTACATGGTCATTGGGAGCCTGTGGCTCAGGACCGAGGATCGCGGGCCTTTCAAAGACGGGATTCATGACCTGCGGGACACGCACCGGATCGGGGGCGAATTCAAGTGGCAGAAGGTCTCCAGGTCGAGGCTGGGGTTCTATCGATCTCTGATGGACTGGTTCGTGGACCAGGGAGATGAGTTGCGGTTCAGATGCATTGCCGTCGAGCAGGACAAAGTGAACCTCCTCAAGTTTCATGATGACGATCAAGAGCTTGGATTCTACAAGTTCTACTACCAGATGCTCCACAACTGGATAATGGACTCCAACACGTACTGCGTCTTCTGCGACTATAAGATGAACCGACGTCCCGAGCGGCTGACAGTGCTTCAGCGATGTCTGAAGTACTCGAACCTATCGGCTGAGGTCGCGAGTGTGCAGGCTGTGAGGTCAAGGGAATCCGTCCTGATACAAGTGGCTGACGTGCTAACGGGTGCTGCATCGGCCAGGTTGAACGGAACCCTGCTGTCTGGGAGTGCGAAGCTTCAGGTAGTGGAGCTACTCGAGAGCCGGCTGGGGCACACGATCCGGCACACGCATCGGGCCGAGTCGAAATTCAACGTATTTGTGATCGATCTGATGGGAGGACAGTAGATGTCCTACCCCCCTCTGGTGAAATACGGCGGTGAGGGCGATTACAGAGCACACTACGAGAAGGTGTACTGTCGGGGTCCGATAGAGACATTCGACGGAATCAAGGTGAGATTCCGAAAGAGCAGATTCGACCATTGCTTCTACGACACGGTAGTGACTCAAGATGACACCTTCTCGCAAAAGCGAGCTGAGCGGATCGACTGGATAAAGGCAGCACTTCAGGACTCATCGGCTGACTCATACCAGGGATGGGACAACCGCCGAAAGCAAGTGGATGCGTCAAGGAGAGTCACTGTTGTTCAGGGTGACTACGTAGTAGTCATCCAGATGACCGGTGCCAGACGAGCGCATTTCATCACGGCTTTCGTTGCCGACAGACCATCAACCATTGGCTTGATCAAAGGGAAGCCAAAGTGGGTATGAAAAAACCGCTGATTCGCCAGGCTGGCTCAGCGGAAAGCCTTTTGGGATCCTGCTGCCACTGGCAGAGGACATTGAGACTATACCACACTTATACAGGGTTGTCAAGACTTGAGAGGGTATACAGGGTTGTCAAGACTTTAGAGAGTTAAGGAGTTCTTGTGGCTTCCCAAGTTACAGAATCAACCCTAGAGCAAGCCGAACTCGACTCGTTTGCCGGTCTCGGATACGAGGTTTTCTACGGTCCTGAGATCGCGCCCGGGGAGCCGTTCGCCGAGAGGTCAAGCTACTACGGGCAAGATATACGTTCCCGACATGGGCGGCGACAGCGTGCTCGTGTTTCAAGGGTAGATCAGACTGTGTTTCTCCGGGCTGTGCTCTTTGACATTCCCGGACCGGTTATCTAACATTGTCGTTTGATAAGGCAAGCACACCATGTCCTGGTAAGCAAAGGAGGTCCGTCATCATGTCCCGATTCCTGATGATTCTGAGTGCGGTCACTCTGGCCACGATATTGGCAGTCTCGTGCTCCGGTGGGAGAGTCGTGCCGACGTCTCCCGATCTGCAGACGCCGGGCGGAGACCGCCCTGAAGCGTGCGCCAATACCCATCTCTGGGGCGCATGGGACGTCACGCTGGATCCCGCTGCGCGCACGGCCGACATCGTTCCCCTGCGAGGAGCCGATTTCACGGCCAACGTGACGCAATTCATGCAGCCGCCCGCATCGAGCAAACACATGATGTCGATAGTCATCGATCCATCCTCGGATTTTGCCGTCGGGCATGTCGTGGTGGACGTGACGTTCGCTCATCCCTTTCCGGGGCTGGATCTGTATACCGGTTTCGATGTGCGGGGCGTGTGCATCGGTGACGGCGTTATCTCCGGGATCGTCGATCCGCTGATCCGATACGCGGCGTCGGACGACCTCAGGGTGTTGAACGCGGACGGCATGACCAGATGGTTCAACCCGTCCGAGTTTACGTCCTACGGCACGATGTTCGGGTTCACCAGGGGCAAGCTCGGGACGCCGTCCGACAACTGGCTTGCGACGCTGAACGGGTACAGGTACTTCTGCGACGGCCTGGGCAAAGAGGATGACCTGATGGAATTCCTGCTCGACCCGGCTTGCGCTAATCCCCGGGGCTACTTCTCCGCGGGGAATTCCCTCACGCGACGCTATGATCTTCAATTCCCGATGGTGGGGGGCGCCCCGCAATTCCGGTTCCAGTATGCCGTCGTGGCGAGCTGGCTTCAACCGATGAACAATCCTCCGATGAACATCCCTGACGACTTCCCGACGGGCGCCAACTGCCAGGAAGCCTTCGCATCCCTGGCCACCGACCAGTCCGAAATGTATTACGTCGACTCGTCGCTCTTCGGGGGGACTCTTGAGCTCACCCTGACCGTGCTGGATCATCAGGGCGCGCTGGAGCCGTCCACGTATCTCGACGAGATAACCGCTATACATCTTGAGACTCCCGACGGGCTGATTGATGGCAAGGTGGCTTCCTTCGAGGGACCCGACCTGGCCGCGGCGGTCACCGGCACAAGCGAGGATGGGATAGAATTCCTTCTCACGGTGCCGGACGTGACCCCGTACGCGACAGGCGATTTCCCCGTGCTCGTGGTCATCGAGAGCGCCGATCCGGACAACTACGGCTCCGGCTTCCCCGGTTTCGTGTATCCCACCTCTGCCAGGCTCGCCGCATACTTCACGGCGAGCGTGCATGTGACCGATGAAATGCCTTACAAGGACCCCGTCGCGGTGGCTGAGATAGCCACGCCCAAGTCGCCGTACTACAAGGGGGATCACCTGAATTTCGATGCAACGGGCTCCTACGACCCAGACAACGATATTCCCGGAGAGGGTATCGTCACGTACGAATGGGACTGGGACAACGACGGCACATACGATGAAACGGGCCCGGAGGCTTGGCACACATGGGATGCCGTGGGCACCTACTACGTGCAGCTGAGGGTAACGGACGATGAAAGCGCGACGGGCACGCTTGACGAGCCCATGGAGGTCGAGATTCTGGCTATCCCCTCACCGCAGTTGATTGCCGACCTTACAGGTTTCCATTCGCCGTACTGCTCCCAGGTCGACATGGAGGAGAATGACGGATGGGTGGATTGCACGCAGGCTGCGCCGGTGCTCGACTTCGGGTTCTACAGGATCGGCAACGATGAGAGCGTGGAGAAAGTGTTCCAGAAGACCGGCGGCGGGTTCTTCGGTATGCCCGGACCGTTCGACATAAGCAGCGAGGCAAGGAAAATTCTCGCACCGAACATGCTCAGTTTCGGAGACCTCCTCGTGGACCTCTGGGACCTTGACGGAGGCGCGGGCAAGCAGTTCTACCTCCCGGTGGACGTTCCTACCGGGATATTCTTCTGCGGCGATGTCAAACTTTTCGCGGACCTGTCAGTCGCGGTCCTGTCCGATCCCATCGCGAAGCGGCTTATCACCTGGGACTACACACAGAGCTCCCCCACCTACACGATATACTGGACGGCGGAGTTTCCGAACATCCTTGAGGGCGACATGGAGGGCGATCGGCTGTTTGTGTACTGCCGCAACAGCCCCAACCCGTATCCGGTCGTCGAAGTCAGGGATGCCGAAGATTGGTCCGTCATCACGACATTCGTCACCGACACGATCGATTATCCGATGATGTCGGACATGGACTACGATCCCTACAGAGACCAGCTCTGCTTCGGCAGCGACGACATCGGAAATCTCGAGGTCTGGGATGCGGGGACTTACACCCATGTCCAGACGATCAACTCAACGCATGGAGCAGTGCAGGGGGTCGATCACATGGGCGGCGCGATTTATGTGACCGCTCCGGGTCGTTTGATCGTCTTCGATGCAGATACTCTTTCCAAGCTGTGGGACGTTCCGTGCGGGAACGATCCGAGGATCATCACCTGCAACCCGCACACGCACAAGATGTACATCCCCGACATGAGCACGTCGCATGTCTATGTCTACGAGTTATAATCCGGCCGGCATTAACGGTCCGTTCGATAAGAAAAAAAGCCCCGCATGCGTTGCGGGGTTTTCTTTCGCCTGGTGCGCGGAGGGGGACTTGAACCCCCATGGACTTACGTCCACTAGGCCCTGAACCTAGCGCGTCTACCGATTCCGCCATCCGCGCACGAACGGCATTGCATATATACTCTGCCCCGGCGTTGCTGTCAAGCTCTGAACCGCGCGCCGCTGCAATCGGTCAATATGTAAGGGCCAATGCAATCGATACCCGATGCGCGAACCGTATCCGATGCGCGAAGTGTATGCAAAGCGCGAAGTGCATCCGAGGCCCGAACGTGAGTGAGGGCGCCTGCCTATCCGGGACGTACCTGAAGAGTTCTGGGATCGCCCACACCTGCGTTCGGGCATTGGAGCGCCCTCACTTACGTTCGGGCCTTGGATACAACCACGGATGCCGCGGATCGGACACATTTCGCCCGCTTGCCGGGAACCTAAGTTGTGGATGCCTGCCGGGTGTTAAGGGTATAATCCGACCTGAAGCACCCGAAAGATAGGGCTCAATGAAGATAATAGATCGATATATATGGCGCGAGATGTCGGTGTTCTTCATCGGCATTATCCTCGGCTTTGTCGTCCTGATGATCGGCAACACCCTTTACATCATGGCCGAGCTGATCTTCAACAAGCGCATCCCGATCGGCATAGTCTCCCAGATAATCCTCCTGAGGATCCCGGCCATGTTCGTGCTCGGGTTCCCGGTCGCGACTCTTTTCTCCGTGCTCCTCACTCTGGGACGCATGGGGCGCGACAGCGAGATAATCGCCATGCGCACCGGCGGCATCTCCATGACCCGCGTCGTTGTGCCCGTCATGCTCTTCTCGGTCGTCATCAGCGTTCTCACATTCTGGCTGAACGAAAAGGTTGTCCCGCAGGCCAACCACATCTCGCAGAACTACGTCCGCCAGTTCTGGGTGGCCGACGTCATGGAGTCCGCAAAGGCGAACGTGTTTTTCCACGTGTCCGACGAGATAGTCATTTACACGCAGGAGTACAGCAGGAAGGCGAAGCAGATGGGGAGCCTGAGCTTCTTCGAGATCGATCCTCTCGGCTTCCCGACCCTCAGCGTTGTGGACAAGGGACGTTTCCAGGGGGACTTTCTTTATCTCGAGAAGGGCCTCACGTTCGAGTTCGACAGGCAGGGCGACGCCAAGCGGTCGGCGCAGTTCACGCAGGTTGTCAAGGACATCTCGCGCGAGCTTCAGGAGCTTTACGGCGAAAACCGCACTCCGCAGGAGATGACCGGGAGCCAGCTGAGCGAGGTGATCAGGACGTTCAGGGCGGGTGGTGTCACCCCGTCGGCGCTGGAGACCGACTACTATTTCAAGTTCAGCATACCTGTGGCCAATTTCGTATTCGCCATGGTGGGCGTGCTTTTCAGCGTGGTCAACCCGCGCAAGGAGAACGCGTCCGGCGTGATTTTCGCCATCGCGTGCGTGGCGGTGTACTGGATACTGATGACGGTGATGCGATCCCTGGGGCTGAAGGGGAGCCTGGACCCCTGGATCGCGGCCTGGGGCCAGAACATCGTTTTCTTCATACTGGGGCTGCCGATCATAGTCGCAATCAGGCGCTAGGGCAGGGAATCACTGAATGAAACTCCTCGACAGATATATCGCCTGGATGGTGTCGATGTTCGTGCTGGCGGCGGTGTTCGCCTTCTCGGTGCTTATCATCTGCAACAATTTTTACGCGTCCAGCGATCTTCTTTTTCACCAGAAAATTCCCTTTAGTACCGTCGCGCTGATCAATCTGCTCGACGCTCCTGCGACGATCGTGCTGTCCCTGCCTGTGGCGACCCTGTTCGGAGTGATGCTCGCCGTCGGGCAGCTCGGAAGATCGAGCGAGATCACCGCGATGCGCTGCGGCGGCATCTCGCTTTTGAGAATCATGATGCCGATCCTGTTCCTCTCCGCAGTCCTGTCCGTTATCACCTACTACATGGACGAGAGCGTGGTCCCCAAGGCGAGCCAGCGCGCTTTCGAGCTGAAAAGGATTATCAAGGGCGAAGAGGCGCTCAATATCAAGCAGAACGTATTCTTCCGTGACGAGAAGGGCATGATCGTCTACGTCGGGAGCTTCGACACCAGCACCAGTGTCCTCGGGCGCACGCTTCTGTTCGAGCGCGAGCCGGACGGGTGGTACCGCCTTACGCTTTCGTTCTCGGGACGATTCGAGGGCGACAAGCTCATACTGAATAACGGTCGCACGTTCCTCTACGACGATAAGGGGGAGCTGATCGGAAGGGAAATGGTGAGGGAGTTTGTGAGGGACTTCCCCCGGAAGCTGCAGGAGGTTCACGAGGAGCAGCGGGACGCGAGCACCCTTGCCGGAGGGGAGATCGCGGAGCAGATATCGAGGCTCCAGAACGCAGGGATGGACACGGTCGCGGCCCAGACCGAGCTTCAGTTCAAGTACTCCACGCCGGTCGCGTGTTTTATATTCTCATTCGTAGGATTCATGTTCTCCGTATTCTCGCCCCGCAAGGAAACCTTCGTCGGAATGCTCTACGCCATCATTCTGGTCCTGGTCTACTATGTGCTGATCTCCGTCTTTAAATCGCTCGGAAAACAGGGTATTATTCAGTATCCGATTATCAGCGCCTGGAGCACGAATGTGGCATACCTTCTGTTCGGAATCTACATTTTCGGTCGGGTCAGGCGCTGATTCCCGGGGTGGATCCCGCAGGCCGGATTCCAATGTGATCAAACGGCGCGTTGCAGCCGGGTTTGAATGAACCTCTCGGGTGAGCTTTTACTCGAAAGTTGCTGAGGGGACAAAGGCATTTGGTGGAAGCTAGAATCCATAGAGGCGGCCCGGTTGGACGGGTCGCGGCGATCCTGACGGCCCTGGCACTGTCTGTGCCCGCGCTGTCGAGCGTCGCACTGGCAGCCGAGGAGGAGGTCTCCTTCAAGAGCGACTACCAGCAGGAAATCCGTGATGAGGAGGTTCTGCTCCTGCAGGGCAACGTGGAGGTGCATTTCCGGGAAATAGTGATCTATGCCGACGAGGTGAGGCTTAACGACAAGAAGGACGAGTTCTTCGGGGTTGGAAACGTGCACCTGGTCGGCGCCGACCGCGACATTTTCGCCGACTCGATCTGGTACAACTACGCGCGCGACGATTTCGACATGCGCAACACAAGGGGAAGCATGCTCGTGCAGGGTGTGGGCGAGCCCGTTTGGTTTGAGGCCGAGCAGCTCAAGGGCAATATCAACAACTACAAGATGGTCAACGGTCGGCTGACGACTTGCACCCCGACCGAGCACCGCGAGTATCATATCGAGGCCCGATCCATCAAGGTCCTTCCGGGCAACAAGATAATCTTCCGCAACGGCTACACGTTCATCCTCAATGTCCCCGTTGTCTGGTTTCCATACTGGGCATTCTCACTGGCGGAGACACCCTGGACGGTCAAGGTCGGAAAAGACTCCTGGAAAGGCACCTATGTCAACACCACGTACAACTTTATGGCCGAAGAGTTGATCATAGGCACGCTGCTGATGGACTACTACTCCCGGACCGGCTGGCAGATCGGGGGGCAGCATGAGTATGCCCTTCCAAGGCATGGACTGGGCAGGCTGACCTGGACCTACCTTTACGGCACGTATCGCGATGACACCACCGGGAAAGTCACTCACGCAAACGAATACAGCTTCAACGCGTCGCAGCCGCTGAGATTCGGAAGCCGTTGGACCGGTAGCTTGGGCCTCAACGGCGGCTCCAGGTTCAACATGCGGCAGGGAAGGACCAATAACGTCAACGGCTCGATCAGCTCCAACTACAAGACTGCGAGCACCGGAACATCCCTGAACGCTTCTATGCGGCAGACTTCGGGCGTGAGCCAGTCGGACGACATCACGCTGGGGCTGACGCACAACCGGACCCTGTTCGGAACAGTCACGGCCAATGGGAATGTGGACTACAGGGTGAGCAAGACCGGCAACGGCACACCTGCGGAGGAGGATTTCAAGGCGGGCATGGAATTCCGTCAGAGTCGAAAAGGCTGGGACTGGGACGCGAGCATCGATACGCATTGGGATCCTGACGGGGTCACCAACCAGTCCGATCGCAACGATCCGTATACGGACAGGCTCCCGGAGATCAACATCACTCTGCAGCCCAACGCGTTCCCGTCCAAGTACCGCAACCCGCTTGGATTCGCCATGCAGAACCTCAACCTCCAGGGTGCGCTCTACTATATCGGTCCGGAGAACAAGGAGCGGAACGGCTTCTATGGCCGCATGGACACACGGTTCAACAGGAACTTCGATTTCGGCAAGAGCCACAAGGTTCAGGCGAACATCGACTACTGGCAGGCGATAGCTTCCACGGGCGACGCCAGGTTCGTGTACGGGACCCAGGTGAACTGGACATGGGACATGTCCCAGAAGCTCAAATGGCAGGTCAACTGGAACCGGACGGACAACGAGGGCAGGATTCCGTTCCAGGGAATGGACAATGCCAGGTCTCCCTCGAACAGCCTCACCTGGAGCCTTAATTACCAAAACGGCCGCTTGTATACTATCAGGCTGCAAACTAACTATGCGCTCAGCGAAAGGTACGCCGGGGCGCCGGGCGAGCTTCTGTCGATCAAGAGGATGTCGGCGTTGACGTTCTCGCTCAACTACACTCCGAGCACGAAGACCAGGATGACGCTCCAGACGCAGTATGACTTCGCACGGGGAGATCTCGGCAACATAACCACTTCGCTGTCGATGACAGACTTCCGTTCCTACCGGATGGAGACCAACCTCAGCGTAAAGCCCCCGGGATCGATCACGAGGCTCGGCACAAACGCGACTTTTGTTATCGGCAAAGATTGGGACTTCGAGGTGTCGGCGGAAGCGGGGTCCCAGTCGACGGGATCCATAATAAGGACCATCAAGGTCACTCATCGCTTCGACTGCACGTTTCTCAGCATGCAGTACGGCGCACAGAATGACTACTGGGGCTTCACGTGGGGGGTGTCGGCGTTCCCGGAGGCGCACCTCGGGTGGTCCAGCACTGAGAACGCATTCGGTCCGGGGATATTCGACACGTTCCAGGGATACGGCGGCGGGTTCAGTGGACTCAATATGGGCGGCACCGGCGGCTACGGAGGGTTCGGCTCGTACTAGCGAGGTGTATAACAATGTCTAAGAAAATCACGGTAATCCTATGCATGCTGGCTCTGTTTCCTGCGGTCAGTTGCGCGTGGGAAAATCTCCCGGAGGGCGAGGAGGAGATCAAGAGGATCATCCAGGTCACCATGCGTCTGGGCGGATCCATGCGTACGGACCTGTTCTTCTACTACATCGTCTTCAACCTGTCCGGCGATCCCAACAAGAAACCATACTCCGTCTTCGACGGCGAAGACCGGGGGAAGTACTGGACCGTGTACTACATGTATGGTCAGCCGCCTTACGAGGATCTCGACCTCTACAGGGGGTTCGGCGGGAAAGGCACAGACGGCTCCAGCCGCATCGACAAGTTTCCTACTGAACAGGACGAGCTGAACGAGCTTCTGCCCGGAACGAGCATCCAGGGCGACCAGATGACTCTGCGAATCGACCTCACGGAACTGAAGCTGAAGTCGGCGATCATCAACATGAACATGATAGTCTGCAACCAGGCCATAGACGCCCAGAGCAAGTTCGAATACGATTACATACCATATGTCAGGGACAGTTTCTATGCCCAGGGGGTGACGATCGACCTCATGGGCACGGATTACTACTGGAACGAACAGACCGACCCGATGGAGGAGATTTCCAACGAGCATGAGGACACCGCTCCTCCGGAAGCCAACATCATCGGCTGGTATTTCCAGATCGTCAGCAGGTAAGGGCGTTTCTGCGGGATGATTCGCGCGCTGAGATACACGCTAATCACGGTGATCTGGCTCGGCCTGATCGCGTACGGTGTGCTGTGGCTGCTGGGCGGACGGTTCATCGACAAAGCCCAGGGTCCGCTGACGAGTCGCCTGGTAGCTGCGTTCGGTCCCGGTCCCGAGGACGAATACGGCTACACGGCCGGCCTGCGCTTCTTCCCTCTGAGAGTGGAGATCACGGGCCTGCATATCGACGCCGGGGCGCTTGAACTGGGGGAGGACACCTGGCGCGACGCGAAGCTGGGCGTGGGCAGGATCGAGTGCAGCGCAATGCCGCTGATACGCGAGAACCGTGTCGACATCACCGATGTGTCCGGCAGGACATTCTCGGGGCTTCTCACAAACACCGAGCTGGCCGGACACTTGGAGCGAGCAAACGAGGATGCGCAGGGCATCGAAGTCTCTCCCTACAATGGGAGATGCAGAATCCAGGGCCGGTTCGGCGTCGCGAGCGCGGCACCCGTGACCGTCATCGGCGACTGGAAAGTGGACGACCGTGGTGTCGTGACCCTCGTCAATCGTGAATATCATAATCCCGACAGCCCCGTTCCGGAGGGGATGATCCGCCTGATCGAGGAGCAGGTGAAGTTCGAGGTCCGCATCGGTGTTCTCGATGAGGACCTTGTCGCCAAGGATGTCCTTTACGGACGGGAAGGGCTGCGGATAAGCGCCGGCGAGATCTGATCCCAATGGAAAGGATGGTCATCAATGCTCCGACATAAGCTCACACCGTGGGTAGCAGCTGCGATTTGCGCTGCTGCCGTGACCCTGTTCATCTCGGGCCTGGGAAGGGCTCAGCCCGGGACCGAAACCGACCCTGTAGTAAGCCTGAGCTATCTCGACAAGGCGCTGGCGCTCTCGCCGGTGGTCCTGGAAGGCGGAGAGGACCTCAAGGTCGCGTGCGGCCGCGAGATCGCCCTGCTCGACGGAAGCTGCAGGCTGTCGCCCCCGGAAGGTCGATGCTGGATACTCGATGTGTCCGGTGGAGAGGTGCTCAGCGGGACTGTGGAGATGACCGTTGGTCATGTATACATCCCGATCTGCGACGCGGGCGCGGACGCCTTGTTCACGCTCCAGGCGCGGCAGTCGTCGACCGTCGCCATCCCGGGCGGCACGGGGAAGTGATCGAAACCGATGACTTACCTTGAGTCGATATTCCTCGGCCTTGTCCAGGGCTTTGCGGAGTTTCTGCCGGTGTCGTCATCGGGACATCTGGTGATACTCCAGACCTTCATGGGGCTCACAAAAGGGAATGTCGTTTTCGACGTCTTTCTGCATCTGGCCACGCTTGTAGCGGTCGTATGGGTCTATCGTGCGGACCTCGGGCGGATATTCGCAGGGAAAATGGTCGGGGAAGGGGACAGCGGAATCCCCACGAGGCGGCTGCTTCTGTTCATTCTCCTGAGTGTTCTTGCCACGGGCGTGGTGCTTCCATTCAAGGATCGGCTCGAGACACTTTTTGAGAACGTCGATGGAGTGCGCATTTTTCTTCTCGTGAATGCAGCGGCACTCGCGACGCTTCCTGCGCTGAGGAAGACCGGGCGGGACCTTGGAAGCCTGACATGGATCGGCGCGATAGTGATCGGCCTCTGTCAGGCGGTGGGAGCGCTGCCGGGGATAAGTCGCAGCGGATCGACCATCCTCGCGGGCCTGCTCCTGGGGCTCAGGCCGCGCGATGCGTGCCGGTATTCGTTCCTCCTCTCGATCCCTACAATCCTGATCGCCGCGATCGTTCAGATCCCGGACGCGATCGAGGCAAGGTCCCTGTTCGCCTTCGGCCCCTGGGCGCTGGGCTTTCTGATCGCTCTTGCCGCCGGGATTGTCGCCATCCCGTTCCTTATCGGGATTGTGGAGAAGGGGAAGCTCTGGGGATTCGCGGTGTACTGCGCGCTCGTTGGTATCGCGCTGTTCTTCGTGACGCCGCCGCAAGCGAACCTGTGAGCGGTCGCTCAGGGGGTCTTTCTCTCCCGGTATTTCCCTGCCAAACGATTCCGGTGGACTCTGAAGATGCTCCCAAGCACGTTCAGGGCGGTACGTGACGGGCTGTTGATCCTGCTCGGCTTGATCGCCCGGGGAATCAACCGCACCGGGACTTCGCGCACCTTCATCCTGAGGATTCGGGCTATGAACAGGGTCTCGATGTCGAATCCCCAGCCGTCGATCGCGGTCAGGGAGAAAATTCTCCTGGCTGCATCCCGGCGGAAACATTTGAACCCGGCCTGGGTGTCGGAGATTCCCGGCAGGATCAGCGCCCGGGCGACGATGTTGCCGATGCGGGAGATCATGCGCCGTTTGAGACGCTCTCGACCGCGGTCGCTTCCGGCAATGGATCGCGAGCCGATCACAACATCAGCACCGGCCTCCAGCTCTCTCAGGCAGTCCTCCACCGCCTTGATTTCGTACGGATAGTCCGCGTCGGTGAATAGAAGGTATCGTCCTTCACCCGCCAGCATGCCGGCACGGACCGCGGCGCCCTTGCCCCGATTCTCGTCGAACCTGATCACCTTTGCGCCCGCCTTCTGTGCACGGTCGCCCGTGAAATCGGACGAGCCGTCGTCCACCACGATGTACTCGACTTTGTAGGGCTGCCTGCTGAAATACCACTTGAGCGAGTCCATCGTCGGTGTGATGTTTTTCTCCTCCAGGTAGGCGGGGATGATCACGGAAAAAAGAATGTCATCAACGGGTTCCGACACGGGCCTTATTGTAGCAGATAAGCCGCAGGGTACTCTCCGGTAGCAGCTACCTTCCGAGGACGGAAGGGTAGCAGCTACCGGAGCAGGAAAGCAGAGTACTCTCCGGTAGCAGCTACCTTCCGAGGACGGAAGGGTAGCAGCTACCGGAGC
>CAYGZQ010000035.1:0-41690 GCA_964354375.1 uncultured Planctomycetota bacterium
CGTCGTACACGTACCTCATCAGCGTCTCAGCCCACTCCTCGCTCACAGAGTCGTCATTCCATCTCTGCCACACGCGACCCATAGCATCATACCACATGTTGCCGCGAACATTGGGGGTGCCGGACGCGGGATTTTTGAGAGGGCACGGCATGCCGTGCCCCTACGGAGGCGGCCTTTCAAGGCAAGGAAGGCAAGGGTCGGTAGCAGCTACCGAATACTGAAACGCCCTCCCTGACGGGGCTGTTGAAGAACGTAAATCGAGCTTAATCTGGTGGCACCCTCAGGCGGAAAGACTGCGCGAGCAGGCTTTCTGCCTGGGGGTGTTCGATCTATTAATCCCTCTCTTCATGAGGCATTCAAGTGACTGGTCCAGCACCCCCAGGCTCGAGGACTCGCCTGAGGGTGCCACGCCTGAAATGCCGTCCATGCGCGAAATCGGACTTTTTCACAACAGCCCCTGACGGTCGGGCCTCTGAATGGCGGTGGATGGTGCTATCTCGGGTTGGGGCCGGTCACGGTGGGATTCTCGGGATACGAAGTCCACTCCGTGAATGATCCCTCGTAGATCACCACCCTTGGAAAGCCGAGATACCATTTCAGCAGCAGGAACAGGCCGGTCGCTTCCCGACCGGTCCCGCAGGAGCATACGACGGCCCTGTCGCTCTTGACTCCTTTTCCGTTCAGAATCGCCGTGATCTCCTCGTCGGTCTTGAGCAGTCGGGGGTTGTCGTGATGCGTGAAGTCGAGCCACGGAAGATTCACCGCGCCCGGGATGTGACCGGGTCTGATCCATGGCCCCTGCCCCTCGTACAGAGCCTTCGGACGCGCGTCCAGCAGAATCACGTCCTCACGGTCCTTCATCGCCTTGAACTCCACGTATCTCACGAAGTACTCGCGGTGGACGTGGACGGAAAAGTCCGACTCCTCGTACCTGGGGAACTCCTTCGACAGCCTTCCGCCGTCGGTCTTCCATTGTTCGATGCCGCCGTCCAGGACCAGCACATTGCCGTAGCCGAACCGGGCCAGCGAATAGGCCATCATGGTCTGTTCCAGGCCGTCTCCCCAGCCCTTGCACGCTCCCTTGCCGGAATATACGACCACGGGCACTTCCGAGCGCAGACCCATTCGACGGGCGAGCATCTGGAATACCTCAGGCTGGATGTACTCCCCCGGAAGTCCCTTCAGCGGGATGCGAAGCAACCGTTCGTTCATGTATCGCGCTCCGGGGATATGTTCCTGGATGTAGTCGTGTATGTCGGGCTGCACGTCGAGGATCACCAGGTTCTCGTCGCGCAGATGATCCATCAGCCAATCGGTCGAGACCCATTTAACCGGACCCTTTCCGTACGGATACTGCCTGGACATCGAATCGCCTCCCTTTCCGGCGTTTGATGGGTGACGATTGTACCACGGAAACCGGCGAGGCTGTCTCAAAACTCAATGAACTGGTGACAAAGGAGTTGGATCGGGAGGGCGAGGCTCCCGCCGAGCCGCACTATCACAGCGGTTACGGCTCAGCGGGAGCTTCGCCCTCCCGAATTTGGCGGAACGTTGGGTGTCTTAAGACAGCCTCCCGGCTGTCCGGACTATTCTCTTGTGCTACAATACGCGCAACTGACCTGAGAAGCTCCGATTTGTCATGCCTCCAACTCGACGAGCACTTTTCCACCTGGGAGACATAGCCGAACTCAAGCAGATCGGCCAGGAGCGCGAAGGCGCCGCCGAGCTTGCGGACGTGCGACGATGGGTCAAGATCGCCAAGAAGACTCGGACCCTCGCCCTCCACGCCCAGCAGTGGGAGGCAGTGCAGGAATATTTCGAGGAGAACGGGGTCGAGGATGACGATCTGCACCTTTGGAGAAGCTACCGCACGCTGATCACACAGCGCAAGATGGGAGTCTACAACGATTTCCTGACGCAAACCGACATTCTCGCACAGGACTATTACTATAATTTCTTCTCCTCATCGCTCCTGGAGGGCACGTTGAAGCGCTATGCCGCCGACGCGCTGCCGCTGACTTTCCTGGGACGCAGCGAGGACTATTACTACACTTATACACACGCGCACGAGCATCCCATCGCCCTTGTGTCGATCCCGCGGAAGGGCGCCACGTCGGCCTGGAACTGGCTCGCGCTTCCGCACGAGATCGGGCACAACATTTTCGACAATGTCATCGGCTACGAGCGCGAGCTGGGCCGGAAAGTGCGATCGGTCCTGTCGGCGGAGCGGTTCAAGATACCCGGCGGACGCCTTCCGTATCATCTGGCCAAGACCGCACTGATGGAGATTGTCTGGACCTTCTGGCTCGACGAAGCGATGGCGGACATAATCGGGACCCTGTTCGCGGGACCCGCCTACGTGATGGCGCGGCAGGAGGACTCGTGCGACATCGCCGCCGACCTCGGGGGCGCACACATAACCCTCTGGGATGTCAAGGGCATGGAAATGATGAAACACCCGGTCTGCCACTTCCGGGTGTGCATCTGCACGGAGGTGCTCAGGCGGATCGGTTTTGCGGGGGACGCGGCGGAGCTGGACCTTCGCTGGCAGGGCATCCATCCCAGGGTGACCGAGTACGTATGGTTCGATCCCGCCGCAGGGTACAAGGAGCTGTTCAGGATTTCGCGGAAGGAGCTCACGCGCGCGATGAACCTGCTTCTGGACGTCGCGCTCGACCGGAAGATCCGGGTGCTCAACAATCACTCGCTCGTCGAGCTGATCCGTTACACTCCCGAGGAGCACGCGCTTGTGCTGCAGCTCGAGCGCGAGCTCACGTGCAGGAATCCGCGGTTTCCCAGGGCTGCGCGACCGCGCATGATCCTGGCCGCGAGCAGGTTTGCGTTCGAGCGCGACCCCGAGAACGCCGACCTGATCCACGAGAACGCGGTAAAGGGCATCCTCGCTCTCGCCGCCAACGCCCGCCCGCCGAGAAAGAAGACCCAGAAACCTTCATCAAGGCGCAAACGGGACAAACGAGGCCACGACCACAAACTCGCTTGAATTTCCGCACTACTGCCATTGACAGTTGCCGCAAATGAAAATACACTCAGTCAAGGAAGCAGGCTTTGATCTTGGCTTCAATCGGGTGCACCAAACACAAGCTCATTAGACTAAGGAAAGGAAAGAAGTGGCCATGACGAAGAAAAGCGGATTGAAAGACCTTCTCATGATCCTTCTCTACGCAAAGGGCCACAGAGAGATTCAGTGTGAGGCGATCCAGGGCAGGACCAGGTTAGTCAAGATGGTGTTCCTGTTCAAGGAGGAACTGTGGAGAAAGCTCAAACTGAACAAGGTTATCCCGGAGAAAGCGCTACCCGATTTCCAGCCGTATGATTTCGGCCCTTTTGCGCCGGAGGTATTCTCAGACCTTGAGTTCCTGGTCGAGACTGGGTTTGTTGAGGAGCGGGTCCTTGCCAACGAGCGCCTTGCCGACGAAGAAGCTCTTGAACTGTGGTACTGGCGATCAAGTTCCGCTGCAACCGATGAGGACTTGGAGGAGCAACAGACCTACCAGTATCAACTCACTCAACTAGGGCGAGATTTCGTCCAGCAGGAGTTACGCCCAGACCTTAACCTTACTGATGACCAGATGAAACTGATTGATGACTTCAAATCGCGGTGCACAGGCACATCCCTGCGCTCCCTGTTGAGATACGTTTACGCGAAGTATCCGAAAATGACCACGAAATCGAAGATACGGGATGAGATCCTCTCACAAGAGCCCTACTAACGGAAGGCTGACAACTCCTCAAAGCGAACATGCGCTCGTTGAGGCTGCCTTCACTCGGATTTCGGCGTATCCCGGAGTCCGGGTCTGTTGCAATGTCGGCCTGCTGGGTCGCTGCATTGACATGGTCTTCGTGCGAAACGGACGTGTGTACACCGTTGAGTTCAAACTGCATGACTTGCGAAGAGCGATCGGGCAAGCTCGAGACCACAGGCTGGGCTGTGATTTCGCCTACATATGTATGCCGGATCGCAGACTCAGCAAAAGTTCAAGGGCCATGATGAGGGATGCGGGGGTTGGCCTGTTTTTCTATTGTGCGGAGGGCACATGGCCATTCACGACAGTCCAGAAAGCCCCCCGTTCAGATGAGACCTGGTCAGTCGCTCGCTCACAGTTGTTACGATATCTCATGGAAAGGGATAAGGCAGAGTCATGACGAAAGAAAAGGATGCGATTGCCGGTCTTCATGTGGTTCGGTATGGAACCGCTGCCGACCAGAAGTTTCTGGTCGAATTCCTGGATACGTACGATGAACTAGTAATCAACGCTAATATGGTTGCCCATATCCGGGCTGCTCTGGCGGATTTCTTGAGTACTAAGGCGAAGGGGAAGCCGTTTTTCATCGATCCGCAAACCCATGCTTTCCAGCATGACATCAGCAACCTCATTTCCACGTCACAGAGAGAATCTATCCGAAAGAACCCACCGATCAAGCGCTCCATCCAGCGCTTACTGGATGCCTACGGTGACCCCGTCTCTCGTGTTGTCGCAAGTGGTAGACCCCTCCTTCCCGGGGATTTCAGAGACAAAGGCGAGACTAGGGAATTCTGCCGCCGGGTATTAGAGTTTCAGCAAACAAGCTTCCCGAGCGAAGTCAAGGAGTCGGATGCTTCGAAGTACTTCGAGTTCCGAAAAAAGAAGCAGGGGATTCAAGCTCCGACGATTGAGCCGTCGTTGGTCGTAGCCCCCTATTTCTTTATAAGCTCAGCAACGATGGACAGCTGGCTGACCAGGAATATCGAATGTGGAGCCTATTGCCTGGAACATCGAAATCGCCTGCCAGTAGGTATTCAGATTGTGATTTCGCAGGACATCCTACTCAATGAGAGCCGCCGCGGCCAGCTCATCTCCGAATATAAACAGCTTCAGCCGGACGTTTTTCTTGTCTGGATCGACCAGTTCTCAGAGCACGAGGCATCTGAGGAATTGTTGCTGGCTTACGTGAAACTTATCAGAGGACTTGAATCTACCCCTGTTGTAAACGTGTATGGTGGGTTCCTTTCCGTTGCGCTCGGAAGATGCGGCATTCTCTCGAATCTTGGGGGAGTCGCTCACGGTCTCGGGTACGGAGAAGATCGTCCGGTAATCCCTGTGGGGGGTGGAATCCCGACTGCCAAGTATTACTCCCCCGTATTGCACAGGCGACTGGCCTTCCGTGACGCGCTCAGAGCGGTCCGCGCTCTCGGCGGCATGAAGACTCCTCAAGACTTCTATAAGAACGTATGCGACTGCGCAGAGTGCAGGGAAGTGATCAAACGGAATCCGGAAACGGATTTCGAAGAGTACGGCAAGTCCCGGCCAATCTATTTCACTCGCATGACGACGCCAATCGTCATGGACTATCCCCTTCCGCAGACCAGAGATCGCTGTTTGCGTCACTACATGAAGTGTAAGCATAGAGAATACACAGGCACGTTGAGCTTGGAGTCAGTCCTGGATGACCTCAAGAAGGGAAAGGGCCTCGAAAAACACATCGGTCTCGACTCTGTCTCCCATTGCCTGACGTGGGACAAGGTCCTGCGCAGAAAGGGGCCATGACGAAAGAGCCGAAAACGGTTTATGTGCTCGGTGCCGGTTTCTCAAAGGACGCTGGTTACCCCCTGCAAGCTCGTATCTTGCCCAAGCTTCAGGCACTGAGGAAAGCCCCTCGCTTAGATCCCTCTTCGAGGGAGTCAAGGGCTCGCAGTTCCTCGCAAGAGATCAGGAAAAGGTATCAGGGGCTCATTAGAGCATGCTCCTTCCCTTCAGTTGACGAGTTGCTAAGGGAGCGGCCGAGGCTTTGTCTTGAAGATATCTTCACATTTCTGGATCAGAGCATAGAGCGGCGAGATAGTTACCGTGAATTCACTTGGATAGACTTAGAGGAGCACCGTATAAGCTTCAATGCTGCCATCCTGTCTGTTTTCCACTTGTGCGGGGAGTCGAAAACGGACACCACCTTCTACGAACGCCTGGCGGCAAGTATGATATTTCGCCGCATCTCCGCAGGTCGCGCCGGCGATCCTTTCGCCATTGTATCCGTGAACTGGGACAGCCTAATCGAAGATTCTATATACGCTTGCATTAGCAGGGCTCACGTCGAGGGCGAGATTGATGTCGACTACGGTTGCTTCAGCAATGCCCTAGGCACAAGTCCTCATACTCCATCCATCACGCAGAAGGCCAAGGGCATGTTCAACGTGAAGTGCTTCAAACTTCACGGTTCAGTGAACTGGCTTTTATGTCCCGCCTGCAATCGCTTGTTCTCCGGCTTAGGATCGGACGAGAAGGAATGGGAACTATATGCGCTGAAACGTGCCTGCTCAGTCTGTGAATCCCTCAGACCTCCGGAGTCACCAGGAAAGACACCTCAACTGGAGCCATTTTTCGTGACACCCACATATGTAAAGCAATTCAATAATCCTCACATCCAGATGGTCTGGCACAATGCCTACATAGAGCTTGCCGAAGCGCAGAAGATAGTGTTCATTGGCTATTCACTGCCTCCTTCGGACTACCATGTTAGGACCCTCCTTCTCAGGGCTCTGAACCCTAGTGCTGATATCGTCGTGGTTTCACACGGAAGAAAGGACTTGAGAAACTACAAGAGTTTCTTCGGATCACGCGAGATTACATGGCAGACCGAAGGAGTACAGGCTTACTTCGACAACATCGTGAAGCAGCATTCACTGCGCGGCTGGATCCAGAAAGTCCGCAATGCTGCATTGGCAGCCCGCCCAGTTAGTGCTTAGCCATCAATTCCGCCACGAGCGCGCAATACTGCGCTACCCTCGAGTCCCAGGTCTCGTCCCTGATTTGTTCCGAGCGCGAGAGGCGCTTTTCCGGCGTGTCCTCGGAGACCGCGCGGCGTATTGCGTCAAGATATTCGCCCGGCTTGTCGGTGAGGTCGATAGTGTCCCTGAACGACTCAAGCTCGGGGAGCGGGGTCGCGACGACCGGCACTCCTGAGGCGAGATACTCATAGATTTTCACCGGGTTCACGTGCACGGTCAGAGGGGTGCGATCGAAGGGTATGTGCGCGCACGCGAAATGCCCCAGGTAGTCGGGCAGAACGCTGTACGGCTTTTTCCCGAGCGCATGGAAATTGTCGAGCTTCCGAAGGCCGCTCAGGTCGCGGGTTGTGGGACCTATGAAAACCCAGTCGAACTCGGACCCCCGGCTCACGACCGATTCGATCAGGGGCCAGTCGAGCCAGTCCGCGAGATATCCGTAGAATCCGACAATGGGCTTTTTCAGGGAGGCGATGTCGACGGGCTTCTCCGCGGGTCTCAGAGCCTTTCTGAAATGATCGATCTCCGCAGCGTTCCTGATCAGCTCCGTCCTTTTTGCGAGCGGGGATTTCGAATCGAAAAGCGATTTGGATGTTGTCACGACCGCGTCGACCCTGGCGATAAGCTCCCTTTCCTGCGCCTGGACAGCCTCCCTCCTCAATCTTGCCTGCCTGAACTCGCTTATCTCATCTGCGCAATCGTAGATGGAAATATCCTCGCCGAGTTTTCCCAGCCAGCCCAGGCCCAGGACATTGCACACGATCAAAGCGATCGGGCCGTCCACCCGGCGGTAGCGCCCATCGAGCGCGGCCCGGTACCAGAAATGGTTCCACTGGTTGACCGGCCTCGAATGGTAACCGAACGGGAGCCCGGCGGGCGGGACGAAATGCATGATGCCGGCGTCCGGATCCCTGACCGGCCCCCTCATCCACGACCACAGGTTGCTCAGCGGTTTTTCGGGCGAGATGAAGACCGTGACGATATTCCCCGGCTCGTCGAAATAGAAAAGCCGGCCGCTTTCGGGCGCGAGCCGGGCCGCGATCTGCTGAACGCGCTGACGTATGCCGTACAGCGCGGGCGCGTCGGCGATTATCACAGTCAGGTTCTCAGGTAGTTTTGGAGAGTTCACGTCAGCTTAGCCCGGAATAGATCTACTTCTCGAAAATCATCTCCGCAATTCGCCAGCCCTCGCCCACCGCTTCGAGACCTCCGGCCGAATCGATCACGCCCTCTTTGGTGAGCTGGGCTATGTGAGCCGAGAAGCTGAGCATGCCTTCGGACGTGCCGGCCTGGATGATGTTCGGAATCTGCTCCAGCTTGTTCTCGCGAATGAGGTGGCGCACGGCGTCGTTGGGGATAAGCACCTCGCACACGGGAACCCTTCGCTTCCCGTCCTTGGTGGGGAGCAGAATCTGGCTCACGACACCCATGAGGACGAGGGAAAGCTGGGTGCGGATGGTGAAACGTGCGTTGGGCTCGAAAGCGTCGACTATCCGCGAGATGCTTCCGGCGGCGCCGGACGTATGGAGGGTGCTGAAAACGAGATGGCCGGTCTCGGCCGCTCTGAGGGCCAGCTCAATGGTCTCGACATCGCGCATCTCGCCCACCAGGAGAACATCCGGATCCTCTCTCAGACCCTCCCTGAGCGCGTCGGCAAAAGAGGAAGTGTGCCGTCCCACTTCCCGCTGCGCGACAAGGCTGGTGAGGGACGCGTGAACGTACTCCACCGGGTCCTCAATGGTGATGATGTGCGACCTGCGCTGCGAGTTGATTAGATGTATGAGGGCGGCGGCGGTCGTCGATTTGCCGCAACCCGTCGGGCCGCACAGTATGACAAGGCCCCTGGGGAGAGCCGCAAACCGCCGGATTATGGTCGGGAGGCCAAGATCCTGGAACGTAGGCGGCTTGGCCGGGATTCGCCTGAGGCTTATTGCCAGTCCGCCGACATGTTTGAACGCGGCCAGCCTGAGACGCATTCCGGGATACTCCACGCCCGCGTCAACGGCCCAGGTCTTCTCCAACTCCTCGATTTTGTCGGGGCCAAGGAAGCCCTCCAGCAGCGTCTGCATGGTCTCCCTGTCAAGCACGCCGAGATCGGTTTGCGCCGACAGACCGGACACGATCCTCAGCGACGGGGGCTCGCCCTCCTGGAAGTGAAGGTCGCTCGCATTGCCCTGTTCCATGCGTGTGGCGAGCTCTTTCATCAGCCGTCCCGCGGCTTGTTCGTTTTCAAGTCTCGAAGGCATGCTTCACTTGTCACTAAAATCCCCCGGTTTTTGCCCGGGGGTTGATTTAAGACTGGGTCAACTGAATGCGCTACTCGGTCGCATGTTCAAGCCAGCCACGAATGCTGTTGTAGTTGTGGGTGAGGTCGCGGTAGCGGAGATCGGGCGCGGGCTGCTCGCACGACTCCGGGAGACGGATTCCGCTCCGCTCGTAGTAGTCGTGCCAGCCCCGTCTCAACGGATTCACCCAATCGGGAAGCTCGCGATATCCTTCCATCCCCTCGCCGCCGTTGTCATACCACATCTCGAAGGGCACCCACTCGGGATGCTCCCACACGAGGTCTTCCCAGTTCGGAAGGATGCGGCTGGTCACGCCGGTAACGGCCTCGTACTCGGTGGACACGATAAGGTCGCGCTCCGACTCGAACATCGGCCAGTTGTTGACGCCGCGGACATCGGAGGACCCGTTCCACACAAGGTCTCCCGTCTTGCCGTCATACAGGTAATAGCTCACCCTGATGGTCACACGTCGCTGCGGGTCGAGAAGCCCGATGAACGGAGGAATGAATGTCCGCCAGTTCGCGTCCACTTCCTTCGTAAGGTTGAAATCGGTGATGAAGCCGCGGATAACGCAGTCAGCGCCGAGGGTTTCCGCAACCGCCATGATATCATCCTTGACCATGAAGTAGTTCGTCGAGGCTCCGGATGTACCCAGTTGTTGCCTCCCAAGCCCCGGCACAACCTTGGTGTAGAAATCCATGGCTCGCTGGGGCATGTTGTTGAAATACAGGCTGTTGTTCTGAGCTTCCTGCCCCATGCTCGATACAGACTGGACGCCCCTGACGTGAAACATTGTGGCCGCCTCTGCGTCCCCGGGCGGGATCACAAGGTAGCCCCTCGACATGAACTCGGCAGCCAGGTTGGAGACAATTCGCTCTGCACCGCCGGTCTCGGCAAGATTAGTTCCGCCGCCGCCGGGCATAGGGGTCGTGTTGTCGACGAACGGCAGGATGGCGATAGTCCGGACGTTCCCCAGGAAATTGATGGCATCCTGGTCAAGGGCCTGCTCGTCCATGTGGCGCCATATGTCCCAGGGTCGCTCGATCCAGCTTGGCTCACACGGCGCCTCCGCTTCCTCTGTGGCCTCCTCCGAAGCCTCAGGGCATACGCCGGCGCACGGAGCAACTCCGCCACACGGGGCCTGCTCAGCCATAGCGGATTCAGGGTTGCCGATCGCTTCGACCCCGGACTCCTCGGCCGTGGCCTCAGCTGGGGCATCGGCGGACGTATTTCCGGTGGCCACAGCCCCTGCGTCACCGGACTCTTCCGCGTCAGCGCGAACAACCAGCGGAAGAGCCATGATAACCAGGAGCGTCAACGCGAGAAGGAATACTGTGTATCTCATCGGATCCGATCTCCTCTGACTTGGTATCCCCGAGCACGTCACCGGGGTCATTTCTTCTTTGTCTCTATCTTCAGATTACTGTAAACGTCAAAAGTGAATGAATCGCTGCGGCCGCCCTGGTCCTTGACGACAACCCTGAACAGGTAGATAAACCGGTCGGTCACAGAGTTAATCCCCTCGAGCGCGCCCGTATCCGGATTGGTCTCGTAATCGATCCAATCGCTTATCGAGAGCGGGAAATAATCCGGATACACCGTCATCACCAGCTCAGTCACGCCCTGGGGGGAGTTGCCGGACAGGTACGTACCGAACACGGGGCCCTCATGGAATATCTCAGTAATCGGCAGGCTTTGCTGGAAGCTGTCGCCGGGCATCATAGCCTGGTTGTACACCGTGTAACCGCGGTCGATCCTCTCCAGGAATATCGTGACATCGAATCCCTGGTTTGCATTGAAGCTCTGCACGTCTATCGTCAGACCTATCGTTCGATCCGGAATCGTGAGCTGCGGAATCCCGAGCGCCTCGCCCAGCTTGAGAGTCACGTCGAAATTGGCCGTGGTCTCCCAGTGGGTAATGAGGGGCCACTTGTCCTCCGGAGTAATCTGGCACCCCATCACAAGCGGGATCAGGAGGATAACCAGCGCGAATCCGATCAGTTGATATTTCACTTTGACACCTCGACGTCTGCTGCTAGTAAATTCAATCCCCCACTTGGGTCAATACCTGGCTCCGCTCACGGGAAGCGGCACCTCGATATCCTCGTCCGTCCAGATCGCCGGCACATTCCGGTTGGGCCTGATGATATGAGGAGTGAACACGAATATCAGCTCGCTGCGGGTATTGATGACCTCACGGTTGCGGAACAGGTGCCCGAGCAAGGGAAGCTCGCTAAGGAACGGGAACCGATCGTAGTTCACTCGCGCCTCATTCCGGATGAAACCGCCGATAATGAACGGCTCGCCGTCATTGACCCTCACCGTGGTGGTGAAGTTCTGGTTCACAGTGCGCGGACCGATATCGGTGAGCTCCATCAGGTTGGAGTTCGTCGGAGTCAGGTACATCGTCACCGTACCGTCCGGGTTCGCGTGTGGCCGGAAGTTCAGGGTGAGGCCGACAGACTGGGTGGCCACACGCTGGGTCACACGGCCAAGATCGCTGACCTGGTAGGTAGAACGGTAGGGTATGGACTCACCGATGAACAGGGTGCCGGTCTGGTTATTGGCGACCGTCAGGGATGAGCGGTTTTCGAGCTCCGCATATCCCTCCTGGACAAGGTAGTTGATTACGTAGTTGATGCTGTAGGCATTCGCCCCGGGACCCAGGTTCAGACGCTCGAAGCCCTGCGGGAACGGGCCCGAATTGCGATTCTCCGAGCCCTTCTCATTGAAATAGATGTTGGTCTGACCTGTTCCGGTTCCTATATTGAACTGGAATCCCAGGTTCTTGTTGTCGGTGATGGACGTGTTCAGGATCTGGAAATCGACCTGAACCATGACCGGAGGCTGATCCACTGCGGCAATTATCTGGTACGCGCGCTTGAGGTCGGTATCTTCACCCTGAAGAATCAACACCGACCCGGCGATGTTAGTCCCGCCAGCAACACCCATAGTGCCCCGGTAGACAATCACCTGGTCGTTCGCCAGCACCTTCATCTGGACCAGAATACTCCTGACCTGATCGGGATCTGCGTAGCTCAGCGAGATGTACCATCTCGGCCACACATTCCCGAACTCCTGCTGCAGCGCCGCGGACTCGCCGAAAATATACACTCCGGAACGGACAAAGTAGGTGAAGTTCAACTGCGCGCCGAGAAGATCGAGCAGATCGAACAGAGGCACCTCGGTAAGACTTATCGTAATGTTTCCACGAACGGTCGGGCCTATGGAGATGTTCAGTCCGGCCTTCTCGGAAATCAACTGAAGCACGTCGCGGATGTTAGCGTCCGCCAGCTTCATGCTGAGTTTCGGCTGGTTCTGGACGACTTCCTCAGCACCGACCTTTTCTCCCTCGGGAGACGGCTGAACGATCTCGCTGACAGGCTTGGGCTCAGGCGTCCCCTCGGAGACCGCTGCCTCGCGGTCCTCGATTATCCTCACCGGGGCCTCGCCGGCGGCAAACGGACTTGCCTCACCCTTCGGGAACACCGCGATCGCCCACTCGTTATCCCCGACCAGGACATCGTAGTCCAGGGCATCGGTGGTATCGAGACCATGAGCGTAGATGTTGAGCGTGGTAAAGGACCGGGCGTCCATCACGGCGCCGTTGGCCGTGAACTGGTCCACCAGGTTACCCTCGACCCTCCGGTCGAATCTCAGCATTACGCCATTGGGCGCAGACGGAATCGTATTCTCAAGGCGAACCTGCAGTTTTGTCGGGTAGTTGACGGGCAGAACGCTCCACTGGTCCAGAGGCTTGTCGGTTGTCAGGCTCAGGACATCCGCTCCGCCGACCTTCTCAAAGACGACATCGGTGACCATCACGCCGGTGAAGCTCTGGAGCCATTCCTCCGTCGCAGTCTCGGTATACCCGGTCACCGGGACTTCCTCGAACGGCTCGAACGTGCCCGTTTCCTCCGGGACTTCAGCCTCGGCTATCTTCACGGGCTGGGGCACGCTCTCAACGGAAATCTCCTCCACCACTTCGGGGCCGGGCTCGTTCTCAGGCAATGCCGTTACTTCGATCTCCTCCACCGGCTCCTGTTCGGAGACCTCAGCCACCGGCTCAACAACCGGCTGAGGAGCGGGTTCCTCGGCGGCTTCCACTTCGACTTCCGCGACCTGGGGTGTCTCCTCCGGTGCGGGAGGCGGTGCGCTCACCGTGGGCGCCTCAACGATCTCAGGAATCGCCGGGGTCTCCACGACGACGGGCTCGTACTTGAAGGTTGCCTTCATCTCGCAGCCGTTCCAGTCGAGCTGCCCATTGAATTCGTCAAGCGACCCGCCGAGCGTGAATGCAATGGTAGTGTACTTATCGTTCGGATCGTCCTTGACCATCGTCCGGACCGTCGGAACGTTCAAGTTATGGGTCGACGCAGTGAATGTCCCGCTCTCGCCCAGGAGGGTCACGTCGGCGATGGGGAAGCGCAGTCCCAGCCGATCAGGGTATCGAAACTCGATCCACTCCGGAACCGGCAGAGGCTCCGAAGTCGTAATTCTGAACGTAATAAGGTTATCAGTAGCTGAATCCAGCGTAACGTCGATCTTCGGCAACGCGGGGGGCGCAATGAACGGGGGCTCACCCGGAGCCACCGGGACGCCGGGGACCTCAACTTCAGGCTGTTCGACGGTCGGGGTTTCCTCGACCACCGGAGCCGGTTCCTCGACTTCCTCGGCAGGCTGCTCGATGGGGAGAGGCTCCTCAACGACCGGGGGCACGGGTTCCTCAACTTCTACCGGAGGAGCGGGCGTCTCAACGATGGGCTCCGCCACAACGGGGACCTCGACCGGCGCCGTTGGGACGTAAGTGAGCGTAAGCCTGGTTTCATTTCCGTTCCGTGCGATCTGACGCGCGTATTCTTCGACTTTCCCCGCCAGAGTGAAAGCGATGGTTGTGTATTTCTCCTCTTCACGGTCCTTAATTATTGCCCTGATGAGCGGGACCGCTCGGATGTGAGTATAGGCGGAAAAGACCCCGCTCCCGGCGTCAAGTATCTGAACATCGCAAAGCTGGAATCTCAGGCCGATGCGCTCGGGGTAATGATATTCGACCCACTCGGGCTGCGAGATCGCTTCAGAGCTGGTTATCACGAAGGTGACAACGTTGTCGTCCGCTTCAGCGGAAGAGACAACCAGCAAAGGCAACGCGGGTGCCTGGGGCTCGGGCGCGGGCTGCGACTCGACAGGCGGGGTCTCGACTGCGGGGGCGGGTGTTTCGGCGACGGCCGGGGTCTCGGGCACGGTTTCCTCGACCTGCGGCGGCGGGGATTCCTCCACCACAGGTGGAGGCGACGTCTCGACCTCGACCGGGGCAGGTGCCGCGCCCTCGATACTGGTGTTCAACTCAACGGGATTCTCGATCTCAAGAGGCATGGTGGCGCGATAGAAGTCGATATGCATCAGGCCGGGATCGACGTACTCGATGGTGAAGCCAACGTTCTCCTGCTCGTAATCCGGGAAGTAGAAAATAAACTCGGTCTCGGGGCCAACATCCTCTATCACACGGTTGATGGCTTTGAGCTCGGAGGCGACGACCCCGCTGACAGTCGACTCGAACCGCCCTTCAGCACTCTCGGGCAGCACGACCGCTGCATCCGGGATGTACAAGGCTATTCGGGTCGGGTAGTTGAACCTCTGAACGCGCGGCTCGGGCTCCGGACCCTCGTAGTACACGAAAAAGCGATCGGTGGCCCCGTCAATTGTCTGGAACTGCACGCGCTGGATTTTGATGGGCGCGTCCGGGGCTGCAGGGACATCGTCGCCGCTCGCCAGCACCATCATCTGTCCGCCCTCAACAGGGACCGGGGATGGGACAGGGACCGGAGCAGGCTCAATCACCGGCGCCTGGGGCTGAGTCGGCTCGGAGAACAGAACCAGCTCAAGCGAGTCTTCAGAGGAAGTCTCCAGCGTGTAGCCGATAGCAGAGGTATTCGGAACGGTCAGTCGGATTTCCGTGCTGACCTCGCTTCCGGACCCGATCCGCTCCGCCCGCATGAGCCGGACAAGATTCCCCGGGACATCGGCCGCGTAGTTTGTAGGGCTTGTGGCGGGGAGAATGATGTCGGTTCTGGGGAACCTCAGCAGTAGAACCGTCGGGCTCTCGATCTTGAGCTGGGGCAACACTACGCCGAAAGAGAAGTCGATAACAAACCTGTCACGCCCGTCGGCAAGGGCCTCGTGGAGGAATCTCTCGATGGTCGGGACCATCTGTTCGGGAGGCTCGATCGGAGCCGTTTCCCCAAACGGGCTGTCGCCTTCGAATACAGCCAGCTTCAACCCATTGGCGGTGGACATCCGGTCCGACCTAAGCGAGTTGTCGGTGACCTCAGCCGCGACCCTGACAACGGGGGGCTGGGTGGAGAACTGAGTGATCTCCAGCGAAGTCACCCCGGTCAAGGGAGCCGACCACGAGGTCGCAGCGTCCGCCGGAAGCGACAGGACAGCGTCCTCGATGTCGAACACGAGCCTGTCGGGGGAGGTAAGGCTGAACGATCTGACGGTGACCGGACGCGACAACGCGAGGTCGACGACGAGGGCGCCGCCTTGAGCTTCAACAGCCGCGGCGCTCACCTCGACCGGCCCCACCGGTTCCTGCGCTCTTACTATCGTAAGTGGCGCTATGATGAGCAGGACAAGGAGGACTCCAAGTCCGCTCCTCCGGGTTTTTCGTGTATTTCTTCCTGTTTGGTGCGCGATTCTCATTAGACGGGTTTAGCTCCTTGATAGCTTTCTGCCCGGATTAACCCGGCAGTCAAGGGCAATTACGAAACTGAAAAAACTCTATAGCAACAGCGCTCTTACGACGCGTATTCTGCTCAACTCAACTCGAAATCGAGAACTCGGTCACGCCGATGCTCTCCTCCTCGACAAACTGGATCACGCCCTTGTCATCTTCCTTCTTTACATTTCTTATTCTGACCGAGTTCAGGGATATCTCATCTACAACGAACGTGATGTCCTGCAGGGTGCCCACTTCGTCTCCCACCTTGACAATCTTCTCGCCGGTCGGAAGAGTAAGGATCGCGAGGTAGTCGCCGGCTTCGCCCATGACGCCCTTCAGTTTGATGGCGTCGGCCACCTGCTGGGCGGTGATCCTGGGGCGGGTAGTCTCCGGTGTCGTCGAAACCACAGGCGGAAACGGAGGCATCGCATGTCCCGCGCCCGCGGGCTGCGAGGTCCTTACGCCCACGGGATCGAAGGGGCTGTATCGCGTGGAAGTCGATTTCCAGGGCAGCTGGGAATCCGGCAACTGCGCGTAGTTTTCAGGCGGGCTCACCATGATCTTGAACCTCAGGATGATCGGCATCAGAGCGTTGGTGATCTGCTCACTGCCCCCAACATCGGTCAAACTGAGCAAGCCCTGCCTGATCTCCTCGTTAGTCAGGTCGATGAGCTTCTTGCCGCCGATCCCTTCGGTCGATATGGAATAGCTCGCAGCCGATGGAGGCGCGGCGGCATCTGCCTCGCCGCCGGCTTGAGCGGACTCCCCGATCGGCTCGCCGATGGAGGGGGCCGCTTCGCCTTCGGCAGGAGTCCCGGTCTGGGGGGTTGAGGCCTGTGGGGTCTCGCCCGACTCGGTCGCGGCTTCAGCCTGGGACAGGTCGGCATTGTGTTCAGCGGCAGCGCCGGTCACCTGCTCAGTCACGGCCTCGCCCACTTTCCCGACATTCACCTGGGCCTGGGCCGGACTCATTCTCAACAGATCGGTATGAAACAGCACGAGGTAGCTGATCACTATCAAAGCTGCGATGGCGAGGTAGGGCCACAGTCGGCTCACCTTGCCATGGAAATCATTCGTGTTCTGCGGGAGCTTGTTCATGTACTATTCACCCTTCATCGTGAAGGTACTCTACTGCTGCCCCGCGGGGGGTCCGGGCTGAGATTCGACGGGCTTCTCCTCGGCTCCCTCTTCCCCGCCGGTCTCTCCGCCGTCGGCAACCCTCTTGTTGAGCGCCAGCCACAGCGGAGGCGGCGTGTTGGCATCGCCATACGTAAACAGGTTGAAACTCGCGGAATACTGCCGCGTCTGGCCGAACCCAATGCCCTGGGGAGCCA
Organism: uncultured Planctomycetota bacterium; assembly: GCA_964354375.1. Classification (GTDB taxonomy): domain Bacteria; phylum JAJVIF01; class JAJVIF01; order JAPKYR01; family JAPKYR01; genus CAYGZQ01. The sequence goes on from CAYGZQ010000035.1 coordinate 17,119, forward strand.
TCTGGAAATTCACCAGGGCGGTGTGCGGCCGCATATTGAATATCTCGTAAGTGAACTTCTTGATGTCCATGTACGAGCCACGGACAGTCAAGCTGAACGTATGCGCCTCTATCCCGCCCGCTATGACTTTGAAATTCTCCGCTTTGGTCGACAGCTTCTCATAGAACTGGAAACTGACGAGCATGTTATTCATCTGGTCCTTGTTGTTCCTGAAATAGTCGAGCGCATCGACGATCTTGTCGAGATCCTTCTGGAGGGCTGTGATATCGGATGAGAAGGCCTCTTCGAAACTCGCGCCCGCGGTGGCGGCCCTCGATCCGCCGATCGCGATGCCGTCGGTCTCAAGATGGTTCTCGGCCAGCATCTCGTGGATTTTCCTCAGGTAAGTCGTCAGAACGAACTCATCTGCGTCCGGGATGAGATTCCGGATCATCTGCATGTCCTGGTACTGCACCTGGCGGATGTTCGGAAGATCGCTGTTGTATTGCAGCAGCTTGTTGACCTGTTCCTCGATCTTCTCCTGTGTCGCCTTCTCCCTCATCCATTTCCTCTTCGCCCTCATGTAAGTACGATGCCCTATCATGAAATAGGCAAGCAACAGGACGAAGCAGATGACAATCACAACTCCGATCTTGACGGCTATTTTCGCGTATGGATTCACAGGCGACTCTTACCTCCAGGTCCAGGTCCGGTTGGTCTCATTTCTCCGTCTCCTGCGGGAACTTGACCTCCATCTTGATCTCGAATGTGGCGGCAGGCGCTCCGGCCGCCAGGGTCCGTCTGTAGCCCCCCATCCTCAAGTTCTTGAATCGAGTCGGATGTTCGGCGGTTCCCTTCAGGCTGTCGTATGTCACCAAGGGGCCATTGAACCCGTATCCCCTCGAAAGAAAACTCACCGTAACTTCCGGCCATTTCGTGGGCTTCCCACCCCGGAAGCTGACGCTCTGAACCCATGTATCTTCGGGCAGGTCGTTTTCTATTTCGTTGTAGATCGCCCAGTAGTCGGGGGCCTGCAGGACAATTCTCGGAATGACGGCGAGGTAGCTGCGAATGAACCTCGCATTCGCCTGGATCTTAAGGAACTCCTCGGCCTCGACCTGGTGCTGCTTGTTGCGCTCTCCGATCGTCTCAGCCTGGCGCTTGATGTTCTTCACCGTGCGATCGTCAGCCTGGATCTGGAACCATATAAACAGCACCGTGGCGATGATAAGGACAGCCGCGAAGATCGGGAACGCCTTGAACTCAGGCTCCGGTAAGAATTCCTCCGGGAGGAGATTGATCAGCCTATCTTTATCCAAACTGATGTATCCCCCTCAGAGCCAGGCCCACGGCGCAACTGAAATCCGGGGCGAAATAGCGTACTAGGTCTTCACGAATGCCCGCCTCCGCAAGCTTCAATCCCGAAAGCGGGTCGCCCTTCACTACCGGGATCCCGAGCTTATCCGACATGGACCGCACGAACTTGTCGCCATAGGGGAAATACCCGTCCAGAACGGCGAAACTGATCTCGGTCCGCTCTTTACCGTAGGACTGCCCGTAACGAATGGTGTTGAGGGTCTCGTCCACAAGCTCCGTCATCAAGGGATTCAACCTGGCGAGCTCGTCCATCTCCTCGATGCTGTCCTGGGCCAGGGCCTCGTCGCTGACGGTCATCTCAGCGGAGAACGGATCCTCGCCGAACGCACCGAACTCCAGGTCTTCCTCGCTTCTCTGCTCTATTCCCAGGCCCTCTTCGTCGGGCCTCGTCCGCGCTCTTCCCCTGCCGAGCTCGTCGGCAAGCCCCGCATCAAACAAGTGCTTCTGTCCGAGGGCATCGACAAAGCCGATAGACCCGATCGGGATCGAGCGGATGATTCGGACTTCATGGTCAAAAACGATGGTGAGGTCGGTGCACTTGTCGTTGACGGTGATGAGGATGAACTCGCCGCCACGCTCGTAGATCGAGCGCGACCTTCTCTCGGCCCTGAGCGCCGCGACAGGGGTCAGGTCCAGGGCAACCGGCCTCAGACCGGCCTCCAGAAGGGCCTCCACGAGAAGACCGAGGGGCGCTTTCGGAGTGGACAGTATCAACGCCTCGACCTTCTCGGTGTTGTCGTCCTTGTCCACGAAAGTCCTCAGGATTGCGTAGTCAAGGACATTGTCGCCGGTGCCCGAGGGGAGGCTGGCTTCGGATTCGAAGATAATGGCCTTCCTGAGCTCCTTGATAGGCATGTTGGGGACGGTGATATTGCGGGACAGAACATCCGCGTGGTCCACTGCGGCCAAAGCGACCCTGGTCTTGATACGGTTGCTCTGGAGCATTCTGATAAGCGCGGAAGCAAGGGCGGAGGGGTTCTCGAGGCGATTCCCCACGTAGGCCTCCGGCGGCGTCTCGTCCCACAGCAGGTTCGTCACGGAAGGCTCGCGCCCTCGCTCCATCTCCACAAGCCTGATCTGGGCGGGACCGACATGGATGCCCAGAGCGCGCTTCGGTACGATGTTAAATAGCGGTGCCAATTGGCTGTCCTCTTTACAGTATCTTGTCGGCTCACCAGACTCGGGAATCCGCCGGGTTCGCAGCAAAAATAAAAAGCTTTACCCCGTGCTGGGGTAAAACGCCTCCGCGGCTATCCAAACGGCTCCCCCGGTCCGAAAAACAATACTATGTAAAGGAATACAAGTCAAGCAGACTTCCGGCGTGTGGAAGCGCCCGCAGGCGCAGTGAAAGGCTGTTACGAAGCGGCATGCGGGCAATCCCTCCTGTGTCGTGACGCACGCATAAGCCCTGTTATCTGCCCTCATCTCCACGGTCGGTTCTGTCCCCTTATTCCGCCTCTTCCCGATGGAAAACGAAGAGGTCAAAGGTCCGGTAGTTGTCGCCCTCGCGACCCCGTCTCGCCCTCACCGCCACCCATCCGCTGGGCGGGCTGTTCCCGATCGCCAGCGCATCCCTCTGGAAATTATATGGATGAAAGACGATAAAGTACGAGTTGGCGACCGAGGTGGTCGGGTCGGCGGGATTGTATGCCGGTATCTCGACTGCATAGTCCTGCGTGATGCCATATATATACTGAGTCTCGGGGTCGTAAACGTATTTCTTGTACGACCTCGGGATGAACTCTTCCTTAATTAGATCGTCAACTATCTGGTCCGGTGAAGAGAATCTCTGTCCCGGACCCCACTGCGGATACGATCTGTTTTCGTAGCGATACATCTCGTATCCAGTCGCCAGCACGTTCAGTGCCGACAGCGCATTGGTCTCCACCGACTGGGACCGGACCCGGCTCATCAGGGCGAAAGACATGGCCGCCAGGATCGAGATGATACCGCAGACGACCATGAGCTCAAGCATCGTGTAGCCCCTGGCCCGGCGATCCCACGGTGTCTGAATCAAAATTAATATCCTGCTATTTGTCCGGTTTTGTTCCATTACCGACTAGTCCGCGAAGGAATAGATGTCAATGCTGTAAAGACCCATCCCGCGCATCTTGTAAGGCACGGGACTCGGGTAGTTGCTGAAGAACCTCTGCCCCCGGATTATAACCAGGCCGCGGGTTGCGACGCTGTCCGGGTACGGGATCAATCCTATCGCGTAGGTGTTTCTGGCGCCGCCCCCGGTCATCGCCCCGTAGTCGGCAGGGAATATCGAAAGCCTGTAGCCTCTCGCGAGAAGGTCCCTGCGATCATGCGGGTAGCCCGAGTACTGCCCGGGCACCAGGCCCATCCCCGTCAGATCGTCCCATATCTCCTCGGCGTTCTTGTATTTGATGTCGTCCGCCATCTGCCCGTCGGATCGGAAGTTGGGGTACATATGCCCGTTCTGAGCCCAGTAATTCTCGTATGCAAGGGCCATCATTCTCAGCGCCCGCAAGGCATCCGCCTCGTGGATCTTCTCTCGGCTGCGACGCACGAGCGCAATCGGCATCGTGGCAAGAATCACTATAAGCGCGCAGACAATCAGCATCTCTATGAGAGAGTAACCCTTATCAGTGCGGTGAGTATTCCGATCGCGAGTAGGCATGTCGGCCTTTGGGTCCACCTTACCTTACCGGCTGGAAATCGATGTACAGCGGGATCGCGTCGTCCATGATCACGAACGTGTTCAGTCTCAGCGACTGGTCAGTGGGCCATGCGAACACCGTGTACCGCTGGTTGGAGTTGTGGGTCACGAACGAAAGGGAGTAGTTCTGGATAAAGAAATGCTTCCTCGCCCATCCGGAATAAGCGGACGGCAGGTAATCGTCCAGTTTCGTCCAACTGTCGGTGTAGGCGAAGTTATCGCGATAGTGCATCTCCTCGGCGTCCGTGAGGCTCCTGAGGGACTTCACGCACGCAGCTTCCAGGGCGCTCCTGCGGGAGCCCGCCAGTGACGGGATCGCTATGGCGGCGAGTATGCCAATGATGCTCGCCACCACGAGGACCTCGATCAGGGTGAACCCCCGTGATTTCTCTTCGCCGGGCTTAAGCGACTTGTTCATCTTCTTCTGCCTCCGCGCCCGGCTGCATCCGCCGGGGCCATCGGGTTGTCATCTACGCCAATCCTTCTCCGCACGTCCCCCCCGACACAAACAGCTCTACGGCACAAAGACCAGGTACGAGAAAAACGAACCATGGTCGTGCGAATTCAATATGCTTCCGTCGCAGGTAACGGCATAGGTCCTCAGATGCCAGATCGAGACCTCTCTCGGGTACGCAATCGCGGTGAAGCATTGCGACCCGTGAGTCACGGCGATCCTGATGGAATACAGGTTCGCGATCGGGGTATCCACGGGATTATTCATGTCGTCCACTTTCTCGTACCCTGGATCGATCAGGTCGCGCTCGTGGACCATCTCGTTCCAGGTCCCGTATACCCTGTAACGCTGATAGTAGATAGCCTCGTTCTCGGCAACGTTTTTCATGGCGGCGATCGCCCTTGTCTCAAAGGCAATGCGCCTGCCGCCGCGCATACTCACGACCGCCATCGTCGACAAAAGACCGATAATCGCGGCCACAGTGAGGACTTCCACCAGCGTGAACCCCAGCTCTCTCAACGGGGTTCGGTCTTTCAGTTCGCTATTGTCTTCCGACCTCGGCATCGCTGTTTATCCTTCCCGCCCAAATGCGCTCAGTACGGCGACCAGCGCGTCATGGACCTGACGACCTCTACGCCCCCGGAGTCCGTGATCACGAAGGTCTTCAGGTTATTGTCTATCGGTATCGCATACACCGTGTAGTTCATGACGGAGAAGTTCCTGATCGGCGGCCGGGGTCCTCCGCCCCCGGTATGCACCCATCTGAGCGAGTAATTCTTGACGAACACGTTCATCCCGTCGTTGACGGAATACGACCTGGGCAGGTAGGTGCGCGCGAGAGCGCTGAATCCCATCGCATAGCGACCGTTGTCAATCAGGTACATCTCCTCGGCGCTCGCGATAGCCTTGAGGCCTGTGGCGGCGCCGGACTCCATCGTCTTGTACCGCGCCCGCGACATGCTCGCTATCGCCAGGGTGGAGAGGATGGCAATCAGCGTGGCCACCAGGACCATCTCTATCAGCGTGAAGCCTTCCTCGGCTCTTTTCTTTTGTTTTCTTCGGTCTTTCATCAGGTTCATTTTCTTACCTGCCCGTGACAGCCTCGATTCAGGTCTTTATATCTCTTTATATCAATGTCGGCGCGCTTCTATAGCGGTCGCCACTGCGAGACTCCCTGCGAATAACGCCTGCCCTCGACAGTTCCCCGGTCTGTGACTCTCAATTCCAGCCAGTCGCTGATCTGGTAGTTGTGACGATAAATGCCCTTGGCGCGTATCGAGTATCTCTGCGGATTCAGCGCATTGACGTACCAGAAGCACGTGAACCCCTGGACGAAGGCGATCGAACGCTCCTTGATGGGCGAATCCGACAGCACGTAGCCGGGACTGATGTACGTGGGCTGGAGATCCTGAAACCTAAGCGCGTAGTAACCCTTGTCGTTGTAGTGGGCTTCCATTGCCGACGCGAGCGCTTTCATCGCGTGCATACCCTGGGTCTCGAGCGCTCTCTGCCTGGCCTTGCGGTACGATGCGAATGCGAACGTGGCGATCAGGGCAATGATCAGCGCCACGGTCAGCACCTCGACCAGCGTGAAGCCGTGCTGCCTCTTTTTCTCTTCGTCTTTCCGGTTCATTTCGTTTTCAACCATATCGGACACCTGCCGGGTCCCGCCGCTTGAGAACGTCTTTTCCGTCCAGGCCGAGCCGACGCTACCTGGGCACCCAGTGAACCCCGTCCCGTGTCTGCTCTATCGTCCCGTCCTCGAAAATCCTGAACGTGTGAAGGTTCAGAGAGTTCCCGGAGTCCGGGAAGGCTACGTAACCGAAACCATACGTGTAGTCCTTGAACGTATCGCGCACAAAGAAGTGCAGGGAATAGTGCTTGGCCATGCGCTCACGATCGGTTGTCCCGTGCTTTCGCCAGTGGCTGTTCACGAACTCTCTCTGCCTGAGACCCTCGAACGAGGTGAAATGCCGGTAGACGCCCCGGTATGCGAGCTCCGCAGTTCCCAGAGCGTTCAGGGCTTTGAGCGCGCCCGTCTCATAAGCCGAACGCTTCACACCGCTCAGCTGGGGGATGGCCATAGCCACGATGATCGTGATTATGGACACCACAAGGAGTATCTCCAGCAGCGTGAAGCCGCGGCCCTTCTCCTTCTCTTCCGGCTCTTCCGCCGGGTTTCTGTTTTCCATATCCTCTTGCATGGCGTCGCTCCGCATATTTTCCATTAAAATAACTCCGACCTGTCCCTGCTCGACCCCGCGCGCATATCAAAAGGTAAAAGGTTTCTAGTAAGGCGTCAGACGATTGTCCCTGGTAATCACGCCGCCCGGGTCCATGTAGAATGTGCTCAGACCAAGATGATTCTGAATCGGCACGGCCATAAGCACGTAGTTGTGGCTTCCCCAGCGCTCGGTCGTGGTGGTGCCGCCGAAACCGCCGAAACCGCCGCTCGTGTCCCCGCCCCCGGCACCAGAAGGCGGGACCCCGTACGCGAACAGCCTGTAACCCCTTATGAACTGGTTCTCCGAGTGACGGATATAGTAGGCCTCAGGCAGGAATCTGTCGATCTCGCGGAAAAAGAGCCTTGAGGGCTCGGTAGTATGGACAGGATAGAAGCCCATTTCTCTATAATACATCTCGAACGCTTCCTGGATGACTTTGAGGCCCTTTACCGCCCCGGCTTCCAGGACCACCTTCTCAACCTTGCGCGACGCGGGTATCGCGAGCACAACCAGGATGGCGATGATTCCGACGACCGTCAGAACCTCCAGGAGAGTAAACCCGCGCTGCTTTGTCCTTTTCATTTCCATACACATCAGCCCTTAGTCCGCTGAAAACTGTCGTGCAGCAAAGTCAGTAGATCGTTATCGGCTTGTCGATATCTTCGTTGCCCCAGTCCCGAACAAGTCCGTCGCTGATCAGATAAAAGGTCTTGAGGTCCATGTATTTCTCGAGCGGCCACGCAATGATGGAGTAGTTCTGGGGATACTCCCCCATGTTGATCATCTGGACCGAATATCCCTTGATGAAAAGCCCCCGCCTGCCGGCCATGCGCTGATAAGCCTTGTGATCGATGGCATCGACTTTTCTCAGGTCATGGAACTGGTCATGACCGGCCGTGTAGTACCCGAACGCGTCGTAGTAAACCTCTTCGGCCTCGGAAAGCTCCTTGAGGCCCTGGATCGCGTTGGTCTCAAGCGCGTTGCGCCGAGCGTTCTGGTAGTTCGGCATCGCCAACACAGCCAGGATCGATATCAGGCTTACGGCGAGCATGATTTCCACCATGGTGTACCCGCGCGGGGCCCGATCCTCGGGGGATCCGCGCGATTCTCTTGTGTCGGCTGCTTCCATCGTATTCTGCCCCGTCATGACCTTTCACCGGCGGTCCGGTCAGTAGTCTTGCACAATCGACCCGTCGGACCCGATGCCCTCCCTCACGGGAGGCATCTGGATCACTCTGTCGCTTCCGGGCTGGCCCGTGATGAACAGGTTTATGTTGAAAGTTCTCAACCCCATACGGTTATAACCGACGGGGATTGCATCCACTTTATAGTACAGCGAATTCGGGCTGTTCGGAACATAGAACGCAAGCGAGTATCGGTCGATGAACGCGAGCGTGCTCGAGGGGCTCATCGGATGCTGAAAGTTGAACACCGTGGAGTACCCGTTGGGCAAGTAGTTAGCGGTCTGGAGCTCCAGGAAATTCCCGAACCTTCCGTACTCCGAGTGGAAGCGACTCTCCGCCAGAGCGATCCTTCGCAGGCGCGAAATGGCGTTGTCCTCGTAGACAATCCGCCTTGCGCGCATGAAGGACGGCAGCGCGAAGGCGGCGATCATGCCGATTATCACGCAGACCGTGAGAATCTCGATCATGGTCCAGCCTTCCTGTCGCTTCTGTATGTCCTGTCTATCCGACATGTCACGCTAGTAAACCGGTCTCCCGGTATCAAGCCACTTCACGACCCCATCCTCTTCCACGAAAAACCCTCTCAGATCGGGTATTCCACCCAGCGGGACCCATCGAGGGTACCACGTATGAGGCTCATCCAGAACCCCTGTCGCAACGATCTCAAAACCCAGCCCGCCCTCCTCTATATTGAACTCGAGCTCGTACTCCGGGACGTATGCGGGCCTGTGGTAGTGCAGAGGCTCGTCCGACTGATACAGATAACTCTCGTCGATGTAGCCTTCGATGCGGAGGTCCTCGAAGGTGCCGTAATTGCCGAAATCGCGGAAGTACATGCGCTCAAAGGCCGCCAGCTGCGCGAGCTTCTGTACCGCCAGTTTCTCCTTGCTGCGCCTTTTCACCTCGAGGTACTGAACCGTGCCGACAGTCACCAGAATGCCCACTATCGTGGCCACGATCAGCACTTCCATCAGGGTGTAGCCTCTTTGTCTGGTTTTCATTATCAGCGCAAACATCCCGTTCCTCCGACTCTACCGAGGCTGCAGCCAAAGGTATCTCTGGTAGATCACTTCGCCGTCCTCCTGGACGTAGAACGTTCTCAGGCCGAGCGAGTTGTAAAGCGGTATCGCGACTATCATGAACTGAAACGCATCGGGCTCCAGGTTATTCTCCTCGTGGCTTCTCACAAAGTCCAGACGGTAGTGCGGCACAAATGCATTGAGGGTGTGACGTCTGTCGTCGTCCTCGTCGTAAATCTGGGGCACCAGGCCCGCGTTCTGCAAATCGAAGAAAGTGCCGTAGGTTCCCTCCGGATTGACCGTGGGATCGTTGGAATAGCGAAACACGGTCTCGACCCTGGCAAGCTCCTTGAGGCGCTGAACCGCCCCCTCCTCGGCCGCGTAGCGCTTGTAGTTCCGCATCATGCCCTGGGTCATCAGCACAACGATAACGACCAAGGCGGTGACGCCGAGGATTTCCACCAGGGTGTAACCGGTCTGACGCTCGCGCTCTCTTTTCTTAATCTCTTCAATCATCAAGAACCACCGAAATCAAGTCCCCGTCCGTTTCTATTTTTTGAAGAACGCATTTTCGATGTCGTCGAAATCACCCGGGGGCTCTTTCATGCCCAGGCTCGGATTCCTCATGAACACGTCGTACTCCCGCCGGACGGTGGAGCCGCCGATGTTCACGCTCAGGGTCATGATGATCTGACGGGCCTTGGGAAACCGGTCGGTAAACTCGCCGTTCTCGTCCAGAAGGCTGAACTCGATCCCGGCCACGCCGGTCGACATGATGCTGGTGCCCTGGTTCAGACCGTCCGACGTGACCACGGTCCTCATGAGGTAAGTTTCTCCGGAGAACACGCCCGGTCGGGTTCGGTATCTGACCCAGGTCTCGACGCCGTCAGGTCCGGAGTAGCCCAGGGTGAGCTCGAAAGGACTGACCGTGTCACGCAGAGCCAGCCCGCCGCCCTCTGCATTGACCGTCCCGTTGTAGAACCAGGTGGCCGCCTGCACGTCTTTCATGAACGAGCTCATGGCACGCTGGTGACCGAATTCCACGCTCTGGGTGTTTGTAAGGGTCTCCAGAGTGTCGAGTCCTTCGAGAAGGCCCGCCACGATGCCGACCGCGATCAGGGTCGTGAGGCCGATGACGATCATTGTCTCGAGAAGGGTGAAGCCTCTCTCGCGGACAAGCGCGGGTATTTTTCTTCCTGCAGTCATTCTCTAGGGATTCGTGCTATCGACCCCCACCCACCTTACTTCGACCTGGTCGATCGAAAAACCTTTGTAGTTCAAATCGTACGTACTGCCCGATGAATTCGATGTGAAATGGATGACCAGCGTGTCTCCGGTAACCCATGGGGTCCAGACCGCCGGGCCATACCCTCCCGTCGGTTCCGAGTAGACATTAGCGTCCTTGTCCTCGACGGTCACGATGTCGCCGCCGGACTCGAGATCAAACACTCCGAACCGACCTCTTATCTCGCTCGCCCCCGGCACCAGGAACGGGAACTTGAGGTCCTCATTGTCGCCGTAGACGAGGTGGGTCGGGAAGTTGTTCAGGCTTGGAAGTCGATCGACCCTCGTCGGCGCATCCCTGTAGAAAGTCGTCTCAAATCGCGCCAGCGGCTTCGTGCGCTCATCCCACCACCCGGTGCGCTGCCAGTCCGCATTCAGGTTCACATTCGTCGAGGGGAAGAATCCCAGCTCGACTCTTACGAGGTCCGCCTGAGACTCGACCGCCTCTTCGTCGCCGGCGGCCTGCGTGTAGACCCGCCTTCCCATGTCGAAGCCGGAGCCCAGGTAATTCGTGAAGTACATAATTACGTTGTTGTACTCGAACTCTCCGCTTTCCATCTCGACCTTGTCCACGTAATTCGTCGCTTTGCTGAACCCGTAGGCCTCGATCTCACTTACGAACGGCCAGTGGAAATTGCGATCGAAATCGCTGTAGGTGTCGATGCCTCTCACGCCCAGGAGGCCGACCTCCATGGGCTCCACCGCGTTGTCAAAGATCATCCGGATTCCGCCGGATGCATACCCCTGGTCCTTTACCGTTTCGACAATGTGCGTTGCCTCGCGCCAGGGGTCGAGAATCTCCCCGTTTCCGAGCACCTTATCGCTCCAGAAGAACTCGAAGTTCCTCTGCCAGATGTTGGACTCGTGGGGCAGATAGTCGAAATCGGTTGGGGAGACGTCCACGTCCATGGTCTCGGTCACGTTGAACCGGTTATCGTACAGGATTCTTGCGATTTTCGTTTTCTCGGGGAACGAGCAGTAGACGTACTGATAGTCGTCAGGGGCGTAATCGCCTCCGCCGCCCGGACCGCCTCCCGGACCGCCGCCACCCGGTCCGCCGCCGCCCGGGCCGCCCGCACCCGGACCGCCTCCCGTGTCGACCCAAGCCAACAGATTATTGGGGGCCATCCAGCGGGAGTTGAAATTCGCCCTTCTGCCGTCGAACGCGAGATCCCTCGAGAACTCGCCCGATACGGTGCTGAGGTCTCCTGAGGCCATAGGCTGGGTATTGCCGCCGTAGTGCTGACATATCGCGATATTCCTGAAGTAGTCTGGAACATCCTGAAGGCTCCCGGCTTCGCCGGTCATCAGGAAGGGTATGTCCTCGAAGCCGGCAGCACGCAGGTTTTCGAATTCGAGGCCGGCGAGGTATATGAGCTGGTTTTCGTCGACGGCTGTTCGGGAAAGGGTGGCAGACGTGGAGAGAGCCATGAGGAATCCCGCGACCGCGATGCCCAGAACGACGGTCGAGATAAGGACCTCCAGCAGGCTGAGGCCGCGCTGGTCGGTTGACAGCTTTCCGATCATTGAACCCAGGCTTCTATTGGATGACATTCGCATATATTCCAGCCTCTGTCACTCGACACCGAGAGTTCTGAACGCCTCTATCGCCCCGGACGACCGATCGTAATAGTCGCCGTAGGCCAGTTGCATGTAGTCGGTCACATAGCTCTTGATCTCCGTGAGCTTACCGTTCACGAAGCCGCACCTGTCAATCTCGAACCCGGCATAAGTATCATTGTCGTCTCCGTCCCCGATCAGGAGCACCTGTGCGGTCTTGCCGGGCACAAGGACCCATCCGAAGGTCGCGTTGAGGTCGACAAACGTGCCGGCGGATTCTTCAGGGATGTACGGACCCTGTGCGCCCGGGCCGAGGGGGTTCTGCTGCTCGCCGCCGGGATTCTCCGGATTCCCGGGCCCTCCGGCGTCAGGGCCTCCGGACACGCTGTCGGACAGGAGTGTGGCAATCAGGATGCCGTTCGAGTCGTAGACCTCGATTCGGTCGCCGGGATCAAGATCGTAGTTGTAGCGGTCGAAATGGAGCCCTACCACGATGGGGTCAGGCATGGCGGTGTAGTTGGTGTACCACCACTCGCCACGCTCGGTCGAACCGCTTCCGAAAGCGGTGTAACTGTCATTCGACGGAAAGCAAGCGTCGGTCCGGATCGTCGGCGCCGTCTTGTCGTCGTCCACGCCGTTGGAAGTGGTGTAGCCGACCGAAGCGATGCGGTAGCCGAAGTTCTCCATCGTCGGCTCGTAGGCGTCCACGTCGTCCGAGAAAAGCTCGATCTCCATGAGCTGCGCGTCGCCGCAGTCAATGGTCTCTTCCTGGAGATCAAAGATATCGAAATACTGCGGGTCCGCGGCAGGCGTGCCGATCAGGGGGCCCAGGTTCCCGTTCGCGTGCACGAAGTAGATGGTCTCGTGCGTGCCGGACAGCAGGTTTCCGGGCGTGGTGATTCTCAGCAAGTCATTATTCGCATTGAGACTGGTGGCGGTGAAATCGACCGCCTCCGAGAACTCGACGTGCCATTCGTCGACGTTTCCTTCTCCGCTCACGTTGTCTTTGTTCGGGCAGAACGGGCGGTAGATAGTCACGTATCCCGCGTAAGCATCGGGAAGGGGCGCGGGGAACGGGAAGAAACCGTTGGGCAGCGTGTAGAGCAGGTCTGTGCGCCCCAGGTTGAGGTCGTGGGGGCTTTCCATAATGGGATCGTCCACCCTCATCCAGTCGCCCTGCTCGTCCGTGTACTCAAGGCCGGAGACCTTGTAGCCGTAGTCCGCGACGCCGTCCATGTCGGTCGAGGACATCCTGATAAGCACCAGCATGTAGCCGAGAGGGAGGCCCTCGTTTGCATTCTGGATTACCGGCGCATATCCGTCCGCCGGCAGCGGGGTCACATTGTCGTACACCGCAATGGGATTCGGAGGCGCCTGGTCGCTCGCGTCGAACAGGAACAGCCTGTCTGAGCCATCGAGCGAGAAATTGGGGTCAAACTGGATCTGCATCCTCTGCGAGAATATCTGAGGCGAGCTGGGCAGAGGCTGGTAAGGCGAATAGATCACCTGGATGTTCAGGCTGGTCGGGGTGCTCCTCGGGATTATCGTGTCGTATGGATGCGGAGTCTCGTAGTAGGGCGAGAACTCATCGGAGTCGAAGCTATACCTGATGCCGCCCACCCTGAACCCATAGGTCTTGGTCGGGTCCACCTGGTTTGCGTCGGTCAGAAAATACAGTCCCAGGGTATTGTACTCGAGCGCGAAGTCCCTGAAGAAATCGCGGGTGAAGACCTCCTGGGTGGTGTTGATGAAATCGGTGATCTCCTGAGGGGGGGTGAGATCGAGAGCGTTCGCGAACCTCTGCGGCGTCTCTTTTTTCAGCCAGGGGGCTACGTAAAGGGAATCGTCCTGGTCGATGGCGACCTGGTTCAGAGCGGCAAGAAGCCTTATGCCCTTGACGGTACGACCCGTGTGCCTGGGGTCCTGCTGGTAGGTCACGGTCCAGCCGCGGCTCTGATTCGCGCTGTAAGGATGGTCCGTCTGGATGTAGGGGTAAGGGCCCATGCGGGACGGCTCCCGCACTCCGGCCTCGCGCACATCGTATGTCCACTGCACGTTCGGGTACTGGCCGCGCAGGAAACTGAACAAAGTGGTGTCACCCTCAGGCTCCGCCACTTCACCCGCGCTGTACACGACGAGGTCTCCAAGAGACTGCACAGGCTGGAACTCATACGCCGGGTAGTCCTCGCTGAACAGGTAATCGTCCTGGTAAGAGTACTGAGCGTCGTCGTGGCTTCCGGGGATAATGCTGGACTCCGCGCTCCCGACCGACACCGATTCCTGCGTATCGGTCATGTACGCGAGACGCTCGAAGGACAGGGGGAAGCTGCCGACCTGCCTGCTTGTCGTTTTCCCTTCGTCGATCAAATCAAGACGAAGCTGATCTTCGGATGCCAGGGTGGAGACGCCGTACGCGGGGTCGCCCCAGTAAACCGGAACGGAGCCGGAATCGCCGAGGTCCTGGCGCAGGCTGGCGGCCCCGGTCTCCAGTCCCGCTTCAGCGACGAGCCGTGAGCGATACATGTTCGCGTGCGTGTCGGTCGCCTCGACCGAGTTCAGGGCCACCTGCAGTGTTATGTAGGCAAGGACAGCGAAGATGGTAGCCACGATAAGCACTGTGACCAGAACAGCGCCTCGTTCATGAGTCGTTTTCCGTGGTGAGAATCGTGGTGCCTGCATTCTTGCGTCTTGCCTCATTCGATCCAGTGTCCGCCCTCGGCCATAGCATAGCAACAATCGGCTCGCGCGATTGGAGCCGGTTTCGGAAGTGCAATTCCCATGCCATCAGGCTGTCCGACCGTGGCGCCCGACGGCCCGGGCAGGCTACTCAACCCGGTTTCCCTAAATAGTACTAGTTCCAAACGTATTTGTCGACCCCGGCTGCCCTTGAAGTGTTGCATTCCACAAGCCAAACGCACTCAGGGACAGCTCCAGCAGTTCGACGACCGACCTGCGAGTTACGGTGCGACAGAAAAGCCCCGGACTCGCAAACCGGAAAAATCCTGGAATAAAAATCTTATATCATCTTACTTGGATGACTCGCTGTTGCATCCTGCTACAGCATTCCCGGCGACCGGTCCCAAAAAAATCCAGTTTCTGCGCTTCTCTCAAACACTATTATTATCTGCCGGATTGTCCCCGACTTGATTACCTTAAGGCAAATTAAGTCTCCAGGTCTGCTAGAAAGTCACCACTCCGGACGGCCAGAGCTCCGCGAGCCTTATGGCGACCGCAAGGGCCGCTTCCACAATAGGCGCATTACCGTGGACCGGAGCGCCGGCCTGGTTGAGCACGTATCCCACGTAGACGTAGTAATCCGAAATCGCGCCGTAGGGCGCCTGGCTCGTAATCAGACCCAGAAACCCGCCGATACGCACAGCTATCCATCTCCAGCCCTGCCGGAATCCCGACAGTGTCGAGCGGCGCCATCCGAGAAGCGCGAGTACGCACGCAACAGGCATAAACACAGGTAATCCGACCGGACGGCCCCCGGTCCACAGAAAAATATCGGTCCGCGCAACAAGCCGTTCGAGATAGGCGCGCTGCTCCTCCGCTCCGCCCTGCGCATATCCCAACTGCACCATCTCGAGCTTACCGCCGGTCAGCTCGATCGGCAGGACTCTCAGCTGCGGATCGATCCGGTCCAGCTCCCCGATCAGCCTCGCGTCATCGACCACGCCCCAGACGATGAGGGTCATGGCAAGGAGTCCGGTAATGAAGAGCAGGGTCGAGCCGCTCGGAATTCCGTTTGGCTTCTCGACTAGCCTCACCAACCCCGGAATCAGGAGGTGGGAAAGCCACAGGATGCCGTTCCATCCGATGAGGTCGTGCCAGACCAGTCTCATTAGCCCGCCGGTATCCATCGTTATGGGCTGCAGATCGATCCATTGCACAGGAAGCGGGCTTCCGAAAAACAAGTGGTTGCCGACCAGGCTCAGCAATATGACGAGAGCCGCGGATATCGCGAACGACACGGTGCAGAACGCCTGCCTTGCGGCGCTTATCCCGGAAGGGGGCGAGGCAATCAGCAGGAAGACGCCCCATACAACCCACAGCCATCCGGTGGGATGCGCAACACCCGCGAGTCCGCCAAGAAGGCCGGCCAGAACAAGAAGGCCGGCGGAGGGCTTCTTTTTTCCCTCCAGGACAAACGCGGCGGTCCAGCATCCGAGCGCCGCCACGGGCAGATAGACGGACACGACGCCGAACCATCCGAACGCGAGCGATCCCGCCATCGCCGCCCATGCCGCCCAAATTCGCTTCGTTCCGTCCGGGCATCCGAAAAGCCCCGACAGCCGGAACAGGCCGCCAAAGAGAAGAATCGCCCAGGGAAGCACTCCGAGAAAATTGATCCAGCCCGAAAGCTTCGGGATATCCGCTCCGTCCAGAGGTCTTGCGACCGCGTCCCTGTAGAGCCTGCAGCTCAGCCCGTAGTAAAGCATCAAGGGAGGAGGGGTTCTGGGAACGTAGCTCGCGCCCACTCGAATCGCGTATGTCGGATGCACTCCCGCGCCGACAAGCTCGGGAGAAAGCGCCCTTTCGCTGCCCTCCACCCATCCGATTGCGCTGGCAAGCGGGTACAGCTCGGCCGCGGTGTCGGGATGTCGATCGGCCAGCAGACCTGCCAGGGCCACGATTACCAGCAGGGAGATTGTGTAGGCTCGACGCATGTGAGTTTCAATTGCGGTTCAGCCTTCCAGAGGCTGCTGAAACCCGGGCCACAGGAAAAGTATCGTCACAAAAATCGCCCAGAGGATTATGCAGATCATGAGGGGCCGGTCCCCGAGAAGCACTTCATCGGGGGCCTCGCCCGCATCGTGGTTGTGAATCAGAGAATGGTAACGGAAGATCCCATAGACGACGAACGGAATCGTCAGCATCAGACGGTTGTCATGATGTCCCGAGCCGGAGAAGGTGTAGAGCGAGTAACTCATCAGATTCACGCTGGCGGCGATTATGAGGAGCTGGTCGAGAAGGGGCACCGAATAGCCTGACAAGGCCGGACGTGCGGTGTTTCCTCCCGCGGCATCCCCAGCCGGCTCCACGGAGGCAAGCCTGACAAGCTCCTGCCTTCGCTTCCCCAGCGCGAGGTACAAAGCCAGCAGGCCGGTGCACAGAAGGAGCCAGGGAGAGATGATCACTTTGAGCGCGACTGCGCCCGCGACGGCTCTGAGGGTGAATCCCACTGAAAGAAAGAGCACGTCCAGAAGGGCCACGTTCCTGAACCACAGGGTGTAGACGAAGACGAGGATGAGGTAGCCGCCGACGGTGACGAGGAAGGGGTACATCATGCCGTCAAGATGCGTGGCGGATTCCGGGAGCTTGACATCGGTGAGGTCGAGCCAGAGGCCGCCCGCCACAACGACGAGGATCAGAACGATGGCGGCCGCGATCGCCGCAAGGATTCCAAGCCTGCCTGAGGCGATGGGGCGGTTTCGCTTTCGAGGATGGCTCCTGTCGTATTCGCGATCCTTGATGTCGTTTATCAGGTAGCCCGCTCCCGCCGCGAACGAGAACAGGAAAAAAGCCAGCACAGCCCGCAGGATCAACTGGGGCATGAGAATCGCTCCGGGCACAAAGAACAGCGCCCCGAACACGAGGAAATTTTTTGTCCATTGCCTGGGTCTCAGGCTTTCAAGCAATGCGGCAAACACAATCGCGACCCGTCCGCCGGTAACGCACGGACACGGTCAGCCTAGTATAGCCGATGCGGGATGCAACTGAAACCCCCGTGCCGAGCACGTCTCGTGCTTCGGAGTGCCGAGCACGTCTCGTGCTTCGGAGTGCCGAGCACGTCTCGTGCTTCGGACATGGAAGCCGATTCGTCCCGAATCGCGGCAAACAGACGAGACTCGACCTCCGTCCGATTCTACTCACCAGTTCCCGTCAGGGGGGAACTTGCTGAGGAAAGCGTCCCAAAACCCATTCGATGTTTGGTTATCCACGCCGCTCCCGGGGTCGAAGTCAACCGTGCCTTCGAAGAAGCCTGTCACATACACGTTGCCTGATCCGTCAACGGCAACGCCGCGACCATTGTCAATGCCGCTTCCGCCCCATGTTCGCGCCCATTGAAAGTCCCCCGAGGAATCGAACTTGCTGAGGAAAACGTCAGGGTGCCCATTCGTTGTATGGTAATCCACTCCGCTCCCGGGGTCAAAGTCAACTGTGCCTTCGAAGGCACCTGTCACATGCGCGTTGCCCGATCCGTCAACTGCGACGCCGAGTGACCACTCAGTGTAGACGTAGTCGCAGCCGGCCCATGTGCGCGCCCATATGAAGGTCCCAGAGGAATCGAACTTGCTGAGGAAAACGTACCGGCCCCCATACGATGTATGGTTGTCCACGCCGCTGCCGGGATCAAAGTCGACTGAACCAAAGAACTCACCAGTCACATACGCGTTTCCTGATCCGTCAACAGCAACACCGTGGCCCAGATCGTATTCGCTTCCGCCCCATGTGCGTGCCCAGTTGAAGGCCCCTGATGAATCGAACTTGCTGAGGAAAACGTCGTACTCCCCATTCGATGCATGGTTATCCACGCCGCTCCCGGGATCAAAGTCAACTGTCCCATAGAAATAGCCTGTCACATACACGCTGCCTGATCCGTCCACTGCAACACCGTAGCCCTCGTCACGATAATATTCGTCGCTTCCGCCCCAAGTGCGCACCCATTTGAAGGACCCCGAGGAATCGAACCTGCTGAGGAAAACGTCGTCCTCCCCATTCGATGTATGGTTATCCACGCCGCTCCCGGGGTCAAAGTCAACTGTGCCATGGAACGCGCATGTCACATACACATTCCCTGATCCGTCACATGCAACACCGTGGCCCCAGTCATTGTAGCTTCCGCCCCATGTGCGCGCCCATTTGAAGGCCCCCGAGGAATCGAACTTACTCAGGAAAACGTCGATGTACCCATTCGATGTATGGTTATCCACGCCGCTCCCGGGGTCAAAGTCAACTGTGCCTTTGAAAACGCCTGTCACATACCCGTTTCCTGATCCGTCAACTGCAACACCGCGGCCCCACTCACGTTCAAAGCTTCCTCCCCATGTTCTTGCCCAACCTTGCTTGACCTCCGCCGGTGTGACGGTGAACCCGTCGATTACGCCGAGATTCTGATCCGCGTTCGTGTCAATCACCCTCACCAAAGCTGGATAAGTCCCCGCAGTCGCTTCCAGCTCGTTTGTTATCATCCCGTTGAAAAGCCAGCTTTCCTCGCCCGTCTGGACTGAGAAAGCCAGCGTGACCTTCCCGGAGAAGAGCTCGGGAGCTTCGGCCGTCACCGACTTGATCGTATCGATGCCCTGATGATCGAAGACCTCGACATTGATGGGATTTTGGCTCATCCAGGAGGAATTGACATTGTATGGGAGATCGACGCTTACACGATACGCCTCCAAGCAGTTGGCTTCCGGTGGGAAATCCGTCAGCGGGTCAATGACGTTCTCGACAGGCTCCCAGCACGCGTCGACGGCGTAGCCGAAATGGATCGGCCCGGGAGGGGCGTAGATGCGCGCGGTTCTTGTCTCGGCACCTCCGGCTTCGAACATGCGTCGGGGGGCATCTTTTCGATACGCCACAAATGGATTCAAAGTCGCGCTCAAATCCCCGCCGGTGGCGTACTTGCCGGGGATGTACGCGAGCGCGGCGGGAAATGTCGGCGGATATTCGGTGGGATTGAAAAGAGGTGTATAGCCGTCGGGATTGAGCATCCGCGGAACCTCATCTCCCCAGGCGATCTTCCTCCCGCTGACGGGGAATGTGAAATCGGTCTGGGCGATGAAAATGCCCCGGACGTCGAAACCGGTGTATTTCAACAGTCCCGGAAAGGGATGAGTCACGGTTACATCCGCTTCAAGCTCATTCGGGCCGGACGGGTGAAGGTTGCCGATTGTCAGACACGTCTTGCACGGGGTCACCTCAAGCAAGCGGACGACGTTCAGGTGCATGTCTGCGCTTCGCCAGGGGATGACTTCAACGATCTGATGATCTGCGGAAATCCGCACATCCCACAGTCCCCAGACACAACGGTTGCCCGCGTCGGCCACTGCTTTGGCAACCGAAGGGGGCGGGGTGATCGGCTCATGTACGCCGGCACCTGCGCAGCCTATGAGGATCGCCGCGGCAAGCAAGATGGGAAAGACATTACGCATACCCTACCTCCCGCAAGGTAAGCGGATTGTGAGAATATACTAGTGTACCATGTCGGGAGCGCTCGCGGAACAGGCGGACGCTATGCGGGATCGGGAAGCGTTCGAGAGGTGCGAGGACCGGCCGGACCAGCCCGGAGCGCAAGAAAAAAGCCCCCCGAAGAGGGGGGCCATTGGTTTTCGTTCAGTTCAAATCCAGCAACTGCTCAGGTTCCCTTGGGGGTCAACAGGCCTACGATGGTCTCGCCCGCGGGGAGGTTGCCGTAGCAGCCCATGTCCTCGCCGCTCTTGCCGGTATCGATGCATGGCGAACCGGTATCGAGATGATAGTCATAAGGCGCGGTTGTGTTGTTGACGAACTTCGGATCCTGCGTGATGCAGCCGACGCCGGGACCCGTCCAGCCGTGGGCGGAATCCTGGACATTGTAGACATCCGTGTAGGTTGCCCCGATGTTGTACAGGTAGGTCCCGTAGTAGTAGGGCATCGTGTAGGTTCCGGTGAGGTTACTGATGATGTTGCTGTGGGCCTCGTACGTATATGCGCTTGCGCCGTAGTTATAAATGTACAGGCCGTAGATGTTCGTATACCAGTAATTCCACGCATGGTCTCCGTCGATCTCATCTATGACGTTGTTGCCGACCGTCAGCACGCTGTTGCAGCCGTAGAACATCATCGGATAAATGTACGTCTCATACGAGGGACCACAGTTCGGGGAGATGTGGTGGATCAGGTTGTTGTTGCACTTCGAGTTGGCCCACCAAGTGTCGCCGTAGATCAACTGCAGGTAGTTCACGGTATTGTTCTGGTTCGGCTGGATGTTCGTGATCTCATTCTGGGAGACATCATACGCGCCGCTGGAGCTATAATAGGCATACACAAAGGTGAACTGGTTCCACGTGTTGTTGCAGTTGAGATCGGAGAACAGGTTGTTCTTGACAGTCAGGCTGTTGCCGCCATAGGTATATATACCGTTAAGATAATAGCAGACCGTCGTGCCCGTAAACCAGTTGTCGATGACCTGGAGGTTGTTGCAGTACTGCGCATAGATTATATAGTACTGGTACGAGCTGCTGGGGAACTGGAGCTTGAAGCCCTGGATCTTAACGTCGTAGGTGTGGTCAAGATTCATCCCCTGACTCATGGTGTTGCTGAATGTGGCCCTTCCGACCGGAGTCGTGTGGAAACACCAGCTTCTCAGAGTGAAACCGGGCTGAGACGACTGGTTGATGACGTCCGTATAAGTGGCGGAGCCCTTATCGACGATGATCTTCACACCGGACGCATGTCCGGACAGCGCCTGGTTGATGTTGCTGTACGGCTCGGTCAGCGTGCCGTTGTCAGGCGTGCTCGCAAAATCGGTATGGTTAGATACCCATTTGTCGCCTGCCACCCATACTTCGACGTCCAGCGGATCCGCCTCGACGGGCGCAGCGATTCCGTCACTGACTTCGCAATAGATGATGTACGGGACAGGTCCCTGAGTCCATCCGGCAATGTCGCCCCAGTCGATATCGATGGTTCCGTCGCCGTTGCCCGGGACACCATCGTAACCCTCGATCACAGTGCCACCTTCCTCCGTCACGATCCACGAGTAGCTCAGGACATCGCCGTCGGGATCGGTGGCGGTAACACTGTACTGCTCCGTCGTCCACTCGATCGGCTTGACCTCGCCGTCCACACCGCTGGTGATCGTCGGAGGCTGGTTGTAGGCCTTGTCAGCCACGTACAGATCGTGGCGGAAGAATGCCGCAAGAGGCGCACTTGGGGCTCCGCCGGGAGGGGTTAACGGGTTCGTGTAGTCCGTATCCTTCTCCTCACAAATCACCCAGAACTCATGCTTCACGGTGTTCGAGTTACCATTGATGTTATCGGCCTCCAAAGCGAGGTGAAAAGGGTTGAAGGGAGGCGGATCGGGAAGCGGAACCGGCGTCATCTCTTCCACTGTGCACTCGTGCACTGCGCTCAACACCGTTGACTCGATAAAGATCTTGTAGTCCTCCACCGGGCCGACGGGAGTGCCTGCATCCCTGTCAAACACGTTGATGTCCAGCACCAGATTCCCGCCCTTATCAATGTCCGAAACGTAGTACAGTTCCGGCGTGACGGCTACGGTGATTCCGATAGGCTCGGGAGCGTTGGCCGGATGGGTGTCCTCATCGATCCAATTTGCCACAATTGCATACCCGAATTTGACGCCCGGGTTGGGGACGGGGAATCTGATGTAATAGTTCCTGGTGTTCTGGCTGCCGGCAGAGAAGACGCCGTGATCAGGGGTCGCCAGGAGGAAACTCCAAAGGTCGTCTTCAACATCGAGTCCGTCGGCGAAGTACTTGTAGGGATTCAAGGTCGCCGTTCCCTTAAAGCCGGGAGTGGCACACTTGCCGGCAGTATAGCCGAAGAGTCCGGGGATTTTGAACTCGGTCGGGTTGAACCAGCGAGTATAACCGTCGGGCATGCCGACCAAACCCGCGTGCGGGTCGTCGTAGCCACCTCCTTCGAAGTCATACATAACTTCATCTTCAACCTGCCCCAGGGAGTTATAGATTAGATTATCATCATATCCTGACATCTTTGAACCGTTGCCGATGAACACTCCGCGAACATCGTAACCGTTGTACTGAGGGAGCCCGGGGAAGGGGTGCCGGATCGCCACGTCGATGTCGACATCGATGTAGTCGGGCGTAACAGGAGTACCGTTGATCGTAAACTGAAGATTCATGGCACTGCCGTTCACAAACTGAACGACGTTCGCCGAGAACATGGCATTGCGGTTGAGCACCGCCGTCGCGGTCTGCGTGGGGATGTCGATGTAGACATCGTAGTAACCCCACAGATGAGTCTGGGCCTGTCCGACATGGCTTGAAGATCCGGTGAGATCCGGGTCAGCGGTCGGCGCAGTCGGGTTTCCGCCGCCGCTCGAGCAGCCCATGGCAATAAGCAACGCCGCAAAGAGCACCGTCCATCGATTCATATTGACCTCCCTGAGACAATGAGGATGACTTCTTGTTCAGCAAACCCATCCAGATCGCGAAGGCGTACTGCACGAAACCCCGTGGAATTTTCACGACATTATAAGACTCCAGATCAGCACTTGCAACAGAGACTACGGTTTCCCTGCCCTCCTGTCCCTTATTCCTGCCCTCTCCCAAGGCATGGAACGAAGGGACATACTCAGGTGGCGGGATCAGACCGGGGCACAAAAAAGCCCCCGCGAGCGCGGGGGCGTTTCGTCGATTCAATCAGATACGGATCCGGATCACTGGGCAGTGATGATTCCGACAATGGTCTCGCCGGAAGCCATGTTGCCATAGCAGCCCATGTCCTGGCCGCTGTAACCCGTGCCTTTGCACGGCGAGCTGTCCTGGAGATGGTAATCGTACGGAGCCGTGGTGTTGTTCACATACAACGGATTGGAGGTGATGTTACCTGTCAGGTCGGTAAAACCATTCCATGGGTACTGCACGTTGTATGCGTCGCAGTATGTCACACCATTGACGTTGTTGTAATAGTGATAGTAACCGTACATATACTGGCCATTACCAACATAGTTGGAGAGAATGATGTTCTTACTCGTCGGATAATGTCCGTATTCGTAAGAATAGTATGCATAAAGCCCGTAACCGATAGACGTACTGTTCGAGAAGTCCAGCTGATCAATGGTGTTGTTCGAGAAGGAGAACTCAATGCCGTTACCATAAGGGTAGTTGTAGTACACATACGCGGTCTGTACTGAGTAGCCCGACTGGTAACCGGGTTTGATGTGGTGGAACAGGTTGTTCTTGCAGTACCAGGTTCCACTCGGGGTCTGCCAGTTGATGATCATGAACTGGGTGTAGTACCAGTTGGTGCTGTTCGGGAAAATGTCGGTGAACTCGTTATAGGAGATATCGATACCAGGTGATCCCGAGGAGCCGTTATAGAGCTGAATCCCATAGAAGTAGACGTTCCCGTAATACTGATAGCATCCAATGGTGTAGACCTTGTTATGCACGAACTTAAACTGGTTGGGAGACCAGCCCTGGAGAAGTCTGAACGTGTTACCGCTCGTGCTTCCAGTGAACGTGCAGTCGCGAATGGTCAGGCCCGTGCAGGACTGCAGGTAGAAGTTGTAACTGAAGCTGTAGGACGAACTGAAGCTAAACTTGAGTCCCTGGATAGTGAAACCATTGAAAGTATTAAAGTACATGAAATAGCTGCTGCCGAATGCGTTTGAGATGGTCGGGCGTCCGCCGGTTGTGGTGTACCAGTTGTAACCGCGGAGGGTGCATCCGTTCATGTTGGTGCTATTGATGTACATAATGCCGGTTTCGTTGTAGGAACCCGAACCGTAGTCAATAAGAACGACTCTGGCGCCGGGAGCGGCGGCCAGGGCATTAACAGCCTGACTGACGGTGCTGTACGGCTGAGTCTTGGTTCCGTTATCGGGTACGGACGCGAAATCGGCATTATTGGAGACGTAGAGATCGCCATCGGCATCGACCTTGATATCAAGGGTGGTGGCAGCGACGGGCGGGAAGTAGGGATCGGCAACCGTGCAGTCGAGCTCGAACTCGGTTCCTGCGAGAGCCCATGGGTACGGCCATGTTGCGAAATCGATATCGATGGTTCCGTCGCCGTTGCCCGCAACGCCGTCGAATCCGGATACCGGATCGC
>CAYGZQ010000036.1:0-21167 GCA_964354375.1 uncultured Planctomycetota bacterium
TCCCCCCGCAACCGCCAGAGCGGGAAGATGCTGGCCCTTCTCATCGAGATGCTTGGCATACTTGTACAGAAGCGAGTGCAATTCGACCGGCGGAACGCCCCATTCGTTCATCATGCGCCAGGGACTCATGCCGGTCCCGCCGCCCGCCCCATCGACCGTCAACAGGTCGAGCTTGTATTTGGAGGCGAACTTGATCGCCCTGGCGAGATCGGCCGGACGGTAGGCGCCGGTCTTCAGGAAAATGTATTTCGCGCCCGCTTTGCGAAGCTCCTCGCATCCCCTGGCCAACGATTCCTCGCTGACCATGCCGACCCGAGAGTGTCGCTCGAACTCCTTGAACGCGCCGCGGCTGAACGCATCGATCACATGCGGGTCAGTGGGGTTCGGCAGAACCACGTAGCCCCGCTCATGCAGCAGCTGGGCCTTCTTGAGGTCGGGGACTTTGACCTCTCCACCGATGTCCTTCGCGCCCTGGCCCCATTTCATCTCCACTATCTCGACGCCGAGCTTCTCGATTGCGTACTCGTGCACACCGAGCCGAGTGTCCTCGACATTGGCCTGGACGATGATCGCTCCGTAGCCGTCGCGCTGATGTTCCTTGTAGAGGCTCACCCGGCGCTTCAGGTCTTCAGTGTCGACGACGCGGCCTTTGTTCATGACGGACTTCGGGTCCATCCCGACCACGTTCTCGCCGATCGTCAGTCCCGTTCCCGCAAGCGCCGACCCGATCGCCAGACCCTCCCAGTTGTTCTTGGCGATGTTGGTCGAGCCAATGCCCGGGATGATCCACGGGAACCGGAACTTGATCCCCTTGTCGTGTCCGAAACGGACCTCCAGGTTGACCGACGGGAAAATCGCCTTGTCGCTGTCGGCCTCGATGCCGACCGCTCCGACCGCGGTACCCATGATGTTGAAATGGGAGTAGTCCACGGGGTAGGTCTTCTCTGCAGCCGTCGTGATGACTCCGAACGGCTGGGGGTAGATGACCTCGTGACCCCGGTAAGCCGACTTCCCGATCTCGCACATGCCGATGCAGCCGTCCACGCATGTCACGCACATGCCCGAAGACGGCGTTATCGATCCCTCCGTCCTGTTCTTGGTCAGCGTCGCCGCTGAAGAGTTTACTCTCGAGTAAGACATCTTATTCAGGTCCTTTCATGTCGTCAGGGTTTCTTTATCTCACAGGCTACACATGGTTCCATGTAGCACATCATGTCGTCGAACTGCTCTTTCTCGATGCAGGGCGGGCTGATATTGGCGCAGGCGCCGCAGATGGCCTTGTCGGGCTCAGTATACGTGCACCTGAGCTGGCAGGCCGGGCAGACATACATGCAGGCGCCGCAAAGACGGCACTCCTCGGACCTCATGTCGAACGGCGTTCCGATGCTTCTCTTTTCGCCGCGACCTCGAAATCCGATGGCCTTGGCCATCATCTGCTCCTCGCACATCCGCACACATCGCCCGCACAGAATGCAGTCCTCCTGCTCCTGCCTGAACCGCTGCTGACGCACCTCATGCTGGGAAGCGAGGTCCTGGATGATCTTGGACTGCGGGCACGACGCCAGGAGCAGCTCCAGGACCATCTTGCGAGCCCTCAGCACTCGCGATGAGGCCGTGCGCACCTTCAGCCCTTCCTCCACGGGATAAGTGCAGGCCGTTACCAGCCGGGCTTTCGGGCCCTCTCCGATCTCCACCACGCAAAGTCTGCATGCTCCGTACGGGGTCAGCCCTTCCATAAAACACAGGGTCGGGATCGGAAATGCGTAGAACCTCGCTGCTTCGAGGATGGTCATACCTTCCTCGACCTGCACTTCCAGGCCATTCAGCGTCATCGTAATCATGCTGTCTTTTCCTCTGGTACCCGACATTCGCAGTCTTCCTGCTCGCATCGAGTGAACTCCAGGTCGCACCTCAGGCACCTTCTCGCCTCGCGCTTCGCGTCATCGACCGACAGCCCAATCTCCACTTCCGCGAAATTCCGTCGCCTGGACAGAGGGATAGTCGGCGAAACAACTCTCGGAGCCTGGGTCTGCTCAACCTCCTCCATCTCCGCCGGCTCGATATAGACTGCCGGTATCTTGGGCTCCGAAGGCTGCCGCATTTCCTCGCCGCGAATGTAGCGGTCTATCATGGTCGCTGCTTTCTTTCCGGCTGCGATTGCATCGACAACAGTGTTGGGACCGGTCACAAGGTCCCCTCCGCCGAAAACTCCTTCGCGGCTCGCCTGCAACGTCTGTTCGTCCACCTTCAGGGTTCCGTCCTCGTTGATCTCAAGCTCCATGGACACCAGGCAGCTGCTGTCCGGGGTCTCGCTGATGGCAACTATCAGAGTATCCAGAGGTACGATTCGCTCGCTGCCCGGTATAGGTACAGGTGCGCGTCGTCCGCTCTTGTCGAATCCCCCGAGCTTGTTCTCAGCCACCTTGAGACCCGCAAGCCTGCCCTCTTTCGAGACGATCTCCAGCGGAGTAACAAGAGTGACAAGCTGTACACCTTCCTGCAGCGCGGACTCTATCTCTTCCTCAAAGGCGGGCATGTCCCTGCGACTTCGACGATAGAAGATGGTGACGTTCTCGACTCCTCTCTGCCGGAACGCAACCCTGGCCGAGTCCGCTATACTCATGATCTCCGCGCTTTCCTGGCGCAGTGCCACCCTGGCTGCGTCGATCGCTGCGTTTCCCCCGCCTATGATTCCTACGCGTCCCCGCGCAAGTGCTCCACCGCGAACATCGAACTCCTTGAGGAAAGTCATCGATGGATACACCCCCTCGATGTCTTCCCCGGGAACACCCAGTTGCCAGCTCTTGTGAGCTCCGATGGCAAGAAACACGGCCTTGAAGCCGTCCGCGAAGAGGTCATCGATAGTGAAGTCTTTGCCCAGCGCCTTTCCGCACTCCACCGCTATGTTCTCGTTCAGGATCGAATCGATCTCCTTGTTCAGAATGTCAAAGGGCAAGCGGTAGTCGGGTATGCAGCTCATCATCATTCCGCCGGGACGGCTCTCAGCCTCGAAGACAGTCACTCTGTATCCCTTGAGCGAAAGATAATGCGCCGCAGTGAGACCTGCCGGACCCGACCCGACAACCGCCACCTTCGGTGCATCTTCAGCGGCTTCTTCAACCTCAGGCTGATAGATCGACGGGTCGACGCGGTCGGTGATAAAGCGTTTCAGAGCCCTGATGGCTACCGCGTCATCGCCCGTAGTCTTCAGGCGACACTTGGATTCGCACGGATGGCTGCACACTCTGGCGCAGATCGACGGGAACGGATTTGTCTCCCTGATGGCCAGGTAAGCATCTTCGTACAGTCCCTTTTCCAGCAACGCGACATAACGCCAGGCCTCCGTCCCGAGCGGGCACGTCGACGCGCACGGCGCTCCGACAAGTTCGGTGCACACCCCCGCAGGACACTTCTTGTCCCAGATGTGCTTGATGTATTCGTCGCGGAAGTACTTCAGTGTCGACAACACCGGATTCGGTGCCGACTGCCCGAGCCCGCACATTGTCGTGTCCTTGATGACAAGCGCCAGCTCCTCAAGCAGATCCAGATGTCCCATTGTTCCCCTGCCCGACGTGATGTCGTCCAGAAGCTCGTACAGCCT
This sequence comes from uncultured Planctomycetota bacterium, assembly GCA_964354375.1. GTDB lineage: Bacteria > JAJVIF01 > JAJVIF01 > JAPKYR01 > JAPKYR01 > CAYGZQ01. The sequence goes on from CAYGZQ010000036.1 coordinate 3,602, forward strand.
CTGCGTGCCCTTCCGGCAGGTGAAGCACTTCCCGCACGATTCGTCCTTCAGGAATCTCATGAAATACCTGGCGATATCGACCATGCATGTGTTCTCATCCATGACGATCATGCCGCCGGACCCCATTATCGACCCGACCTTGGCCAGGCTGTCGTAGTCGATCTGCAGGTCGAACATGCCGGCCGGGATGCAGCCGCCCGACGGACCGCCCGTCTGGATAGCCTTCACCTTCTGCTTCCCGGAAGGACCCCCGCCTATGTCGTACACAATCTCCTTGACCGTGATGCCCATCGGGACTTCGACCAGGCCGGTATTCCGGATCTTGCCCACGAGGCTGAAGATCTTGGTTCCTGAGTTCCCTTTGGTCCCGATCCTGGCGTATTCCGCCGCGCCCCCGTCAATGATAATGGGCACGTTGGCCCAGGTTTCGACATTGTTGATGGCGGTGGGCTTCCCGTTGATGCCGCTCTGAACGGGGTATGGCGGGCGCTGTCGCGGCTCACCCATCTTGCCTTCGACTGATCGCATCAGCGCGGTCTCCTCGCCGCAGACAAAGGCCCCCGCGCCTCTGACGATCTCGATATCGAAAAACAGACCGGTGCCCAGGATGTCCTCGCCCAGAAGGCCCATGTCGCGGGCCTGGTTGATGCCGATGACCAGGTGCTTGATGGCCAGCGGGTATTCGTTTCGAACATACACCACTCCATCGCCGGCCCCTGTGGCAAACGCCCCGATAATCATGCCCTCGATGACGCGGTGCGGATTGCCCTCGAGAAGGCTCCTGTCCATGTAGGCACCGGGGTCCCCTTCATCGGCATTGCATACGATGTATTTCCCCTCTTTACTCGGCTGCTTCGCAAGGAATTCCCACTTCAAACCCGTCGGGAATCCTGCCCCGCCGCGCCCCCTTAGTCCCGACGCCTTCACCTCTTCCACTACCTCTGCGGGTGTCATCCTGGACAGGGCCTTCTCAAGTGCTCTGTATCCGCCGTTGGCAATGTAGTCGTAAATACGAATCGGGTCGATCTTCTGATTCGCGCTGAATACCGTACGCTGCTGTCTCTTGAAAAATGGTATCTCGTCCTGCCGATAGTACTTCTCGCCTGTCTCGGAGTCTGTGTAGAGAAGCTCCTCGACATATTCACCGGCAATGACCGCATCGATGATCCTCGCCACATTCTCCGGCGTTACTCTGTGATAGAAAGCGTGCTGGGGTTCGGTCAGAATGAAGGGGCCCATCTCGCAGAAGCCATGACATCCGGTTACCCGAAGGGCTATCTTGTCCAGGAGGTTATTGCCGAGAATGTATCTCTTTGCCTGCCTGACAATCGCACCCGATTCGCTGGCCTGGCACGCCGTCCCGCTGCATATGACGATGCGCGGCCTGGACTCATCCTGGTCGCTCTCGATTATCGCACGCAGATCGCCGAGTTCTGCAATTGATGATAGTCTCGACATCCGAATCCTCCGGGCTGAACAGGAAACTCAGCCAACGACCGCGTTTTCCCTCTACCCCAGATCCAAGATATGGCCCTTGCATCCGCGACGCGAGCAGATCTGAACGATGCCTCCGCTGCGGACGATCATCGGCACCATCTGAGCTCCGCACGAGTAGCACGGCGAACCCCCTGAGAGCTCTGCATGGCAGTGCGGACAGAAGAAACTGAGCACTGTATCCATGGGAATCTCGTGCTCGCTGAAAACCTTGTGGCTCCCGTACATGGAAGACAACTCAAGCCAGCCATGTTTGTCACCCCAGGCAACCGTCACGCGTATCAACGGATAGTCATCGATAAAGTGCTCGGGATCCATCAAGCTGTGATTGCACTTGGGACAACTGACCTCAACCGGGAAGATGTGATAGTCCTGCTTGATGCCGTCGTCGATCCCCTCACGAGCTCTGGCAAGAATATCCTTTACCTTCGTCTTGGTTACCTTGGGGAAGTAATGACCATCCACAACAACAACGGGACCCAGTGCGCATGCGCCGAGGCATGCGACTGTCTCCAATGTGAACTCCTTGTCATCCGTCGTTTCCCCGCTCCTGATGCCGAGCTCCTTTTCAAGCTGCCTGGCGACCTGTGGGCCGCCCCGCACGTGGCAAGCCGTCCCAAGACAGGCCGACACGAGATGCTTCCCGCGGGGTTTCAAACTGAAGGCCTTAAAGAAAGTGGCGACGCCGTACACATCGACCAGCGAGCTCGCGGTCCCTTCCGCCACCATCCTGAGCGCTTCCTCAGGAAGATAGTTGTACGTGGCCTGGATGTCTTCGAGAATCGCGATCAGCTCGTTCCCGTTGTCCCTGTGCTTCTCCAGAATTTTCTCAATGATCTCCCTTTGCATCGAAAAGCCTTCTTCCGGCGATGGTTCGAATGGTTGCCGTCGCGCAATGCGTTACATGTATTCTTCGCAGTGCCACACCCCTCCCTCTGTTCTCGCGTGCAGGCAGGACGAGTTGTTCTCGCAGTTCACGCACAGACCCTTGAGGCCCTTGGGGCCCGTCGGCTCTTGCGCTGCCGTGGCGGAAGGAGCAGGCTCTGAGACACTGCCGCTCGAAAAGAACTCTTCACAATAGTGCACCGTCTCCCTGCTTGTCTCCCTGTACATGCACCCTTCCGCGTTGTCGCAGCCGACGCAAAGCCCCTTGAGCTGCAGCCCGAAAGCCCTTTCCCGCTTCCCGGCATGAGCCCTGGTTTTCTCCACTGCTTCGCCGCGTTTTGCGACATCCGGTGCTTTCGCTTTGTCCGCGGAGGTGTTCCTGATCTTCTTGATCGCTGCGGCTGCCCTTGGATTCCGCTTGTCGGGATTCATCTGTGGCCTCCTTTGGCCTCTGGCCTGCTCTTGGACGCTCCAAAACCAACAGCTTGCGGAGCACCCGGGTTGGCACTGGCAAACGGGATTCCAAGTCAGGGGCCGGCAACGCGGAATCCGGCCACAAGGGGAGTTTTTTGCGAAATTTTTCACAAACGGCTGCCGGAGTGCCCTTGACACCCTGAAAACCGACTCGAAATGGTAATTGGAGGGAACATGAGGCGGTTGACCCGGCCCTCGCCTTTCGGGGAGAAAGGCATCGCTGGGGAGAAACTCCCCGCCTTTCAACTCGTCATAAGCGACCCGCGAGCTGCCCGCAGGCTGCGGATGCTCCCCTGCCTCGATTGCGTCGCACAAATGTCTTGATGCCGATTTCCCTGAGCGATTCCTGTATCGCCAGAACTCGAGAGCGTTCCGGAGTCTTGAACGCGATCCCATCGACCGGATTGAAGGGTATCAGGTTGACTTTCACGCGTCCGGCGATCGGCCTGAGATACCTCACGAGCGCCTTCTCCTGTTGCGGGGTATCGTTCACGCCGCCAAGGAGCACGTACTCGCACGTCACCCTCTCCCCTGAAGAGAGGTCGATCGACGAGATGAAGGCGGCGACGGACTTCAGGTTGAAATGCTTGTTCACCGGCATGAGCTCGTCCCTGAGGTCGTTCGTGGCGGCATTCAGACTTATCGCAAGCCGCACCCTGGGGAATCTCCGACGAAGCGCTCCGAGCCTTTCGAGCTCTCCTGCTGTGGACACGACGATTCTCCTCTGGGAGAGCCCCAGCGCGTCCGGATGCGTCAGAATCTCAATGGCCGCCGACACGGCCTCAAAGTTGTGCATCGGCTCGCCCATGCCCATAAACAGGACCGTATCCGGAAGCCTGCCGTACAACTTCGCAGCGTGAACGACCTGGTAAACGATCTCCCCGGTCGTCACCTGCCGCTTGAGGCCGATCCTGCCTGTCGCGCAGAAGACGCATCCCGCCGCGCAGCCGAGCTGCGACGAAATGCACAGCGTATGCCTTCCGCTTTTCTCCCGTTCACCTCTTGAGTCTTCGGCCCTGTCCTCCCTGCCCTCTCTTGACGATCCGACATCGGCCGGCTCCCCGGGCATCCATACGCTTTCCAGAAGGACCTTTACCCGGGGCGGTCCCTCCAGTTCGTACGTATGCTTGATGGATCCGTCCGGAGCCTCGATCGTTGCCCTGAGCGTAAGAGGCGCCGGCCTGACGATCTCCGCCAGCCTCTTCCGAAGATCCCGGGGAAGCGTGGTCATTTTCTCGAATGAATCCACCGGATGACGATAGAGCAGGTCGAGCACCTGCTTCGCGCGATACTTCTTCTCCCCGATCGACAGAAAGAAACTTTCCAGCTCAGGCGGAGTGAGGTCGTAGAGCGACTTTCGCGGGCCCTTATCCGATCGCAATCCAGACATCGACCGCCAATTCTACACCAAACCGTCATCTGAAGGCTTTGAACATGTCAGATTTCCACCACCCGGACCGTTCTACTCAATGAGAAAAAGTGACGGGCTGTCCATGCCCGTATTGGAGGAGTCTATGTCTGCCGATCCGCACAGTCTCTCACTGTTCAGCAACGATGCCCCCGATTTTTCCTGGGAGCCGACCGATGCCGAGATTGCGATCGCCCTCGAGCTCAACACCCTTAACTCCTTCAGGAGTCAGTTCCGGCGTCTCAGGACCCGATATCGAGGTTTCGGCTCGATTCTCGACGCCGGTCCGGACGATCTCGCTCAATTCCCCGACTGGGCGCAGAGTCACAGGGAGCGTCTTCTCGATCAGGTAAGCCAGTTGAAATTCGGCACGGAATTCAGGAAGGTGCCCGGCGATGTGACGATACTCACTTTCTTCGACCGGCGCTATCCTCAACAACTCAGGGAAATCTACGATCCGCCGCCGGTGCTTTATGTCAAAGGCGACCTGACATACGATTTCACGGTCTCGATGTCCATTGTTGGAACTCGCTCGAACACGGAGTACGGTCGCAGCACGGCTGAGCAGTTCGCGTATCAACTCGCGAGCTGGGGATTCACGATCGTATCCGGAGGCGCGCGGGGGATCGACTCGATCGCTCACTCGGCTGCGCTGGAGGCCGGCGGAAAGACCGTTGCGGTCCTCGGCTCGGGAATCGATGTCATCTTCCCCGCGGAGAATCACGGCCTGTTCGCCCAGATCGCAGAATCCGGCGCTGTGGTTACCGAGTTCCCCATGGGAACGATCCCCGAGAGATACAATTTCCCGGCGCGGAACAGGATCATCGCAGCCCTGGGTCGAGCCACGCTCATTATCGAGGCCGCCGAAAAATCGGGAGCGCTCATCACGGCCGACCTCGCCTGTCAGAACGGCAGAGACGTGTTCGCCGTACCCGGACGTCTGACGGACGGACGCTCCAAAGGCACCAACATGTTGATTCACGACGGCGCTCACATCGCTTTAGACCCCTCCGATATTCCCGTGAGATTCGGACTGACCGTCCTGGAGCGTGATTCCGCCGATTCCGAAAATGCCGTGGCCCATCTCGAAGGGGATGAGTCCCTCGTGTACAACGCAATCGGTCTGGAGGCGAAGGACACCGACGTGATCGTGAGGGAACTCGGGATTCCGGCTCACAGGATCCTCTCCGCACTGCTGTTGCTCCAGACGCGGGGGCTTGTGAAGGAGCTTCCGGGAAGCCGTTTCGTTCGACCCGTCAGACCGCTCGGCAAGCCGCTTCCAGCCAATCGCGACCGGACGGGACAGTAGTCGGCGATGCGTGTCGGTCCAAAGCAGCGGAATAATTTCGGTCCCGCAGTGTGATAATTAGAGATAAGCAGGCCGCACCCACGTCCGCCACAGAACGCGCTCCAATTCAGGATTTTGCGTGCGAGGGACGAGGGTTGCGATGACCTGCGGTCGGAATCATATTGTGCTTAGCCGGTCAAAGAAATCTCGCGCAACTGTTGACAGACGGGACATATTGATTAGGATATGCTATCCGTTCGCCAGTCGTATCCCCGGGATCGGCAATATTGATCGGCGGCAAGTCTTTTTCAGATTTCAGACCAAGGTGGGGTTGCATAATGACTTCAGGTTCGGAGAATCAGGGGACAAGCGGTAAGAAAGCGACGAAAAGCGTCGGGAAACCGTCCAAGACCTCGCGCGTCGGCAGACCTCTGGTCATTGTCGAAAGTCGCGCAAAGGCGAAGACCGTCGGGCACTACCTCGGCCGAGGGTACAACGTGAAAGCCTGCCTCGGCCACGTAAGGGACCTTCCGAAGACATCGCTGGGCATCGATCTCGAACACGACTTCAAGCCCAACTACGTCACGAACCGCGAACGTCGCGAGATCGTCGCGGATATAAAGAAAAGCGCCAAGTCAGCGTCTCAGATTTTCATCGCGACAGACCCCGACCGCGAGGGCGAGGCCATCGCCTGGCATCTCAACCACATTCTGAAGAAGCCTGAGATTACTCAGCGGGTCGAGTTCAACGAGATCACGCGAAATGCCGTCAGGGACGCGATGGCCAATCCAAGGGACATCGACGAAAACCGGGTCAGCGCCCAGCAGGCCCGTCGCATTCTCGACCGTCTCGTCGGCTATAACCTTTCTCCGTATCTCTGGCGCGAGCTCGAGAGCGGCTTGTCCGCCGGACGTGTGCAGTCGGTCGCGGTGAAGCTCATCTGCGATCGAGAGGAAGAGGTCGAGAAATTCGTGCCGGTGGAATACTGGACGGTTGACGGACTCTTCCGCAAGCTCATCGACGGCCCCCAGGGTCCCGCAGCCTTCACGGCGAACCTGGTGAAAATCGACGGCAACCAGATTGAGATCACAAGCTCGGACAAAGCCGGCGTGATTGTGAGGGAGCTTGCCGACCAGACATACAAGGTCGACAGCATCACAACCAAATCGCTGCAAAAAAGACCCTCCCCGCCTTTCATCACCTCCACCCTCCAGCAGGAGGCAAGCAAGCGTCTCGGTTTCTCCGCCCGCAAGACGATGAACATCGCCCAGCAGTTGTACGAGGGCATCGATGTCGGCGAGGGTGGCGAAGAAGGTCTCATAACCTACATGAGAACCGATTCGGTCAGGCTTGCCGAGGAAGCCATCGGTCTCGTCCGCAGGTTCATACAGGAGCATTACGGTTCGGCTTACCTGCCCGAAGCGCCGGTCCACTACAAGGCAAAACGCAAGGTTCAGGACGCTCACGAGGCCATCAGGCCCACGATGCCGTCCAGAACGCCCGAGTCGATCGAACGCTACCTCGACAAGGACCAGGCAAGGCTTTACAGGCTGGTATGGGAGAGATTCATTGCCTGCCAGATGTCGCCGGGAAGAGACGAGCAGACGCAGGTCGAGATAGCGGGCGGAAGATTTCTTTTCCGGGCAACAATGACCGTCCGCGCTTTCGATGGCTTCAGGCGGGTGTACTCGGTCGGCAACAACAACGAAGGCAACGGTCACGTGGAGCTGCCGCCCCTCAGTCCGGACGAGCCCCTCAATGCGGAGGAGTTCATCCCGGAGCAGCATTTCACCAAACCGCCCGCCCGATACACAACCGCCAGCCTCGTCAAAACCCTCGAAGAACTGGGTATCGGACGCCCCAGCACATACGCCCCGACCATTTCCACGATCATCGATCGCAAGTACGTCACCCGGGAGGGCCAGAGCTTCCGTCCCACCGACCTGGGCAGAAAAGTCAACTCACTCCTTCAGGAGAAATTCTCCGACATCATCGATGAGGGCTTCACGGCCAGGATGGAGGACAATCTCGACCTGATCCAGGCCGGCGACAAGGACTGGGTGCAGAGCGTCAGGGAATTCTATGAGCCGTTCCTGGAGGACCTTCGGAAGGCGCTCGATATGGTCTGCCCGAAGTGCCAGGCCTCGATCGCGATACGAAACGGTCGCTACGGAGCGTTCTTCGCCTGCACGCGCTACCCCGACTGCGACTGGCGTTCGTCCATCTCCCCGAAACAGCAGGAGGCAGAGCCTGAGAAGCTGGACGAAAAATGCCCCCTGTGCGGCAAGGACCTCGTCATGAAGCATGGGCGGTACGGCAAATTCGTTGCCTGCACCGGCTTCCCCGGTTGTCGGTACACTCGTTCGGTTGCAGATCGGAAGGAATCGGCTCCAGCCGCCGATTCCGAGGATTCCGGTCGCCAGAAGCGCGAGGTCACTTACTCCGACCAGCCCTGCCCCAAGTGCAAATCGAGGATGGTTCTGAGACGGAGTCGCACGGGACGTTTCTGGGGTTGCGAGAAATATCCTCAATGCGACGGGATCAGCCCGTATACTATCGGGGTGAAATGCACGCGGGAGGGTTGCGACGGCGAGTTTGTCGAGCGCAGAACCAGAAAGGGCAAGGTCTTCTACGGTTGCTCGAAATATCCGGAGTGTAACGAGACGAGCTGGACATATCCCGGCAAACGCGAACCTCAGCCCGATGCGCCGGCCGAAAGCGATCCCGACAAGCCTTCTCAAGCCACCAAACCCGCGGAACAGGACTCCGAGACCGACTGATACGCAAGCGAGCACATTCAGGATCCGAAACACGACCGTGAGGGAGTGTGTACCCGATGGCGTCAGCCATCGGGTCCTGTCGGGTGGCACCCTCAGGCGGAAAGACTGCGCGAGCAGGCTTTCTGCCTGGGGGTGTTCGATCTTTTGATCTCTCTATTCATGAGGCATTCAGGTCGTCGGCCCAGCACCCCCAGGCTCGAAGACTCGCCTGAGGGTGCCACGCCCGATGTTCCCTCCTTGCGCGAAATCGCACCTTTTCAATTGCCCCGCGAGGGAGTGTGTACCCGATGGCGTCAGCCATCGGGCCTTAGCGGGCATACATAACGCGTCCCATCATTGATTTTCCGTTAAGCTAGCACTACGATTGCTTTCCGGGGGGACCTGGTCTCGATACTATATAAAAATGGCGGACTTTCACACGGCTGCCCACGCTCGCGAAAAAGACGAAACCCTGACTGACCCGGAGGGGTATCTGCCCCCGCTGGAAACCGATCCCAGACCGGATTGGGACCGATATTTCATGGAGGTCGCCCGACTCGTGTCGGTAAGAACCACCTGCCTTGCGCGCAATGTCGGGGCGGTAATCGTCCGGGAGCGTCGCATCATATCGACAGGCTATAACGGGGCGGCGTCCGGCCTGCCCCACTGCATCGATCTCGGGTGCTTAAGACGGGGGCTGGGCATTCCCTCCGGCGAGAGAAGCGAGGTGTGCCGCGGCAGCTGCGCAGAGGAAAACGCAATTGTGCAGGCGGCCCGGTTAGGTCTTCCCCTCGCCGGCGGCTGGATGTATTCAACCTACCAGCCGTGCCTGAAGTGCGCCAGGATGATAATCAATGCAGGACTCGAGAGGGTCACATTCGCGGGCGAGTATCCCCAGCCGATCGCCATCGAGTTCCTGCAGGAAGCCGGGATAATCCTCCATCGGTACGATTTCGAGACCGGGGAAACCGGTCCCGTGGAGAAAGTGCCGCTGCGTTACCTGGTAAAGCACGCGCACAGGGGACTTTTGGAGGCTGGGGATACGGATTCGGATGGACATTTGCGGCGGTCGAAGAAATAGTCTTGAGTCCTTCAAATCGCTTGGACACTCCCCGCATCTCGTCTATCATCATTACAGGCCGCTAAGCGGCAGGAAAAAGGAGGCCCGACTCGCACACGCGAGCGGGCGACTACATGGCAGGAATTCTGAAACACGACTTGAGAAAAAAAGCGTCCAGAACGCAACCTGAACCGGAAGGGGAAAAAGCGGTGGAGCTGAGACCCGAGAATAACAACGATGACGAAGCACCGCGGGCATCGGGCCCGTTTTCGCGAGGACGGAGGAAACCGCCGGAAGTGTCGAGACAATCTCCGTCAAGGGACCCCGAAAGCAAGGCTGCGAGACTGTCCAGGCCACCGTCGAGACGCCCGCGGACCAGGAGGCCCCCATCGAGAACCGGGGAACCAATACAGCACCAGGTGCCTCAGAGAGCGCAGCACACCGCCCCAGGCGCTCCGGGAGCGGCTCCCGTGATCGGCATCACCGCGTCGCTGCGGAGATTTCCGCACGAGGACAAGCACGAGAGCGAGTATTTCTACCTGTATGAACCTTACATAAGCGCGATTCACGATGCGGGTGGAGTCCCTGTCATCATCCCGGTCGGACTCGGTCCGCGTTACACAGGCAGGGTCCTGGAGCTCATCCACGGGCTGGTGCTCTCCGGAGGCGGGGACATCGACCCGAACCGGTACGGCGACCTCCTGACCACGAAGCTGCGTCGCGTCGAGCCGAAAAAGGACGAGACGGAGATCGAGATATTCAACCTCGCCTTCAGCAGGAACATCCCCATTCTCGGGATCTGCCGGGGAGCGCAGCTCATGAACGTGGCGCTGGACGGAACCCTCTACCAGGACATCATCACGCAGATGCGCATGGCAATCAACCATGACGCTGAATTTCCGCCTTCGGAGCCGAGCCACGTCGTGACGATCGAGAAGGACACGAAGCTGTACAAGATTCTCGGCGAGAGCGCGATCTGGACGAATTCGCGGCACCACCAGGGCATCAAGCTTCACGGCAAGGGACTTACCGTAAGCGCGAAGGCGTCGGACGGGCTTATCGAGGGCATCGAGCACCCTAACAAGAAATGGGTTATCGGTGTACAATGGCGCCCGGAATCGATGGCGAAGATCGACAAGCTCCAGGCCAAGCTGTTCAAGGCGTTTGTAGATGCCTGCAAGCCCTGACAAGATCAGAAATGAGCTCGAAATCGAGGAGCGCACCCAGAGCCCTGCGCTTTCGGTGATCGTGCCCATTTTCAACGAACGCGAGACCGTGATCGACACGATCGCGCGCATCCTCGCGGTCCCGCTCGACATGGAGGTCCTGGCGGTTGACGATTGTTCCTCGGACGACTCCTGGGACCTGCTGCAGGATTTCGCGGCGCACGAGCCCCGGGTCAGGCTCTTCAGACACCCCTACAATATGGGAAACGGCGCATCGGTCAAGACGGGCATGCGCAACGCCAGGGCGCCGGCACTTCTGATCGTCGACGCCGACGGACAGCATCCTCCCGAGGACATCCCGAAACTCTACGAACTCATCAAGACATACGACCTTGTCGCCGGACTTCGCTCCGAAGGCACCGAGGCGTCCGCCTTCCGCAATTTCGGAAACTGGGTTTTCAACATTTTTGCGAGCTATGTCGCGGGCTGCAAAATCCCCGACCTGACCTGCGGAATGCGCTGCATGAGACGCGAGGTCGCGCTCGAATTCATCGACCTCTTCCCCAACGGCTTCAGCCTTCCCGCCACCAGCACTCTCTCGGTCATCAAGGCCGGTTACTCGATCGCATGGGTTCCCATCAGCTCCCCGAAAAGGAAGGGCAGAAGCAAGATCAGACCGTTCGCCGACGGGAGCAAATTCCTGCTCATCATTGTCCGGATCGCAGTCTTCTTCAAGCCTCTCAGGGTCTTCCTGCCGATCAGCCTCTTCGCGCTCTTCCTCGGAATCGTCGACTTCATAATCACGCTGATGGGCGAGGAGCGTGTGCACATCTCGCCTTTCGCCGGACTCATGTTCCAGTCCTTCCTGCTCATCTTCCTTATGGGCCTCATGAGCGAGCAGATCGCGAATCTGCGATTTTCCGGGAGACGATAGCCCGATGAGACTGTGCGTTGTCGGCCCCACTTACCCCATCAAGGGCGGAATAAGCCACTACACGACCCTCCTGGTTCGCGCGCTCAGAAAACGTCACGACGTGCTCTTCGTCAGCTACAAGTACCAGTATCCCGCGTTTCTCTATCCGGGAACCGGCCAGACATCCGAGGACAGAAATCCAATCACCGAGGACGCCGAGTTCATCTGGCACACGTTGAAGCCCTGGACCCTGACCCGGATCGCGAGGAGGGTGAAGGAGTTCAAGGCGGATGGAGTTGTTCTTACATGGGTCACGCATTTTTTCGGATGGCATATCGCACGCCTCGCGACCCTGATCCATCGAATCGCCGGCTGCCCGGTCATTCTCCTCTGCCATAACGTGAAACAGCACGAGGATCGCCCGCTCGAGGGACCTGTCACGCGAATGGCTTTCAATTCTGTGGACGCATTCATTGTCCATTCGGAAGAGGACCTGAACAATCTGAGGCGCATACGACCCGATGCGATCATCAGCAAGAATTTCCATCCCACCTACGACATCTTCGCCTCGACTTCCAACTGGACGCGCTCATCCGCCCGGAACGCACTCGGCCTGGAGGACCAGCCGATGGTCCTGTATTTCGGAGCCGTCCGGCCGTACAAGGGTCTGATATGGCTGATCGAAGCCGCTGGGGGGATTCTCGAGAAGGTCCCCGGATGTCAGATCTGGTGTGCAGGGGATTTCTGGGACGGACCGCGCGAATTCGAAAAACGCTCGATGGAACTCGGGGTTCTTTACGACGAAAAGAGCTCGTCGCGGGGCGGTGTGAGAATAGTCTCCGGATATGTCCCCAACGAGGACGTGGGGAAGTACTTCGCCTCGACCGACCTGGTCGTGCTCCCCTATGAATCGGCCACCCAGTCCGGCATTGTGCAGATCGCCTATGGATTCCTGAAGCCTTGCGTCGTGACAAATGTCGGCGGCCTTCCGGAGGTCGTTCTGGACGGCAAGACGGGCTACGTTGTTCCGCCCAGAGACCCCGTCGCGATTGTCGAGAAAACCGCACAGTTTTTCTCCGGCGGAGAATCGCTGCGACGCGAGCTCGAGACGAACATCGAGGAGTGGCGCAAGGTTTTCGACTGGGACCACATGGTGGAGACGATAGAGGGACTGGTCACTAAGGGCTGATGCAGCACCCGCACGCGCCGATTGACACATTCCCCTCGAATCACGCATACTTGCCTTCCTGACAGCTCATCAAGGAGACCGCTCGATGGCCATTGAGATCAGCCCTCCCGCACCATTGCCGCTCGGAGTCCGCGCGAAACCTCTCATCGACGGCGTCAAGGTCGTCAAACTCCGCATGATCCCCGATGAGCGCGGCAGGCTCATGGAAATTCTCCGCAGCGACTGGGAGGGTATGTACGACAAGTTCGGACAGTGCTACCTGACCACCGGCTACCCAGGCGTCGTGAAAGCATGGCATTACCACAAGCATCAGGACGATCACTTCTGCGTTGTGCACGGAATGATGAAAGTGGTGCTGTACGATCCGAGGGAGAATTCCCCGACAAAGGGTGTGGTTAACGAGTTTTTCATGGGCGACAAGAACCCGCTCCTCGTGAAAATCCCCTGCTTCGTCCATCACGGCTTCAAAACGATCAGCGAGCACGAAGCCCTTCTCATCAACATCCCGACCAACATCTATCACTACGCCGATCCCGACGAGCTCCGCGAGCATCCCCACGACGAGGGCATTCCCTACGACTGGACGCGTCAGGACGGCTGATTGATGCATCGAGGCTGGAGGCCATAACGGTGCAGAGTTATCCTTACACTACGGTTCCCGGCAGAATTCGAGAGCTTCTCGAAAAAATGCGCTCCGTGGGCGTGCCGGAGAAGGCGTCGGCGGGCTGGCTGCCCCTGATCGGCTTCAAGGCATCCAACGATCGCACGATGCTCGGCGTGCTCAAGTTCATCGGATTCATCGGACCGGGAGGCAAACCCTCCGACCTCTGGCGGCAGTACCGGGGTCCCGACCATGAGACGGTTCTGGCGAACGCGCTCAGGGAAGCTTACCCATCGCTTTTCCAGACATACGAGTCCCCCTGCTCCCTCACGGCAAACGAACTCAAGGACTTTTTCAGCGTCCAGACCGGCGGCGCCAAGGGCACCATCAGCAAGATGGTCGACACGTTCAAAGCGCTTTGCAGCATGGCCGCTTTCTCGAAGAGTCTTCCCGTCGCCGAGAGTCGGCAGACCACATCAGCCATCAGCGGACGACCGGTCAACGTCAACATCAACATCGAGCTTCCGGTCACCGACGATGAGAAAGTGTACGAGAGGATTTTCAAAGCGCTGAAGGAACACCTGCTCGACTAGAACCTGCCCTCAATGACATCGTTTATCATGGCGAAGTGGCTTGACCAGGCCCCGATGACGATCGCCCCGCCGGTTATCAGCACAGCGAGCATCACGACGAAAATCAGTACGGTCGCCATGATCGTGCTCTGAGTGTTGACATCGAGTTCGTAGTACTCGGCGAGTTTCTCGAGCATCTTGTCCACACCGCCTGCGCGCTCGCCGGTTCCGATCATCGACACCATCATGCCCGGGAAAATCCGCGTGGCGATCATCGCGTCCCGCAGGTCCATCCCGGCGTTGATGCGTTTCTGGATGCCGGTCACGGCACGCTCGAGCAGGGGGTCCTGCAGCACTTCCTTCGAGGTCTCAAGCCCCTCCACAATCGGAACGCCCGCGGCATACTGGAGTCCGAATATGCGGCAGAATCGTGCCAGATTGATATTTCGCATCAGGGCCCCTATCCAGGGCAGCCTGAAGCCGATCTGCCGGTAAATCGCATAGCCGGGGCGAGTGATGCCGAAGAGCCCGAGCAGGCCGATCATCATCCAGAACCACATCAGCATGTAGAACAGCCCGTCCGAGATAATCCTGCGCTCACCGAGACGCACGCTGTGAAGGATCAGCGCCACGAGGAAGCTGAAGGCAAGAAGCAGAGCCGGATAGATGAGCTTGCTCACCAGATTCTTTCTCAGTGCGTTCTCGGTCTCGAAAAGCCTTGCGAGGTTGTCCGCGACCCTGTCCAGCGTCCCCGACCGTATCCCCGCCTCCACCATTCTGATGTAGAGCTTGCTGAAAACCCTCGGACACTGAGACATGGCCTGACCAAGCTGACGACCCGTGCCGATCTCCCGTGCCACGTAGCGGCTCGCCTCGGGAAGCAATCGCCCTTCCTCCTCCTCCCCCAGAATCTCGAAAACCTCCGACATAGGGATGTCTGTCCTGCTGAGCTCTGCGAACTTCCGAGTGTACGCCGCCAGCCGCTGAACCGACACGCCGCCGAAACCCGGAGCATACTGAGGCCGTTTTTCTCTCAGCTCGCAGACGCCTGTCGGGATCAGACCCTGGTTCCTGATAGCGATCACGGCCCCCTCCCTGCTCTCGGCATGCACTACGCCCTTCAGGGGTTTTCCCGATCTGTCCACGCATTCGTAACGATATTCAGGCACACAGTAATTATACACCGCCGGGCTTGCGCAGGGGCTTCACCCAGGGAGGGCGAGGCTCCCGCCGAGCCGCGTTTTTCACCTGCAACCCGGCTCAGCAGGAGCTTCGCCCTCCCGATTTCGGTGAGCTTTGTGTTAAAATCTGCCCATCAAACGCCCCGGGGGAACAGCGTGAAATACAGGATAATCGGAGATGCCGTCCAGTCTGTCGCGATCGAGCTGTCGCAAGGCGACGGTGTCTTCGCACGGCTGGGATCGCTCCTCTTCGTCAAGGGCGCGGTGAGGAGCAACACCAGTCCCCAAGGGCCGTACTGGTCGGCCGTGACCGAAACACTCGTGCCGCCCGGCGAGACGCCTTTGGTTGTCTACAGTTGCGACAGGGGCGGCGGCCTTGTCGGATTCCGCGCGCCCGGTCCGGGAAGGATCTTTCCGATCAAGCTCGAGCCGAACGTCCGTACGATTGTGAAGCGCAGATCGATAATCGCCGCCACAGAGGGGCTTCAGTGTGACAGTCTGCACCTCGAAGGCGAGGATACCGGCGACATTCTTCCGCACATGTTCGTGACGATCTCCGGCTCGGGCGAGGCATTTCTTCACGGTGCCGGAAACCTGGTCGATTTTTCGCTCCAACCGGGCGAGCAGATGGTGATCGACGGCGAAATGATGCTGGCCCTTGAAGGCGGAATCGATCATGCGCCCAAGCCTGTGGGGAAGCCGGGTCAGAGAGGGCCCCTGCCCTACATAATGCTGATGCAGCTGACGGGACCGGGAAGGCTGATCCTGCAAACCATGAGGCAGCCGGACTGAACACCCGACGTTTCCTGCAGGTCTTATCGATGTGTCCTCAAGTCGCTCCATGGAGGGGTCCAACGATGTTCTTCCGCATACTCCCAGTCTGGCTTTTCATCGTTTTCCTCATGACAATCCCGGCCTTGTCAACGACCCGGGCCGACGCAAGAGTCGCGTCCCTTCAATTGATCGACGCGTACGCCACACTTCCGGACGAGACAGCAAAGGTCGGATTTTTTTCTAAAGACCAGCGTATCGACCTGCTCTTCAATTTCGATGTCGAAACCGATTCAGATGAGACCGCCCGGCTGACATGGGACGTTTACAACCGCTACGATCGCGTGGCGTATTCGGGCGAGCGCGAGCTTCCCTGCGCGAACGGTCCGAACGCGCTGCGAATCGAAGGCGCGATTCCGTCGGACCTCGGTACCGGCCTCCAAAGCTACAGAATCTATGCATCCGTGAGCGTCGGCTCCCTCAAGAACGACATCGAGTTCCGGATACGGGTCGAGAGCCCCAGGGCGTTTCCGAATGTCATGATCGAGGACGTGCGTCTCACGCCCAGAGAGGACACCTCTCCGATTGCAGAGGATGTCGGGGACGCCGCGATCCCGTACACGCTGGAGATCGACTTCCGGATCGAGAGCATCATAAGCTGGGCGCGTGCGGAAGTCCGGTGGCACGGGTTCACGGCCGACGGATTCGTCCTGGACGAGGGTATCGGCACGACCGATGTGGACGAAGGATTCAACACGTTCTCCGCTGAGAGCTACCTGGCCCGCCCACCCTACGGATCCACGCCCGAAGCGGATTTCAGCATCGAGGTCTTTGTATTCGGCTACTTTGATACCGTAACATTTCCCATCGACTCGCTGCCGGTCAGCCTTGTTGAGATCCGGTCCGCGAGGGGTGTTGAAACCGAATACGCATTCTCGGTCGGGGAAGCGTTTCTTGTCACCGGCGACGGCATCAGGGCGAGCTTCTTCGGCAAGGATGAGACGATAGTCGCAAGGCTCCTCACCGGCGGAATCGTGCCTGAGAACGCGAACCTGCTCATGCGTTTGGAAGGCGGGCCGGATGACGCCGTGGAGGATTTCAGCACAGCCATTCAGTCCGGCATCGAGACGCCCATCGTCGATTTTGAGCTGCCCGCTGAAGAGAAGCGCGAGCCCGGCTTCTACGATTTCACCTGGGCCGTCATGGTCGGCAATGTCCTGTTCGCCGAGCGCAGCGCTCGCCTGACCATTTCGGGAAGGGAGGGTATAGAGGTCCCGACGGTCGTCGACCTGCCCGGAGAGGCCAGTCTCACTGCCCCCATCCAGTGGAATGTCTCGATAGAAAGCGAACCGGGGCTCTACGCGACGATGGTCACTCCGGACGGAATCGTCTGCAGGCTCCTTGGAAATTCGCTGGATGAACCACTCAGGGTGGAACTCCTCGCCGATATCTTCGAATCCAACCTGGGTCTGAGCGGCCTCCCTGCGAATCCCACCCAACTCACAACAGAAAGCGATCGGCTCGAGGGAGAATGGGAATCGGTCCGCCGGGCCTATCTCGGCGGCGGGAAGGTCTTCGTGCACGACTACTGGCTCTACAGAATCAGCGAAGGAGAGTTTCAGTTCCTGGTCGCGACATCGGTCGGCAACGAAGACCAGGTAACGGATGCGTACGCGGCGTCTGACGCAATCAAGGCCGCCCTCGATCTCGGCATATAAGCATTCGCAGAAGCAATAACTCGGCTGACCGTGTGGCGCCCATACGTGCGCCCTGAGTCTTCGAGGGGCGTACGGATGGGTGTCTCT
>CAYGZQ010000036.1:21267-41492 GCA_964354375.1 uncultured Planctomycetota bacterium
CGGTGGCGCCCATACGTGCGCCCTGAGTCTTCGAGGGGCGTACGGATGGGTGTCTCTCTTTGCAGGGAGGCACTCGCTTCGTCTCAGGAAACGCGGTCTTACTCTTCACAGACTTTATCACTTATGGAGATTCTCCCTGAAACGAAACACCCATCTGCCCGCGGGAGCGGGCATATGGGCGCCACGAGGATGGAGCAAGAGCCTGGTTCGGTGGCGCCCATACGTGCGCCCTGAGTCTTCGAGGGGCGTACGGATGGGTGTCTTGACTTCCGCTGTTTGATTTTTCCCCGCCCCGCGACCATAATCAGACGGACGGTCTCCTGGCACAGAGGCTTTCAGCATGGGCGTTGTCACAAGCGAAATCGACATAGCCGTTGACCCCATCTCTGCATTCAGAATCGCAAGAGAAGTGGAGAAATATCCCGACTACATGCCGGACGTGGAGGAGGTGCGGGTTCTCGAGAGACGAGATGACGGATACTCTCGCATATCCTGGGTGGGCCACGCGAGAGTAGGCTCGATCGACAAGCTGGTGCGATGGGTCGAGGAGGCTTGGTGGAACGAGCCGACGCTCACGTCGAAATTCGAGCAAGTCGAAGGCGACTACAAACACTACAGGGGGGATTGGGCTTTCATTCCGCTGGACAAAGGAACCAGGATCCGCCTCACAGTCGATTTCGATCTCGGCCTTCCTCTGATCGGTCCCATGATCGTCAAGCTGCTGGACAGGGTCATGCAGAACAACATCGACGGCATGCTGAGAGCCATCAAAGACCGCGCCCAGAGCTAGCCAACCGGAAAGGGAAGACAGATGGGAAGTCCAATCAAACTGCACGAGCTCACCTACCCTCAGGTACGCATGCTTCTCGACAGGGGCAAGACCACTCTGCTCCTGCCTGTGGGAACTCTCGAGGCCCACGGACGCCATGCGCCCATCGGAACCGATAATTTCTGCGCGGAGGAGATCGCTTGGCGGCTCGGGGAGAACCTCGGCTGGCCCGTGGCTCCAACGCTGAACTACGGTGTCACGACCGGTCTCGTGGCGTACCCCGGAAGCGTCCGCATACCGAAAGCACTCTATGCCGAGCTCGCAGAGACGATCCTGACGAATTTCCTGGAGATGGGCTTCAAGCGCATCGTGATCATCAACGGCCACGGCGGAAACACCGAGACACTGAGTAACGTGATCAAGGACCTTATCACCCAGGACCGCGGCAACCGCCATTTTATCCTGGTCGACTGGTGGCAGATCGACAGCGAGGCGCTGCATGAAGTGTATGGAAGGCCGGGGGGGCACGCAGCGCTCGACGAAACGGCATGCATCGTCGCGTATCGCCCGGAACTCCTCGATCCAAAGGCCATGAAGCCCGAGGACCAGTGCAGACTCACCCCGGGAATCGTCACGGCACCTTACTCCGCCGCCATGCTCGTCTACGATGAGGGCGATGCTTCTCCTGATTTCGATCCCGCCAGAGCAGCCGACTTCATGGCAAGGGTCCTGGCGCGGATCCAGACGCTGCTCCTGCAGGAGATTGAGCTTTTCGAGAAGTCATTCGGGAAACAGGAGGGTCGCTGAAATTGGAGAAACTGAGAGGACTGGTGTGGCGTTTCGGGGACAACGTCGACACGGACCAGATAATCCCCGCGCGGTACTGCAACACGTTCGATCCCGAACTGCTTGCCTGTCACGCGATGGAGGGGACGGGCGCGGACTTTCCCGAGAGGGTCGCGCCGGGAGACATCATCGTCGCGGGCAGGAATTTCGGTTGCGGGTCGAGCCGGGAGTCGGCGCCGCTGGCCTTGAAGGCTGCCGGAGTTGTCGCCATCATCGCGCACTCATTCTCGCGCCTTTTCCTCAGAAATGCCGTCAACATCGGCCTGTACGTCATGGTTTGCCCTGCCGCGAGCGAAACGATCGAGCCCGGCGAAGAAATCGTCATCGACAAGCAGGCCGGAGTGGTGCATTCAGTCACGACCGGACGCGCCTACAAGTGCGAGCCCTTCCCCGAGTTCATACAGGAGATAGTCGATTCCGGTGGAATGGTGCCCTACGTCAAGCACCGACTTGCGAAGACGAAAGACTGATTGCACGAAACATCCCCGCCGTTGAACCTCTGCGGCCCTCGCCCCGTCATTATCTGAATGCCGGTCGGTTGGGAGCCCGTTATCCGGCACTGGACTGGATTTGAGTCAAACTTAGTGCTAAAACAGTTACATTATAGGGAGGCGATGCAAGGGATCGCCCGGCCTGTGCACGGTCGCGGGCCGATAGAGGTGTAACATTATGGGGAAGCGTTTTATCGTCGCTGCATCTATTCTCTGTCTGGCGCTCATCCTCGACACCGGATGCGTTATATACGGCCGGCCGGGACGACCCAAGACTATCCCCAAGGGCCTGACATTCCTCATCAGCTCCAACACCTCCTCCAACTACACGCCCTGCGGATGTCACTCGGGGAAATGGGGCGGGATGCCGAGACGAGGGTCCATATTCGTGGAGGAATCCAGGAAAGTCCAATGGCCGGTTCTGATCGTGGACACCGGGGATGTCAGCCAGGGCTCGACCAGCGATATGCAGAAAAAGAAGGACGCGTACATTTTCCAGGCGTACAACGTTATTGGCTATGACCTCGTGAACCTCGGATACACCGACCTCGGGCTCGGCTATGAGGAGCTCGCGCGCATAGGCCAGGAATATCACATGCCCTGGGTTTCGGCCAACACCTACGCTGCGAACGTTTTTCCCGACCTGCCCGTTCAGACCCCGAACCCGGGCATCAACACCCCGCCGGGATCAACCTCCGACAATGCGACGCGGTCGCAGGAAGGGAATCCGGGGGAATCATCGACTGGTGAGAATCCCGGCGATCCGGCGGGGGAGACCGCCGCCGAGCCCAAAGCAGCTGACGGAACAACTCCCAAGCCCCTCTTCGCGCCCTATGTAGTCGTTGAGCCGGAGGGCGCGCCGGGTTACAAGGTCGGCATGATCGGAGTCATGATCCAGGATGCCGGTCGCCTGAATCCCAAGAGGGCGACGTTCTCGTTCGAGCCGTACGAGCCCGTCATCAAAGAGGCAGTCGAGACCCTCCGAAACGTGGAGCATGTCGATCTCATTGTGCTTGTCTGCGACGCTGACGGTTTCGAGAAGGTCGATGCCGCGACCGCATTCGCGGGAGTCGACATCGTCATCGGCGGAAGGAACCAGCTCGAGCGCTCCCCGAACACCTTGCAGAATCCCCTCAATCCCCTGAGTCCGGAATTTCAGTCCGGCGAGAAAGCTACGGGGGAAGCCGAAACGTCCCAGCAGCCCCAGCCGCCCCAGTCAACCGGACAGGAGACTGCAGGAGACTCGACCACCGGTGAGGAGGCCGCGATGGCGCCGATCACAACCCCCATCCTTGTGCCGAAGGCCCAGGGACGGGGTCGGTTGGTCACCAGGTTCGATGTGACCCTCGACAGCGCCGGAAGAATCGTGGACTATTACACCACCGAGATAAAGGTGGACGATACGCATCCCGACGATCCGCGCATGGCGGAAGTGTCGAGGGGATACGATACGGAAGTTCTGGCGGTAGAGCTCATGAACCGGGTCGAGACCCTCTACACCGGCAGCGCCGCCTGCGAGCAATGCCATCCCGGTTACCTCGCTGCATGGGCGAGCCACGGACATTTCCATGCCTACCAGACGATCGTCGATGAGGGCCAGCTTGCCGATCGCGAATGCACAAGGTGTCACGCGATCGGCTTCGTGGAGGAGCCTCGCCTGCTTACATACGACCTGATCAAGGAGACCCATCGCGATGTGGGTTGCGAGGGTTGCCATCCGAACGGCAAGCGCCACGTCAGCTACCAGACCCAGCTTGCCTCTCTAACAGAAGAGGCAAGAGCAAGGGCCACGGCTCCCGATGTCATGCAAAACGAGATCACGAGCAGCTCCTGCATCCTGTGTCATACCGGCAAGTGGGGTCAGGGCTTCAATTTCGATTCCGCCATGCAGGCGGCCCGCTCGATCTGCATGTCGATAAAACCGTCGACACGTGTTCCCGACAATCTCGGCGCTCCCACAGGCGAGTAGGGGACTTTCGTTGAACTGAAGGTGCCCAATGTCCACCAGAACGGCGATTCTGCTTGTCGCAGTGCTTCTGATTCTCATCGTATCCTGTACGAAACCTCAGCCCGCACCATCCGGCGGACCTCCAGCCGATACCTCGTCCTCGACATCGCAATCCGGGCAGGACGGCAAAACGGGAGATGGTGCCGCCACGGGCCTCCCCTTCCAGCTTATCATCAACGGAGAGCCTGTCGGAGCGGACCTTCGCGCCAACGTGCCCGAGGGACAAGTCGCATCGATCCAGTTCATCTCGTCCCAGATGGGCAACGGCGAGATCAGCGTGGTCGACCCGCAGGGTCTGACCGTCATGCTGGGCCAGTGGCAGTCGGACCAGGCGCAGTTCGTCTACCAGTTCGCCTATGGGGAAAGCCGTCTGAAGCTGAGCGTCGACGGCGTGACATACGACGTGCTGGTGGTCGCGGGAGCGCCTCAGGCCGGGAGCCTGTCGGGATGCCCCGGCGCTTTCATGGACCTGAACTCCGACGCCGAGTGGGTGTACAGCAACAGTGGCGGCGATGAGTATCCTTCCCGATGGCTGAATCACCTGACCGGCCTCGCCACCGACTCGGCGGGAAAGGTCAGCTGTACGCTGGTCATGGAGCGATCCAGCGGGGTCGAGGGCAAAGTCGATCACACCGCCAGGCTCGACCTGCTCTGCACCGACAACGTGATCTACATAACCTCGGCCATCGAGCAGGAAACCGGCACTGAGTGGATCACCAATTACGAAAAGGACTCCATCTATCTTCCCGCATCAATGTCGGCGGGGCTGACCTGGGAGCGTCGCGGCAGTTTCGAAACGAAGGTCGCTGACCAGTCCGACATCGCCACCCTTGTCGAGAGGCTCACATGCACCGGAACCGAGAAAGTCTCTGTAGAGGCCGGCGAGTTCGATGCCTACAGGGTTGAATTCACGATAGAACGCACATCCGGGAATGAGACCCTTGAGAGCAAGGGAGTGTCCTGGTACGTGCCCGGCATTGGAAGGGTCCTGAGCGTGGGAGATACCGAAGACAAGCCCAGGATGGAGCTGTCTTCGTACAAAGATGTTGCGATGAGGTAGGAGCTGTTTTTCCCGCATCGCAGGAATCGCGCAGACCTGCATCAGAAGCCGCACAGCGCCGAGAGCACCCTCCGCAAGTCTTCGGCATACAGCCACTTGAACAGCGCGTCCGCCAGAACGAGGATAATCCCGACAATCAGGGCGTTGACGAATACCTTCGTCCGCCATGGCGCCCGAAACACCAGCCTGAGAAACAGTTGAAACATCGCGCTCGCGAGCACGATGTATCCCGCCACCCTGATCACCGACCAGAAATGCCACGCCAGCGGCAGAGTCAGAAGCGGCTCATCGCTTAAGAGAAGGCACCTCGCCACGTAATAGTTCATGTAGTTGAGCTGCAGGACTCCCATCACGAGCGCGGGAAGCCCTCCAAAGAAGGCTCCGACGATTAGCATCGCCAGGTGAATCCCGTGAAGCGGCAGCCATTGGGACGGCGTTCCTTCCAGGCCGGACCCGGTTCTCAGCCACTGGCTCATGTCAGACCAATAGTCCGACGCATGCCAGATCACCGCCCCGGCACGGTCCGGATACAGGTAGCACAACATGATCATCGCCATGCACTCCCATATCGCCCACAGGAACATCTCGAGTATCCCGTCCCACAGACGCCCTTTGAGAAGTCGCGTGAGAAGGACAATCCACGGGGGCACAGCGATCATCACGGCCGCCATGAGCTGCCCGAGAGTCATGCTTCCGAGGAACCTCCCGTCGCCGAAAAGTCCGGACCAGGGGGGGAAGAACGCAACCATCACCGGCAGCCACGCCAGGAACACGGTGCCCCACATCTCACCGAACACGAACATCGTACCCTCCCCCTGCGCCTCCTCGCGCAGTGCGCCTGTGGATACGGGCAGCCTGACCGGTTCGGTGACACGGTGAGGGTCATCGAGCGACGGCACCCACGACCCCGACTGCTCGGGAGGCGCTACGCTCTCATCGGTCCGATTCTCTTCGTCTTCCCAACGGTCATTCGGCGGATTCCCGGTCATATGTTTCGTCCTCCCGCAGTTTCAGGCGAGAAAGCTCACCGACCGAATAGCGCGACAAGCCCGATCGCCGCCGCCGCGCCGATCACGGTGTTGATAAAATTAGTGACCTCGTTGGTTATGAACGGCAGCTTCTCGATCGTGCCGCCGATGATGCTTTCGAGCGTGTTCCCTATGAACGCCGCCAACACCACCGCCACTATACCCTGCCAGCCGACAATAACGCCCGACGCGAAAGCGACGAGCGCGAGAACCAGGCTTGCGGCGATTCCGGCGAGTGTCCCCTCGAGACTCACAGCGCCCTCGGTGCCGGGCGGGACCCTCCTGAACCCCG
The DNA here is from genome assembly GCA_964354375.1 of uncultured Planctomycetota bacterium. Classification (GTDB taxonomy): domain Bacteria; phylum JAJVIF01; class JAJVIF01; order JAPKYR01; family JAPKYR01; genus CAYGZQ01. Next base: position 27,762 of record CAYGZQ010000036.1, read on the forward strand.
TCAGAAGGATTGTGGTCTTGCCGTACGCCTGACCGATCTCGCTCGATGCCGTGTCGGAAACCGCAGTGGCAAACGCTCCCGCGAAACCAGCCATCAGGAGAATGGCCACGCCGTTCGCTCCCCGCATCAAGGCAATATATGCTCCCAGACCGAGAAGAAGCGACGCCGCGCAGTTCGCAACCGCGTGTTTCGCGCCCCGACGACCCTCATCTTCCTGCGCGATACCCATCCGGGCTTTCTCCTTGTACTTGACCTTCGTGACCGCGGTCCCCAGTACGAAAAATGTCATCAGCACAACATATCCGCGCCAATCCGTCAGGAAATAGATCAGAGCTCCGACTATGAAGCCGCCGATCGCGCCCGACCGCGAGATAAGCCTCCCCAGCCGGGTCGCGACCGCGAAAATCGCGTTGACCCCGACAGCAAGGACCAGCCTCGGCAACCAATGGTTCAGTTCCATGACATGTCAGTATAGTCCCCGGACGCCGAGGGTGGCAATCGGATCAACAGGGGACAGTCGGGCTCGGTCCGTTAATACTCCCTGCGGCTGATTAATTTTCATCAGGATTCAAACTGATTAAACAAAGTATCTGAGCTTCTAATGATATTAAGGCATAGAGAGTAAAGGGCAAGCGCAGGATGCTGACAGCAGATCCGAAGTTTCTGATATTCGGCTCAGACTCCGGGAATCAACGGGAGCTCGCGGGACTTCTGGGCGAGCTCGGTCATAACCCCGATCGCACATCGGATCCCCTGGAAGCCCACAGGCTCCTCACGGACGGCGGGTACGACTGCATTCTCGTCGACAGAGATATCCATCCGACATGGAGCTCTGTTGTGGCCTCAAGAATGTCGACCGAGAGGCCTCCCCTGGTCTTCCTGACCGGACCCGCAGGCTCCACCGCGCCCCCCGCCCAGGCGATCGGACTGGCCGACGGGTATCTGCCATTGAGCCGCGACAGCGTGGCCGGCCTTGCCCAGCATGTCCGAACCGCCGTCGCGCGCCTGTCGAAATCCAGATTGACCGAACGCATGGAGGAATCCGGGACCTCCTCCTTCGCGCATCCCGCGAAATGCGAGGATTGCTTCAGCGACTCAAGCATCATCGTGCGAACAAGCAGAATCACGAACCACGGTCCGACCGAGGATTTCTCGTTCGTGACAAGCTGCGGCAACGGCCGGTACTCGGTGCTGCTGGGCGATCTCACCGGCCCGCAGGAGCTCAGGGACCTCGCGATGATCCATCTCAGATCCCGAATCGAGGGCTACATGGTCGAGAGCCCCGCTCCGTCAAAGCTGATGGAAGAGCTCAACCACGACCTCGTGCATGCCGGGAGCTCAATCGAGTTCGTCGCCGCAGTCGCGGTATTCCTCGACCTCAAGCGAAAGCTTCTGGCCTGCTCCGCCGCGGGACACCAGCCGCCGTACTATCGTCGGTGGGGAAGCGTTCAGTGGCGGGCGCTGGGCGACAACGGGATACCGCTCGGGGTCCGCTGCGGCGAGACTTATCGGCAGCACGAGCGGCGCCTGGGTCCGGGCGACAAAGTGCTGCTGATGTCCGACGGCATTCTGAAGATCAAGGGAGCCGACGGCGGCTTCCAGACCCATGACGCAGCGATCAGGGCCATGGACACGTTCCCCATGGATGCCGCGCCGACCGAGATTCTGGAGGGGATAGGCGACCTTGTGACATCGGCCTTGAACGGCGGGAGCGCATCGGACGAGATCACATCGATACTGATACAGGTCTAGGGACGGCAAGACGGGGCGAAGATCGGATGCAGTGAGCATCCGTTTTGTTTTGCCAATTCGGGCCTATAATACCATGTCTGGACATGTAACGAAAATGTATAAACAAGTCTGCTGGACATGCTCCCGTGACATCCGCTGTCAAACGATTAGCATCTTCGCTAAGGGAGATTTGCGTGAACATCTATACGAAAATTACCGAATAATAAGCTATCATTTTGTATACACAATGTGGAACTTTAGCATTTTCTGGCTCTATCAGATAATAAGAGTGTGCTAATATTGTCCAACTTTAGCCTGGTTAACTCGACAAGACAGCTCTGGCATACAACTAAGTTGCAATAATCCTATATAAGGCTAGCTTCTGACATTGCAGGACTTGGAAATCTAGCTTGCAATCACACAGAAGGCATCTTTATTCGGACTGTTGTAACGTAAATTTAGATAAGTACCAAGGTGAGGACTCTTGGCTCCGGTCTTGGTTCTCTCTACATATGCACCGAATCACGTTTCTGATAGTGTGTGGTCTCGTAGCCCTTCTCTGCCAGCCGCGCAAGAGTCTTTTCCGTCGGATACGAATAATGATCGAATTGCCTCTCCCTCGACGGATGCGTGTACCCGCCCGGATACACCGCGCACGCTATGTTCATCTCGCTCCCGCCCCCGTCCAGAAGCTTCAGCATAAGGGGCAGCTTCTCCCTTGTGTTAAGGAAGACATGCGAGCGAGGAAACGCAAGACGATACATTGCGACCGCCACCCTCAGCTCATCGTCGCTCACGGGCGACGGCGCAACCTGCATCGGGGCGCCCTCGGCGTGCTTGAACCTGGGAACCCCGATCGCGTCAGGGCTCAGGCCGTACGTTTCCTCCAGGTACCTCCCGTGCGAAATCAGCGCGAGCACATCGTATCGCCAGTCGGACAGCCCGAAGAGAACTCCCATCCCGACCTTCCTGATCCCCGACCCAATCGCCCTGTCGAACACCTCGACGCGGTCCTCGAAACGGGCCTTTGGGGTCCCCTCGGGGTGCAGGTCGCGAAAACGGACCTCGTCGTAGGTTTCCTGCCAGAGGTAGAACGATTCCCCTCCGCCCCGGCGGACAGACGCGAACTCCTCGTCGGAAAGCGCCCAACTCATCAGGATGATTTCCGCCTCTTGTTTCCCGACGCCGGCTGCAGACTCCGCGATTTCGCGGGCTGTCGAGACATATCGGGCCAGCGCGCCGTTCTCCTTCAACGCGGGCGATTCGCTCGTGACAAGCTCGATCACGCGGTAACCCATGCCCGTGACTTCGACGATCTCCCTCCGGAACTCGTCGGGGTCCAGAGTTCTGCGGGACATGGCCATGTTGGGCGCCCGGTATGCGCAGTAGAGGCATTCGTTCACGCACGCGTTCGAGATATAGACGGGCACGAACAGCTTTACGGACCGGCCCCACACGGCGTCCCTCACCTCGCGAGCGCTCTCGATAATCGCATCGAAGGCGGCCTCGTCGCTCATGGCCGCCCTCATGAGAAGCGCCGCCGTCTCGAGATTCACCGGCGAATCCGGGGCCACACGGTCAAGCGCGTTTCTCCAGCCGCCCATGTCGCCCGCATCGGTCACGAGCCTCCCGATTTTCACTTTCGGAATTCTGAACATACCGATCAATCCCGCGTCGTCTTTGAACGTCTCTTCGCGACCGGCCGCGAGAAGTATACCACCCAAACTGCTGAGCAGGGACCCCGTCCAGCAGGTCGGCGGTCTTCCACTGGCAGATGAGTTGACAACCGCCCTCGGGCTGTGTATAGTACGACTACTTTGGTCGTCATTACCGGGGGAACCGTTTTTTCGGGATGAAGATATCGAAGAAATCGGATTACGCTCTGAGGGCATTGGTCACTCTGACCGAGCACTACGGAAGGGGCCCGATCCCGATACGGGAGCTTGCGCGACGGAACGACGTGCCAAAACGATTTCTTGAGCACATCCTTCTCGACCTGAAGGCGCAGAAGTGGGTCGACAGCATCCCGGGACGGAACGGAGGTTATATCCTGGCCAGAAATCCGGAGAAGATCAGTATGGGTCAGGTCATAAGGCACTTCGACGGTGTGCTGGCCCCCCTGCATTGCGTTTCCGTTGCCGACTACAAGCGATGTACGCAGGAGCCTGTGTGCAGGTTCAGGCGCATCATTCTCGATATCCGCAACACCACAGCCGAGATCATGGACCAGACGACTCTTGCGTCGCTGGTCGCCGGCAAGCCCGTCTCATACAAAGAGGTTTTCGGAAAGTAGATCACCGCCGTCGCACAGACAATCGACTTTCAACATCTATCTCATATGATATACGACCTATAGCGTCGTGATTTATTTCTAAACAAACCGCCTGGAGGCCAACGAAATGTTCAAGATCAGACTCGCAATCGCAATCGCAGTACTCGTTCTCGCCACGGTCATCCTCACGGGATGTCCGCCGAAGAAGACCGAGACGCAGGGTACCCCTCAGACCCTGAAGCCTGTCGAGCTGCTCAATGTCTCTTATGACCCGACCAGAGAGCTGTACGTGGAGTACAACGACGCGTTCGCGAAGCACTGGAAAACCGAAAAGGGTCAGGACGTGACCGTCCACCAGTCTCATGCCGGGTCCGGCAGTCAGGCGAGGGACGTCATCAACGGTCTCGAAGCCGATGTCGTCACGCTCGCCCTGGCTTACGATGTCGACGCCATCGCGCAGAGCGGGCTTACCGATGCCAACTGGCAATCGCGACTGCAATACAACAGCTGCCCCTACACTTCCACGATCGTTTTCCTCGTCAGGAAGGGCAACCCGAAGAACATCATGGACTGGGGCGACCTGATAAAACCCGGCGTTTCGGTCGTCACTCCGAACCCGAAGACATCAGGGGCCGCCAGATGGGCCTTCCTGGCAGCCTGGGCCTATGTGCTTCAGACCCCGGGCGCCGATGAGAACTCAGCCAGGGACTTCATCGCCAAACTCTACAAGAACGTCCCGGTTCTCGATTCGGGAGCCAGGGGATCCACCAATACTTTTGTGAAGAACGGCATCGGCGATGTCCTTCTGGCGTGGGAAAATGAAGCTCATCTCGCCATCAAGGAATTCGGCGCCGACAGCTTCGACATCGTCATGCCCTCGATGAGCATACTCGCCGAGCCGCCCGTCACCGTTGTCGACAAGAACGTCGACAAGCACGGCACACGCGAAGTGGCCCAGGCCTATCTGGAGTACCTCTATTCCGACGAGGGCCAGGACATCATTGCCCGCAACTTCTATCGCCCGAGATCCGAGGCCGTGATGCAGAAGTATTCCAGCCAGTTCACCGTGATCAAGCTGATCACCATCGACGAGGTATTCGGCGGATGGGCGACGGCGCAGCAGAAGTTCTTCGCCGACGGCGGTATTTTCGACCAGATCTACCAGCCGGGAAGCTGAGGAGGCGTTCTCCGGTTATAATGTCGGTATGCGGGCCGGTTGCACTTGGCAATTGGAGGTCCGGATATGGGTCTGCGCGTCTGGGGAAAACGCAAGAGCATAATGCCGGGTTTCGGGCTGTCCTTCGGGTACACGGTGTTCTACCTGTGCATACTCGTGCTGATTCCGCTGAGCGCGGTGGTCCTCAGGGCCACCGGGCTGACCTGGAGCGAATTTTTCGCCATTGTCACAGCCCCACGTGTTCTGGCTTCCTACCGTCTCAGCTTCGGCGCAGCCTTCATAGGAGCGGCGATAAACTCTGTGTTCGGTCTCCTCGTTGCATGGGTTCTCGTGAGATACAGGTTCCCCGGGAGTCGAATCGTGGACGCAGTCGTCGATCTCCCCTTCGCCCTCCCGACCGCGGTGGCGGGCATCGCCCTCACAACCATCTACGGTCCGAACGGATGGCTCGGGGCCTTCCTCCTCAAGCTCGGTATCAAGGTGGCTTTCACTCCGCTGGGAATCATCGTCGCTCTCACGTTTATCGGCCTGCCCTTTGTCGTACGAACCGTCCAGCCCGTCCTGCAGGACCTGGGCAGGGACATGGAAGAGGCAGCCGCGAGCCTCGGCGCCTCGCGAGGCCAGATATTTCGCTATGTGCTTATGCCGCAACTGATCTCGGCGATCCTCACCGGCTTCGCCCTCGCTTTCGCAAGAGGAATCGGGGAGTACGGTTCCGTGGTTTTCATCTCCGGCAACATGCCTATGAAAACCGAGATCGTTCCGCTGCTCATAATCACAAAGCTCGAGCAGTTCGACTATGCGGGCGCGACCGCAATAGCTGTTGTGATGCTGGTGTTCTCTTTCGTCCTCCTCCTGCTGATCAACCTGCTTCAGCGCTGGACAAGCAAGTACCTTTCGGAGACGGGATGGTGATGGACAAATGAAAGCGGCTCCGGTGGAAAAACCTCAAGGATGTCTGCCCGATCAAGGCATCGTGCCGGGCCTCACCGAGCCCGCCCGCGTGAGAGTCCTCCTGATCGTGGGCGCTTTGGCCTACCTCGGGCTGTTTCTCATGCTCCCGCTGATAGTGGTCTTCACGGAAGCCCTGCAGAAAGGTTTCGTCGTGTATGTAGCGTCGATCACGGATCCCGACGCGCTCGCGGCGATACGTCTCACCCTCCTCACTGCCGTCGTGTCCGTCGCCGTCAACCTTGTCTTCGGTGTAGCCGCTGCATGGGCCATAACGAAATTCCGTTTCTGGGGAAAAGGACTTCTGATAACTCTGATCGATCTGCCCTTCGCGATCTCACCCGTGGTCGCGGGATTGATATTCGTCCTGCTGTTCGGAAGGCAGGGCTGGTTCGGTCCCTGGCTCTTCGAGCACAATATCAGGATAATTTTCGCCGTGCCGGGAATCATACTGGCGACCTTGTTCATCACGCTACCCTTCATCGCACGCGAGCTGATCCCACTGATGCAGTCACAGGGCACCGATGAAGAGGAGGCGGCCCTGACCCTGGGCGCAAACGGCTGGCAGACCTTCTTCAGGGTCACCCTGCCCAACATCGCATGGGGCCTGCTCTACGGGATCATCCTGTGCAATGCGCGCGCCATGGGCGAGTTCGGCGCCGTGTCCGTCGTGTCCGGCCACCTCAGGGGCCTCACCACCACTCTCCCGCTTCACATCGAGATTCTCTACAACGAGTACCACTTCGCGGCCGCTTTCGCCGTGGCCTCACTCCTTTCGCTTGTCGCGCTCCTCACGATCATCGCGCGAAGCACCCTCGAATGGCGGCTTCACCGCCAGATGACAATCGACACCGGAGGAGGGCCTTAGCCATGAGCATCTCAATCTGCAACGTCACAAAGACTTTCGGCAAATTCAAGGCCCTCGACAACATCAGCCTTGAAGTTAACGACGGCGAGCTGTTCGCGCTCCTGGGACCCTCCGGCTCGGGAAAGACCACTCTCCTGCGGATTATCGCGGGCCTCGAGATACCCGACAGCGGTACCATTCTCTTTCACGGCAAGGACGCCACCAAGAGCCCGATGCGCGAGAGGCGCGTGGGATTTGTCTTCCAGCATTTCGCGCTGTTCCGGCACATGACCATCTTCGATAACGTCGCCTTCGGCCTCAGGGTGAGACCCTCCCAGCTCCGCCTCTCCAAGAACGATATACGCGACCGCGTGATGTCGCTGCTTCATCTCGTGCAGCTCGAGTCCTTCGCCACCCGATATCCTTCCCAGCTTTCCGGCGGACAGAGACAGAGGGTCGCTCTCGCCAGGGCCCTGGCGGTCGAGCCGCAGGTGATGCTCCTGGACGAGCCTTTCGGATCGCTCGACGCAAGGGTGCGCGCGGAGCTGCGAAGATGGCTCAGACGCCTGCACGACGAGCTGCAGATCACCAGCGTCTTCGTCACTCACGACCAGGAGGAGGCGCTCGAGGTCGCCGACCGCGTCGCAGTTACGAACGAAGGACGGGTCGAGCAGATAGGAACGCCTTACGAAATCTACAACAACCCGATAAGCCCATTCGTGTATGAATTCATCGGCAACGTAAACCTGTTCCAGGGGCGCGTGCATGAAGGTGTCGCGTTCATGGGCGACGTCCAGATCCCCGTCCCCGAGCACGCGCATGCGAAGGATACTCCCGCCACCGCCTATGTGAGACCGCACGATCTCCAGATCAACAGGCAATATCAGGGCGGTCTCGCCCTCCCCGCCAAGGTCGTCGACATCCGTACAATCGGACCCATCGCTCGCATCAGTCTCATGTACCCGGGCAACAACAAGATTTACGAAGCCCAGGTCACCATCGACCGTCTCGCCGAGCTCGAGCTCAGGATCGATGACGTTGTGTTTGTCTCCGCAAGCAGGGTGAAGGTGTTCCTGCACGACGCCGAAGTGCAGCCCCCTTCCGAGCCGCCCGCTCAGCCCGAAGCAAAGAAGAAGCCCCGCAAAACGACGAGGGACCTCGACAAGGTGTAGCGAACCGGCGCCCGGCCCTTCGGGCCTGTTGAAAAAGCCCGACTTGGTGAGTATCCGCATGTGGGGCAGGCTTTCCAGACTGCCATTCTATGACGTTCAGGGGCGGCAGGCTGGAAAGCCTGCCCCACAAAGAGACTCTCTCAAGAGCGCCCTTCCCACTGCACCCGGCACTAGCTCAGTAGCTCCAGCATCTTATTGGCGATATTCCTGCTTGTGAGCCCCGCAATCTCGAGCAGGTCGTAGGGTTCGCCGCTGCCGAGATACATGTTCGGGATGCCCACAATGCGCATCGGCACCGGATGATTCTCCACAACCACTCGCGCAATGATGCTCCCGAACCCACCGTATATCTGGTGCTCCTCGGCGGTGACAATCGGCCCGTTCTCCTTCGCGCACCGCACGATCATCTGCTCGTCGATCGGTTTCAGGAAAGGCATGTTCACGACGCGCGGCCTGAGACGATGCTCCTCCTCGAGGATTTCCCTCGCCTCGACGGCCATCGACAGCATCAGCCCGCACGCCATTATCGTCCCGTCCGTCCCGTCGATGAAAATGTGCCCCTTCCCCCTCTCGAACGGCGCGCTCTCGTCCGTCACCATCGGGACCTTCTCGCGTCCGAGCCGGAAATACACCGGGCCTTCATATTCCGCGGCCCATCGCACGGCTTTTATCGTCTCGTGGTAATCCGCCGGCACCAGGACCGTCATGTTGGTGCACGCGCACATGCACGCGAGGTCCTCCATCGACTGGTGCGTCGGACCGTCCTTCCCCACCGAGATTCCGCCGTGCGCCGCCGCCAGCTTCACGTTCGTGTTCATGTAGTCCACGTCCTGGCGACATTGATCGAATGCGCGGCCGGTGATGAATATCGCGTACGACGACAGAAACGGGATGAAGCCCTGCAGCGCGAGGCCCGCCGCGGTCCCCACCATGTTCTGCTCCGCGATGCCCATCTCGAAGAATCTCCCCGGGAATTTGTCGCGGAAATATTTCGTCAGCGTGCTCTCGGCGAGGTCCGCATCCATCACGACTATGCGTGGATTCTCCTCTCCGAGCTGCACAAGCGTCTCTCCGTACGCCTTCCTCGTCAATTCGAACTGCCAGCGTTGTGTCCAGGTTTTCGCCATGATCCGATCCCTTCAGGAAACATGAGGCTTCGGCCAGCCCATGATCCGGTGATACTCGCCTCTCGCGGCCTCGACCTCGCCGTACGATGCGACCGCCTGCTTCGGAGTCTCGTCGTATCCAAGCTCCGTGAGCGCGGTCTGCAGCATCTCGTCCGTGGCGAGCGGCTTGCCGTGCCACAGATGATCGTCCTCGTACGACGGGATGCCTTTCATCATGATCGTGTGAAAGAGAATCGCCACCGGACGGCCACGACCCATCGCCGCGTGCGCCTCGTCGAGAATCCTGTTGATATCTTTCATATCGTGACCGTCGCCCTCGAAAACCTGCCATCCGAACGACGCGAACTTGCCGTCGATCGGCCTCAGGTTCATCACCTCGTGCATCCGGCCGTCGATCTGCACGTCGTTGTAGTCGACCGTCACCAGCACGTTGTCGCACCTGTAATGCGCCATCGCCATGAGCGCTTCCCAGCAGCTGCCCTCCTGAAGCTCGCCGTCACCGACGTTTACGTAGATTCTCTGGTCCAAACCGCGCAGTTTCGAGCCATGCGCCAGACCATGCGCGATCGAAAGCCCGTGCCCCAGGCTCCCCGCGCTCACGTCCACGCCCGGCGTCTTATTGCGGTTCGGGTGCCCCTCGAGCCCCGAGCCGGTCGAGCGGAACGTGAGAAGATATCCGGGCGGGAAAAATCCCCTCCTCGCCAGCAGCGCATAGTTCAGCGCCGAGCAATGACCGTTCGAGATGATGAACCAGTCCCGGGGATCGGCATGACGATTTTTCGGGTCCACCCTCGCGTAATTGAAATACAATGCCGTGGTGTAATCGGCAGCCGACAGCGGGCCGCCGGGATGCCCGGACTTCGCCGCATAGGTCATCACCACGACATCCCTGCGGATCGTCCGCGCCGTCTCCTTTAGTTCATCAATCGATAAATTTGCGGTCCCGGTTGACAATTCGATGCTCCTTCTAGTCCGCATAGACAGGCTGTCGGTATGTCTGCAGCTTCGGCAGATTCGCCAGCGCCTTGTCCAGACGCTCTATGCCGCGCTGGATGTTCTCCTGCGAGCACGCGTAGCTGAACCGGACATATCCCTCGCCGAACTTGCCGAAGCTCGTCCCCGCCAGCGTCGCGACATTCGCCTTCTGCAGCAGGTAGGTCTCGATATCTTTCGAGGTCCACCCGAACTCCTTGAAATTCGGGAACACATAAAATGCGCCCTTGGGCTTCAGGCACGTCACGTTGTCGATCGAGTTCAGCCCCGCCACGATCAGATCCCTTCGAGCCTCGAACTCATTCCTCATCTCTTCCAGGCAGTCCTGCGGACCCTCGTACGCGGCTCGTCCCGCGATCTGCGCGAACGCGGCAGTGCACGAGCAACTGTTGTTCACGAGCCTCGTGATATGGCTCGCCAGACCCTCCTGCATCACGCCGTACCCCAGCCGCCAGCCCGTCATCGCGTACGTCTTCGAGTGTCCCTCCACCAGGATCGTCCGTTCCTGCATCCCCGGAAGAGCGATTATCGACTGGTGCTTCAGCCCGTCGTACAGAATCGTCGAGTACACCTCGTCCGCCATCACCCAGCAGTCGTACTCCTTCGCCACCTCGCTGATCACGACAAGATCATGCTCGGTCAGGACGCCCCCGGTGGGATTCTGGGGCGAGTTGATGATGATCATCTTCGTCCGCTCGTTCGCCAGACGCCACAGGTCCTCATGCTTGAATCGAAACGCGCATTCCTCCCTCAGCGGTAGCGGCACCGCCTTCGCCCCCAGAAACTCGATCACCGATCTGTAGATGGGAAAGCCGGGATCGGGGTATATCACTTCGTCGCCGGGATTGATTGTGGCGATCAGGCCGAAAAATATGATCGGCTTCGCGCCGGGCGTTATCACGACCTCGCTGCGGGTCACGGGGACGCGGCGAGTCTCCATTATGTGGTCGGCGAAAACCTCCCGTACTTCCGGAAGCCCTTTCGACGGCGTGTAATGCGTGTAGCCGTCATCCAGAGCCTTCTTCGCAGCGTCCTTTATGAATTCCGGGGTGTCGAAATCCGGCTCGCCGATCTCCATGTGGATCATGTCGATCCCCTGCGCCTCCAGAGCCTTCGCCTTCGCAAGAACCTCGAATGCGGTCTCCTCGCCGAGCAAAGACATCGAATCGGCGATCTGCATAGCGGGCCTCCCTATCGCTCAACTGCAAATCCCGGAGCCGGGACCGGTCCCGGCCCGTCGGGGTCGCCAATTATAAGAGCCATTTGGGGCTGCTGCAAGCGAGAGCGATTTTTATGGTATGTCAAGCATTGACAGAACCGGGGAAGGGTGTTATACGTATAGTTGCAGGTAGGTGGGATTTGCCGGGTGGTGCCGACCGGCAGGGATCGGCAGGAGGGCTGTCCTGATGAGATACATCTCTGTTGTCGCGATTCTGGCCGCGCTACTGGTTGGTTGCGCCAGCGCGGGCGATGTCTTTTCGCCGTCGACACACATCAACCTTGGACAGACCCAGTCGGCTGCGAGTGAAGGCCCATACCGTCTGTGGGGCGAGTGGACACTTCTCATCCCGCCGAGCCATGATCGGGTTGATGTGGTGCCGCAAAGAGGGGGACGATTTCACCTGAACGCGCTTAAGTTTCTCGAGGAATATTGCGCAAACTGTCTTCAAATCACCAAGATCAAGAACAACGGCGACGGTACGATCAATCTCACGGTGAAGATCACTCATCCGTTCCCCGGATTCCCGCAGTACACGGGATTCGACGTGAAGGGGATCATCATGTTTAATGGTTCATACGTAAATGAGGGTCAGTACAAGTTTCCTCCGTACCCGGAGCCGTTCCGTGTCTCGTGGCGGAAGCTCGGGGACCCGCAGGTGATGAACGCGGACGGGTTCACGCTTCGATGGAGCCCGTCGTACGATTCGGGTCTGCCGCAGCCCATATTCAATTATTGGGAAGGGAAGTATGCGACCGGGGTCCCGACGGCGAATCTGAACGCGTACAAGGATTTCTACACGAATGAAAATAGGCACATCTTCGCGCATAATGGGTCGGCGACGCGGACCTACCGGATATGGCTTCCGCCCGGCGAGGCGGTGGTGGCGGGCTATGCGGTCGAGGCGTGCTGGGAGCTCCCGACGACGATGCCGGTGACCGACCCGATCAGCGATTTCCCCGCCACAGCAAACCAGCCGGAGGCGTACAGCTTTTATTACAACGTCAACAACAGCGAGCCGATCACCGATCCCGACTGCTGCGGAGATGCGTATGATTCCTCGGAGGGCTATATGTACTCCAAGCAATGGGGCGGCCACACGGCGCTCCACTTCGCATTCTGGACGGACTACAGCTGCAACAGCGGGACCTACTGGTATCCCTGCGAAGAAGAATATCCCGACAGGTGCTGTCTCCAGGGTGTCGCTGCCGGCATGTTCCCCGACGGCGACTACATCGGCGTGGCGGCGAATTTCCGTTTTGAGGTCTACCCTCCCTATGCACTCGAAGTTGCCTATTCAGTATTTGAATTCACGGTGGATCTTGAATGACTCCATCGGAAAGGAGAGAGGAGCAATGAAAACAAACAACATGCTGGTTGCGGTTGTCTTGACTTGTTATGCACTCAGTTTTTTGTGTCTGGGATGCGGTAGAAGCGGAAACGGCACCGTAAACATCCTCGCACCGCCTGAGACGCGAATCCAGCGGCAGGCGATGAGCTTTTATTCGGCGGAACCCATGTTCGGCGACGAATCAACGAGAGGCTCCGATGTCGACATTGCATCGGTAGTCTGGGGTGCGACGAGCGCCGCGGCGGGCGCAGGGGACATCGTCGTCTTCGATGACGAGACAAGCTGGGATGTTGCGGTAGCAATCGTCGACGATCCGGACGACTATCAGAATCCGGCGGTTCCCAAGATCCAGTTTCTCCGGGATGATGGTGCCATGGTCGGCGACCAGGTGACAGTTCCGTTTGTGTCGGCCCAGGTAACCTATGCCCGCCTTCCAAAGATCGACTGCACTTACCGGGGAAACGACAACCTCGAAGTCGTTGTGGCATTCCGCACAGGGCAGGATGCCTACACCTGGCAGAGCATGCAGACGTGGGACGTGAGGGTGATAAAGATGGTGTTCGAGTATACGTACTCGTCGAGCGGATGGGACCTCGTAAGCTCCAGCCCCATGACCGGCGGAGGAATGGCGATCCCCTTTCTCGCCGAGACGCATCCGGATATCGTCTATGACCAGAAAACCGGGGATATCTACCTCGCGTGGACGGAGGCGACGCAGTTGAACATTGACGTGATGTATGCGCGGCATGACTCGGGAGCCAACGATCAGACATGGCGCGGCCCGTACTCGCTTGAGAGCGGGTCGGGATGGGGGGCGTTCGACGGCTGGTTTGTCGGTCTCGATGTTGGCGTCGTGGCCGGGATCGGAGTAAACCCCGAGAGATATGTCGG
>CAYGZQ010000037.1:0-40598 GCA_964354375.1 uncultured Planctomycetota bacterium
GATCCTTTCCCAATACTCCGAGCAGTTCAGGGCGCCGTACTGGATGCTTGCGATCAGGCTCGCGATCATACTCATCGGAGCGTGGGCGGTCGGACCTATCCTCGCGAAACGCCTTAGTGTCGGAGAACCCGGACCGGGCCGCCTCCGCGGATGGATCATTTTGACCGCCATCGTAACCTGGGTCGTGCTGTTTTCAGTCGGGATGCTGAGGCACCTTACTTTTCATTCCAAGGCATGGGACCTGGCCATCTTCGACCAGGTGATCTGGAATCTCGCGAACGGGTACGGCTGGGAGTGCTCAGTGAGAGGAATGCACGACCTTCGCGGCGACCATTTCGAGCCGATTCTCCTCATGTTTGTGCCGATCTACAAGGTCCTGCCGAGTGTGGCGTGGCTTCTGGGAATCCAGGCCGCGGCGCTCACCGGCGCGGGTCTGATTCTGCGCGCGACGTACCGGGAGAGGATCGGAGAGATCCCGTCATTCATCCTGTTTGTGGCTTTCTGCCTTTACGCGCCGGTGCACTGGCTGTCGCTGGCCGATTTCCATCCGATCGCGCTCGCGCCCTTGTTTATCGCGATCGCGTGGTTCGGCTCCCGGAAAAATAACCTGTACTGGTTCCTCATCGGACTGATCGGACTTGCCGCGTGCGGCGAGGAGGGTCTGATTGTCGGAGGATGGTGGGGAGCGTGGGAATTTCTGTCCCGGAGACCGTGGCGTCAAACCGGCAACGAGAACCCCGGAACTAACAGGATTCTCGGCTGGGTGGGTTGTGCGCTTCTGCCGATTTTCTGGGCGGCATTTGTGTACCTCTCATTGAGCTACATCCCCGCGCATCGAATCGAGGGCGAGGGGTATTTCTACGTCCACCGCTACGTTTACCTCGGCAGTTCCGTCGGAGAAATCGCGAAAAATTTTGTCCTGAGACCGGGATTGTGGATCAGGCATGCGTTCGACAGTCGCGGACTTGCGCTGCTTGCTCTCTACCTCGTTCCCCTTGCGCTCATCCCGTTGAGACGTCCCGGGACACTCGCGCTTCTTATCCCGACGGCCCTCTACACATTGCTTTCGGTCGCGGACGACCAGCGTTCGATTTTCCATCAGTACACGGCGGTCTGGATTCCATTCCTCTTTATCGCGGCAGGCGAAGGGATGATTGTCCTGCGCACGACTGCGTCGTGGTCGATGGACATGAGGATGAACCCGAAGATTGTGCAGATGCGTCTGGCGACCGGCCTTCTTGTCGCATCGATTCTCGGCTTCCTGGCATTCTCCCCGATTTTCGGCCTCAGCATGCATCCGGAGTTTCTTACGCCGGAGTACTGGGCTGCGGAAGCGAAAGGGGTGGTCCAATCGGTGAAGCCTCAGGAGGCGGTGTCGGCTCCGAGCGCTCTGTGCCCGCATCTGAGTCACAGGCGGATGCTTTTGCGTCAGCCCGAGACGGTCTGGGGCGGGGAGGAAGTGGTGGTCGTTCTGCCGGAATTCCCTCCGCCGGGCTGAAGGCCTTATATGTTTTCTTATCTTGTGCTATGATATAGTAAAGACGAGCGCAAGTGACAGGGCAGTGCTTGGTGCTCTTTGGATTTCTTGTCAACAACAGAATGGAGGTCTCCAATGCATCGCACGTATCTGCTTCCGGTGCTTCTCATCGCAGCGGCGATAGCCGTTGGCTGCTCAGGATCATCCGGATCCCCGATTCTTCCCGGCGGTGTCTCGCCGGATCTGACAGGCTCCTCTCCACCCATCGTTCGTGAGCCTTCATCGAAGGCCGTATGGGGCGTGTGGGAGATCACGATCGATTCAGCAACGTGGGAGGCGAGCATAGTCCCTATCCGGGGTGCCGAATATACCGTGGATGTAGTTACCTTTCTCCAGAAGCCGGCGGGCGATCCGGCAAACCTGGGTTTGAAGGTGACGGAAGTAGACGAGTGGCTCACGCAGGGACTGATAACCTGCGAGGTCTCCCTCAGGCACCCGTTTCCGGGACTCGACCTGTACACCGGCTTCGATGTCCTGGGTGTCTTCATGGCACCCGGCTCCCTCACGGGCAATTACGACAGTGATGTCGCTTACACCAACGGGGCTGACGAGGGGGTTCTTCTGAACGCGGACGGGTACACGCGATGGATGAACCCGGCGGAGTTCCCGGACGCCGGCACCATCCTCGATTTCACCCCCGGTAACCTCGGCACTCCCGACATCGGCCTGTTCACGTCCACGATCAACGCCTACAAGTACTTCGCCGACGGCCTGGAGAAGGATCAGGCTGTGCACGATTTCTTTACGGACGAGAATAACGCTCGGAACCGAGGAATGTTCCGTCCCGGCAGCGTCAACTGGCGAACCTATGACCTGAAATTCCCGATGGTCGCGGGCTCTCCTTACCTCGTCTTCCAGTACGCGGTCGTCGCGAGCTGGGTCGAGCCCGACACCACATTGTCCGGCGATCCGGAGGTGCTGGATATCCCGAGCGACTTCCCCGTCAATGCGAACGCGGCGGAGGCGGTTAACCTCGCCATCACCGATGAGTCGACTGTCTATAACACGGGCAGCTGGTCAGGCGGCAGCATCATCCTCGACCTCGAGGTCTATGACTGGGGCGCACTGCAGTCGTCCATGCAGGTGCTCGATGAGATTCACCAGATCGTCGTTGAAAGCAGCTCGGGCGTCATCCCAGGCGCATATGTCGCATTCGACAAGACGGCCCTGGGCGCCACGGCTGCGCCGGGCAGCTCGATCGTGTCATCGGTTTTCGAGATCGAGATCGCCGATTTGCACCCCGAATCGAACGCCGATATCCCCTTGTTGATCACAATCGAGAGCGAGGCCCCCGACACGTTCGACCCCGGCACCGGTACGCCGAACAATGACGACCGTCTGGCTTCGTACTTCACGATCAACGTCCCGGTATCCGAAACGCCTGCCGAGTATTTTAAGGTTACCAGCCCGAACGGCGGCGAAATAGCCTACATTTTCATGAGCTACGAGATCACGTGGGAATCCTACGACCCCACCATTACCGAGGTGGCCGTAGAGTACTCAACCGACGATTTCGTCTCGGACATAAACACCATAGTCGGCTCGACCGAAAACGACGGCAGTTTCGTCTGGGATCCGATTCCGAAAGTCCTTTCGTACACCGCCAAGGTTCGGGTGAAGAGCGTCGATGGCAGCAAGTACGACGATTCGGACGATTACTTCTTCATCCTGCCGCCCGTGTGGCTGGATTTCCAGGACCCTGTCTCGGTCAACGCGTCGACAGTATCATTCAACTACGTGGCGTACCTGAACTGGGACGAACTCTCTCCCGCGATCAGCCAGGACCGGGACGGGCCAGTGCATATCTGCTGGCACGATGAGATCGCCCACGCGGCTCAGAATTACAGGGAAGCTCGCGATGTGGTGATCCGCAGCAGCGACGGCGATTCCTGGACCGGTGAAGGCGGCTTCCTGTTCACTGGGGGCGGCTCGGCGGCGGAAATCCACGAGCTGCGAAGAGACTACATGAAGCTCGCCCCTGCAGCCAACAACACTACGTTCGCCGCAGTCTGGCACTGGTCGATCTACTTCTCGCTTGATGTTGATCACTGGATCAACGGTCACAGCTACTACAACGCCTACACTCTCTTCAACCGAATCTACAAGGCTGAGGAGATCATGGCAGACGACGACTACCTCTATCTTGTCAGCGACGGCGACCAGAGTATGGGCGACGGTCCCGGCATCTACTCCTATCGCTTCAACACCCCCAATTACATGTGGGCTGGATGGCCCGGATCGCCGGATCCGATACCAACCATGAATACTCTCACGCCCTCGGGTGAGATCAGCCACTCCAGGTCATGGGCTTTTCAGGATGACCTGCTCGTGATGGCGTATTACACCAATACCGGCCAGATTAAACTCCTCAGGCAGGTCGACTATGCAGGCGATGTCTGGGACGATTCGGAAGTCATCTTCGACGGCAGCGGGTACTCCGGCTGCAAGAACCCCGCGCTGTGCTTTGACGCGAACAACAGGCTGTTCGCGGTGTGGACCGGCAAGGAGAATTCAAGCGGAGACTACCAGCTGCTTGTTTCGAGGCTTGACTCGCCGACGGACCCATGGTCGGCGCCTATGGTGATCGCATCCGCGGCGGGTCAGTTCGACGATCAGCACATCACTGCGCATGACGAGAAATTCGAGCTCCCTGACGGCACGATGGAAGACCTGCTCCTCGTCGGCTACGATCTGGGCAAGCAGGTGCACTACCAGATCATCCTTCTCGACATGTGGGATTGGCTCCCGGCCATGGATGTCAGCGATTCCGACGACATCATCAGGGACCCCGACACGATGTGCCTGGGCTATTCCTACAATTACGATGCTCTCATGACTTGGAGCTACGAGATACTGCCGGGATCAATCGGGTACGGCGACTACGACATCATGTTCATCAACGGCGATTTCGTGATCCCGCAGTAGTCTGATGAACATTCTGCAGAATCACAGGCCGCACCGTCGAGTGCGGCCTTTTTGTAGTCATGTGCGTCCCGCACATGGTTCTTAGGTAGCGGAGATCAGAAGAACCATGCGCCGGAGGCGCATTGCTACTTAGGAGCCAGCAGATTGAACGGATACACGGGGATGTTCCGTACCACCCAGTAGGTAAGGATCACGACAAGGATCGTCCACACAAACCATCCCGGCAGCGGTCTCGGCCTGCCTCTGAACGCCGGTATTGCCTGGAGCAATTCTCCGGCGAACAGATACGCTATGAGAGGCAGCGTGAGAATCAGAAGAGGGTTCAGGGTCAGCGCTTTGACGAAATTCCCGTGCAGGATCTGATGAACTGCGCGTCCGGAGCCGCATCCGGGGCAGTACAGACCGGTCAGAGCGTAGAACGGACATGGGAGGTAGAAGGAGTATCTGGCCGGATCGAAAAAATAAACCAGGGTGATCATTCCCGCCACGACGACGGCAACGGCAATCCAGATCCACAACCGGTTCAGGTTCGATCCCATGATGCGCGATCCGACATGACCCAACCCGTCCGTCCCGTTTTCAGTAGCCCGAGGATGAGAGTCCGATCATCGCAAGGATGTACGCGAAGTAGAAGCCGAAGTAGATGATCTGCCCGATAAGACCGACCGCGAATGCGATCCAGCACCACATGGCCGCCTTGCGGGAAGATTCCATGGCTCCGGCATAGTCGCCGGACGCGAGCTTGCTGTTCACCTGCGCGGCATACACAATCGCGGGGATACCGAGCCATATGCAGCAGAGGACGGTCACGAGGATCGCCCAGACCAGGTAGCTGGGAACGCTCTGCGGAGGGTAGTATGGCTGCGGTGGAGGCGGCTGATAGTAATTCTCGCCCGGCCTCAATTGCGTGCCGCAATGGTAGCAGCTGTATGCGCTATCGTTGTTTTGTGTTCCGCATTTCGGGCAGTACAATGGAAACCTCCCGTCACCTCTTGCCGGACGGAAATTACGCCAACACGCATCACTCTGAGCGACAGGATGCGCCGGAAGTTTAGCCTTCACAGGTACGGCTGTCAAACGAGAGGGCACGAGACTTCCCGGCTCAACTTCCTATCGAAAAAAATAGTCGACCTGTGGAAAAATCCCCCGACCGGTGGTATTCTAAATCAGCTTGATCGGCGGAGAGTATTGGGTTTCCCCCATCTACCGGTTGCTCAGGCTGTTTTCTCTTGCCGGTAACCGGAGCAGACGATCGCTTTACATTGGGCAGTGTGGCTACAACTCAAGCGGTAAACAAGCTCGACCGGATTCCGGTCGGGCTGAGGAGGCTGAGGATGAAACTCACGCCTGCGATGTTACGTAGCGACATGGAGAACGGGCGCTCGGAGCGCATACGCGAACTCCTCCACAAGATGAGCTCCAAGGTGAAGCTGCAGCGGGGGGAAGAGAAGATCCCTGACAAGACACCTGAGCCCGAGAAACGAGACAGTTCGATTGTGAAAATGGAGGACTGGCAGTGGGCGGAGGAGTTTGCGGGACCCGCCGAGGGTCGGGGCTCTTGAGTCGAGGCCTTTTCCCAGAGGAAGGGGAGGCTGAGAGGTCCTGAAGGTTGGCGAGCGAGGCCCCCTGCGCGATATCAGGGGGTCTGTTGCTGGTAAGGAACAATGGCGGGCGGGAACCGTCTAAACAGAAACTTGATACGCGATTCGAGAATCTATACTCCCTTTGGGGAGCGTAAATGCGAGGAGATCAGAGATGAAAACAATGAGATGGAAAATCGGCCTGCTGGGAATCCCCGCTGCTTTGGCCATCGCGCTGGTGATGTTCGTTGTACCGGCGACCGGCCAGGACCAGCCTGCGGCCGACAAGCCTCCGGTGGGAGTCGACCAGGCTGCGCAGCTCAGCCAGACGGCTGTCGACGCCATCAAGGCCGGCAACTATAAGGATGCGATTCACGCCCTCCACTCGGCTGCGTTCATTCTGGAGGAAGGTCTCGGGATGCATGGCCCGTGCCAGGGCATGATGCAGCCGATGATGAATCAGATGGGAAGAGGCCCGATGGAAATGGGACCCATGGGTCCGCCGTCCGGAATGGAGCGCCCGCCGATGGAAGAGAGATTTCCCGCGGCGATGGAGCGGACATGGGGAAAGGTGCACGAGCTTCAGAACGCTGAAGTCGATGTGGGCGACATTCCTGACCGTCTCGAATCCGCTCAGAAAGCGTTCGATGAGGGCCGGAAAGACGAGGCCTGGGAAATCCTCAGAACCGTGCATCAGGACCTCGAGCGCATCGTCAACGAGTCCAAGAACGAATAAATAGCATGCGCCTCCGGCGCATGGTTCCTGGGCGATCGGGGCTGTTGAAAAAATCCAAGACAAGCACAATCCTCATGTGGGGCAGGCTTTTTCAACAGCCCCAAGATGCGCGTGCTACGGCGCAAACCGCCAGTTACCCGACTCATCCAGCCTGAACTCAACAAGGAAGCCGTCGACAAATACCGACACCGGCTCGGCTTGCGTATTCGCCTCGACCACGACATGCGCGATCTCATCCCTGGGCAGAAGCACCGTCACGAATCTCGTAAGGCCCTCTCCTGAGGTTCCTGTGACGATGAGGGTAGAAAGGCTGTCCCGGTTGAGAGGCCCTAGAGCGTACTCGCCTTCCTTACCCGACCCCCAGGACCAAATCCCCAGTTCGGCCTGATCGCGCAGAAGAACCCGGCCCTCTCTAAGAGCGCCTGCGGCGGTCCTGTCGGACATGGGCATGGATGTTGTGAAGTGCAGAGTGCCGGGGACATCCGCGTCATCGAGGATCGTCACCGCTCCGCCGGGAAGCTCGGCTCCCGGCTTGTTCCAGAGGAAGCTTCTGCGCCAGCGTGTCAGACCCTCCGACGGATACGCTCGGTCGAGCACCATCTCGAAGCTCGTGTGGTCCGGCGTATCGACCCAGTCGACGATTTTCGCGTCGGCCTGACGGTATCGTTCATTTTCGGAATACATCGTGAAGTCGTCCCAGAAGCACGCGCTGTTGCCGGTCCCGGGACAAAAAACGCTGTGACCCATCGGGCCGGAGTAGATGTTGTTGACCTCGGCGGATTTGCGGTCCTCGAACGTTCCCCTGCCGGGATCCATGATGAAATCCGCTCCGTCAAAGGCGAGCATGAACGATCCCTGGTCAACGTGATTATGGTCCCAGCCTCCATAGCCGGCCTTGGCCGCGAAGAAGAACCCGTTGGGGTCGGTCCAGTTCTCCCGCAGCATGACCCACTCGATGCCCGGAAAATACTGGCATGGGGGCGGCTCGGGAAAATCGTCCAGCGGAAGAGTCGGATCGAATCTCAGGATGGCCTCGACCAGGATCGCGTCGAGCGGGAGCCTGGGGTAGTCGGGCTGCGGGAGGTTGCTCGCAAGGTATTGATCGAGAAACGGCGAATCGAAGAATGATCGAGCGCGCCAGAGGTAACCGAAGGAGGCAATGGGGTCGCTGGTATTGTCGCCGAAATCGACCTGGGCGCTTCCCGACGGCTCGATGCCGGCGAGGGCGAACCGCACGCTTGTAGCGTACCAGTCCTCCTTGAAAAGGTTCGGGCCGCCGTTCACCCTCAGCGAGTTCAGGAAGAGAAGCGCATGCTGGCCCCAGCAGAAGTCCTGGTATGTCAGCCCTTCGATCCACCCCCCGTCTTTCTTCAGGAGATCGATTGACGGCTGAAGTCCGCCGTACGCGTACGCGAGCGCATTCTCCCACTCGCCGTGATACGCATCGCCGAGACACACGGCCATGAGTCCCGCCGCGGAGTGCCATGCGACATAGTAGTTGGAATTCGGTGCGTCGCACCAGAAAGCGCGGCTCGGGTTTCCCTGCATGTGCCAGAGAAGTCCATCCAGAACATCGGAGAGATTCTCTTCGATAGTGGATCGTTCCCTCGGCGGAAACTGATCGTAGAGGAGGTCGTATGCTACGCCGACGGCGTAGGCAAGCTCGATCTTGTAGAAATTTGAGCTCTCCGGCTTGCGTTTCCATGCCGGGAACCTGCATTGATTGAGGACCATATCGCGCGCGGCGTCGAGGTAACGCTGTTCCCCGGAAATCCGCCATGCGAGCGCGAAGTAGCCGGGATAGATCGTGTCGCCACGGAGGGGATCGACAAGGTATTCCTCATAGAACCGGTTGGCCTTCCCCATGATTCGAATATACTCGGGCGACGAGGGATTCTGGGAGAGCGCCAGGATTGCGTCGTTTGTCGCGACCAGCCTGGGATGATCTTCGAGCGAGATCGTCACTCTCGGCGCAGGAGGTACGTTGACGACAGGCGGCGGCGACCAGTACGTCATCCATCTGAAGATGACGACAACAAGTCCGCTGACAACAGCGATGGTAACAATCGCGCCTAGAAGAACGCGCAACCATTTGTACCTGTCGGCTTCAGGATCATGGAGCATAGCGAAATTATACCCAAACGGGCGAGTCGGCGGGGAATCCGGGATGCGTCCGCAGATTCCGCTTCCAGCGCTCGCGGCGGCATTGAATCGGAAAGAGATGTTTAGTAGCATTCGTGTGGTCGTCGCGAGGTTCCCATGGAGATCGATTGGTTCAGGAAGGGACTGGAGCTTCTGAGTCTGGGGCAGGACGACGAAGCGATTGCCTGCTTTGATCGTGCGATCGAGATCAGCCCTGATTACATCGAAGCATGGCTCCACAAGGGCGACGCTCTTGCGCACGCCCGCAGGAACACGGATGCGCTTGCGTGCTACGACAAGGCGCTGGAAATCGACGGGACGTCTGCGCCAGCATGGCTGAGAAAAGGTGAGCTCATGGGAAGACTTGGACGCCGTGACGAGGAGATGACCTGCTACGATCGAGTGTGTGACGTCGCACCCGGGCTTGCCGATGCGTGGAGGAGTAAGGGAAGCGCCCTGGACCGCCTGAGGAGGTTCGAGGATGCCGTCGCCAGTTACGAGAAAGCGATCGAGATCGATCCCGGCGATGCAAAATCATGGTGCAGCAAGGGCAGGGCTCTGAGAAATCTGAGACGGTTCGACGAAGCGGTCGAATGCTACAATCGCGCCACCCAGGCGAGCCCCGATGATCCCATGGTCTGGCTGGCAAGAGGGAGTCTCATGACAACCCTCAACCGTCTCGAGGAGGCGGTCGAGTGCTTCGATCGGGCGACCGAGATCGATCCTCTCAATGCGGAGGCCTGGAAAAGCAAGGGAACTGCATTGGCGAAGCTGCAACGGTATGAAGAGGAGATCGCGTGCTACGACCGCGCGATCGAGATTAATCCTCGAGACACATCCGCTCTGTCCGCCAAAGGGAGCACTCTTATGATTCTCGGAAGGATCGAAGAGGCCCTGGAGTGCTTCGAGCAGGCACACCGTCTCGGACACGCGGATGCCGCGTCGGTGATCGAAAGGTGCAGAAGAGAGATTATGGGCAAGTAGCTGGATACGGCTTGGCGTGGCTGTACGCGGCCGGTTCAGCATCGTGGGAACAGACTGGAGAAACGACTAATGACTCTTGCGGAAATGAAATGCGGACAGGCTGCGGTCATAAGGAAAATCGATGGCGGCAGCGGCATGACGCGGAGGCTGGAAGTGATGGGGATAATTCCCGGCACGCACGTTGAGAAGGTGAGCGATCAATTGATGCACGGTCCGGTGACGGTGCGGGTGGGCCAGACACAGATTTCCCTGGGATACGGGATTGCGCGGCGGATTCTTGTGGAGATGGACCAGGCGTGAAGAAGATTCTCCTGATGGGCAATCCAAACGTCGGGAAGAGCGTTATCTTCTCCCGATTAACCGGCGTGAACGTGGTTTCCTCCAACTATCCCGGGACCACCATAGAGGTCAAGAAGGGATACATGATGGCGGGCGGCGAGCGCGTGGAGATTGTGGACGTGCCGGGGACTTACTCGCTCGAGCCCACATCCAAGGCGGAGGAAATCGCCCTGGAAACGCTGGATCGGGCGTTTAAGGAGAAAAACGACTCAGTGGTCGTCGATGTGGTCGACGCCACGAACCTTGAACGCAACCTGTACCTGGCGACGCAGCTTATCGAGAAGAAAGCCGTCATGCTGGTGTGCCTGAATCTGTGGGACGAAGCGAAGCATGTGGGCATCAAGATCGACACGGAGAGACTGGAGACGATCCTGGGTGTGCCGGTGGTCCCGACATGCGCGCTGACCGGAGAAGGCGTGAATCGACTCGTGGAGCGGCTTCCGCAGGCGAAAACCGGAACGCTGGAAGTGAATGCCCAAGGTCGCTGGAGCATCGTCGGCGACATCGTCCGGCAGGTTCAGACAATCGCGCACCGGCATCACACAGTGCTCGACCGGCTGAGCGACGCCACCATCCGTCCGGCCACCGGTCTCCCCATAGCCGTCGCGGTGCTGGCGCTCGATTTCATGCTGATTCGGCTCATCGGCGAAGGACTCATCAGGTACGTGTTGGAGCCGGTGTTCGAGGGACTGTGGGCGCCGCTCATGCTGAGGCTGTCGGGATGGCTCGGAGAAGGGGGATTGCTGCACAAGATTCTCATTGGGCAGCTTGTGGACGGGAAGATCGATTTCGGAGGGTCGTTCGGTCTGCTGACCACAGGGCTTTTTGTCCCCTTCGCGGCCGTACTCCCTTACGTGGCGGCGTTTTACCTGACCCTGGGATTACTGGAGGACACCGGGTATCTTCCCCGGCTGAGCGTTCTGGTCGACCGCGCTTTGCACATGGTCGGACTGCATGGGCTTTCGATAGTGCCGATGATGCTTGGCTTCGGCTGCAATGTGCCCGGCATGCTTGCGACGCGGGTGATGGAAACGCGGCGCGAGCGGTTCATCGCGATGACGCTGATGTCCATCTGCGTGCCGTGCATGGCGAAGACGGCCATGATTGTCGGTCTGGTCGGGAAGTACGGCATGCGCGGTCTCTTTCCTGTGTACGGGATGCTCTTCATCGTGTGGCTCATCGTCGGGACCCTGATGAACCGGTTCATGAAAGGCGACAGCATGGAGATTTTCATGGAAGTCCCGCCGTATCGCCTGCCCTCGCTCGCGACCCTGATGAAGAAGTTGTGGATGCGCACCTCGGGATTCCTCCGGGAGGCGGTGCCGTTCGTCCTGGTCGGCGTTCTGATTGTGAACATCCTCTACAGCTCCGGAATTATCGCTTTTGTCGGACGATACACGGAGCCGGTGATGAGAGGGCTGTTCGGGCTTCCCACCGAGGCCGTCGGCGCGCTGCTCGTGGGCTTCCTTCGCAAGGATATCGCCGTCGGCATGCTTGTGCCGCTCAATCTGTCCTTGAAACAGATGATCATCGCGTGCGTGATCCTGTCGATGTATTTCCCGTGCTTCGCCACGTTCGCCGTGATGCTCCGGGAGCTTGGATTTCGGGACATGCTGAAGGCGATTCTGATCATGTTGCTTTCCACGGCGGTTGTCGGAGGGCTGTTGAACCTGTTGCTGTGACATCCGGGAGCGTAGCACGTCCGCATGTCGGATGGGAGAGACAACAAAGTAAGCAGGCACTGACTTAAGGGGGGCAGGGAAAATCGTCCCGCCTTGACCGGAGCTGGACAATACGATCCTATGGTATAATACCACTGCGGGGGTCTGAAGAGGGTGTGGGATGTACGGGAGGCGGTCACACGCGATGAGTGTGCGTCCGGCTTTGTCGGGTGCAGAGGCGAGGATCGCGTGGGAGGTCGTGCAAGGCGAACAGAGGAGATTTTTTCGAGGCGCTGCATTTGATCGGACAGTAGTGGATTTTGGCGTAGCGAAGCCTGGCTGGCGTATCGACGGTTGGCCGGTGGATTTCGCAGCGATCGTCGGCGATTTGAGAGGACCGGCCCGGGCATCTCAGGAAACGAGTGAATCGAGTGACAGACAACCGGAGAGCAAGCATGAGTATGCGTAGCTAGGAGGCAAAGAACATGGCGAGCAGGTGGCACCAGAAGGCGATGGAGTTCACGAAGCTGGGGAGGCTTAACGTGGCCATCCACTGCATCGACCGTGCATTGGAGGCGGAGCCGAGGGATGCCGGTCTCTGGTTGTACAAGGGCATCACGCTGCAGAAGCTGGGACGTCACGAAGAGGCCATAGAATGTTACGACAAGGCGATTGAGATAAACCCGTGTCACGCGACTGCATGGTTCAACAAGGGAGCGGCACTGGGGAACCAGTTCCGTTATCGCGAGGCGGTCGGCTGTTTCGATGAGGCCGCTCGTCAGGGTCACCCGAGCGCGGTCGAAGCTGCCAGGGCATGCAGGGATGAGCTCGGCAAGTCCGGGGTCATCGAAGGCAGGAGTCCCTCGGAGATAAGGAGGCGCACGAAGTCCAGGTAGTATTCCCTGGTCACCAGTTTTTCAGTAAGAATCTGAGACTTCTCGATCCCGTTTCTACGTGAAAACATGAGTGCGATCGCCTTCCGAGGCGGCGCTGAGGGAATCACGGGAGTTGGTGCTGGTATTTTCGTTACTCTGTCAACGGAGGATTTCGAATGCGTCGAATCCATCTCGTCCTGCATGCGGCGATTTTTTTGGCCATAGCGGTCGTGACCGGCTGCAATAGCGCGCCGGTTGTCCCGGATACTCAAACCCCTGAGTCAGCCGCGCCGAAATGCACTGCCGCAGGCGCGACTCATCATTGTCTCGGCTACAGTCTGCTGGCTCTTGACACCGAGAGTCGCACTGCTGAGGTCCTGCCTCTCCGCTCCGGGGAATGGCATCTCAACGTCACCGGAATCCTGAATGTGACCATGGGTGTTTCGGCGACGATGGTTCCCGGCGAGTCGGACCCGGCTCACGGCCTGTTTGTGCTCGACATAACCCTGACTCACCCGTTTGCCACGAAACCGCAGCTCAGCGGATTCGATGTGAAGGGCGTACTGGTAACACCGGGTACACTGCAGGTCGGCAATCTCGTTTTCGCGGACATAGGTGAGACGAGACTCGAGAATGCGGACGGCTACACGCGGTGGTGGAACCCGACCGAGTTCACATCGAAGGGGATGTTCGGATGGGTGGACGGTGTCTTGGCCACGGCGACAAAAGACGAGCTTACCGCCACCGTCAATCCGTACAAACTCTTCACGGATATCCTGTACCCGACCAGCTCCCTGGCGGCGGTATGTTACGAGCCTCTGGACAATCCGAAGGGTCGAGCGGTTTTCACGGCGGGCGAGAGCAACACGAGGCGATACAGCATACGGTTTCCGATGAGTCCGGGTCCGAAGATCGTCTACGGGTACGCGATCGACTGCGCATGGAAAGCACCGAGCCCGAATCCGCCGGTGGAGATACCGGACGATTTCCCCATCGAGGCGAACCAGCCCGAGGCGTACAGGGTGGCGATTCAGGCAACCGCCAACACGCTCTACTACGACGCCGATGCTGTCGGCGGCGGAGTCGGCGGGGGCGTTCTGCGGCTGCAGATCAACGTTCACGACTGGCAGGGACAGATGTCGGGGGATATCCCGGCTGAGGTCGCCTTGGTGAGAATCTACGCACCGGGTTTGATGACAGGGGGCGTGAGCGCGGTGTTGCAGGCGGCGGACGCCGACAAGGCTATCTACACCGCTGATCTTACGGGCATCGCAAAACCTTCTCAGGCCGGTGAGACGCTTGTTATCTGTCGGGTGCAATCGTCGGACGGTTCAACCTACAAACAAACGTCCGCCCCGGCTCCAACCGATCCTCTCTCGGCTTTCAATGTGCTGACTTTGGATATTCCTGACCCCGAGTGTGTTACGGACACCAACAATGACTTCCCGGAAGCGGTCGAGATCGGGATCGGCGAGGCAGTCGCGGACCAGCTTTGCGTCCCTGACGATGAGCGCGACTTCTACTGCTTCGAGATTCCGTTGGGCTACGAAATCTCCGGAGAAATACGGTTGTACTGCGACGCGAGCCCGACACAGTGGAGGCTTTACGATGAATCTCAGGTGATGAAGGCGATGGGGGACGTGACGGACGGTTTAGCGGTTGTGAAGCTCGGAGGCTACGGCCTGATGCCGGGCAAGTGCTATTTCAAAGTCGAGACCGGCAACACGAACCAGGTGGTGCCCTTTCTCGTCGAGCTGGACGCGGAATTCGCGAACGTGACGCCGGCCAATCCTGTCGAGGTCACTCCATCGACCCTGTACGTGAACCCGAAAAACGTATGGATCGACGGTAACTACGCGTATATGTCCGGGCAGGGTATCTGGGTGTATGACATCAGCGATCCGTCCAATCCCGTGCAGATCGTTTCAGATCTTTCAGTTCTCTATGTGGATACTGCCTGCTTTCATTATCCCTACCTCTACTACACGAAATTCGTGACCATGACTGAATCCCAGATCAATATGTTCGATTTCAGCGATCCCACATCTCCGGTCCTGCACGAGGATGTCATCCACATCATGGAGCGTCTTGCGAGTATCTGCATGAACTCGACCCACTTATTCGTCGGGACTTACACGAGTCCGACATCGAATGTCATGATCTATGACTGCGCCGCCGATCCGTTCAGCCCTGTCGGAATTAACCAGTTCCCGGTTGACTACAACCCGCTTGCTATGACTCTTCTCGATCCTGAAGGACCGGAAACGCGCCTTGTTTTGAGTACCCTCGATGAACTTCTATCGTTTGACGTGGAGGACCCGACAAACATAACTCCCTGCGGGTCCTTTGCCATTATGGGGGGCGCAGTCAGGGACCTGGCCGGATGGGGGGACTACGTCTATGTCGGATATGACGACACTGGCGGCGGGGACGGCTGGATCTTCGTGCTGGAGCAGACCGATGTGCCTGCCCTGGAATGGAGGGCCAGCCTCGATTTGCCGACGGGCTGCTTCGCGAGCCATCTCGCCGTGAACTGGCCCTATGTCTACGTCGGGGACGGTCTGGCGGGACTCACGATATGCGATGTCACCGACCCTGTCAGCCCGCAATATGTCAGTTCGACTCCGCTCGTCTCGTACGGAGATCGGCTGGATGTTCGCGATGACCTTGCGTACGTGATTCCCAAAGGGGCGGGCTTGCAGATATTCGATGTCTCGACTCCGGAGACGCCGTCTGAATTGACCCGGTTACCCGTCCTGAACAGGCCCATGTCTGTGGCGGCTGCGGGCGACTATCTGTTGGCTGCCGAGAATACTGAGATGCACTGGGTGATCAAGACCATCGACATCTCAGATCCCCTCGATGCACGGCTGGTGGGCGAGCACTTTCTGAACAGCGCACCCTGGGGACTGGACCTCGACGACAATCTGCTGGCGGTGCGATGCAGCGGCAACACGTGGAGCCTGTTCGACGCCACCGATCCGGTCAACCTGCAGGAGGGCGCGTCGAACGCTACAGCCAATCCCATTCGCGAGATCGCCGTCCACAAGGACGCTGTCTACATTTCGGCTGGGGCGCCAGGCACCCCTGAAGTGCTGGTCTATGATGCAACCGATTTCACCTGCCCTGCGTATAAGACTACTGTCAATCCTGCATCAGAACCCACCGGATTCTCTTTCGCCTGGAGCCACATGTATCTGGCAACAGATGCCGGAGTCGAGGTGTATTCCGTGAGTGACCCCTTCAATCCGGTTTTGCAGGGGACGTACACGCCGAGCTTCCAGATCGCGGAGTGCGTAGTGCAGTACTCCCGATTGTGCATAGCGGGAGAGGCCGCGCTGGAGATCGCGGATCTGAGCGACCCTGCATCGCCTGTTTTCGCGGGCTTCACCGCAGCCCCTGATCTCGCCATGATAACGTCGGAAGAGCAGTTTGCCTACGCATGCTCGGTTGACGGACAGCCCTGCTCATACTGGATATGGCCGCCCGACAGCCCTGCTCTTCTCGGCCCGGTGTGTGATTCGTGCAACTACGGTTGCATGGATTTGCTGGCGTACGAGGGCTACCTCTACGAGGCAGGCTCAGTTTCGGGGCTTCATATCTTTGATCTCTACTGATCGCCTCGGGAATCCGATATCAATGTACTACTGCGCCTACAAGGGACGCACGATCGACATTCTTAAGTGCTCGCAATGCCGAGCGTATTCGATCGAGCTGACGCTGTCGTCTAGTCAGACGTCTTCCGGTCAATGGGCTGACTATGACTACCTTTGCAACAAGTGCTCTGCAAAAGGGTCTGTGAAAATATCGTCCAGGGTCACGCTGGAAGGCTTCGAGACCTGGGGGGAGCTTCAGGAGAGGATCGACGAGCTGAAGGTCGCGATGACGGTGTCTGGCTTGGAGTGAGCTCCGGGGACTGGCAACCGGTTTTGTCCGCCACGGCGGACAATACTGTGCGCCTGTCCCCCCACGGTCGTTCCCAGCAGCGCGATTAACTCCCATTGATAAGCGCGGACGGTCGGGACACGACATTATGTTGTGCGGTCGCGGCACGACCGGAGACATCAATGCGCACTCTACGGAATCATATAATTGATATATATACCGTAATAGGGATCATCTCGGCTCTGGTGGTCCTGCTTCTTCTTACAGGCTTCCTTGTGGGGATTCTGACCCCACGCGCGATAACCGTGTTCCTGGCGACGGCCTCAACGCATATCGCGGATTCGAAGGTTTCATGGTGGTTTGGAGTGCTGGGAGCCTGGGTCGCCGCAGGCTGGACGGTCCTCTTTCTCATCAGAACCCACTCCTACCCGCCTCTGCAGATAACGGAGGATGACGCCGGAGTGGTCGAGGTGACTACTCATGCGCTTTGCAGCCTGGCGCGTGCCGAGCTGAGAGAACAGGGGATCACGGGTCCGTGCAAGGCGGAATTCACGAAGAAGCTGGGATCGCCGATGCTTCATGTCTGGTGCGATCTCGACCAGGGGGCCGGCGATGAAGGCCCGGTGGCTCGTGGAAACAGGCTGAAGAGCGAGATCGAAACCAGGCTGAGGGAAGATTTCAACCTGAGGGGCATACGGGTGGCCATAATCCATCAGCCTCGGCCGCGACCGTTCCGACGCGATCCCATGCTTGCAGGATGACGGTCTCATCGGCGCCGGTTCGAATGCCCCATGTCCTGTCGGGCTTTTTTCACCATCACTGCTGCTGGACGAACGACCTCCAACAGGGTAAAGTATCATACTCATTCTAATAAACACTCGACTCAAGAAGGTTAAACGCGATGAAGCTCTTGAAGAAACTCACTGAGTCCTTCGGACCCTCAGGTTTCGAGGACGAGACAAGAAATATCGTAATTGAGGAGTTGAAGCCTCTGTGCAGCAAGGTATGGACCAACACCATGGGCAGCGTGGTCGGCTTCAAGGCAGGGACCGGCAAGAAAGACTCCCGCAAGAAAATCATGCTTGCAGCGCATATGGACGAGATCGGCTTTCTCGTGAGCCATGTGGACGAGAAAACGGGTTTTGTCAGGATCTCGCCCGTGGGGGGATTCGATCCGAGGACAATGGTCGCCCAGAGGGTGATGGTTCTGGGAAAGGGACGGTACAGGCTGAACGGACTTCTGAATGTCGCCGGGAAACCCATCCATGTTCAGACCCCCGAGGAACGCAAGAAGGAACTTGCCGTGACCGATTTCTACGTGGATCTCGGCCTGCCCGGAAAGGAAGCCGCGAAGAAGGTAGAGGTGGGCGATCCGGTCGCGTGGCGCAGGGACTTCACCGAGATGGGCGACTGCGTGAACTGCAAGTCGATGGACGATCGTGTGGGCGTCTACGTGATGATTGAGGCCCTCCGTAAGACTAAGAAGAACACGCACGATATTTACGCCGTCGGGACGGTCCAGGAGGAGGTCGGGCTGAGGGGCGCGGAGACGAGCGCGTATGAGCTCGAGCCGGACGTGGCGATCGCGGTGGACATCACGCTCGCGATGGATACACCGGGCAGCGAGCCGCACGCCAAGGTC
This sequence comes from uncultured Planctomycetota bacterium, assembly GCA_964354375.1. Taxonomy (GTDB): domain Bacteria; phylum JAJVIF01; class JAJVIF01; order JAPKYR01; family JAPKYR01; genus CAYGZQ01. The sequence continues at coordinate 18,307 of CAYGZQ010000037.1, forward strand.
GCCGAGCTCGGCAAGGGCGTCACCGTCTCCATCATGAACAGCTCGGTCATCTCGGACAGGCAGCTCGTGAAAGAGCTCAGAGCCGTCGCCGACAAAAAGAAGATCACCTATCAGCTCGAGATACTCCCGCGCGGCGGGACCGATGCGGGCGCGATGCAGCGTGCCAAGTCGGGAGCGAGAGCGGTCACGCTGTCGATCCCGACCCGGTACGGGCATTCCGTTAACGAGACTGTGCACAAGCTGGATGTGCAGTCCGCGATCGATCTGCTGGCTGCTTACTTGAGCCAGTGATCAGATCGGGGATCCGTACCGTCCACATGCTCGAAGACTCGCATGTGGACGCCACCATCGCGACGCGGGCGCTCTGCACGTAGGATAAGCCCGGCATTCGAATTTCATAACATTATATGGTTCGATATTCCTTGCCAGGAGCGCTGGAATCCGGTATTCTTTATCCATAACCGCGATACTTGGAGGTCATCATGCATCGGCTTGGCGTTCTCGCGCTCGCGACGGTAATCCTTGCGGGGCTCGGCTCGTGCTCATCGGGACATGATCCGTCCGCGCCGCCAGCGCTTTCCGAGCGGGCCTCGGCATCGCGACCCGAGAGGGTAAGCTGGGGCATATGGGATGTCACGATCGATCCCGCGACGAGCGAGGTCGAGATAGTGCCCCTGAGAGGCGCGAGTTTCCAGGCGAACGTCGTCAATTTCCTCCAGCCGCCGGGCGCGCCGATACACCTCCTCACCATCTCGATCGATCCGGGAGGCACCAATTTCCCGGCGGGGAAAGTCACGTGCGACGTGACGCTCAAGCATCCGTTTCCCGGTACGCAATTCTGCGGGTTCGACGTGATGGGGATCATCCTTGATGACTGGCAGCCCTACCCGCTCTCAAGCGATCCCGCGATCCTGTCGAGTCGTACGGGTGCGACGCTCCTCACGAACGCCGATGGATGGACGCGATGGTGGAACCAGCCCGAATTCACGACCTATGGAACGCTTCTCGGATATATCGAGGGGGCGAAGGCGAATCATAACTGGACGAGCACGCACACGCTGAACGCCTTCAAGTATTTCGCGGACAGCATCGGTCCAGAGGACCCATTCGAGCCCTCTTTGAGCAATCGGGGATTTTTCTCGTCGAGCGACCCCGGATTCAACAAGCGACGCTATGTGCTTCAGTTTTATGCGGCGGGTGGTGTCCAGTTTCATTTCAAGTACGCGATCAGCGCAAACTGGATCAAGCCGTACGACACAGCGGAGCCGCCGTACACTCCGCAGGACTGGCCGGTGGAAGCGAATATGCCCGAGGCGTACAAGATCGATCTCCTCGATAACGGCTCGACTGCGTATTATGAGAACGAATCGACGTACGGCGGCGATTTGAATTTGCTCCTCGAGGTCCGCGACTGGCAGTTCGACGGCGAGATGAGCAACGTGAAGACCGAGTTTCTCGGAATTACGATTGAGTCGCCGACCCTTTTCCCCGACCCCATCGAGCTCAACCTCGACGATGCGACGCCCTACGAAGACGATCCCACCAGGATTGTTGTCCCGGCATTTGTGCCAAGCGTCACGCCGACCGATGTCAACGGTCAGTTGCTGATCGTGACGGTGAGATCCGCGCATGTCATGACCTACGAGCCGCAGATCGGCGGCATCAGCGGCTTTGATTATCCCGACGGACCGCTCGCGGCGTACAACATGTTCGAGGCCCCGATAGGAACACTCGGACCTCAGAATCTCGCGCCGGTTGCAGACGCGTCCGCTTCGTCACCCACATCGGGGGATTCGCCACTGGATGTCAACCTTGATCCGTCCCTGTCGTATGACTCCGACGGAACCATCGTGCTCTACGAATGGGATTTCGAGTCCGACGGGACTTACGACACGAGCAGCGCGACTCCGGACGTTGTGCCCCACACGTTCCCTCAGGGGCAGTACACGGTGACCCTGCGCGTGACCGACAATGACGGCGGAACCGACACGGACGAGCTTCTGATCCAGTCCGGCTGTTACTCGGCACCGGACTGGCTGACGTTCCGTCACGACAACAAGCGCACGGGTCGTTCGAGCGTGCCGGGTCCCCTGACCGATCACCTGAAGTTCACATGGTACGTGCCCGGCTCGAGCGAACCGATAATGTCGGGAATAACGATCGACAGCAAAAGCCGCGCGCTGTTCAGGTGCAACGACGGGTACATCTACTGCGTGGATTCATCGGGCACGCTCGCGTGGTCGTACCAGGTCGGGGGAACCTGGGACTACTGCACTCCGACTCTGGATCCGCAGGGCAATGTGTATGTGGGCAACACGATCGGCGAGCTGTATTGCTTCGATTCCGAGGGAGGTTTCCTGTGGAGCAAGGCATACAATCTGGGTTCGATCGGAGGCGGGATTTCGGTGCAGGCGGACGGGTCGATCGTGTTCACGACGCACGGGGGCTATCTCGTCAAGACTCTCCCGAACGGGGATGTCGACTGGACATTCCCGACGTGGTACATCATGCCGGACGGTCCGTCGATCGGTGATGACGGGACGATCTACATCGCGAACCACGGCGGGCAGGTGTACGCGGTCGATCAGAAAGGCGGGCAGGTCTGGATGACGCAGGTCGGGTCCAACGAGATGTCGTCGACGCCCGCGCTGGGTCCGAACGGCCTGTATATCGGGGACTGGGGCGGGAATGTCTACGGCCTCGATTATGAAGGCGGAGTCAAGTGGACCAAGCACCTCTCGGGCGACTCGATTTCCAGCTTCGCGGCGGTCGATTGCGAAGGGAAAGTCTACATCGGCTCGCGCGACGACCGTCTCTATTGCCTCGACCAGGAGACGGGCGAGGTCAAATGGTCGTACCTCACATGCGGTGACATCGGCACCATGAGCCCGGTCCTGGACGGCGCGGGCAGAGTGTATGTCGGCTCGTACTGCGGGCATTTCTATTGCTTCGAAGCGGACGACGGCGACCTCATCTGGGACAAGGACCTTGAGCTCGAGGGCCAGTACTCGATGTACTGCAAGTCGCCCGCGATAACGAACGACGGCACCGTCCTCGTCGGCTCCAACTACGGAATGCTGTTCGCATTTCAGGATGAGTAGACTGATCCGCGATGACAGGTAGACCCATTGCACCATGGCCGGGTGCCACCTGACAAGGCGGATTCAGAATATCGCCGTGATCTGCACCCCGACGCACCCGCCGTCCGGCTCGATGAGCGGCGAGAGGATCAGCCCGCGCGGACTGGAAAGCTCCAATTGCGCCGTGAAATATCCCAGTGCCGCCCCGGCGACCACGTCGACCGCGCGGTGGCGGCCCAGTTCCACTCGCGACTCGGCAATGAGCGCGGCGCCAAGATACCACAGCGCCGCCTGTTTCGGATGCCAGGCGCTCTCAGCGGCAGCGACCGCGAATGCCGCCGAGGCATGACCGCTGGGGAAGCTCTTGTCGTCAGAGTCATCGGGACGATTCTCAGGTATCAGCGCTTTTAAGCCTTCCGAGAGGAAACCGCTGACCATGACGGCATCCAGCGTGCGCAGCGCATGATCTGTGCCCTGCTCCCCGTCGGTCAGCAACGGCAGAGCGACTCCAAGCGCCAGGTACAGAATATAGCCGTCTCCCGATGCAAACCCGGCTTCCTCTTCGCCGAGCAGGTCGGCCATCGCAGCCTGTGGCACGACCAAACCGCCCGTCAGTGCACACCAGACTGCTGTTGTAATGAGAAATGCGCGAAGGAATCTGAACACCGGGGTTCACCTCGTCCGTTCCGTAGAGGATTGTACTGCTCGGAATTATACTGAATACGGACCGGGGTCATCTCCTTAAAAGGCACCATCGGCGGGACGCGCGTCTGTTAAACAAGTGCAATTTCGCGCAAGGAGGGCATATCAGGGGTGGCACCCTCAGGCGAGTCCTCGAGCCTGGGGGTGCTGGACGAATTACTTGAACGCCTCATGATTAGAGGGATCAATAGATCGAACACCCCCAGGCAGAAAGCCTGCTCACGCAGTCTTTCCGCCTGAGGGTGCCACCCAATTCGGTATCGAAATAAGTCTCTCAACATCCTCGGGACGCGCAAGTTACGTCCCGGGTTCGAAGCCGATCAGGTGGAACTGCCCCTCGGACGTGCCCACGTTCTCGAACACGTACACGACAAGCCCGCCGTCCGGACACGGGTTGAAGTTCCACATCTTGAGCTCGGCGTCCCCGTCGAGCCCCATATCTTTCTCTTTTACGGTCCAGCGGACCGACCCGTCCGGATTGAGGAGCGAGAACCCCGCGGCGTACCCCATCAGAATGCTGTTGTCCTGGTAGATGATGACATGCGATTCTCCGGCGCCCAGGAATGACGGGAGGTCTATCGACCAGATATCCGTCCCGGCGGGATCGATGAGCGTGAGCTCCGACCGAGTGGGGCCCGACCGCCCCATCTGGTCGTAGACCACCGCGTAGCTGTTGCAGAGGAAATCCCCATCAAAGGTTATGCCTAAAGCTCGATTGACCCTGCCCTTGTTTCTGGACCAGATGATTTTCCCGGAGTCGACATTGATCGCCGTGAGCGCCGATCTCGTGCCGCAGAGGAGAACGCCGCTGTCCGACAGGCATGGCGAGCATGCGATCGCGTCGCCGGGGAAATCAATCTGCCATAGGCTGGTTCTGTCCGGAGCGACACGACCCACGTAGCAATCCTTGTCGGCCCACGCGGAGCTGTAGGTGATGTAGTCCCCGTCGGGGGTCATTATCGGCATGTCCCCGGGGTACGTCGCGTCGAAACCCAGGCGAGGCCTGGATTCCAGTAGCTTCCCGTCCTCGAGCGAGAAAATCGCGAAGTCCTCGTTTCTTGAAAGGGACGATTCGGTTTGGGTCTTTGTCGCGATGCCGATTCTGTTCCCCGGCAGGCGCCACGCGATCGTCAGGCCGTCGCATCGGAAGGTCTCCGTCCTCCAGCGGGTCTTGCCCTTGAGATCGATGCACTGGAGGTAACCCGAGTTGATCAATGTCAGCTCAAGGTAGGTGAGGGGCTCATTCGGATCCAGGTCTTTCTGCTGCACTGAGGATGCCTTGGCGCCGGGCGTGTCGAAAAGCTCGATGCACACGACCGCGTCCTGAAGGACAATCATCGGCTCGGCTTCAGAGACGGTCGCATCCGGCGGCGGACTGAGAATGACGCTCCAGTCCTCAGTGAAATCCGGCTTAAGGCGCACGATGCGATCGTATCGCTTGTTGGTGTTGGACTGCGTGTACCAGACGCCGTTCCCGGTGTCCACGAACACGTTCCCGCCGAACCTGGGGTAGTGATGCCACTTCGCCACAGGTTTGGATTGGGGCGGCGTCTGAGCGACCTGGGCTCGATTCCACATGTCGACGCCGACCTGGTACCGCACCGGCGGGGTCGACATTTCGTCCTGAGAGAGCCGCCTGGAAACGAGGGGTCCTGACGGCGACCTGCACGAGATCAGAAGGACCACGACAACAGCGACACAGCCGGGCGTCATGCGAATATTCATATCGCTCACCCGACCCTATTTTACACCGGTCAGGCCTTCTGGGATAGCCGCCAATGGAACACTCACAAACAAGAGAAGAATGCGTTCAAGGTCCCCTAGCGGAAACTTCGGAACTCAATCTGTCTCATATATCATTTGCAGCGCCATAAGAATCCTGTCAATTACCCACGGCACTGTCTCAATCGTCAGTCTTTGATGCAATGCCGACAGCGCAGCTTGACGCTCGTCAGGGAAGTCAGGATAGTACTCGAACGCTCCCAAGGCCCAAATCGCGCCACCCCTCTCAACATCATCCTCACAGTTTATCTGGCTGATGATCACATCGACCCCTTCCCCGGAGGGGATTCTGCTCAATGCTCCGCATACGATCGAAGGGTCGAGCTCCACAGCATCAGAAAGAGCCGGCACGAAGTCCGGAAGCCGCGTTCTTCCCATTGCCGTCAAAACGACAATCTGAAGTTCTTCATTCTCAGCCAGCACGGCATCGGAGTATATCTGACCAAGGCCGTCCACCAGATCCTGAGGGGCAAACGTCTCGTCGTCCCAGTCATCCCATTCTGTTTGGCCGAGCAGAAAATAGAACAGGTCGATTGTCTCCTGTTCGACAGCATTCACAGGCACGGGAACCGCTGCGAGACACAGCGAGCAAATCAATGCGATAATGACTTTCTTGACCATAGTTTCATCTCTCCGTTAACTCAAAGTCTGTATCATCAACCGCTGCCATCCTCTATTCGGGCCAAGGCTCGAAGTTGTTCTGAAACAGAGGATCGTGCAGGAAGGACTCCAGTGCGTAGCCCTGCGACTGGTACATGTTGTAGCTTCCAATCGGCTCGTCCGGGTAACTCCACCACATGAGGTTGGCGTAGAGATAGCCAAGGGGCTCAGGGTTCCAGTCATAGTTAACCTCAGGGTAGGCAGCATCCTTGTCGCAAAACAGGAATGTATAAGGGCAATCGAGAGTTGGATGGAAAGTCTTGCCTGGATCTAAGAGATACAGATCATACAGCCTGGCCAATGCGTGGCCCAGCTCATGAGGTATTGCGGCCGTGTTAAGCCCGACCGGATTGTTGCGCGCCCATGTTGCCGAAATGATGAATACTCGGTGATTGGTGTGCTGGGCCTTCGACTCATAGGTTCTGCAAACGCTGAGAGTCTTGCTGCCCGCGTATTCATCCACATAATAGATGTTGAGACAATCGCCCTTATAGTTGTTATTGAACATCTGGAGAGCGAGGGTAGGATTAACATCCATATCAGGTATGTCCAAGTACTGACCGTCGTAAATATACATTTGGGCGAAACCATTGCCGTAGGCATCAGGGATATTGTAAGGAAGTACGAAGTTTATGCCGTAGTTGTTCCAGAAGCTATTTGCATCATTGAAATCCGCTCCCGCCCTTGCCCACAGCGTAGCGGGAGCCGTGCCGTCCCAATTGCACACGCACCACATTGCCAGGTTGACCGTTCTAAGAGGCGGGACACCCTCGGTCTCCTGCCATTCGCTTGTGCAGCCAGGAATAACGGGCTTTATCCGGTACTTGACCCTTGATGATCTGTGGGACGTTCCCTGTACTGTTCCCCAGGTGCCATTGTTGTCGCCGCCGAAGGGAGCATTCCGATCAACAGCAGCCTTGCCGTTCGCGTCCCATATGAGCTTGTCATTCATGGGTGTCCAGTCCCAGCTACCTGGGCCGCCATCCCATGAATAGTCCTCCCGTTCAATGAAATAAGCAGTCGCGGCTGGATTAGCGGTCCACGTCAACCGAATGTCCCGGTACGTGGACAGAGGTTGCGCAGCAAAATCGTCCACATGGGCCGGCTCGTCCAATACAAACACCTTCGTCATCTGGTAGGTCGACAGATCCAGCCAGGCCGGATACCAAGGATTAAGCCACGCTTCGAGCTTTATCACGACTCGATAGCCCGCGCTCAGATACGGTGCCTGCTTCTCATTCGGGACAGTTGCATAGTACAGAGCGTAGTCGTCTTCGTAGCTTATGAACAGGGATTCGCGAACCCCGTCAAAGAGAGGCTCACATTCGAATTTGGGCTGCATAAACGGGACATTCAGCGGATCCTTGCAGTATCTGGCGGCGTACACCTTAATTGCCAGATTCACCGCGCCCCCGCACTCAAATAGATGGTCTGGGGAGCCCTCAGCGAGCTCCACCTCGACTTTCCACGGCTCAATGCAGTGTGCATTAGCGGGATCCGGATCCCAGGAGGCATCAACAGCATATCCAAATGTCCCGAGGCCGTCCGGAAGGTACAATTCAAATTCCTCTTCAACCTTCTCGCCGGGGGCGAAGGTTCGATCGTAATCATTCGATGCATAGCGCAGGTAGCCATTCAACGTAGAATTCGGGTTGGGTCCTGTAGGTGGCAGCAACTTGCCTCGGATATATCCCTGGATTCCCCCGGGGGGAGGTTGGCCCTGGGTGGGCAGGCCGTAGAGAGCGGTATAAGCATCCGGATTCGTCATCTTAAATGACGTGGCCAACGGTACGTCAGGCAGAAACTTCTGCTTCATTTGGAAGCTTTGAGTTGCGTCGAACATCACGATGCAGCGCACGTCATAGCCCGTCAGGAGTGTTGGATTCTCTAGCTCAACCTTCACTTGCCATACATCAGTGTATGGAATATTATACGCTCCTGTGATATTCAAGTGATATGGGGGCGGATCCTGCTCCAGGATGCCCACGATATTGAAGTGGTTGGCCACTTCCCTTGAGTTGACCACCGTGAACTCGCCCTTGGCGAGATCATAGTAGACTCGGTAGTATCCACACAGGTGATGCGTGCCTACCCCGCCTCCGCGCTCAATCTTCTCAGTCAGGCTGCCGGCGGCGGGCGATGCTACTGCGGTCGCATTCCCTGAGCAGCCCGAGATGGTCCAGCATACAAGCCCGATTGACAGCATCAGAATCCGGATTACCATTGAATCTCCTCCTATTCCAGCGAGCCAAGTCCCTCTAGGGACTATTGAGTCGCAAGTGCACTGGAACTTGCATGGTATGCATTGCCAGCTCTACCACAAGCCATCGATCGACAACTTGGCGAGAAACGCGTCATCAGATCCTTCCGACTGGTGTCTATCGACACCGGTCCCAGGGTCGAAATCGACATCGGCCCCGAACTCACCGCAAACGTAGATCGCTCCTGAAGGTGACAAGGCTACTCCGAATCCTCTGTCTTCACCGGTTCCCCCCCAGGTGCTCGCCCATCGGTGGTTCCCGTTCTTGTCAAAGCTCGTCAGAAATACGTCCCAAACTCCATTGCCGTAGTGAAGGTCGATGCCGGGTCCCGGGTCGAAATCAATCGGGGGGTCGTACTTCCAATGCAAGAACCCGCCGGTCACGTATAGGTTATTATTGCTGTCAACCGCAATATCGTTCGCATATTCTCCACCATCCCAGATTCTGACCCATTCAAAGTCCGCATTCGCATCAAGTTTCACGAGGAAATTGTCACTGCCGGTTTTGGATGTTTTCTCACAGATCCCTGGGCCCGGATCAAAATCGCATGTTCCGCCGAAACTGCCTGTCAGGTTGATGTCTCCATCGCCATCTACCGCAAGCGCTTGCATATAAACGCAAAACTCGCTGTCCCAGACTCTGGACGTGAGGTAATTCCCTGCCGAGTCAAACGTGCTCACGTAACTGGCCCAAAACCCCTCAGGCGTATACTCATTCACACCATCGCCGGGGTCGAGATCGATTGTCTCGTAGAACCAACCGATTACCAACAAATAGCCCTGAGGGACCGAAGAAACATACTCAGCCCAGTCATCTCCCTCTGCACCCCAGGTCTTTGCCCACTGGAACACGCCCTCACTGTCGAAGCAACTCAGGAATGTATCGTTTTCATCGACGGCTGTGTGTATATCATTCTCCGGACCTGGGTCGAAATCGGCGGCGGCCGCGAAGGTGCCGGCGCAATAAACGCGGTTGTTCGCATCGGAAGCGATACCAGATCCGAGGTCCCCCCAAGCCCCTCCCCAGCAACGTGCCCAGCAGAAATCGCCCGATTGGGTGAACTTGCACACAAACGCATCGTCCATCCCGTGTGAAGTCTGTTCGTTTGTTCCTGAGCCGGGATCAAAGTCCACAGTACCGTTGAAGTCTCCGGTTACTAGAAGGCTACCGTCCGGGCTTATGCAGATATCGTGTGCCTTGTCAGGCCCGGCGCCGCCCCAGGTTCGTACCCACTGAAATGCGCCGTGGTCATCGAATTTGACGAGGAAGGCGTCAGCAGTCCCATTTGAGGTGCGGATATCGACCGCCGGACCGGGGTTGAAGTCGACAGTGTTCCTGAAATGGCCGGCCACATAGATGTTCCCCTGGGTGTCGCATTCAACAGCGGCGTTCTCATCATAACTATCCCCCCCCCATGTCTGGGCCCACCCGTACGTCACCTTGACGGGCTGAACGTTCCACGCAGCCACTTCGCCGAGGTTCGCATCGGCTTCCGTATCCTCGACCCGCACCAGCAAGGGATAGATCCCAGGCGAAACCGCCAGTTGATTCCCTATCGACCCTTGGAAAAGGAAAGCGCCGTCGGTAGTTTCAAGGCTGAACTGGAGAGGAATAACCCCGTTGAACAAATCAGGAGCCTCGACCGTTACGCTGGATATGGTTTGCTGCCCCTGGTGATCGAACACCTCGACCTGAACAGGCGCGTAGCTCCAAGACCACTCTGCAAGCTCATTACTCACCAGAATATTGACGTCGTACGCTTCGAGGCAGTTGGCGGAGACCGGGAAGTCCGTGAGAGGATCCTTCACGTCCTCAACGAACACCCATGACGCGTCTACCGCATAGCCGAACTCAACCTCGTTGAACGGGCCGTCCGGCAGGCGCAGATGCAGGGTGCGAGTCTCGATTTCATACGAGTCAAACATGCGGCGGGGCTTTTCGACCGAATATGCGATGAAAGGATTAAGGGTCGAGCTCAAGTCTCCCCCGGAGGCGAATTTCCCGGGCACATACTCCAGGATCGGATACTCGGACGTTCCCGGCCCGAATTCAACCGGATTGAACAAAGTTGTGTACCCATCAGGATTAAGGAGCATCGGCTCGTCGTTGCTCCAGGCCATCGTTCGTCCATTAACCGGGAAGGAATAGTCCGCGCCTGAGATGAAAATACCTCTGACATCAAAGCCGGTCAGTGCCTTCTTCCCTGGATACGGGTGCCTTATGCTTATACTTATCTTTACCTCATCGGGGGGCACGAACTGAATTTTGGCCACTTTAAGGCAATCTATGCAAGGGGCCGTCTCCAGTTTGGGGAGAACGTTGAAATGCAGCTCTGCTGTCCTGCAGGGGATTAGTTCTACAGAACCGGTACTGGGGCGAATTCTGACTCTCCATAGACCCAGAAGTGAACGACTGGCGTTCTCCGACGAAAGACGCCTTTCTTCTTTCGGGTAGCTGTCGTCCAGGAGAACGTCGGGCCCTATCGGAGTATGGCTGGCTGAGCAACTAGCCAAAGCTAGAAGCATCACACTGAGGATGAAGGAACCCGAATGCCGAAACCCTCCTAACATGCTCTACCCCATACACTAGAGATTGTATTCTATTATGAACCCTACCACCGCAACAAGGAATATGCAAGTGCAACCGGCGACAAGAAGCCGCAAAAAGAGAACATGTGCGAATACTGCGAGTCCGTTGCTAGCGGTCGATCAGATGAGCCTCAGACCGAGCTCCCTCAGTTGCTCGTCGGCGACCGGGGACGGCGTTCCCAGCATGATGTCGGTGGCCTTGAGTGTTTTCGGGAAAGCCATGCACTCCGCGATCGATTCCGCGCCGAGAAGATGCATGACGATGCGGTCGATCCCTGGCGCGATGCCGCCGTGCGGAGGGGTCCCGTATCTGAGCGCCTCAAGAAAGAACCCGAATTTTTCCTTCATCTCCTCGTCCGACAGCCCGAGGATTCGGAAGATTTCGGTCTGCTGCTCGGGATCATGGATTCTTATCGAGCCGCCTCCGATCTCGTCGCCGTTCAGAACGATGTCGTACGAGCGCGACAGCATGCCGTACAGAGCCTCGCCCTCCATCGGCTTGCCTGCCTCGATCCATGCTCTCCACTGCTCGGCGTTCGGCTGCGTGAACGGATGATGCTGGCTGACGATCTTCCCTTCGAACTCGCTGAACTCGAACATCGGGAAGTCGGTGATCCAGCAGAGCTTGAACACACCGGGCTCGATAAGGCCATAGAATTTGCCCAGCGCGACGCGCAGGCAGCCGAGACTCGAAAGGACGGTCTTCTTGTCGCCCGCGACCATGAGGACAGTGTCCCCGTCGGATGCATGCGCGATCTCTTTCACTTTCGCGGCTTCGTTGTCGGCCAGATGTTTCCCCATCGCGCTGCGAACCTTGTCGCTCGCCTCCCACGCAATCCACGAGAGACCCTTCGCGCCGCCCCTGGACGCCTCCGCCTGGAAGTTGTCGATATCTTTTCGCGATGGCTGCGCGCCCGCGAGATGGATGCATCGGATCGTCCCGCCCGATCCGAGAATGCTCTCGAATATCTTGAACGCTGTAGATTTGAATGCCTCGCTGATGTCGATGATTTCGAGACCGAAGCGCAGGTCGGGCTTGTCGACACCGAATCTCTCCATCGCGTCATGGTAGGTGAACCGTGTAAACGGCGCGGGTACCGAGATGCCAGTGATCTCCTGCACAAGGCCGATCAACATTTCTTCCGTCAGAGAGTAAATGTCCTCTTCATCGATGAAGCTCATCTCGACATCGAGCTGGGTGAACTCGGGAGCGCGGTTCGCGCGAAGGTCCTCGTCGCGGAAGCACTTCGGTATCTGGAAATACTTGTCGAATCCCGCGATCATGCAGAGTTGCTTGAACATCTGCGGGCTTTGCGGAAGAGCGTAGAATCTTCCGTGCTCGATTCTCGACGGCACCAGGTAGTCGCGACTCCCCTCCGGCGTCGACTTGGAGAGGATCGGCGTCTCGATCTCGACAAAGCCGCGCTGATGGTGGAAGTCGCGGATGTACTTGATGATTCGATCCCGCGTGATGAAACGTCGCTGCACGTCGGGACGCCTGAGCTCGAGGTAGCGGTATTTCCATCGGAACGACGGTTCCTCGCTCGCCGTCTGCTCGATTACAAGCGGAGGCGGGTCGGCTTTCGTGAGGATGGTGATCTCTTTGGCCTTGACTTCTATTTCGCCGGTGGGCATGTTGGGATTTTCCAGGCCGGCGGGTCTGCGAGCGACCGTTCCGCGCACCGCGAGCACCCACTCGGTCTTGACCTCGCTCGCGACTCTGTAGGCATCGGGCGAAATCGACTGGTCGCACGTCACCTGCACATTTCCCCAGCGGTCCCTCAAAACCAGGAAAATCACACCGCCCATGTCGCGACGGTGGTGTACCCATCCCGAGAGCCTCACCTTCTCGCCCGCATGTTCGCTCCTCATTTCGCCGCAAACATGCGTGCGGAAGCTCTTGTTCAGCGGACCGGTGACTTCCTCGAACTTCGGGAACTCGTTCATCAGTAAACACCCCTGGCAACTGGTTCTGGTGAGGGCAATATAGCAGAGGGAAGTGTATCGGGCAACGTAGGGGCACGGCATGCCGTGCCCTACAGAAAATCTCGCCAGCGCGGGGGCACGGCGTGCCGTGCCCCTACTTCACCCAGATCCTCATGCGATCATTACGCATCACGGTCGGGAAATAATCCTCCCACTGAGTGCCCTGGACATGCGCTCCCTCCTCGATGATCACCCATTCTGGTGAGATCGAGAGGCCGAGCTTGTCGACCCACCAGACATAGACCACCGATGTCATATCTTTCTGTACATTGGGGTCCGGATAATTCTCATTGCGGAAGTTGAAGTAACCGTCCGGCTCGTAGCCCGCGACGATCTGGTCGCACGGAATGCCGTTCACGCGGGCCTCGGCGGCAAGGTCCCACTTCGCCCTGGTCCAGCTCAGCGAATCGGCCGTTCCCCACAATGACCATGCGAGCATGAGGAGCACCAGAGCCGCTCCTGCGCGACGCCATTGCGATGGTGCGTCCTTGATCAATGGAGCGATCCAGCAGAACGCGAAGGGGATCAGCGGAAGCAGATACCGATCGAAGAAGTTGTAGTTCAGAAAAATCAGGCCGATGTGCGCAAGCCCGATGAGGCCGATCAGGGTTGACGGTGCACGCCAGTCGATTCTCCTGAGCCGGACCGTACGGCTGCAGAGCCAGATAAGCACGACTCCCCCGAGGGTGCCGAGGATGGTTAAAACGATGCGGACCCAGGGTGCAAGAATGTGACCCGCGGTGAGAGCAAGCGTATCGGATCGCGGTCCGAAGCCCTCCGGCGTCAGGCTGTTGCCGACGTACGGAAACAGAGCTTCGAGCCGCCATTGGTATCCATACATCCATCTCGTCAGAGTGAGCAAGACAAATGCAACCCCCACGACGATGAACCACCAATTGATTGCTCTTGATCCGCCTTTCCTTTCCTCGGAGGCGTGTTGGAATCCTGCAATCAGAGCCAAAGGCAGCATCGCGAGTCCGAAATGCTGGAGAATCCCGAACGCAAGCCACATGCGGTCGCGAAGAAGTCCGGGGTACGACATCACCCGTCCAAGCCAGAAATCTTTCATTTCCTGCGCGACCTCCGCGGATCGCATCGTCGAAAGCGAGGGGTCAGCCAGGACAAGAAGCGCAAAGAGAGCTCCGATTGCGCAGAGAATCACCGGCACCCATCCTCTCAAGCCGGGCCATCCTTTGTTTCCCGCGGACCCGCTCTCGCCGCGTCCCGAAGGGAAAAGCACTTTGGCGAAGAGCACCCACAGGCCGACGACAAGGAGAATGGTCAGGCCGTGGGTGCGTTGAAGGGCGGCGAGAGTCGCGAGCGCAGAGAAGCCTAGCCATCTCCTTCCCCACAGCGCATCGGACTGGTCTTCCGGCTTATCGAGCGCGAGAAGAAGCATCCACATCGATGACGCGAGGAAGAAGAGGTAATAGCCGTCGGTCATAAATCCGGCGGCGGTTTTCAGAGTGAACGTTGGCGCGAGGCAGACAAAAGCAAGGAAAGGAGACCAGTCCTTCAGCCGGGCCCATTGAGGATAGAGCCTTCCGGGAAGCCTTGCGGCGAAGAGGCATCCCGCGACAGTGATAATCGCCGTCAGGATCGACAGTCTCTGCCAGTGGACGGTCTCGGCCCGCAGATGGACGATCCAGCCGAGAATCTGCTGAGGGAGCGCGATCGTGCTTGACCAGTTGTTGAAAACGAAATTGCCCCTGATCCATTCGCGAACCACCCATCCGTGAGTCCATGAGTCGCCGGGAGGGAAATTGATGAAGCTTGAGAGGATCGCGGAGCCGACAAGCAGCGCGAGCGCGAACAGGGCGAACACGGCTCGCGACCTGTCCGCGGAAATATCGGGCGATCTCTTAGTGGCCATCGCTCGCCGTCAGCCCTGGCCCTGCACCATACCAATTCCCTTGTAGACATGCTGAAGGACCGCATCTGCAAGCCTTTCTCCTTCGGCCTTCAGAAAATCCATCTCGATTCTCATCTGGTGGACATACGCCTCGTCATTGATGCTGCCGAGGTTGATCGCGATATTCATCAGGGCCGCATGCATTCCCGCAAGAAGGCACGAAGCCGCGACGCCGGCGTCGCTCAGCACATTGGGGTTGCCCTTCTCAGCAACCTCCCCGGCCAGTTTCAGTGCGGAATGGATGTACCGGGCCGTGGCCTTGGGGGTCTCGGCGGCTGTCTTCATCGCCTCCTGGATGGCTTCCTTCCTGGCTTTCTTCTCTTCCTCGGTGGTTTTCGGCAGCTTGAACGCACCGGTGACTTTGTCGTACGAGGCGGCGTCGCGATCGATGGAATCCGTAAGCTCCTCCCGGAGATGGTCAAGCTCGGCCTTGATCGGTTCAAGATCCAGCCAGACCTCCTTGAACTTCTCTTTTCCCAAAGTGAGGTCACAGACCATCTCGAGAAGGGCGCAACCCAGAGCGCCGTTCAGAGCCGCCACCGATCCGCCTCCAGGCGTTGGCGCATCGCTCGCCAGCACTTTCAGGAAATCATCGATTGTCTTCGTTCGCAGCATTTCCCGGACCTCCCGGTCGCATTCCGATTCCGCACACAGTATGCGGGGCATTATAGCAGATCAAGGGACGAGTTACGGATGCACCCCGGTCGCCTTTTGACTTGCCGGATAATGATTGATATCTTGAATGTGTCATTTCATTCGATGGTTGAGCTTTTCCGTTTCGGCCCGAATCTCAAAGAGGTCCGAACCGTCCGCTCAGGAGATCAAATACATGCGTGCAGGCTCTTGTGTCAACAGACTCCATCTCCCGCTCGCGCTCTTGGTCCTGTTATTCGCAGGAGTCGGCTGCTCATCCGGGGGAGGCGTTTCGCAGCCTGTGATGACCGGTCTGAATGGTCAGGGCGGGAATTCGCCCCAGGTAATCGATTCAGGTAGAGAACCCGGACGGTTCGACCCGACGGGTCACAGTCTCTGGGGCTTTTACCGCATCAGGGTCGACCCGACCAGGGACGTGACGGAGATCGTGCCGGTGAGAGATGCATCGATCCACTGGAACGTTCTCAAATGGCTGGAGCAGGGTCCGTGCACAACCTGCCTGAAAATCACCAAGGCGGTCCCGTCGGGCAACGGGACAGTATTGATCGACATCCAGATCAAGCATCCGTTTCCGAACCCCAATCTCACCGGGTTCGATGTTCGCGGAATCGCGATGTTCGCCGGGAGCTGGCAATTCTTGACCAAAGCAGTCCCCGATCGGTTGCAGGGCGATGGGGAGCTTGTGAACGCGGACGGGTTCACGGCTCTTTACAACACCTACACCGAGGGCGAAGGTCCGGACGGTATGCAGGGTTACGTAGAGGGAAAAATGGCGCACCATTTTTACTGGCTTGCGACTTTGAACGGGTTCAAGCGCCATGTGTCCGACGATCCCGAAAACACCCGCAACGCATTCTACGCGGGCGATTCGGTGACCGCGACCTACGAGATCGATATGCCGGACGACCCTCTCATGTTTGAGTTCGGGTACGCGGTGGATGCCAGTTGGGCGACCCCTCTGGTCAAGCCGGTTACAGACCCGATGACCGATTTCGGCCCGGACGCCAACTGCCCCGAGCCGTGGAAGATCGAGGTTTCCCAGGAACCGCAGGGTGGAGGCCTGTCAACGATCGGCGGCGCCGTGAAGCTCACGATCGATGTCTACGATTGGCAGGGAAAAGCCAGCCACTTGGATCCGACGGTGGAATGCTACACCCTCCTGTTCGACATCAAGACGGCGACGTGGGTGATGGACGGGGCGGGATTCTCGCGATACGAGGCCCTTGTCCCGAATGAGACCTACACGTTCCAGGGCGGGAACTGCAAGATACTGGTCGCTGTGGAGGACAACGAAAATGCCACAGCCCCGGACTGGCTTGATCTCATCGCCTACCAGGTTGTCAATGTGATGGTATCCGGTCCTCCGATACTGAGCGTCGACGCTGAGCCGAACCCGCAATCGCAGGGCGATCCGGTCCACCTCTTCGACAACGGCTCATACGATCCCGACGGCGGCGACCTTGTTGAGTGCGAATGGGACCTCAACAACGACGGGACCTTCGAACAATCGGGAAAAGATATCTACTACACATGGGACGTTCCCGGGGAATACGATGTCCAGTTCCGCGCCACCGATGACGAGGGCGACGCAAGCACGCTGCCTTACCCCCTGCCGATATCGATCTCGGAGGACGGTATCCCGGTCAGCCCGACGGACGTGACCCCTCCTCAACTCAATTTCCTGTCGATGGATGTCTGTGTCTCCGGGAACTTCGCGTACGTTGCGGGCGACGTCAACGGGCTGCATGTCTTCGACGTCACGAATCCGGCGCATCCGGTTTGGGTGACACTGGTTGAGACTCTCGACGCAGCGCAGGATGTAGTCGTGTCGGGTGGATACGCGTATGTCGCGGTGGATACCGCAGGTCTTGCAGTCGTCGATATCGATCCCCCGCAATCCGCCCACCTTGTGCAATCAGTGGCAGACTTTACCGCCACCGATGTCGCGATCTGGGGTAATCATGCCTATGTGGTCGGCGAGAACTACGGCATGCATATCGTCGACATCAGCTCTCCCGAGAATGCGCATCTGGTCAAGTCGCTCAACTATCCGGGTTGGGAGTTCTACGCGCTCGACATATCGGTCTCGAACGGGGTAGCCTGCATCGCGGGTGAGTTCGACGGGGTGATGCTGGTCGATGTCAGCGTGCCTTCCTCGCCTTACATCATCAAAACCGTCAAGGAATTCCTGTGCGCCACGGAGAGTGTGGTAGCGTCCGGAGGCTACGCGTATGCCGGCGACTTCAACCTGGGTCTGCTGGTAATCGACATCGATCCGCCCGAGGACGCCGGGATTATTCTCGAAGTGCCCTACACCGGCTATTGCTACGACATGGAGATCTCGGGCAACTATCTCTATGCGGCTGCCGACAGCCTGGGTTTCCATGTCTTCGATGTCAGTCAGCCGGATTCGACCCATTTCGTCAAGTCGATCACAACGCTGGGTAGCGCATGGGGAGTGTGGCTGGACAGCGGCTACGCATACGTGGCTGATGGACCGTGGGGTCTCACCGTGGTGGATGTCGACCCCATCGAGACAGCGAGCGTTGTCGGTAACGCGGACACGTGCGGTTATACCGAGGACGTTGCCGTATCGGGCGGCTATGCCTACCTGGCCGACTACTCGGGCGATCTGACCATTGTCGATATCGATCCCTACGACACCGCTCACATCGTGAGCACGACCGATATTCCCGGCTACGCCCAGGCGATTTCCATCGCAGGCAACTACGCATATGTCGCTTCACTCTCGAACAGCCTCCACATCCTCGATATCAGTCTGCCCGGAACGGCGACCATCGTGAAATCGATCCCGTACCAGGCGGGCCAGGCAAGGAATGTGTCTGTGTCCGATGGATACGCCTATGTCACGATCGTGGAGCAGGAGTACCCCGACAAGCTTGGGTCCCTGCAGATATTCGATATCGATCCGCCTTCAGCGGCGCATCTTGTGAAGACCTTGCCGGGGACCGGTCTGCCGATCGATATAGCTTTTTCAGGCAACTACGGTTTCCTGACGGTAACCCAGGATGAAGCATACCTTGAGACGGGCTTTCTCGTCATATTGGATATAAGCACCCCGGAGCAGGCGTCAATCGCCAACTCGTTCACCGACCTCGGCGGCACCCGGGGTATCGCCGTCAGCGGGCAGTATGCTTACATCGGGGCGGGGGGAAATTTCAACAGGCTGTACATACTTGACATAAGCCAGCCCTTGACGCCGGTGATAGTGAGTTTCAGACAGCTTGGGAGCAAGCTCGAGAGCGTGTCCGTCTCAAATGGCTACGCGTATGTCGAGGGCGGGATTCTCTACACTTTGGATGTTGATCCACCGGAGACCATGTCCCAGGTGGGTACAGTTGCGACGCCGGGACACATGTCGAACGCCGTGATTTCCGGCGACCTTGCGTATGTTGCGAGCGGAGCGGGCGGACTCCGGATTCTTAAGCTGTGGTAGGGTCATCGGAAGCGTTCCGCGCTCCCGCCCGGCACGGAAACTCCGGATGGTATAATAATCGTGCATTTTCGCGGACGGGCGCGATCATGTGGTGGCGCGCCCCAGTTTTTTAGGTCTTCATCATGCGAGCCGGTAAGAAACTGTTCTGGACGATCATCGTCCTCGCCGCAATTGCGGTTGCGGGCGTCATCGTTTACATGCGGGGAAGCGAGTCGTGGCAGGACAGCTATCGCAAGCACGTTTCGGAAGGCATCGTTAAGCTTCTTCAGGAAAACCCGTACGATCAGACCGCCGTCGTGGTCATCGTCGTGGACGGTCTGAGATGGGAGGAGGGCATCGGCGCTGAAGACAAGTACATACCTCACATCTGGAACGACCTCAGACCGCTCGGCACACTCCTCACCAACTACCGAATCGCCTCCCCTACCGCGACGACATCATCTCATACCGCGATGCTGACCGGTCGGATTTCGACCGTTCCGAACGACGGACACATCCGGCCTATCTTCCCGACGTTTCTCGAATACTACCGTGACGCACGCGCGGACTACACGCAATCGGCGATCGACGGCATCACAAGGTTCCCGCGCGGAATCTACATGCCGAGCGCCAGGAGCACCGCGGAGGTAAACCGGCTTATCGAGGATGCGATGGAGTTCGGGCCCGAAAAAACGGCGCTCTATCTCGGAAAGGACCTCATCTACTCGCTCAAGCAGTCATCGTCCGGTCTGTATCCGGAAGACGATGTGTTCCTGATCGACAGCATGCGCGATGTCGAGGTCACGGAATATTTTCGGGCGAAAATTCCCGATGAGAAACCGAACGCGGTCGTGGTGAATCTGGGCGATGTCGACGAGTGCGGTCATGAGGCGGAATGGCACTACTACGTGGACGCGATCCGTTGGGCCGATCGCGATGTCTGGGAGATGTGGCAGGCGCTGCAGTCGGAGAGCAGGTATCGCGACAAGACCTATTTCATCGTCACAACCGATCATGGACGACACAGTCCCGAGCGTGGCGGGTATGTGCATCACGGCTGCTTCTGCGAAGGATGTCAGCATTCCTTCATGCTGTTGATCGGTCCCGGAATCAAGCAGGGCTATGTCTCCAGCGAGCCGCACAGCGAGCTCGATGTCGCGCCGACGATAGGTCGGGCGGTCGGTTTCGCGACTCCCGGATGTACCGGCAAGCCCATTCTGGAAGCGTTCGAGAATCCGGAGAGTCTCCCCGATCAACGGCAGACACCGACGATGGCGCTTGTGGCAAAGGACAAAGCGAATGTCGATGAGAGGGATACATCGAAGATCCTTCTTGACGCCCTCGCCGATCGACCTTCCGACGTGTACGCTCCCGACAGCGCGAGCTCCGCAATGATGCTCCTTGCCGTCGCCGCGCGCGTGAGAAACCATCCTGAGGAGAGCGCGAGTTGGTCCGATTGGTGCACCAAGATTGAAGGCCTCGATCCTTCCGGCGATACAATATCCCTGAAGACACTGTACCCCTGGATGCAACTAAGGCGGGAGGTCGAAGCTGCGTCCGGCAATGGATCGGGCGACCCGACTTCCCCACCTTGGGGAACCCAAGTCAATGACTTCATAGAGAGACTGACTTCTGACGTAGGCGCGCTCGAAATCGATACGCAGAATATTGAAACGATATCATTATTGGCGCCGGCGATCGCTCTCTACGGAGCTTACGAGAACAAGCCGGATGCAACAAGGTATTCCTGCGAGCTCCTCCTGAGTACGTTGGCGAAATACGAGGGCGAAGACAGGGTCTACGCGCCGGGACTGCAGGATTTCATCGACGATTTCCGCTATCGTGAGGGTCCGAACGAGATTTTCACTGAGAAGCACCTGTCGATGCGCGAGCGCATGTGGCTTGTCTGGAGCCTTGAGAGGGTTCTCGCGGAGTCGAATCCGGCGCATGTCCCCGACCTCTATCCCCTTCTGAATCGCCAGTATCGTCTTCTGGTTGCGTTCATGCATGAGTGGCAGGACGCAAACGCGGTTCTGGGCGGAACCGGCGATATCGGCGAGCTGGTCGATTTCGTCTCGCAGGGCCTCGCGCTTTCGATCCTCAGCGAGTTCAAGCCCTGGCGGAAACGGGAGCTCGACGAGCTTGGATATTCGATGCACATCTACGCCACCCCGCTTTTCTCATGGCCGCCCCGGCACTTTTTCTACCTTCTCGGACAGGCCAACGCGCTCGCGGGCGGATGGGCGTCCAACGAACGCATGAGGCTGTACGTCAATGACGATGGATCGATCAGGCACGATCTTGAGGACAGGCAATTCGCTGTGAAGATGTCGGATCCCGATTATCCGGCCGAAGCGGCGGCTTTGGCGTATGGGTTTGAACGCTTCGAGCTCGCCGACTACGGCCTGTATGATCTGGAAATGTACCCGATTGTGCACCAGCGGTAACCCTGCAACTGTGCTAGGATGCCTCGAATCCCGGGTTGGCAAAGCTCCCACCGAGCTGCTCGGTGATCGGGATTACGGCTCATCGGGAGCTTCGCCCTCCCGAATCTATCCTAATCGACCTCGATCAATCCGGCCATGCCGGTTCCCACTGAACTACCGTCGCCCGCGGCGCCGTGAAATCGGCAATGATAGTAAAAGACCGTGCCGGACGGGACGTTGGGGACAAGCCAACTGAACGATTCCCCCTGCGCTATGCCGTTGGGAAGGACCGCATCGGAATTAGGTCCGATGGCTACTGGGTTCAGCGGGTCTCTCAGAACCGTGTGCGGATCAGTGTCGTCGTTCGTCCACACAATCAGCGCGCCGACGTGCGCCGTTACCGCCTGCGGATCGAACGTGTCCAGACTGGTCATGGAGATGTTGAAAGTCTCGTAGCCGGTGTCGTCACCACAGCCCGTCACCATGGCGATTCCCGCAAACAGCACTCCCATGGCCGCAAAGACAAACAGAGTTCTCCAGGCGTTTCTCATGTCGTTATTCTCCTTATGAGTTCTTTAAAATCTACAGCGCCTCCCTGAGAATGCGGAGGCTTGGCCCGCGCCCCCGATACATTAGCATGTCGCCGGTTTCATGTCTCCGGCCGCCCCGAGCCATACCGTTGACACCGCCGGGAATTTCGGTATATTTATGGCCTAGGATATATGTTCTAACTGAAACGGCGTTTCGATCTCAGGAGTGTAGGCCGATGTGCAAGAATGTACTCAGAGCTGTGAGCCTTGTCAGC
>CAYGZQ010000038.1:0-39918 GCA_964354375.1 uncultured Planctomycetota bacterium
GGGAGCTTCGCCCTCCCGAATTCGTCGGAACATTGCGAGTTTTAAGACAGCCTCAATGCATTGCCGGGCTACCTGCCGGTCGCCAACATGAGACGCCCTTGCTTACGCGCGGGCCCCTGAATCGCGGGGGGATCGCCGTGGCGCCCATATGCCCGCTCCTGCGGGCAGATGGGTGTCTCGTTTTGTGGGGAATCGCCGGATGTGACCCGGTTTGGCAAGAGAAAGACTCCATATCTGGAGACGAAGCAGGGATTTCTCCATAAGATGAGACACCCATCCGTCCACCCCTCGAAGAGCTCGGGGCGGACGTATGGGCGCTACGGGACTTACGTCTAGAGGTCTCCACTGGATCGCGTGTCGTGGTCATTCAGGCTCTCCACATACTCCTGGATTCCCGATGAGAGGGCTTGGACGATGAGGGAGCGGGTGGAGGCGTCCTTCACTAAGGAGGCGTCGGAGGGGTCGGACAGGAAGCACACTTCGACGAGGATGACCGGGATTTCGCTCAGGATCGATCCCCTGAGCGCGCCGCCCTGACGGCTGCCGAGGTAGGTCTCGTTGTCGGTGCGGACACCGCGGTCGTGCAGAAGCCCGTCGAGCTCGTCGATCGCCGTGTCGTGGATCGCGTACGCGGCGTCGTGACATGCCGGGATGAGGTCGGTCGACGGTCCGGTGTGACCGTCCCAGGTGCCCTGCCTGTCGGGGTAATAGAAGGTCATTCCGTGAGCGCCGGACGGACCGTTGTCGCAATGTATCCGAAAAAACAGGACCGCCCCGGACTCGTTCGCGATCCGCGCGCGCTCCTCGTTCGTCACGAGCTCGTCCTCGCTGGATTTGGTCATCACGACCGTGATACCGTCCGACTCGAGGAGGTCCCGAAGCTCCTGGGCGATAAGCCAGTTGATGTGGTTCTCGGTGACGCCGTTCTGGAGGGTCATGCCGTCGTTCACTTCCGACGGATGTCCGGGGTCGAGGCAGACGATGGGGGGGGTCGATGGTTCATATTGCGCCATGTTTTCGTCCGCAACCTGCGCTGCGCCGAACATCCTTTGAGCCGCGAATAGGCATAAGAGAATCAAGAGGCCGGCGAAACGGCCAATCGATGCTTTTCCGGGCGGTTGAATGCAGATACGGCTTCTCATGCGGGCAAGGCCTGTTCGAAGGTCATTATGACCGGAATCCGGGCCAAGTCAACGGTTAAAATGCCTTTACCACCCCGGGGTGCTCTGCTATACTGTGCGGGTTTCCGCATCGACGCGCTCGGGAGTTTCGGCCCGACCGCAGGAGGAGTCCGATGGAACTAGACGCCACGACACAGGTTGATCAGTTCATCCAAAGCTATCAGCCGTCGCAGCTCATTCTGTGGATTACCCTGGGAGTAATATTAGTCGCGCTCATCGCACTGGGAACCGAATTCTGGGTGAACGCCTGGGGGATGATCTGGTCCCCATCGCTGACCTTCCAGCGCCTTCTCGGCGAAGCACAGTGGGTGCCGGGTATCGTCGTCGTCGCCCTTGTAGGCATGGCGTGCGCGGCGATCGTCCAGTCCTATTTCGCGAATCCCCTGGTGGTCAAGAACATGCTGGGGCTTGTGGACCCGGAGGTAAATGTCCAGGCAGGCACATTGATGGAGCAGCTCGACGGGGTGTTTGAACAGATAGGCTCCGACTTCACCATCGCGGGGAACATAAAGTACATCCGGGAATTCGCGTTTCAGACCCAGAGCATCGCGATGGCGATACCGCTCTACTTCCTTCTGCTCTGGCTTATCTGGGGTCTGGCGGGACAGTTGGGCAGCATGATCGCGGGCAACAAGGCAGGCCACGGCGTCAGCAATCTATGGTCGGCGGTTCCTTACTCTTTCATCATCTGGATTCCGAGCACCTGGTTCTTCATGATGGCAGTCTACGGCAACGGGTTTGCCAAGATTCTGTTCTACATCTTCCAGCTCTTTTTCCTGATCCTCCACGTCGCCATGATGCGGGAACATGGCAGATACACAATCCAGAAAGCCATTGTCGCGACCATTCTCACTCTCATACTCGTGCCCGTCTTCCTGGTCGTACTGGCGATCCTCGTTGCATTTATCGCCGTCCAGGCTGCTACCTATCTCTGATGACTCGAAGGCTCGGGGAGCAGGTTTGTTCGAACCGCATCCCGAGCGTTGATGTCTTAACCTGAGCCGATCCCCGGCGAGAGCGGAGGTTGAAAAACATGCTGAGAATACATCGCTACATAGCCCTGGCCGTCCTTGTCGTGACTTGTTTTGCCCTGGCCGGGTGCCCCGCTTCAGTGGATGAGAAAATCCGCGAGAAAACCAGGGTACCGGGACTCGATGAAGCCACCCAATCGGTCGACATGGCAATAAAGTCGGTAGTTCAGAGCAATATACAGACCGATCCGGTCCTGGACTGGTACGCGCGGCAATACGGGATAACGGTCGAAGTCTCGCACGCCGTGGTCACGGTCCAGATGACTGTGAGCACCGAGAAGCTCCATGAGCAGGCGCTGCAGCTTGCCCGACAGGAGGGCCGTATCAAGGAGCTGATCGACAACATCAAGGTCGATCCCGACGTCGAGCGATGCCCCATCGAGGAAGACTGGGTCGACTAGTTCTCGACTGAAAACGAAAAGACAGGAGTGCCCGAAAACCGGGCACTTTTTTTGTGCCCCCCCCTTAATTGGGTCGACATACTGCCGATGAGTCGTTATGTCGCATCGTACGATGCGATGGTGGCGTGTGCTTGCGCCACGATTCTGCACATGAAAGGAGGTGAAATGAATATGCCGGAAGCAATTTTCTCCATGGCCCGTCTCAACCTGGCTGTGGAGATCGATCCAGCTCAGGTTACACAGGCGATCCCTGCCCCGAGCCGTTCTGCGCCCGATCGCGGCGACGCCCCGGAGACCTTCGACCGTGTTCTCGCACGGGCCGAGAGGAAATCGGAGTCCGAGCCGGCGACGGGCGATGAGAGGCAGGTCTCAGAACAATCCCCCGTCCGGGCGGAAAAACCCGCCCAGGACAAGGGAAAGCGCCCTGAGGCCGACGAGAATTCCGCGACCGCGGCCAACGTTGGCGCAGCCGGAAGTCCTGCTACGGACGAGTCTCCCCCCCGCACGTCTGGACCACAGACTGAGGAAGGCGGGGGAGGTGGCGGCGCTACGGAAGCTGTGTCCGCTACGGACCTGAAGACCGCCGCAGATTCTGCCTTCGCAGATGCGGTTCGACAGGCTCTCACGGACAGCAAGCTCGCGGCGCTGCTCGCCAAAGGACTTGGCAACGTTGTGATCCCGGACGAGACCGCCGGGAACGGGGTCGAACCGGGACTGCCTGCCAGTCAATCGGCGAATCCGTCGGCTACTGGGCTCCCCGTTCCCGGGGAAACAGGTTCGACCGCGGACTCAGCCGATATTCAATCCCTGATCCAGCAGCAGAGACTTGTCGGGCGTCCGCTCGATCTCAACCCGACTGCCGACAATGCCGCGCGCGACCAGTCGAACAGTGTCCGGTTGGAGCAGTTGAGGATCACCGATTCGTCCGGGCAGCCGGTGAGGTCGGAATGGACGGAGGCTCTGGATGTCAGCGGGCTTCTGAGCCCGACTGATGACAGAGAATCCGCTCCTGAGCCGCCTCCGAGACAGCAGGTCAAGGCTGCGCCGGAGCGACCGTTCGACAGCAGGCGTCCCACCGATGAGACGCCGCGAGATCCTGCGCCTTCACGGTTCAACACAAGGGAAACCGGCGAATCGACGCAGAAACTCGTCGACTCGAAGCTGTGGTTTCCCGGCACAAGGACGGACGTCGAAGGACAGGCTTCGGTTCTGCGGGAAACTGCGGGCTCGATTTACCAGGCCTTCAGACCTCAGATCGGAGTCTCACCGGAAGCGTCTCCCGCGGCTGCGGCATCCAATCCGGAAGCCCCGATCCAGTTGGGACGTCCGGTGGATGCGTCCCAGTACCTGGGAAGCCGTCTCACAATTGATCCGGAAGTTCTGTTGTCGGATGTCCGCCAGGCTGTAATGAGGATAACGGCGGACGGTCGCGGTCAGGCGAGGATCGTCCTGCATCCTCCCGAGCTGGGCGAGCTTGTTGTCAGGCTTGAGAGCGCACGCAACGGCATCGTGAGAGCCGAGTTCCATACGATGAGCCCCCTTGTGCGAGAGGCGCTGGAAGCCGGACTCTCCAAGCTTACCCAGGCTCTCGAGGCCGAGGGTCTGACCCTTGCGCAAGCCGAGGTCCACTTGAGCTTCCACTTCGGTCCGGAGGGTAACCCTGGTCAGCACGAACCCTCGTCGGAGGGTGGAAACTCTTCGCCCGCCAATCCGGATGAGCGTTTTGGCTTCGATCCGTCCGGCGGTCCATCGCAGTTTGTCGAAAGACTGCCGGAAGGCTCAACTATCAGTATTTTCGCCTGAAACGTCCGCTCGGGACGATTCAGGCTCTTCACGGACAAAAAAGGAGCAAATCATGCTCGCAAGCGAAGTAGCAAGTCTTCTCAACTCGCAGGCAGTGCAGACTCCGACTCGTGATGCCACAACGGATCTGGACAAAGAGGCGTTTCTCCTGCTTCTGGTGAAACAACTCGGCAACCAGGATCCGCTCGATCCGATGTCAAACGACCAGTTTGTAAGCCAGCTCGCGCAGTTCGGGACTCTCGAACAGCAGATGAACCTGAACAGCAGTTTTGAGCAGTTTCTGTCGTTCCAACAGCTCACCCAGGCGTCCACCCTGATCGGCAGGGACGTAATCTGTCTTGTGCCGTCGGCAGACGGGACGGTGGCTGTGAAGGGAACGGTGGAGCAGGTCATGGCTATCGGCGGGGGCGTCTACCTGAGGCTGTCGGACGGCAGCGAGGTGGATCTGAGCACGGTCGTTTCGGTCGAGCCGGGCACGGGAGGTGGATCGTAATGGTAACCCTTCCGATTTACCCGGGAACTCGTCCTGCGGTACCCGTAAGCATGCAGCCGATTCCTGCAGTCAAGGGTGTGCGGCGCGATACTGGGGCCCCCGACGTATTCCAGAGGGAGCTCGACTCGCGCCTTCAGCCCAGGGGCCTTACTTTTTCGCGGCATGCGCAGAAGCGTCTTGAGATGCGCGGGATCGTATTCACGCCCCAGGGACTCAAGCGCATCGAGCAGGCCGTGGACAGGGTACAGGACAAAGGAAGCCGAGACGCGCTTGTGCTCGCGGGTGAACTCGCCCTCGTGGTGAGCGTCCCCAACCGCACCGTCGTCACGGTCATGAGTCGCGAGAACATGGAGGAATCTGTCGTCACGAACATCGACTCGGCTGTATTCGCGTGACAGCGGGTATCGCCGGGCGGAGTCTGAGGAGAATGCCCGATAGCACACAGTGAGACCAGGGTTCGGTCCTCCACGAGGAGAGCCCCTCTCACCGGACCGGCCTGAGGAGCCGATCCACCCCACAACTTACCGAACATCCCGGCGACCATCGCCCGGCGGTGACAAACCCCGGGTGTGCAGCCGGGATGTCGCAGGCGATTTTTTCAATTACCTTGATAACCTCTGCAAAGAGCAAGGGAGGACGATAAATGGTTGGAAGTGCAATGTACGCCGCGATCAGCGGCTTGAAGAGCCAGCAAGTGAAGCTGGACGTGATAGCCAACAACGTCGCCAACCTCAACACATTCGGGTACAAGGCAAGCAGGGTGGCCTTCAGCGACCTTCTGTCGCAGACCTTGAGAGCGGGCGGAGCACCGCAGGCGGGTCGAGGAGGCACCAACCCGATGCAGGTCGGAGTCGGCGTCCAGTTGGCTGCAATCGACACGATTTCATCGCAGGGATCGATCCAGACCACGGGCAAGCTGACGGACCTCGCAATCAACGGCGAAGGGTTCTTCATCGTGTCCGACGGCACGGCGATCTCTTACACAAGGGCGGGGAATTTCTCCCTGGATGCGGACGGCGCCATGATCACGTCAAACGGGTACCGGGTTCAGGGATGGACGCGGCCCACGGCTGACGGAGAGAACATCGATACGTCCACGACCCTCAGCGATATTACGGTCAACTTCGGCGAGAAGATACCCGGACGCGCGACCACAACCGTGAACTACGTGTCCAACCTCGATTCATCTTCGTACACCTTCGGCTCCGCGGAGCTTCAGGCGCCCGGCTCGACCGGACTGGCTGTTGCGGCCGGGATAGCGATGCCGATCGCCAGCTACGCGGGAAGCCAGGTCGACCCGGGCCCGATAGCGGACGCAGGGGCGGGGGACCTGAACCTGAACGGTCAGGACATCATCTTTGCCTGGCCCCCGGCATTCGTCTGGGGCAACCCGAATACGGTTGCGCAGTTCATCGCAGACCAGATCAACTCTCAGTCGTCCACGGTCTATGCGAGAGTTGGCGACAACGGGAACCTTGTTCTCCAGAACATGTTTGGAGGAGAAGGTAACGATGTCATTATCTCCGGCAATGCCGCTTATCTCGCGTTGCTCGGTCTGGCAGCCGGAACCTACTCAGCTCCTGCGGCGGACGGCCAGCTCGCAGGCATCCATACCATCACAATCACCGATGCGGTCGCGGCAACGGGAACGAGCACTATCCCGGTCGCAGCGGGCGCATTGGCCGCCGACTCGATCCAGATCCAGGGAGTGGGCGGTCCGGTGACCATTAACTACGGACCCACGTCGGCCACCAACACTTCCGCGCAGAACGCGCAGGTCATCGCCGACGCGATCAATGCGGAAAACGAGTCGAACCCCAACTTCTTCATCACCGCTACGGCCAACGCCAACGGCACGATCACTCTCACGAGCGACCTTGCCGGTGAGGCCAACCAGATCATAATCGTAGACCCTGGGACGAATCCCACGGGTCTCGACACCGTCGGCACTTTCGACGGGGTCAACTACGTTGTCGATAACGGGGCGGACGCGACGGCATCCAACACCTTCGTTTCCAATGACGGCACGGTCACATGGACCCGCACGTTCAGCGACGCCACCATTTTCGGCGTCGCCAGCGCCCTCACCAACCTCGAGCCCTTGATCCTCGGGGACAGTCCCCCGCTGCCTTTGATCCCCGGCGTCACTCTCACGGCCGAGGCCCTCTCCCCCGGTCAGGCTACCGTCGTGACGCACGATGCCTTCCAGCATCAGACAAGCATCAATGTGTATGACTCGATGGGTACGCCGCACCAGCTTACCGTCACTTTCCAGCACACGGGTCTGAACGAATGGGAATGGGCCGCCACGCTTCCCGATGAGCCTCAGTACGAGATCACGAACGGCAGCGGGACAGTCACCTTCAGCGCTTCCGGCCTGATTACCTCTGCGAACCCCATGCTTCCCATCACCTTCACACCCGCCGGCGCCAATACCATTCGAGCTTTCCCGGTCTTCAACGGAACCGGGTCGCCGATCGACGGCATCACGCAGTTCGCGTCCGCGTCTACAACCGCGGCGGAGAGCCAGGACGGATTCGCAATGGGAACGCTGCAGGCCTTCGCGTTCGACCCGTTCGGGACTCTGCAGGGCGTCTATTCAAACGGCCTCACAAAGCCGATCGCAAAACTCGCACTTGCCATCTTCTCCAACCCGGCGGGCCTTCAGAGAATCGGCAACAACAACTGGGCCTCGACCGGCAACTCGGGCCTGGGAAGATACTCCGCTGCCCGCGAGGGCGGCGCCGGCGAGATTCTCGGCGGGTCCCTGGAACAATCCAATGTCGATCCGGCCACCGAGTTCACGGAGCTGATCATCGCGCAGAGGTCGTTCCAGGCCAATTCGCGAACGATCACAGCTCAGGACAACATTCTCCAGGAGGTCGTCAACCTCGTGAGATGAGTCCAAGCGTTCTTCTTGAGATCACTAAAACGCCCCGCCGATACCGGCGGGGCTTTCGTTATCAGTATCAGATCGGACCGAGGAGGCTTCCATGTCTCGCCCCTTCAGGCGGCCGATGTCGGCAACCTGGGCCACGGCACTCGCCTGAGAGGTTCCAGCCATTTTTCATCAAGCGGAAGAGCCTTAAAATTTCCCTTCTCGTCCTTCCCGATGTGCGCCCACGGGTAGCGTGTTTCATGCGGGAAAACGATCAGCGCTCCTTCGTCCATCCATTGCGACAGCATCAATTCCTTTAGATCGACCTGGCGCGCGGGATCCAGGTCGTAGCCCATGATCCACGGCACCGGCACGTGCGCACCGGTCGGGATCACGTCTCCCACAAACACCGCCGGCTTGTCGCTCTCGAACGGGTCGATCCTCACAACGAGCTGGCCCGGAGTGTGACCGCCGACATTCTCGGCATGGATGCCCGGAAGCACCTCGAATTCCTCCTCGTCATGTATGTCGAGAAGACCCGCCTCGTAGACGGGCATCCAGTCCTGGCTCAAGTAGCTGGCACGGTTGCGCGGGCTCGGATGCAGCGCGGTCTCCCATTCAAGAGCATGGACATGATGCCTGGCGTTCGGGAAATGCACCACCGGCTTCCTGTTTTCACCGAGATGCGTGAGCGACCCTGCGTGATCGAAGTGCAGGTGCGACAGAATCACGTGATCGATGTCGGCAGCTTTCAGCCCGAGCCTGGCGAGCTCCTCGTCGATCGACGTTATGTGATCGACTCCGTAGATGAACTCGAACTTCTCGCCGTTCTTGTTGCCGATACCGGCCTCTATCAGCACGGTTGCATTGTGCCTGACGGCAAGAAGGCAGGACAGGCACATGTCGATCCGGTTGCGTTCGTCGGCCGGTTTCACCTTTTCCCACATCACCTTGGGCACCACCCCGAACATCGCGCCACCGTCGAGACGGTAGAGCCCGTCCGAGATCGCGTGAAGCGTCCATTCACCAAGCTGATGTTTCGGCGGCTGTCTGTCAGTCATAGTCATTGCTCCAATAGGGGCACGGCATGCCGAGCCCCCCCCCAGAGAATCCCGTTGCCTTGTAGGGGCGCGGCATGCCGTGCCCCTACTCGTATCAGAAAAAAGCGCCGAACGCAACCTCCCGTTGAACCTAAAACGACCCATGAGGGTCTCAGTTTGCGGAAACCTCCTCACGATGTGGTCAAACATGAAGCGGACGGATCGGGTACACCGTCCGTTTCAGTTTTCCTGAGAGACATACGCGATGCCCCGGCCACAAAACGAGCCGGATGTGTTATACTCCAACGCCCAATCCGACCGGCCCAGGCTGGAATATTGGAGGCTGAAACATGGCAGTTGTGGAAGCAGTACCGAATTTCTCTGAAGGACGCGACCAGGAAGTCATCAAGGCGATCCGGGACGCGGCCGCCGCGGTTGCGGGTGTGAAGGTTCTGGACGTTCAGTCCGACTCGGACCATAACCGCATGGTGCTCACGCTGGCGGGAGATGTCGATCCTGTGATGAAGGGCGTCCTGGAGGCGTCCAGGGTCGCGATTCAGAAGATCGACCTGAGGCACCACAAGGGCGAGCACAAACGCATGGGCGCCGTGGATGTCGCCCCGTTTGTCCCGGTGAGCGGGATCAAGAAGAAGGACCTCAAAAAGAAGGTCGAGGACTTCGCGAAGGAATTCGCGAGCACTTTCAATATCCCGGTCTATCTCTACTACGAATCTGCCGCGCAACCGAACCGGGAGAAGCTTCCAGACATCCGCGAGGGCGAGTTCGAAGGATTCCCGGAGAAAATCAAGCTCCCGGAATGGAAGCCGGACTTCGGACCGGAGGTTGTCCACGAGACGGCGGGCGTGACCGCCATAGGGGTGCGCCCGTTCCTGATCGCGTTCAACGTCAACCTGAGAACGACGGATGTCGAGATCGCGAAAGAGATAGCCAAGGCGGTCAGAGGAAGCTCGGGCGGTTACAACACGATCCAGGGAGCGGGATTCATGCTGGAGGACCAGGGGGTCGCACAGGTCAGCATGAATTTTCTGGACTACAAGAAAACGCCGATCTATCGGGTGATCGAGACGATCAGGAGCGAGGCATCGAGGTACGGGGTTGAGATAGCGGGGTGCGAGCTTGTCGGCGCGGCCCCGACGGAGGCGTTCCTGCAATGCGCGGAGTTCTACCTCGGAATGATCGCCCCGCTGGAGGATCACATGATTGAAAAAAAGATCTGGGAAAGCTAAACTGGGGGCTGAGAAATACCAGGCACACTGCAGGCACGTGCACGCGTGCCTGTTTTCTCGCGAGACAGGTTCTGAGGAGCGAAAATAGCGCAAAACCCCGGATTTTCATCGTAATTTAGTGTCCATTTTCAACTATTTTCTCCGACACCGGGGTATAATCTTTTGCGCCATGTTTGTCTAGCGTGTCGGAGGACGCGGTACTGAAGTAAGAGACTCGCCATGTGGTGGCATATTGACGAAAGCGACGAGGGCATACGACGTCAGTCGGTGCTGGAGCTTCTGAGGAAGGTCCTGCCCCTTTTCCGTCCCCATGCGAAGTACATGTACATCGCTCTCGGCCTGCTGCTGCTCATCACGGCCAGCCAGCTCATCGGTCCGCTGATCATCGAGTACGTGTTCAACCATGTTTTCCCGGCGCCCGGGAAGACATTCGCCGACCTGCCGGGCGGAACGGAGGGATCGGTCCGGCGTCTTCTGCTGGCCGCCCTGCTGTACATAGGGGTCGCAGCAGGCGGCGCCAGTGTAGCCTACTTCCAGGCCATCGCCCTTTTCAGGCTGGGCGTGAACATTATCACCGACCTTAAGTCGAAGCTCTTCAACCATATCCTGCATCTCGGCCTGGATTTCCACGAGAAATATCCCCCTGGAAAACTCCTTAGCAGGGTCGAGAGCGATACGGAAACTCTGAGAAACATGTTCGGCGACGTGGCGGTCAACATGCTCAGGAACGTGATGTTTTTCCTGGGCATCCTCGTCGTGATGTTCATCAGGGATCCGGTCATCACCGGCTGGATTCTGATTCTCGTCCCGATCCAATTCGGCCTGACCCTGGTCTTCGTGACGTTCATGCGGAAATACTGGCGGGAATGGCGAGCGCAGTGGGCTATCGTGCTGGCGTATGTCACCGAATACGTGCAGGGGGTCGACATCATCCAGCAGTTCAACTACCAGGAGCGCGCACGGGAGCGCCTCCGCGAGGTCAACCTGGGGAAGTTCAGGGTCGAAGTGCCGGCGATGTTTTTCGAGTACGGATTCTGGGGGCTTTTTGTCTACTCCGAGATTGTCGCGATCATAATCGTTCTGGTTATCGGAGTCCCGAGGGTGTTTACGGGCTCCCTGATGATCGGAACGCTATTGATGTTCATCGAGTTCCTTCGACAGATGTTCGTGCCCATTATGCAGCTCAGCGAGCAGCTCAGCTTCGCCCAGCGAGGCCTGATCTCGGTTGAGAGGGTTTTCGGAATTCTAGAAACCAAGCCATCGATCGTTGACGGCCCCGCGCAGTCGATACCCGGCTTCAGTCACGAGATCGCCTTCGAAAATGTCTGGTTCGCCTACGAGGGCGAGCACTGGATTCTTCGCGACGTCAGCTTCACGATCCCGAAGGGCCAGAAAGTGGCGTTCGTGGGAACATCCGGCGGAGGCAAGAGCACAATCATCAACCTGCTCCTGAGATTCTACGATCCTCAGAAAGGGAGGATCACCGTCGACGGGCGCGACGTAAGAGATTACCCGGTGAAATCGTGGCGGAGTCTCATCGGGCTTGTTTTGCAGGACATTTTTCTCTTCCCCGGAAGCGTGGCGGACAACCTTAAGGTATTCGACAAATCGGTGGCGATCGAGCGGGTGGAGGAGATCGCTCAAATCGTCAGGGCCAACGGTATCATCGAGAAGCTGCCGGGCAAGTACTCCGGCGAGCTTGCCGAGAGAGGCGGGAACCTCTCGGTCGGAGAGCGACAACTGGTCAGCTTCGCCCGTGCGCTTGTTTACGATCCGCCGATCCTTGTGCTGGACGAGGCGACAAGCTCGGTGGACCCGCACACGGAAAGACTCGTGCAGGAGGCCATCGACAGGCTTGTCGCCGGTCGCACCGCGGTCATCGTCGCGCACCGCCTCTCGACCATCCTGAACGCAGACCGCATCATGCTCATCCACGACGGGGAGGTCGCGGAGAGCGGCAATCATGCCGAGCTTCTCGAGCTGGACGGCGTCTACGCGAAACTTTTCCGGCTCCAGTTCGCCGATCTGTCTCTCACCCCCACCGGAGGTGAAGCTCGATGAAGCACGCCCGGTGGATCTGGAGCTTCTGGAAGCCGCACAGGGGATGGCTGGTTCTGCTCGCATTCCTGACGCTGCTGTCGAGCGCGGTTGCGATCGGATATCCCCTCATTTTTAAATTCCTGATTGATAATCTCGAGAGAAGCCTTTCTGCGGGCGACCCGGCGCTCGCGAGCAGCACCACATGGCGACTCGTCTGGCTGTTCGCGGTCATCGGTCTCGCGCGATCCCTCACGCACCTATATCCCGGCGTCAGAGCCATGATCAACGCAAAGCTCGGGATGGACATCCGTCGCTACTATTTCGCCTGCATCATCCAGAAGGGCTACGCGTTCTTCCAGAAGCTGCGCACCGGCGACCTGGTCACCAGGCTGACCGACGATATCGAGGGGTTTCCGAAAATCGGCTGGTTCTGCTGCTCCGGCATCTTCAGGGCGGTCGAGTCGTCCAGCAAGTTCATCTTCTGCATGGCGGTCATGCTCAGCATGAACTGGAAGCTGGCGCTGCTGAGCATCACGATGCTCCCCCTGATGCTCTACATCTTCTACCGCCTGCGGTCGGCGCTGACGCTCAGAGCGCAACAGCAGCAGACGATAATCTCGAGGACGAACGACGCGCTCGAGGCCGCATTCAGCGGAGTGAGAATTCTGAAGGCTTTCACGGCGGAAGACAACCAGTCGAGGGAGTTCCGGAAGCTTCTCGATGAGCGCATCGGCGTGGAAGTCAACCTGGTGAAGCTATGGATGGGCGTGGGGCAGTTGTACTGGGGAATCGAGTTCGTCGGCCAGATGATCGTCGTCGTAGCGGGCGGGTTCATGGTCATCCGCGGATCGTTAACCCCAGGCGAGTTCTACGCCTTCTACATCTATCTCTCTCTCCTCATGCAGCCGCTGATAGACATACCCCAGCTTTTCGTTTCGAGCCGTCAGGCCTTCGCATGCATCGATCGAGAGATCGAGATCGAGGAAACAAAGGGCGGCACCGAGACCGTCTTCATCGGCGTCCAGCCCCTGAAGTCGGTCGACTCCATCGAGCTCAGGAACGCGAGCTTCAGGTTCGGGCCCGATCTGCCATGGGCGCTGAGCGAATTAAACCTGACCCTTCATCGGGGCGAGCGTGCCGCGGTTGTCGGCGCAGTCGGCAGCGGCAAAACGACTCTCATCAAGGTCGTCTCGGGACTTCTTCCCCCGACCGAGGGCGAAGTACTGATTAACGGCGAGCCGATCTCATCGTGGGGCATCCGCTCCTACAGGTCGCGCGTGGGTTACATCCCGCAGGAAGCTACTCTCTTCTCGGAGAGCGTGGCGGACAACATAAGGTTCGGCCGGGACATCGAGTATGACGCCGTGCGGGAGTCGCTGGAGATGGCGCAGGTTATCGACGAGATGGAGGCCATGCCGGACGGGCTCAACCAGGTTCTGGGGCAGAAGGGCCTTACCGTGTCGGGCGGACAGAAGCAGAGGCTTGCGATCGCCCGCGCCCTTGCGCACGCCCCGGACCTTCTCCTCATGGACGATGTTACAGCCAGCCTGGACGCCGAGAACGAGCGGAAATTCTGGAGCGTGTTCTCCCGGCGATTCCCCGACGCTGCGTGCCTGATCATCACGCATCGACTGGCAACCGCGCGCCAGGCCGACATCATCTATGTCCTCCATGAGGGAAAAATCGTGGGCAAAGGCACCCATGCGCAGCTTATCGCCGAATGCGAGGAGTATCGGAACTTCCTTACTCGGGACGAGCTGAAGATCGCTCTGGGAACAGGCTGAACGCGAGCGGTCACTCCAGGTCCGCGGGGGAGGATTGCGAGGCGACCGTGGCTTCCCGGCTCACTTGCTCCCGCTCCTTTTCGTTCAGGAGACAGGCTTCCTCGCATGAAGGTGTGCAGTCACCTTTGCAGGGCTCGATGTGGATGGTGACGCTCGAGTTGGGAAAATGCTGCCGGATCTCATTCGACATGATATCGGTTATGCGGTGAGATTCGTCGACCGACATGGCCGCATCAACAAGAAGATGGAACTCAATGAAGCGGTTGGCGCCAGCCTTTCTGGTCCGCAACTGGTGAAAGGAACGCACGGTCGGACGGACGCTCGCTATGTGGTCTCGTATCCAGTTCTCCTCTTCCTCGGGAAGACTCACGTCCATGAGATCGCGCGACGACTCGACGGTAAGATGATAGGCGGCGCGGACGATCAGCAACGCGACCAGCATCGCAGCGACCGGGTCGATCCAGTGAAAATGGTAGCCTGGGAAGACCATTTCGCCGATCCAGATCAATGCGAGGCCGAACATGACGCCGACCGATGTCCATACATCCGTGCGAAGGTGCCATGCGTCCGCAAGCAGCGCGGCCGACTGCGTCTCGTTCCCGATCTTGAAAAGCCGGTAAGACACGATTATGTTCGCGACCGTGGAGACAAACATCACAATCACGCCCCACATCGGGGCTTCCACCGGTTCGCCGCTCCTCAGCTTCTTGTACGCCTCGAAGACTATCCAGGCCGCAGCAAGGAATATCAGTATCGCCTCGACCGTGCCCGATATGTTCTCGGCTTTACCGTGACCGAACGGATGGTCCTTGTCCGCGGGCTTCCCGGAGACCCTCACAGCGATGAAAGCGATCACGGCCGCAATAAGGTCCACTCCCGAGTGAATCGATTCCGAGATAACCGACACCGATTGGATTGCGATTCCGACGACAAGCTTCAGGATTACCAGGATGGTATTCGAGACGACAGAGAGCAATGCCACCGACGCTTTTCGCTTGTGAACACTCGGGTCCATATGATGCGCGTCTTCAAGCCATTGCAGGCCGACAAGACAGCCTGCCTTGGGGCGTTTAACAGAATACCGACTCGCTTCATAGTCCCACAGGATCATTGCCCTGCTGCCCGACTATCGAGGGCCCGGCCGCATCCCGACCTCGGGGACCGCCTGATCTTGCCGAACGATATCCGAATGTCGATTGGCTGTCAAGGAATGCGCAAACGGCGGCGCTAGCTTTGGTAGATTTCTATCAACTCTCCAAGGAGCTTGAGCGCTTCCGCCCTCGGACGCTGGAAGACATTCCGCCCGATAATCGAGCCGAATCCGCCGCCGGCCTTGACCGCGCGGACCTCGTCGAGTACCTTCTCCCTCGATGCTTTCGCGCCGCCGGAGAAAATCACTATCCTCTTCCCGTTGAACGCCGCCTGAACGACATGTTTCACGCGGTCGGCGAGATTCGCAATCGGGATCTTCTCGGCCTCATACACCTTCTTCGCGGCTTCCTGCTCGATATGGTCTGTCGGCAGCTTCACCTTGACTATGTGCGCTCCGAGCTGGCAACCGATCTGAGCTGCGTACGCGCCGACGTCAACCGCCGTCTCGCCTTCCCTGGAGAGGTCCTGGCCCCTGGGATAGCTCCATACCACAACGACCAACCCGGCAGCCTTGGCTTCCTCCCCGATCTCATTGATCTGCTGGTACATCTCGGTCCGAAATGCAGAACCGGGATAGACCGTGAACCCGATGGCAGCGCATCCCAGGCGAATCGCGTGATTCACGCTCGCGGTGACGGCCGGCACAGGATTTTCCTCCTCCATGAGGATATCGTGACTGTTCAGCTTCAGTATCAGCGGAATTTTCCCGCAGTAATCGCGAGCAATCGCCTCGATGAACCCCAGAGGAGCGGCGTACGCGTTTAATCCCGCATCGAGCGCGAGTTTCACGTGATATTCCGGGTCATAGGCGGGCGGGTTCGGCGCGAAACTCCTCGCGGGACCGTGCTCCATCCCCTGGTCCACCGGAAGAATGATCATCTTGCCGGTCCCCGCAAGCTTCCCCTGGTTGAACATCCAGTCGAGTTTCCCGATCGTGCCCGGACAATCGGCGGTGTAGTATCCAAGGATCTCATCAATGCGTGTCATATGCTCTCTCCATCATCGGGGTCCCTCCGGAAGCGATTTACTCCCGTCGCGGGCCTGTTGATCTCCATTAATGTCGCACATTAAAGCACGTTTCGACCCTGTCTGCGATCCGTTTCGGGCGTGAGGTTCGCCTCCCGACATGCTATTATCCGTACTCACACTATTCCTTGAAAACCTCGGAGTGAAGCGATGACAGTAACGACCGACCAGCTCCCGAAATGGGACCTATCGAACATCTATTCCGCCCTCGACGGCGACGATTTCAGGAAAGACCTCGACAAGGTTCTGAAGCAGCTCGATGAGATCGACTCGATCATCGAGGCCAACGGAATCCAGCGGCTAGCCGAGCCGCCGAAGGACATCGAGAAGATCGCGAAGGTTCTCGATGACATCATCGGCCGTCTCAACGAGTCTCTCACGACTTTCAAGACCATGGAGGCCTACATTTACGGCTTCGTCACGACCGATTCCTACAACAAGGAGGCCGCCAGGAAACTGAGCGAGCTCGAGCAGGTCGGACTTCGCTTCAGCAAGCAATTCGTGCGGTTCCAGGCTTGGGTCGGATCCCTCGGGACGACTTTCGAGGAAATTCTGAAACACGCCCCGGTGGCTCGCGAGCACAGGCTTGGCCTGCTGGAATTCATCGAGCAAGCGAAGTACCTGATGGACACGAAGCTCGAGGACCTCGCGGTCGAGCTCGGCCTCTCCGGCGGAGCCGTGATGTGGAAGCTCCAGGGCACGGTGACGTCGCAGCTCAAAATGCCCTTCGAGCGTGAGGGAAAAACCGAAGAGCTTCCGATGACGGTGATCAGGAATCTGGCGATGGATCCGAATGAGGACGTGCGGAGAAGGGCGTACGAAACCGAGCTCAAGGCGTGGGCGTCGTTAAAGGAGCCGGTCGCGTTTTCTCTGAACGGGGTCAAGGGAGCGGCGGTGACGCTGGCAAAATGGAAAGGACGCGACGATGTGCTTCACGAGGCGCTCGACATTAATCGCATCGATCGCGGCACGCTCGAAGCGCTCCTGGGCGCGATGAAAGACTCATTCCCGGCGTTTCGCAAGTACCTCAAGGCGAAGGCGAAGCGGCTCGGCAAGGATAAGCTCCCCTGGTGGGACATCTACGCCCCCATCGGCAAGATCGACATGAGGTATCCGTATCGCGACGCCGCCGATTACATCGTCGAGCAGTTCGGCACGTTCACGGGCGAGCTTGCCGATTTCGCACGGATGGCGTTCGACCGGAACTGGATCGATGCCGGTCCGCGCGACGGGAAGCGCGGAGGCGCGTTCTGCATGAGCGTCCCGGCGGTCGAGGAATCCAGAATCCTCGCAAACTACGACGGCAGCTTCGAGCAGCTCACCACTCTCGCGCACGAGCTCGGTCACGGCTATCACAATTTCTGTCAGAAGGGGCTGCCGCTCATACGTCGCGGAGCACCCATGACTCTCGCCGAGACCGCATCGATCTTCTCCGAGACGATCGTCTTCAACGCCGCCATCACCCAGGCGCGGCCCGATCAGCAGGTGTCCATCCTCGAAAGCCAGCTCATCGGAGCGACCCAGGTGATCGTCGACATCTATTCCCGCTACCTCTTCGAATCGGAGGTCATCAAGCGTCGCGAGAAGTCCGACCTGAGCGCGGACGAGATGAGCGAGATCATGATCGACGCTCAGAAGCAGACGTACGGCGACGGTCTCGACGAAAATCATCTGCATCCGTACATGTGGCTCCTCAAGCCGCACTATTACTATTCCGACGCGCATTTCTACAACTACCCCTACGCGTTCGGACTTCTGTTCGGGCTCGGGATGTACGCACTCTACAAGAACGAGGGCGACGATTTCATCCCCAGGTACAAGGACCTCCTAAGAAGCACCGGCGAGGGGAAGGTGGCCGATCTCGCGGGACGGTTCGGCATCAATGTGAAAACGAGGGATTTCTGGGACGCCAGCCTGAAGATAATCGGCGAGCGCATCGACCGTTACTGCTCGCTGTGAGCCAAGAACGCTCCCCATCTGTGCCGACCGCGTCTCGCGTTTCGGGAATTGGAGCGGAACGCGTCTCGCGTTTGCCTGCGGCGACTCGGGACGAGTCGGCTCCTGGATCCGAAGCACGGGACGTGCTCGGCACGCAGCGGTGATTACCGACCCGATGGCTGACGCCGTCGGGTACGCGCTTGCTCACGCGCGCGCTTCAGAACCGTGTTCTCAGGAGAATGTGCGAAGGGCACCGGCACCAGTCGGGACGGTCGTGCCCCAGTGGACGAATGCCTCGGAGATGAGGGCGATGTGCTCCGGGTCGTCGGCCACAACGTACATCACCGCGACCTCGACCGTTCTGTGGGGGATGGTTTTCAGATGGTTCACGAGCCACACGGCCTTGCCGCTTATCGCCGTGTCCCAAATCGAAACAAAGCCCTGGCTTATCATGAAGCCGAGGGTTTTTCCGGTTTCGGGATCATAGACCGCGGCCCATCGACCGTCGCCCGCGCTCGTCCCGGAGGTGTTCGCGCCCACCTTCACAATCCGACCCGACTCCTCCGTCATGCCGGCTGCGTCTTTCGGATTGCCGCCGGTCGGATTCGGAAACGCGATGCATTCCATAGGAGCGATACGCTCACAGCCGCATGTCTCAGTGAAACGAAACAGGTTCAGAACCACGGGACAGCCCGGCCTCGTGAGATAGAGAACGTCCAGCTTCATGCTCTGCAGTTCCCTGACGAGCGTGGCTTTAACCCTCACACCCTCCCATTCGCGGCCCGACCATTCGATCCGAACCGGATCGCCGGCGAATTCCGACCGATGGAACTGCACGCCGAACCACGGGCGCAGCATCACGCCGCCGAACCACGGATTGAACCAGGTCCACATGCCGGTCTTCGGGAACGGCGTCTGGAGAAGATTCTTCACGTCGGACGATTTCTCGCGAAGCCTTACGAGCGCCCCCGAGAATTTCGGCGACACGTCGTACTCGATGCAGCCGTTGTCGACGCGGAAGAAATCGTAGTCTCCCTCGCGCTCCTGAGTGATGCTGATTGAGCAGTCTCTCATCGGCGCGATCAGAGCAAGACGTCCGGACCGCTCGACCCAATTCCGCGTCACGGAATATTCGACCGGAATGATCCCCGGCCCGCAGGCCTCGAGGGAAGGCAGCGGCAACCGGATAGGGTTGTCCATGCTCCAGTCGTCCCTGGACCGCTCCACGACCGTCCCGTCGGGGAGCTTAATCGTGACAGCCCCCCCGATCGGCGCGGACCGCATGACGTTGAAGTCGATCGCGCAAGCCGGGTGGTCAATGAAAAGCGGATTTTCGGGATGGACGTATTCCACCGGCTCCGCGGGAAGGACGGACGGCTTGCCTTTGAGCGCGGCGGCCTGCACATCCCGCCAGCATCCGGTCTTCAAGATGAACCGGGCCGTCGGCAATGTCGTCGTCTCTCCAGGCCCAAGCCCGTCCACGGCATTCTCGATATACAGAGACCCCCATCGGAACCATTCCAGCCGCGACGCGCCCTCGAATAGAATTCCGGTCACGATGTCTTCGCCGGTCGACACCGCGCTCTGTATCCATGCCGTCCACGGCTCGGGATACCGGGACGCATCGGTCGGCAGCGGGAAATTCCCCTCAAGCCAGCCTTCTGTTGAACCGGTGACGATGCGGTCCCCAAGAGGAAGGACCAATTTACGGAGCTCGCCGGCCCAGTTTCTGTAGCGAATCAGCCCTTTGAACGGTTTCTTTGTGCCGTTGCGAACCGTCACGGAAATGTCTACCACATATCCCGACCCCATCCTGAACTTTCGCTCAAGACCTATCCCCGGAAACTCGCCGCTCTCCACCTTGAAAATCACGTCGGCCGAGTTGGCCGATTCGATGACAGTGAGCGAGTGATCCTTGCCGGTAAGGTCTCTGGAGATCGGCTCGCCGACCTCCATGTTCATGCTGTAAAGTAATTCCTGGCCGGTCTCGAAGAGAAAGACCTCGACCGTGCCGCCTCGTTTCGTCGCCTGGAGCGTGATCAACCCGTTGCTCACCGCGGTGAATTCGGGGTCGTCGTCAGGCAGCTCGACGGGTTGTCCGAGCGGCGCGATTCCGACATTCACCTTCACGGGATGAATCCGGGTCTCGCTGGAGCCGACCTTGAGAACTCCGGAAAGCTCGATAACGCCGGCTCCCGCGCATTCGGCGGCCCTCAGCTTCAATGGAATTCCGACAGTGTCCTCCGCCGCGATTTGAATCGGATCGGGGCACGGCTTGTCGACGAACTCGACATCGCCGGCAATTCTGAACTCCGGAACAAACTCAGATGGAAATCCAATCCGCGACCTGACGAGGAGAACGAAGCTTCTCTCTTCGCCGGGGACAAGCCGAACCGGGTATGGCGAAGACGTTATCTCGAACGGCCGGACCACCCTGACTCCCGGCCTGATGGAAGACGCGACCCCGTCGATCTCAACAGAGCATTCGAGAGGTTTTCCGTACCAGTCGATTTTCTCCGGGCG
The DNA here is from genome assembly GCA_964354375.1 of uncultured Planctomycetota bacterium. GTDB lineage: Bacteria > JAJVIF01 > JAJVIF01 > JAPKYR01 > JAPKYR01 > CAYGZQ01. Next base: position 20,538 of record CAYGZQ010000038.1, read on the forward strand.
AAGGTCCGCCGAAGGGATGACCTCGGTCTCGAATGTCTTCTCGCCCTTAAGCTCGAACTCTTTCTCGAACGAATACTGAAGACCGTGCGCGGGTTTGCACCTGACTTTGATGCGGACAGGTTTGTCGCGACGCGCGGCGAAGGTCCATGTAACCTTCTGTGGAAGCCCGGCGACATGCGTCATGCCGGGGACGTCGCACCGGACAGTCAGATCGTCGGTCTCGATCCCGACCACGCCGGACGTGGAGGGATCGACCAGAACCTGCATGGTCCGGGAGTCCTTTTCAAACGTGTACTTGTGATACGAGCAGCCGTTAAAGAGGTCGTCGTCCTCTTTCAGCTCGAGCGGCTGCCTGAGCGCATCGTACCACCACGAGTCGCCGAGGAACTCCTTCACGAGCGGGTTCGCCAGGACCGCGGGAAGGAAATTGTACATGTGGACCCAGGACACCCTGGGTCGCCAGAAGAACCCGCATTTTCTGTAGAGCGGAACGGCTTTAGTGTTGGCGGCCCAGGTGAAAAGGTCGACTCTCTTGACCCCGTCTCTTATCGCCCTGTCGATGGCGACAGTGAGCACTCGCCTGCCGTACCCTCTGCCGTGAAAGTCCGGGTGGGCGTTGAAGAGGTCGACAAAAGTCACGTCGGGATCCTCGTACCGTTTCGCGTACTTGACGAAACTTACGATCTTGTCGCCGAGCCAGCCTAGCCAGAGCGCGATATAAGCCGTGCGCATCATCCAGTCCCGCACTGCGCCGGGCGAAAAATCGCTCCCGATCTCGAACCCCGGAGGCCAGCCTCGCACCGACTCCTTCCAGTGAGTCGCGAACGCCTCCAGGTCCTCGTCCCGGTATTCTTTTATGAGAAAATCTTCAGGCATCTCAGTACCCCTGTCGCGAAACGCGATTGTGACCCTGACGGGCGCAAACGTCAAGTGCAAACGGCGATAGACATGGGCAAAGAAAAGACCGGCGATCAGGGTCGCCGGTTAACATCTTGTCGAATCAGGTTCCGACCTGGCGGTCTATACGGACTCCGTCAGGGAGGCAAGGACGATTTCCTGTTCAGTCCGAGGGGTGGATGGTTCCTGGGCCTTTGGGCCGATACGCTCCTGGGCAGCCTCCAGAATCATCCGAAGGAACTCAGCGTACCTCAGGCCGTCGAATCCGGCCATGTAGTTCATCTTTCCGTCCCAGCACCATCCCGGGTTCGGATTGACCTCCAGAAGCTTGATCATACCTTCGGAATCGGTCCGGAAATCGAACCTGGCGCAGTCGCGACATCCGAGCCGCTCGAACAGAAGGTTGGAGTAGTCGACCAGCTTGCGTCTGGTCTCCTCGTCGAGATCCGCCTCCTTGTACTTTATCTGTTCCCAGTACTGCGAACCCGGAATCCATTTCGATTCGTAACCGAGTATCTTCGGCAGGTCCGGATCAAGCTGACTGTAGTCAACTTCCAGGACCGGCAGCACGTGAATGGTCAAGCCCGGGTTCCCGATTATCCCGACGCTGTACTCGCTCCCGGTAAGGTATTCCTGGATGAGCACAGGCACACCGGGAAGCTGGTCGCGAAGGACCTGGAGGTAAGCAATAAGGTCTTGCGGGGTATGCACGACCGCATCCTTGGTGATCCCTATGCTGCTGTCGCCGAAATTCGGCTTCAGGATTGCGGGCAGGATCGACGGGATTGTCGCCGACTGGTCGGCGGGACTGAAGTAGGTTTCGGCAGGCACGGGGATGTCGAGAGAAGCGGCTATCGCGCGCACTATCGACTTGTTGTAGCAGAGCCCCAGGCACGCCGGGCTGCATCCCGTGTACGGTATACTCAGCATCTCGAGAAGAGCCGGAACGTGAAGCTCCAGGAACGGATCGTTCTTGAACCCCTCATCGCAAAGGTTGAGCACGAAGTCCGGCGGATCGGCGCGAAGCTCCGTAATGAGCGATGCGTGGTTCTCGAGATAGAAGAAGCTGAAATCCTGGAGCTCCTCCAGAGCGTCCCTCATTCTCTCGATTGTATCGTAGTCCTCGGGATTGAACTGCCCCTCGCGCTTGACAGAGTCGGGCAGCTTGGAATCCCCGAGGATAACCGCGACGCTGCGATAGTGAGGGGTGAATCCCGGGATCGTCACAGCCTTCCTCGGCGCCTCGGCTGTCAGGTAAATCCTGTGGGCCATCATGCCCAGATCCTGACCCCTGTCGGAGTCGGTCGACAGCTTGCCGTAGTGCCTGACGGCCGTGAATCCCGCCAGCTCCAGAAGCTGGCTGATCGACTCACGGGTGTAAAGGCGTTCGGCGTAGAACTGGTCGGCGATGACGCCCTTTTCGGCATGCACGACCACTTCCCGCGAGACCAGCCGCACACCATCCGAGGCCAAAGACCTTTCGCGGCATACGAATTGATCCTGGTCGATCCACTCCCATGATCTGGGATCGAAGTTACTCTTCATCCATTCGCCGTCGACCAGGTCCATCGCGATCTCGCCCTCAGTGATGAGAGCGCGCTTGACCGCTTCCAGCACTGCCAGATCGTCGTCTTCACGTTCGAAATATCCGAACGAGTTACCGAAAAGGAAAACGCAGTGGAATGAGCTCTCCGGAAGTCGAATCCTCCGCGCGTCGCCCTCGTGGAACGCGACCTGCAGACCGAGGCTCCGCGCGCGTTTCTTCGCCAGACGGATCAGGTACCGCGACCGGTCCAAGCCGGTCACATGTCTGAAACCCCGTTTTGCCAGTTCCAGGGAGTGCCTTCCCTGCCCGCAGCACAAGTCGAGTATCCTGTCGTTGGGCTCAAGACCGACCGTGTGTATGAGGAGGTCGATGTCCCTGCTTGTGTTCAGCTCGTTCTCGACTACATCGCCGTCGGTCTTCAGATACACGGAGTTGAAGAGTGTGCGCCACCAGTCCGAAGGGAGGTGGCGCTCCAGATCAGGCACAGGACCGAGTGTCCTCGCCGCCGGCTGTTTGACCGTTTTCTTCTTGCCCATTTCTTGTTCCCCGTCGCCTCTTTCGATTCCGTCCTTTCGATGATTTCTGCGGACGCGAGTCAGAACCTCGCGGCCTATATGAAGGATTGCGCGAGAAAGCCGTACGTCCGGCTTCCTCCGCGGCGTTCATCGAAGCCGATGAAAAAACTCTCAGGACTGTCAGTCAGGGTTGCCGAAACCGGAGCGCAGATCTTCCGACCGTGGCTCTCAAGAATCCCCACATCTCGATTTTCCAGTTGTGATCGCTGTCTCAGTGGACACTCAGAATCCGTCACTTATACCCATCCCTCCAAAAATCGTCATCATCGTTGTTAATACTCCAAATCCCCGGAAAATTCAAGGTCGAGCAGATGGATTTTCTCCCAAATTCGTCACATTTTCCCCCCAGCATGTCCCAGCCTACTCTAATCGCCCGTTATGGGTTAGAATTCACGCGCATGTCCAGCGATGACAGAACAAAGCTCGCCCGTTCTGATCTCGGGTGCCTGCTTCTCTTTCTGCTTCTCACGCTCTGGACCTTCCGCGGCGTGATCGTCGGCACGAGCGACCCTTTCATGAGCTCCCTCAGGAACTTCGAGCCCTGGAAGAGCGACCTCACGAGAGCCGATGCGTCTCGACCCGAGAGCTTCGCCGACGATCCCACCACGCAGACATACCCCTGGGCGGTCTACGCTCACGAAAACCTGACGAAGGGCGATTTCCCGCTGTGGAACACCCGGATGTTCTCGGGCACTCCGTTCATCGCGAACCGCCTCACCGGACTGTTCGACCCTCTCACGCTCCTGCCCGTATGGCTCCTCAACCCGATCACAGGCCTGAGTGTGTTCTACTTCGTTCATTACCTCCTCGCGGCATGGTTCATGTATCTTTTTCTCAAGAGCCTCGGCATATCGAGACCGGTCGCGGCGTTCGGCACGATCGGCTATATCCTGCAGGGTGCGTACGTGCCCTGGATGGGATTCATCGTCGCCGACAAAGCCTACTTCCCCATGTCGATGTACTACCTCCAGAGATGCTGCGACAGGAAAGACAGGGTCGGCATCGTCGGTTTCATCGCATCGTTCTTCCTGCTCACCGTGAACAGCTACCCTCAGATGGTGGTGTTCGCGGTCTACATTTTCATTGCATGGGTATTATTCACATGCGGACCAGGTTTCAGGTCAGCGTTTCGACGCATCCTGGCTCTGGTGCTGATGCTTTTCCTCATCTTCCTCCTCGGCGCGATGCAGCATCTTCCCATGCTCGAGTTCTATTTCAAGTCGCTGAGAGCTTATCCCGAGTTCGACATCGAGCTTGCGTCGAAAACCGGGCTTGAGCGATACGACTCTCCCTTAAGCCTTCTCGCAATCTTCTTTCCGGCGCTGTGGGGAGATTACCTGACCGATCCGTACAGCTCTCTGCCTCAGTTCGTCCTGAGAATCTACAACCACGCCTATATCGGCATTCTCGCAGGATTCGGATTCCTATTCGCGCCGATCGTCTGGCGCAACCGTCATGCCCGCTTCTTCACCGTTCTGGCGCTGCTCGGACTTGTCTTTCTCGCCTGGGACAGTTTCTACATGATGATCGTGAGGATCCTCCCCGGATTTCGGATCAGCACCGTGAAACCCGATTTCCTCACTCTCACGTCGATGATCATCGCGGCATCGTTTGTGCTCGACCATCTTGTCAGGAACCTGAAGAGCAACGAGACGCTGACGAGGAACTACACCCGCGTGTACGGCTGGCTGCTCGGGGCTGTTGTCGGGATGGGATTCGTGATCATCCTGTCGAGGGTAATCCCCGGGTTCTTCGCGATCGAGGGAGCCAGACGCCTGATGATCATCTTCGGACATCTCATTTTCGTCTGGCTTGCGGGCGCGCTCCTGTATTTTTACACCCGAGGGAAAATCAAGGCGCAGGTTGCGATGGCGGGGATAATCATCCTGGCGATCGCCGACCTTGTCCCCTATCACGATCATTTCATGCCTCTGGTGACCCATGGACGCACCTGCTTCCACACGGAGAGCGTCAGGTTCCTCGAAAAGAAAATGCAGGCAGAGGGCCCGTTCAGGATTTTCCGCGACCGCACGATCGTTCTCGCGCCGAACACTCCGATGCTCTACGATCTCGACGAGCCCGGCGGATTCGACAGCTTCGTCTCGGCGGATTATGCTCACTTTTTCCGATCGATCGATCCGGCAATGAGCCGCAACTCGCGCACGCTCGACCTTCCCGGCGACTATGTCAGTTACCGCCAGCCGTTCTGGAGCTTCCTCGGCATCAGGTATCTTCTGTCGCCCGGACCCATGCCCGCTCTCCCGCCGCCGTGGGAACCTGCCTTCGAAGGGGATTTATATATTTACGAAAATACCGAATGGCTGCCGCGATGGTTCCTCGTATCGAGCATAATCCCGGTGGAATCGGTTGAGGACGGCTATCACGCGTCCCAGGCGATCGATCCCTCGCGCGAGGCTGTCGTCGTGGGCATCGATCACACCGACATCCCTCCTGCGCTCCTGGAATCGCCGACTGAAGCCGAAACCTTAGGCTCCCTGGAGCTCAGACACTATGGCGCCGATGAGCTCCATGTCGACGCGGACTGCCCGCGGGATTGCTTCATGGTTTTCTCCGACACGTATTTCCCCGGCTGGCGAGCCTGGGTGGACAAGAAGGAAGTCGGAATCTACCGAACGGACGGAATCGTCAAGGGGATCGTGGTTCCACAGGGAACGCACGAGATCAGGTTTCTCTATGATCCCGGTTCCTATAAACTCGGATGGTTGCTTGCGCTTGTGGGATTGATCCTGACAGCCTTTGCGGTGAGACCGATCGTGCACCTAATGAAGAACCCTTAGTGAATCGGTCCGACCTTGTGGGGCAGGCTTTCCAGCCTGCCACTCATCGTCCCCCCCAAGCGACAGGCTGGAAAGCCTGCCCCACAAAGCCATCGCGACGATTATCAGAAATAGCATTACGCTCCAGCCGATTCCGGATATCAGCGCACCCGTCTTCAGGCCCGGTGTCACATATTCGAGCTCTATCGTGTGCTCTCCCGCCGGAACGTCCACAGCCATGAAGAGATAATCCGCCGGGACTATGTCGACCGGAGAAGCGTCCACTCTCGCCTCCCAACCCGGCATGTAGCTCTCCCTGATCACCACCCAGCACGCGGATCCCGTCCGCGTCTCGATGCTTATCCTCGTGTCATCGCGATCGACACGCACTATCTCTCGGGCAGTTCCGGGATCGACCTCCATGGCTGTCCAGGCGGGAAACAGCGGCTCCATTGTGGAGATGATTTCCGCCTCATCCTCGACCGCACTCCGAATCTCGACCGGTCGCATGCCCTCCGGCAGGCTCGCACCGTCGTCCATCTCAATGCAGACCCATTGCCCCGGTACGTAATCCTCCTGCACGATCCAGTGTTTGAACAACTCCCAGTCCGACCCGGTCCACGCTTCGACATAGGACGGGATGCCGACGTACGGCACGGTCGGCGGCGTTTTCACCGCGTGCCATCCGGGCGGAAAGGCGCCCTCGATATCGACGCCGACCGTCTCGAAACCGTCCCCTCCCGTGAAATCCCCCGGCGCGACAATCGCGTCCGTTCCCGTGATAGCCAGGATCGTTCTGAGACGTCCGCTCGCTTCCTTCGAATCCACAAGCCCGCTCGCGGCGTACTCATGGGCCGCCTTGAACCATCTCTCTGTGACGAGCGGCGTGTAGGCGTCCAGCACCCCAAGGCCCCTCATCGAGATCTCATTTCCGAACGCAGGGACAGGAAACCGGCTTCCGGGCGGGAACGGATTCGCTGCAAGCCTCTCCAAAAGCGGGTCCCAGACATCCCTGTCGATCGCAACAAGGACCCGGGCAGGTCGATTCGGATCGCCGGGCCTGATCTCTCCCCCCAGCGCAAGCTTGTCCACTGTCGCGTTGAACGAGCTCATCGACATGGTCATCGCGCTCTTCACCGGCCACATCGCAGCAAGCTGGAAAATCATCCACGCGATGAGAAGCCCGATAAGCCATCCCCGCTTTCGAGTGCGAAATAATCCGATCAGTCCAGCGGCGATCAGGACCGTGCCGATTCCCATAACATCGAAGCCGATGATCTGGAAACCTGTCGCCGGAAGACCCTCGTAGGCGAAGTACCAGACCAGAAGCGCGATTCCAGCAACCAGCGCTCCCACGATTCCTCCGACGACCGTCCGTCGATTCCATCGGTTGTCAATCCCCTCAAAAAGCAGATCGAGCCCGACCGCCGAGAGCGCCATGAACGCGACGATGGTCGGAAGGATCATCCGTCCCAATGCCCGGAAAAGTCCGAAGATCGGGAAGTTGATCAGGTTCTGGTTGATCACCAGGTTGAGCCCGAACGACATCAGCACGCCGAAGAACATCAGAATGAACGGGGCAAGGATCGGGTTCATGTGACGGCGATGTTTGCTGAGCGCTATCGCGATCAGGAGGAATCCAAGTGGTCCGATATATCCGAGCGAGCTTAAGTAATCGAGAAGGTCGGAGGGAAATTTCACCGCAGGGAACATGAAAAGCGACGCGAGTCGGGGAAAATTGAGCCAGGTTCCGATGCGGTAGTAATCGTAGCCTGCCTCCTGCACTCGGTAGGAAAGCGCGGAGAAGATGGACGTGGGAATTAGCTGCACAGCGGACAGGATGGCGGCAAACAAGGCTGTCAGCAGGAATGTCAGAGCTCCGAACGCCGTTCTTCGTCCGGGATGCGGACCGGCGGCAGCCAGGCCGGCAAGGTAGAAAAATCCACCCACCATTCCGTAGAACGCAATCTGGCTCGACCCTGCGAGCAGCATCATCGCAACCTCGAACGACGCAAGCAGGGTCCAGCCCAGCCATCTGCAGCAGCATCCCTTCTTTCTCTCCGCGGCCTCATTCACCGCGCATTCGAGCGCCCAGTAAAGACCCGGCAACCACGCTGCAGCCTCGAACAACCCGACGGTCTCGGCGCGAAGCAATATCCCCGGAAGAAACTGGTAGATCACCGCGATCCAGGCGGACGCGGCTCTGCTCGCCCCCCTGTTTCTGAGGAACGCATACATCAGGCATCCCGTCAGGATTATGTGCAGCACGACTGTCCATGAAAGCGTGACCGACTGGCTGATCGGCAGCCACAGAAGGAGGTTCCCGGGGTAGAATAGACCCCCCTCACCTTCCGCAAGTTGCGGAAACCCGGCGAAGAGACAGGGATTCCATTCGGGGAGTCTCCCGCTCGAAAGGCATTCTCTCGCAAACTGCTGAAACGGGAGGATCAGGTGAGTGAAATCGAAACCGGCGAAGGCGGTCAGGCCGAGAAGCTCGCGCCAGAAGAAGACCAGCGGAAGGATGATCGGTCCGGCAAGCGGCTTCAGCTCAGTTTTCCAATTCGACTGGGTCATTGCCGTCAACAGAAGCCACTATCGTCGTGCGACCGAACCGATGCGCCCACATCACGGTCGCCATCAGCACCGCCCACACAAGAATTCCGGAGAGGGAGATGACCACGCCAATGAGCACCGACCTGGGTGCATATCGGAGTTCCACCGTGTGGCGGCCCTGCTCCACATACAGGCCGCCGAAAAGCAGATTAGTCCTGTAGTAATCCGTCCGGACGTTGTCGACATACGCATGCCAGCCGGGATAGTAATTCTCGCCGGTGACAAGGAATCCTCGCGCCCCTGCCCTGTCGCTCTCCACATTGACCTCGAAACGCATCCAGTTGAAACCGCGCTCCCTCTTTTCGATCCTGCAGGATTCGGCAGGGAATTCCTGCGACCGCTCGCCGTTCAGAATATCGATCAGCGCGTCCTCCCCGATCGCCGTTCCCTGATCGCCCGCCCATTTCAGAAAACCCGTGTACCCCGTGGAATCGAACCTGGCGCGGGTCGCGAAATATGCGTCCTGCACCCATCCATTGTCGGCCCTGTACGCGCAAAGCCCTTTGTGGTACGGAAGCGTAAGGTCCTCCCGCCATAGCTGGTAGCCGGGCACTCTCCAGTCGCTGCCTTCAAGAAGAATCACGTCCGCTCCGAGCATTCTGATGATTTTCATCGAGAGATCGTCCGGGACCTTCTCCGATCCGGTTTCCTTCGCCCTCTCAAGAACCGCGTCCATCCTTGACTGCAGCGTGTCCCTGAGAACAAGCTTCCAGTCGTTCTGATTGAGAGGGGTCAGTCCCTGGAGCGCGGTCAGGTCCCTCAGCCCCGACGCGTTCCCGGACATGTTGTCCCAGATGTCTTCCTGCGCCTTGAAGCCCAGCTTCGACAGAGCGTCGGGGTCCATCAGATAGTGACTGCCCGGCATAAGAACGCGAGGGATTTCCAGATCAGTCGGGAATTCGGACTTGATGTCGTCGAAGAATTCGAGCGACTGGTCGAACTTCCCTCGCTCCTGCACGAGCGCTCGACTGAAGGGATATGTGAGAAGAATCTGGGCGAGAAAACTGAACACCACGAGGACGGCGATTGCTCCGCCGATCAGATTTCTCTTTTTGTGCTCGTCACCGCCCGGATAGAGGGGAGTCGCGAAAAGTATTGCCAGAATTCCGAAGAAAAGCGTCGGCACAGCGCCCATTCTCACGACTCCCGACATGAAAAGCCCGACAATGCCTGCCAGCGTCACAATTCCCGCGCCGACAAGATACGCTCTCCACCACGAATGCCGGGAATCGGTCTTGCCGACCATGATTCTCTCGAGCGCGGCATCGATCGCGGGCGCAGCGAGTGCCAGGAAGAACGTAAGCGCCACGTGCGCCATTCGTCCGGGATATCTGAAAAGCGAGAAGGGAGGAATCTCGGCAAGGACGCTGTATCCGGGCAGGTTCAACCCGAATCCCAGAATCAGCGTCACCAGTCCGACCAGAAGAAGGGGAAATATCGTTCGACCCGTCTTCTTCCACATCCCCAAAGATGCAATCGCCAGAATGAAAGGCACCGCTCCCATGAAGCAAAGCGAGCTTCCGTAGTCCTGAATATCGCCGGGATTATCGAGGGCCGGAAAGACGACGGTGGAGATCAGTCTGGGTATCGTGAGCCACGTGCCGAGGCGGTAGAACTCTATTGTGTGAGTCGCGGCGCGCTCGGAGAATCTGGTCAGCTCCGCAGTGGGAAGAATCTGGACCGCGGCAAGGATCGGGGCTATCACAGCCGGAAGAAGCACGGCCAGAATGCGCAGGAACATTCCTTTCCGACTCTCGCGATCCGGCTGCGCCATCAGTTTTCCGAGGCCGTACAGGATGAGCGCAAACGCCCCGAGGTACGCTGCCTGCGGACTTCCGCTCAACAACATGAACCCCAGAAACAGGGCGAGCCACAGGCCAACTCTCACCGGATGCTTCCCCTTCAGGCCGAGATCAAAAATGACCAGGTACCAGGGAAGCCAGACAATCGAGGTAAACAGCCCGAAGGCGGTTATGTGGAAGATCAGAAACGGCGTAGTTGAATAGGTCGCCGCAAGAAATGCCGACGCAATCTTCGAGTGACCCCTGATGCGCATCCATGTGTAAAAGCCCGCCGCGGCGATCATGAAATGCACGATCGCCTCGATCGAGTACCAGTGAAAGAAATCTCCCGGCAGATGAATGAAGATGTTGCCGGGGTAGAAGACGCCCGACTCGCTCTCGGCGAGATTCGGGAAGCCGGCGAACATGTAGGGATTCCACAGCGGCAGAGAACCGTCCGCGAACGCCTGCCTGTCGAAAAATCTCAGGGGCATGTTGAGTCGCGACGTGTCTATGCCGGCGAAGACGGTGTATCCGAGAAGCTCGGGGAGGAAATAGAGCGCCGGGAGCAGGATCACCGCGACAAGCCACCAGTCGATGCGGACGCATCTTCGGGGGGATTTCGGATCGGCTGATTCGGCAGGTTTACCCATGCGCTTAAGTTCGATTGTCGGCGGACGTGAGGGAAAAATCAAGTGCCCTCAACACCGGCAATGCCGGAATCTGCTAGAATAATCGTGCTGCGGATTCATATCCGTTCCGCTTCCCTTTTTTCTCACGGTCATGCCCACGGCTCTGAAAATAGCCATCAGAATAGCGGTCGCACTGGTAATCATCGCGATACTCCTTTTCATTGCGCACGCGATCATCGAGGCCAGGGTTTTCGCGATGATCGCCCGCAGTCCGGGAATGGAGATCACGATCGGCTCCAGGAGAGGAAATCTCTTCACCGGCTACGTTCTTACCGACGTTCGAATCAGGCAGACCCGGACATCCGGCGACACGCCGCCAAGTCTATTCAGCACCCCTCGACTGACGGTTCATTGGGGACTGAGTCCGTTCGCACTGACGGAGATATCGTGGGATCAGGCGTTGCTTACTTTCAGTCCGCCCGACAAACCTGAGGAAGAGATAGATGTCGGCGCCGGCTCGCTTCTGCCCGACGGGACCGGCTGGCTCGTTCCGACTGACGACATCCCGGTCGGACCGGAAGAATGGAACGGCTCGATGTCGCTCAAGTTGAGAGTGGACGTCAAGGAGGTGGATGGGAAGATCGATATCGAGAGGTTGCCGGCGCGTCTGATCAGACTCATGGGAACGGTGCCGGATGATTTCTATCTGCCCGACCGGGCTATCGTGGAGATCAACCTGAGCGGGTCGCCGCAGAACATGCGCGCGACCGGCTCGGTCTCGAATCCTCTCACCAGGCAGACTGTGAGATTCTGAGTGGCGGTCACAGACCCTCGACGTCGATGCTCTCGATCGGCTTCTCCTGCGGCTCCTCGACGGCTGCATCCAGTTTCCCGATCTCCTTGACGAACTGGACAATCTCCCTGAGTATTTCGTTCCTGGCAGCCTTGTGGTTCAGGAAGAGCTTCAGCCTGCGACGATCGCACCGCGACAGCAGCATTGGACGAGCTTTTCCCTCCCATCTCGCCGCAGTCACGGACGCCCCCGTGCGATGATTGCAGCTTCCCGGAGTGCACGAGACGACAAATGCGCCCGACGCCCCGTTGTCCAGAGCGTGCCTCAGCCACGACGGCTTCACCATTCCCGCGCACGGAACGGAAATGAGATGCACCTTCGTCGACTGAATCATCATACCCCTCGCGTCCACAAGCCCCGCGACATCGAGCGCATGCTCGCACACGAAACCTATCACCGGGTTCGCAGGCTCGGGGACACGTTTGGGTTCCCGCTCCTCGGGTTCCGCTTCGTGGGGAGGCTCTTCCTCTCGGATTTCATCTTCAACAGCGGTCTCGATTGCGGCAGTATCATCTCCCAGACCTTGAACAGCCCCCTCGGGAGCCCCAGGCTCTTGGGGCGGGGACGGCGCGCCTTCCTCCTCGGTCCCGTTCTCTCCCGGTATTTTTCCCAGCATCTCGCTCAGCCGAATGGTGTCGATCGAGAAATCGATTTCCTCCGGCATGCCGGGACTTGCCTCGGACAACTCATCGAGAAGGATTCCGGCGCCCTCCTCGAACGGGGCAAGCCCTATGGCGGACCCTGTCTCGAATTCATCAAGCCTGGATTTCTCTCCTTGCACGGTCATACGACTCCTTCATTGACAGGTTTTGAAAGCGCCCCTTCGATTCTCGACAGGATCTCTCCTGACATGAGAGCAGGGAGCTCTATAGCAGCGAAACCGCAGCTTCCGACGCAGATGCCGCACGAGTTGCAGTTCCGGAGGAGGATTTTTGCGATCTCCCTACCCCTTGAACGTTTGAGCGGGTCGCGATGCGGGAGCATCACGATCGCACCGTACGGGCAGTCGTTATAGCAAAGCCCGCAACCAGTGCATGCGATCTCCGACACGACCACCGCGGGCGCTTTCCTTCGCTCGAATCTCGGAAGCCAGGCCAGGCCGATCCAGACGACCACAATGAGGAACGCGAGAAACGATCCGCCGAAAATCGGATAGAAGAGCAGCGGGAAAGACACCAACGCGTCCACTCGAACGGTCATCGGCTGACCGAACGGGTTGAAGGTGAGGAGGTCTTCGTTTTCGAGGGGGAGCATCGCGGCGATCACGAGAAGCAGAAGGGCGAGTCCGATCCACACGGCGAAGGGGAGCCTTGCGCGCGGCGGAGTGACGGGTCGCAGATGCCAAAGGACAAGCCAGATCGCGACAAACGCGCCTCCCACGTGAAGCGCGAATACTCTCAGAAGCTGGTCCGCCTCGTTTGACACCGAAAACAGCGGCCAGGCGATGATGGAGCCCGGCCTGAGCCAGCCCAGAATCGGCCACTGGTCGGGGCCGTACGCAATCTCCCTTCCCCACGCCATGAGCACCATGCCGCGCTCGTCCCACGGAAGCACGTAACCCGACCAGCCGATAATTCCGATCAGCGGCAGAGCGAGCAGGCCTATCACCCAGTTGCGCGAGCGAGGACCGGTGTATCTCCCCGTCGCCCAGTTACGGAACAGATGGAATAGAATCGAAATCACGAGGAGGTCTGCAGACGTACGATGCAGAGCCCTGACAAGGGACCCCAGGTAGACGTGATCCGTAAGACGCCTCACGCTCTGGACGGCAGTTTCCGGAGTCGGAGTATAGTGGAGCAGCATCGCGATGCCGGTGATCGCGCTGACTACCATAAGCGCCACGATCAGCGCGCCCGTGAACGCGAACGGGTTCGAGGTCTCGCCGAAAAATCGGGCCGAATAGAATTCAAGAAGAGAGATGCACCTGCCGCAGGACTCGCGTAACCTGAGATAGCGACTAGGACGGGAGGATTTCACGACGAGACGCTTCACGGGCTTCGGACCTCCTCGTCAGCCTTCTTTCCACGACTCGACATCCTCCAGTTCTCGGCAAACGCCCCAAGCACGAGCGCGACTACCCAGACCAGTGTTGTCAGGATGAACGACGCAAGATTGGGTAGTTCCCAGCCGGCCCCCTCGAGCGTGAGAATCATCCACGTCGTCAAAGTTGCCGCGATGAGCGCGGTCACAACGGGCCGCGGCCCCTTCTTGCGGCTTCCGTCGAGCCACGGAAGGTACATCGCGATCAGAAATATCAAGCCGACGACCGTCAGAGCGACAGCCGGGGTCACGATTTCCGCGAACCTGTACAGCCATAGGAAATACCAGTCGGCAAGAATCGGGTACGGTTTCAGGAGCGTATCGGAATGGCTACCCAGAGGAGGCGGGAGAATCAGCGCGAGGATTGTCAGCGCTCCGATGACGAGCCACACGACCCTGGGCGCTACGTGGGTCGAATATCTCCGCCAGTGCGGTACCTCTTTCCTCGGGTAGGTCCTCAGATAGAACGCAGCCAGCATCGCGAGAAAACCCAGCGCGATATGCGCGGCGAACACGCCTCTCAGCACCCCCTGCGACATCGCAGCGTCTCCCAGCGGACCCTTCGGTATCCACTCGCTCAGGCCCAGCCCTCCAAGCGGATACACCTGCTCGAAAATCCCCCCGCTCTCCGCGGCCTCGGCAAGAGAGCCACCCATCCAGAATGCCCTCTGGTTCCACACAAGTAGATAGCCCGTCACTCCCGCAAAGACTCCGAAAAGCAGAAGCCTCACCGCTGCCTGCCACGTGAACTCGCCTCCGAACTTGTAGGCTCGACGGTATGCCAGCCTGATCAGCCGCAGAATCGCCAGTATCACGAAAAGGTCTGTCCCGAACTTGTGCACTCCTCTCAACCACCACCCGAGGGGGAAGGACAACTGGATGTACTCGACGGACGGGAAAGACATAGCGGTTGTGGGTGCATATCCTGCGAGAAGCCCGATGCCCGATACAACGACGGCCGCCAGGGTCACCCACAGCGCTTGCCCGAGAAAATCAGCCGATGTCCTGCCCGCGCCGAGCCCGCTCCGTTTTCTCTCGAATGCAGCCATGCCGTCAAAGAGGTCGCACGCTTCCATCCGACTTCTGTACCAGAAGCCAAAGCCGCGACGTGAGACGGGCGGGCTCGGTTTCCGAGTCTGCTCGAGCTCATTCGCGCCAATATTTCGAGATTCATCAGCCATAAGGCCTTACCTTGTCATCCACTCCGGCGGCTCGGCGGGGGCATTGGGAAGAAACGCGCGAATCTCATTCCAGGTCCACAGATTCGAGTCGGGCGGAATCTCCCTCAACGCTCCGATAACCGGCTGCGCCTTACGTCCTTCGGCGCGCGACGCTCCCGGACGATTCAGGCTCGCATCGAACGAGTAGCCGAAGCTCCGCAGGTACACGACCACCCTCGCGATCGAGTCCTCATCAAGATACTCTCCCCACGCGGGCATGCCGCTCCAAACGGCGGCGCTGCCCTGAGAACTCTTGCCCCTCCCATCGCTGATGACGGAAAAGATATATTTGTCCGACTGGTATGCCAGCCATGGCAAGTCTCTGAGATCCTTCGGGGGAGGCAGAAGGTCCCTCGCGAGCGGACCGTTGCCGTAACCCATGGGTCCGTGACACGTGGCGCAAAGGCTCTGGTAAAGGCCGGCGCCCGATGTCTCGGCATCCGGGTCCTCGTGCAGCTCTTTACGCCAAGCCTCGACCCAGAGGAAATCGCCGCCGACCTTCCCTGGATCAAGATCCTTCGAATACAGATAGACTGCCACCGCCCATCGCTCGCTGTCCGTCAATTTCACGGGAAACGCTGGGTGGTCCTTTCTGAGCTCGAACGCCCGTCCGGAATAGGGAAGACCCTCGGGCGGCCTTGTGGCATGCCCGAAAGTGATGATCCGGTGAATATCGCTCGGTGAGTAGTTGGTCGGAGGCCCGGATGCGGTGCCGTCGCCGGTGTGAACACGACCGTGGCACGAAGCACATGAGGCATCGTATATCTCCCGGCCCCACAGGACCGGCACGGGAGAGGCCGGCGAGCGGGGGTCGGAGTTCCCAAGCCTGTGGGCAAGATCGCGGACCGCATCGCCCCTGACAGGCACGCTCACCTGCAGGGACGGCGCTATGGCCGCGAGAATGAAGCCCAGAAAAATCAGAACAACGTATGCCGCGATTCTCGTCATTCTCCTTCTCAGCTCCCACCGGCCAGAAACCACAATGCCGCCGTCAGAGCTACGACAACTCCTGCGAGGAGGATCGCCGTGAAGGCAGAGTCGGCCCTCAAACTGAAACAGCCGAACTCAACGGGCTCAGGAAGGTCCCAGTCGGGCTCCTCCCATTGATGGATGTCCTTCACGGCGACTCCCCCTCGGCAGCGGAACCGCCCGCGGACCTCGTCGCATCGGCGGAGGCATCACCCTCATTCCTACTGCCACCCTCTTCCTCCGACGCGCCGTCCGCGGACCCACTGTTTTCTTCGATCGCGTCCGGAGACGCGCTTATTTCATGCGAAAATAGCTCCCATTCACCGAGAAGGCCGGGCTCCCCAGTCTCGACCGAAAGGTCGGACCACAGGGGCTCCTCAGGAGGCACCTGCACCTCCCCGAACAATCCCGGACCTTCCGCAAGCGACCGGATGTACCCGACGAGGTACCAGATCGCATCGTCCGAAAGCGTTCTGCCCCAGGACGGCATCTCGGTCCCCGGGACCCCTTCGGTTATTCGCCAATAGATCATTGCCTGGGAATAATCGGAAAAAACCGCAGCCGTGAAATCGGCGGCGGGCACAAGCGGAACCGCGCTTGAGGACCGCTCGCTTGCAGCCTGGGCTTTCCACGAGATCGGTCCGTCGCCCTTCCCCTCCAATCCGTGACATGCAGCGCACCGGGATTTGTAGACGCCCGATCCCGTAATCAGGAATTCTTCGGTGTCCAGAATCGGCGGGACGAGAATCTGCGTCTCAGGATCGATGTACCTGTCGAGCGACGCAAGGACCTGATCGGGTACGGCCGACTCGATCCCGTTTATGGACCGAACGGTCTCCCAGCGGCCGCGCGGGTACTCGGACGAGGTCTGCAGGTACAGGATGAGAGCGTTCAGCTTCGACGCTCCCAGGTGAGAATATGAAGGCATGACCGTGCCGGGCTCGAGCGTTTCCGGTTCGGTCAGCCTGATTCGCAGCAACGATTCCGGGTACGTTCGGTCGAGGTTCTGAATGTCCGGGCCGATCCTCGCGGACCCCGGATATCCTGCCCCGGCGAGCATGAACTCCTCGCTTGCGGGAACGCCCATGCCCCTGTCGACGTTGCGCACCATACGGGAGTGACACGAAATGCAGCCCTCTCCGTCGAAGATCGCTTTTCCCGCGCGCACATCGACCAACTGGACCGGCGCAAGGCCCGCCGCAACCCCCTCCGACCGCATCGAAACGGCCGCAAGAATCAGAGCGATGAGAAACGCTCCGCTCGCAAGCCCGAAAAGCCGGCTTGCCGTGAGAACCCCGGGGGGCAGCTCAGACCTGCCGCTGTCAGCCATTCATTCCCCCTTCGAGAAGATCGTCGGTGCGACCCGGCGAATCCAAGTCATCGGAAGGCTCCTCGACCGCGGCCTCTTCCGCTCCCTCTGGCTCGTGGATTATCACCGCCGGTGACGGTATCGGGACGCGAAGGTTCCTCAGGAGAGACCCTCCAAGCATCATCGTGCCCGCAAACGCTCCGGCGCCGCCGATCAGAACGCCCAGTTGCAACCATCTGAACGTGGGCAGCCAGTCGGGCGCGGAGAGTCCCCTGGAAAACGCCGCCGCCTGAAGAACCCCCGCGGATGTCTCAAACAGAAACAGCACGATCATTCCGCCGACGAACCATCCCGCTCCCGCCATCGCCCTGCCCGACCCACGGTACCTCACTCCCGTCAGCCTCGGCGCAAACATCAGGGCACCCGCCAGGAAAATCATCAGGAGCGCGCTCAGCGCGAGATGCGCGTGCGCCGACGTGTTCGTCGTGAAATGGAAAGCGGTATGGATCGGCGGGATGACCATAATCGCGCCCTGGACACAGGCGATCGCGAGCCCGGCAAGACCCGCGATGTACAGAAGTCCCGGTGGAGTCGAGACCGGTCCCCGCCACATCGCAACCAGCACCATCAACAGTCCGGTCGCGCCGAGCACCGCCGCGAACGCTCCCATCGCCTTGAGACCCGCCCACATCGGCGCGTCAAGAAGATGCACCGCGCCCATCAAGGGCCCGGGCACCACAAGCAAGGCTATTCCCAGGGCAAAGACGCCTCCGGGGATCATCACCCTGGGTTTTATCGAGCCCAGGTACCAGATTCCAACGCCGATTGCCCCGAGGGCGAAACTGCCCGCGAATATCGCCCTCCATCCGATCCATCCCCTTAACGCGTCGAAAAGACCCACTCCCCACCAGTCCGGAAGCGCGAAGGGATAGACTATCGCAGGAAGGATGGTCGCGACCAGCAACAGCCCTGCGGACGGATGCGGGACCATCGACCTCGTATGCATCACCAGCGTTGAGATGTCAATCGCCGTCGCTATCAGGTACGCCCAGAAGACCAGCGCGAGCCACACCGGCAGGTCGGCGTACTCCCGCCCCGATCCGTGACCGGCGAGTATCAGAATCAATCCGACCAGCACGATCGCCGCACCCGCCCACGCGAAAATCAGGCTCCTGTGTTTCCGGATCGCGATCGCCTGGGTCAGTTTTGGAAGGAGCGAGTATCCGGACGCAAACACGGCCGAGAACATCGCGCCATGGATGATGGCCGTTCTGTGAGCCGCGATCAGGCGACCGTAGCCCAGGATATGATGCGCGGCCAGCAGCTGGGGAAAGAGAAGAGAGAGGGCGCACAGGATTCCGAGAGCAGACCCTGTGATCAGCCAGAGGACGGTGAATCGCCAGTATGCCCGGGCGGTTTCCTGGGCCATGACATTAGTGCCTTCACCGTCCGCTTCTCCTCGCACTACTTACTCTGCTTCCTTCGGGGGTATTTAATCACATTTAACGGCGGTAGTCGAGAGCAAAAGAACCTCTTCCCGGGAACATAGTCATGACAATGGGGAGGCCGGGTTCAGACGCCGGCAGCACCGCGGCTGGGCACCTACGAGAACGCCCTCCCGGAGGAGGGCATGTTACTGTTCATTGCATCAGGACACAAACAGATGAGCGCTACTCGCGTGAAGCACTGATTGCCGCAATCACTGGTTGGCGTAGCCGCGGCAGCCCAGCACCAGGTGCGGTACAGCGTCTTTCGTTCGGTCCGACCATGCGGTCCAGTAAAGGCTGTCACCACCGCCGGTTTCGCCGACAAGGCTCGATGTGGTCCCCCAGTCGTGAAGCATGAAATCGTTCACGTCTAAGCTGAAGTATCCTTCCGCTGCAGGGTCAACATCGGTTGGCTCTGCAATACTCCCTGCGCTGTCGATGACCCAGAAATTCGCGTATGTCAGCCAATCCGAGCCCGTTCCCGTTGCCATGAATGTGACGGATGCGGTGTCACCGCCCGAATTGTCGACGGCGAGTGACGGCCAAGTCCCTTGATCGAAATCCCCTTCCTCACCTGGGTCGCTCAACCATGTGTAGGCGCTGTAGTCGAGCGAGCTGATGCCGTAGACGCCATACACTCCCGTGTACGGGTCGCATGTGTCCTGCACAAACACGACCGCCG
>CAYGZQ010000039.1:0-39652 GCA_964354375.1 uncultured Planctomycetota bacterium
TGGGGAGCGACTACAAGCGGGCTCTTAACCGTCCCCCCCTTGGAGGGGACTACTGGGGGGCATGCATGCCGCACGACTACGCCCACCCGCAGACTGCGGCGCGAATAGAACCACCAGGTTCATCGCAAGGACCACAAAATCCCGCACCAGCGCCCACGCGTCCGCCTGGGTCCCCGCGATCGACGCCAGCAAGCCCTTGTCGAGACCGCAACCGCAGTCGATATCCATCCCCCGCACTATTACGCTCGTTATCGCAATAATGAATACGATGTTCATCGCGAGGATCAACAGCGACGCCGGACGCACCCATCGGTTGATTATCAGCAGTATCCCCGTGACCAGTTCCAGAAGCGGCATAATCGCCGCCATGGGGCTGATCAGGTAGGCCAGCGGTCCGACCAGGATTTCATACACGTGGATCGCGCGTCCGAAATTCCAGGGGCTTGCGATCTTCTCGAAACTCGCAATGACGAAAATCAGACCGAGCGCAATTCTGAAGACATGATAGACGACCGGGGGAACCGCGGACACCGCGGCCGTGCTCCGGGACCGATCGTCGTGCGCCGGGCTCGTGTTCGGTTCTCCGGTCATGGCTCCGACCCCGTCTTCACCGGATACTCATACAGACGCCACTCCTCGATCCCGCCCTCATAGAGGTACACCTCGCTGAATCCCTCGTACGCCAGGCTCTGCGACAGATGGAAGGATTCATCGCAGCTCCCCCCTATGCAGTAGCAGACAATGCACTCATCCTTAACCAGCTCTTTAATGTACTTATCATAATATGGACCGAACAGCTCGTACGGCCAGTTCAGCGCGCCCGGTATGTGACCCTCCTCGTATTCCTCCGCCATCCTCGCGTCGAAGAAAACGCACCCGCCCTGGTCAAAAAGATCTTTCGCCTGCTGAGCGTTTATACTCAGCACCTTCGGCTCGGTCCGCTCTCCGCCGTTTGACCCGTCCTGCCCGACCCCACCGTCCGATTTGGGCGCTCCCGTGTCAACTTCCGGCCAGCCGTTGTGCTTCCATGAATCGATCAGCCACACGCCCTTCAGACTTCCGGCATCCGCTCTCTTGATCATCCCCCGATCCGCGGCCGCGAAAAGTATCGGCGTCCTGGCCCAGTTCAAAAGCAGCGCCGCCGCCGCGACCACGGCCAGCAGTATGATCGCCCGGACTATTTCAGGCTTCCATGTCTTCCACATGACGCTTCCAATCGGTTCAGTATAGCATTTCCAACTTCCCCGAACCGCTCGGCGAGATAAGACACGAGGTCTCTGATTCGCGTTCACCACCTCTCCCCCCCATTCCCCCCCTCTCCGCAATTGCGGAGAGGGGGGCTAGGGGGGTGAGGTCCAATGCGGGCTAGGGGGTGAGGTCTGAAACCTGTATAATTGTCACCGTATGGCTGAACTCACTCCGATAGAAGAGCTTGAGGAGATCAAGCGCAAGGCCGACGCGCTCTCGGAGCGCATCAGCACCATCAGTCGCGACCTCGACCTTGCAAGCCTCGACCGCGAGATCGGCGAGCTCGAATCGAAGATCGAGCGCCCCGACGTCTGGTCCGATCCCCGCCAGGCCGCCGATATCAACCGCCGCCTCGTCCGCCTGAAGCAGAAACGGCAGGTCTGGGTCGACCTGTCCGGCGCCGCCCGCAGCGCATCTGAATTCACCGAGCTCGCGCTCGCCGAGGATAATCCCGACGCCTATCTCGCGGACGCGCGGACCGAGTTCCAGAAGGTCACCGAGCGTGTCGAGAAAGAGGAGACCAGGCTTCTGCTTTCCGAGCCCGAGGACGCCGGGAACGCGATCTGCTCGATCCAGTCCGGGGCCGGCGGCACCGACGCGCAGGACTGGGCCTCCATCCTCCTCAGAATGTACCTACGCTATTGCGAGCGCATGGGCTTCAACGCGAGAGTGCTCGACGAGCATCCCGGCGAGCAGGCCGGCATCAAGTCCGCCACGTTCGAGGTGCAGGGCGAGTACGCGTACGGCTACCTCAAGTGCGAGGAGGGCATCCATCGCCTCGTCAGAATCAGCCCCTTCGGACAGCAGAGGCGCGAGACCAGCTTCGCCGGCCTCGACGTCACCCCGGAGATCGAGGAGACCGTGATCGCGATCGACGAGGCCGACCTCAAGATCGACACCTACCGTTCGCACGGCGCGGGTGGTCAACATGTGAACAAAACCGACAGCGCCGTCCGCATCACCCACCTCCCCACCGG
The DNA here is from genome assembly GCA_964354375.1 of uncultured Planctomycetota bacterium. GTDB lineage: Bacteria > JAJVIF01 > JAJVIF01 > JAPKYR01 > JAPKYR01 > CAYGZQ01. Next base: position 2,226 of record CAYGZQ010000039.1, read on the forward strand.
CCTCGTCGTGAACTGCCAGGACGAGCGCAGCCAGCACAAGAACAAGGCCATGGCTTTGAAAATCCTCCAGAGCAGGCTCGTCGAGCTGGATAGACAGAAACAGGCCGCGGACGCCGAGGCCGAGCGCGGCAAGAAACATAAAATCCAGTTCGGCGGCGGGCACATACGTAACTACTTCCTGCATCCGCGCAAGCAGGTCAAGGACATGCGCACCGGGTACGAGACCGGCAACGCCGACCGCGTCCTCGACGGCGACATCCAGGATTTCATCGATGTCTACCTCCGCGCCCACGCCTCCGGCTCCGTCAAAGCCGCAGTGGAAGAGGAGTAGGCTCATGGAGCCCGTCAGGGATGAGCATCGTTATTCTCCTTGAAGCTTCTTACAGCTGCTATATTGTGATCCCTAATGCCGCGCGAGGACAGATATCTCTACCTTCAATGGTTGAGTCGATACAAGCCGGCTCCGACACGATACGAGCCATGGTTGACGATTGTGTTTTGGGTATTGTGTGTCTCGATCGTGCCGGGTATTGGGATCGAGGATTACTACTGGGAAGCGCAGTGGCGATTCTGCCTGGATATCTTCGGCATATGTGTGCTGATTGGGGTATTTGACTTCTTGTTTTTTCTGCCCCGTTGTCTTCAGAACCAGTTTGCCATCCCGGCGGGACGAGACGTTCTCGACAGTGCTCTCCCCGCGTCGTCGATTTCTGTCAGCTTGAGAAGATGGGCCACAACTATCTGGCTGAGACACGTTGTTCCCCCTGGCCTCGCGTTGCTTCTGTGCTTCCTGGCGAGTGGCACAGACCTGGGGAAACTCGCCGCCGCAATTCCATTGTACCTTGTCTATCGCCTGATGCTTGCTGCAGGCATGTGCGCCGCCGCCCTCCCGAGGTTCTTCACGTCAACCGGCCTGATCTGTCTCGGGTTTCTCATACTGCTATACCAGGCTTGTTTTGTCCCCGCATATTACGTTACATCCGAGATTTACTCAGCCATCGAATCGGCGAAGATCGTAGCGCCTCCGGTCCATCTGAGCCTTCCCCCGCCAATGCCCTGGTTCTATGTCGGTGTATCGGTCCCTCTCCTGGTCTTTGTTGTGGTTCTTGACATGGCTGCTCCTCGCCTCCTTCAAATGCGCCGTCAGGGCAGGTGGCAATGAGAAAACGATTCGCTCCTTGCCCGCACTGACGGTCGCAGACTTCAGAGGTGAGCTCAGTCTTCTCCCGCAGACTCTTCCCCCGATATCCACTCCCGCCCGTACACCGGCTCGCGGTAGTGATCCCTGTTGGCGGCGTTCGTGTCGGTATACGTCCCCGGCGACGGCGCGGGATTGTCGATCGTCACGATCCCCTCCGGGTTATGGTCGAGCCTTCTCTTCATCGGTAATTCAGTAGTAAACCAATGCCCGTTGATCTCCTCATCGTCCTCAGATTCGCCTATCCCGTATACCCACCCGTTCTGCGACCCGATGAAAATCATCCCGTCCGCCACGCACGGCGTCGCATCGAAATCGAAACCGTCGTCGAACACCCATATCGGCTCGCTCGTCTCCTCGTCGAGACACCAGAACCTCCCGTCCCGCACCGCCGCCAGCACGCACCCGTCGACCACCACCGGCGACGACCATATCCTCGAATAGAGGTCCCGCTTCCACACGAGACTGCCATCACTCATTCTGAGCGAATATATGTATCCATTCGCGCAGCCGACATAGAGCCTTCCCTTGTCCGGATTGATCGCAATCGTAGCCCATACCCCCCTCGACATCGGCACGTGCCAGATCTTCTCGCCGGTCTTTTCGTCGATGCACCATACGTGACCGCTCTCCCCGTCATCGCCTGTCGCGCACGCAACATAAATTCTCCCGTCCCACCACACCGGAGTCGAATCCGTGTCCCCGAGCGTCTTGAACTCCCACAGGATTTCTCCCGTCACCGCGTCGCAGCAGTAGAGCCTTCCGCGTGAGCTCCCCGCAAACACGCGACCCTTCGCGACGCAGGGCGACGATTCGACGCTGCCCGGTGTCACGGTGGCCCACAGAATCTCGCCGCTGAGCGGATCGAATGAGTAAATGTTCCCGTCCTCTCCGCCTATGAAACCGCGTCCGTCGATCACAACCGGGCTTGAGTCCACGTCGTTTCCGGTTCGCGTCTCCCAGAACATCTTCCCGTCGAGATCATAGCAATGAATCTTGTTGTCCCGACCGCCGTGATAGATGAGATCGTCGAAGATCGAGATGCTCCCCTTCACGCAGTGATGAGTCCCGTAGTAGAAATAGAGCTCGCCGCTGCGCGCATCCTGGCAGTAAATATACGAATCACTCGAACCATAATATATCCTGCCCTCCATGTAGCACGGCTGACCCGTCCAGCCGAGACCTCTCCACTCCGATTCCTCCCCGAGCTTCTTGTCGCCCCTCTGCTCGTACGGCCCCTCCAGCTTCGTTTTCGTCTGAAACCTCCAGAGAAGCTTGGGATGCCGCGGCACGCTGCGCACCCCGGACAGGTTCCTTTCCGGGCTTCCACGGAACATCGTAAGCTGGTGACTCGATTCCTGGATCACGCCGAGTGGCAGAGGCCTCCCCGGCTGAGGAGACACAGGCTCCACCTCGACCGCACGGTAGACCGATTCATCGGCGGATGCCGACGATGACCTCCCTGCATCGGACGGCCTCTCCTTGCCACAACCGGAACTCGCCGTTGCAGCAAGCAGCGATACGAGCAGCAGGGCTCCTGTCCTATATCTCATGAGCTGCATTCAATGCCGCGTTGCGAGAACGTCCGACTTGCGCGGCTAAAAACTCAGCGTGAACGCGACGCTCTCAGGTCCCCTTCTCATCGGAGCTGTGAGCGTCAGGTTTATCCTTGACAGACACTCCTCGAGATGAGCCCTGGACATCGTGTCGAGATTCGCGGCGCCGGGACCGTTGAGAAGGCCGAAGATTCGGCTCTTCAGAATCGCCAGGTCGCGCCTCGCGAGAGTGATCGCATCCTCCGGAGTGCCGTTCGCGGGGTTCAGCACGATCCCGCTGATCATCTCCAGATGCGCCCTCTGGAGGTCTCTCCGGAAGCCGTTGATCGAGATTCCCGCGTCCACTTCCGCCCAGATCGAAGATCGTACGCCGTCGAAGAGCTGCAGAAGCGTGAAGGCATCCTCGCCGGGGGGCATGCGGGTCTCGTTGTTCACTATCCTCTCCAGAACCATCGGATCGTACAGCCAGTACAGCGGCGTCTCCTGGGCCATATTCACCCATGCGTGAGTGTCGAAATCAGCCGTTCCGGTGTACAGGCTCATCCAGTCGAACACTTCCGATCGATCCCGACCAAGCATGTTCAGAAGCGCCGGATCGAACTGGTACGCGTCCGGCGCCCAGATTCTGTTCGTGAGAAACGCAAGCGCGCGCCTCTGCTCTTCGGCCTTCACCGGGACCAGCGCAGGGTGTCCGCCGGGATCGCCCACGCGGTCGCGGTAGACCCGCACGCCGCCGATCAATCGCGGAACTGCGTCCGCCGCAAGAAAATAGTCCCAGAGTGCGTAAGTGAAGGCGTTCCTGATCTCCGACGGCCGCGTCCCGGGCTCGCCCCAGTGTTCCAGTATGCGATCGATAAGCTGTCTCGATACCGTCAGTCGGCTTCCGTGGAATCGAACCGGATCATCGCTCAGGTCCCACATGAACACATCGGGGTCCGGGTTCCTCGTCCATCCGTACGCGTCCTCGTCCGCTCCGTACCGGTACTGCGGTGCACGGCTCGCGATCTTCCCGAGCTCCTCGAGCTCCGACTCCGAAGTATCCGCCTGAATCGGTTTGTACGCGTACTCTATCGCCCAGTAATCGTAGTCTCCCAGGCTGGTCTGGTAGTACTCGCCCTGCAGCTCGCCCTCCGGAGCTATGTTGGCCGCAGTGTAATCCATGATCGACTGCGAAAGCCCGTGCTGCCTTGTCCAGTACATCTGGTTCAGCTTCCAGTAAGGCGTCCCCGCGCTTCCGCCGAAATTGTGCGTCAGCCCCAGCACATGCCCCACCTCGTGACAGACGAGACTGACGATATACTCATGAATGAAATTGGCCTCCTCGGGACTTCCCGGTTCGAGCATGTCCCTCGCGCCCAGGATCGTCGCGGCACGCGAGCCCTCGAACGCATGAATGGTCGCGAAGTCATCCCGCATGCCCCTCTCTCCGAATCCCCTGAGCTGTCCCTCAAGCATCTTCTGAGTGTTCTCATCCCATCTCACCTGGTGACCGTCCAGATTCGGCCAGCCCGGAGGAAACACGGCCGCGACTGCGTCCCGCAGCGGCGCAATGCTCAGATCGTACTCCCTGTACGCGTACCTGAACATGTCGGCTGAGATCCCGACGTCCGCGTCGTAGATCTCCCCGGTTCTCGGGTCGGTCCGGGACGGACCGATGGCGTAGGTCGACGGCGGCGACACGAAATACCTGATCGTGTTGTAGCGGCTGTCCGCCGGGTCCCAGTCCGCGTCGTCCGGCATCTGCTTCACCACTATCGCGTTACGGTACCCGATCCGCTCGAACGCTGCGTTCCACACCAGCACCCCTTCCTTGATCGCATCCCGATATTCGTAAGGTATCGTGTTTTCAAGCCAGAACACTATCGGCTGCACCGGCTCGCTCATCTCGGCCTCGGGATCGGCCTTTTCGAGCCGCCACCTCTGGACATACCGCACATACCTGGTCTCGGCCCTGTCGGTGGCGACGGAGTAGTTCATGGCCAGGTCGACGAAATTGCCTACCCGATCGTCCGCGTACCTCGGCATGTAGCCGGGGTCCGGCGGCTCGGCAAGAGAGAAGTGCAGCCCAAGTTCCTGCCCGTCCGTTATGCCCCCGCTGAACGGCCCCCCGGCGCCGTACAGCACGACCCGTGTATCGATCTCGTCGTTCTTCGGAAAACCATTTATCCTGTCGACGTACGACAGCTCGTAGTCGATGGTGAACTGCAACCCGTAGTACAATGCCGCCGCCTCGATACCTGTGGACCCGAGAAGAAAACCCGAAAGGTCTATCACGACCTCCCCGTCGTCCTGGTCCTCCGCCTCGACCATTGCCTTGCCGAAGATGAAATCGGATATCCCCGATTCCACCGCTCTGGCCATCGGCTCGCCCATCACTGTCGTGATCTGATAGTTCGGCTTCACAAACTCGATGAACTGACCCGCGTGCCGAAATTCGAACGCCGATTGGTTCCACATCATCGGCGCTGCGAAGAATTCGTCGCCGGTCCCTCTGGAGAGCGTCGTTGACACGAAATACGTGTGATCGAGTTGCCCGGGCTTCAACGAGATCAGAACCCGTCTCGTCGCCTCATCCTTATAGTACGTGAACAGCCCCTCGGTCTTCGTCCAGCCGGTCGTGTATTGATCGATGGGTCCCGCTGCCGATCCGGCCTCTCCGCCCTCGACCGGGACCTCCTGCGCCTGGATTTGTACTCCCGTCGAAATCACCAACATCAGAATAAGAGCAATCGTGAATCTTGTCATCTCCAGCCTCCGGGTCGAATCCGCTCGGCTCTCAGCCGGCATCCGATCGACCGAAATCATGGCAATTGACACCAGATTGTACTCGAAAATCGAACTCGGTGACAGGCACCGTGTTTCCCTGCAAAGAACCGCCCTTTCTCGATTCCCACGCGCTCTTGCGCCCTCACTCACGGGACTGTTGAAAAAGACTGATTTCGCGCAAGGACGGCATATCAGGCGTGGCACCCTCAGGCGAGTCCTCGAGCCTGGGGGTGCCACCCGATTCGGCATCGAATCAGGTTTTTCAACAGCCCCTCACGTTCGGGCCTTGGATACGGAAGCTGTTGAAGAAGCGCGATCCGAATGTGGGGCAGGCTTTCCAGCCTGCCATTCATGCGGCATCAGGTAGGGGCACGGCATGCCGTGCCCCTGCGATGCAGTCCCTCACGTTCGGGCCTTTGATACCGTGTGATGTGCCGGGGGTGATTCAGGGCCAAAAAAGAACCGGGCTCCTTCAGGAACCCGGCTTTGCTGCTTGTATATTGCGATGGACAGTGTGGCTCTTCGGGAACTCAGGCTTCTGGTCACGCTTGTTGGCGGCTGCCATTAGCGAATCCCCTGAGGCTCTTCACTCCGTCTGAGCAACTACACTTCGTTGCTCACCGGACCCTCACTAAACTTAATTCTATTGGATAAACGGCGTTTCCACAAGACCAAGTATCGTTTTTTTTCGATCAAGAGGGTCGTCAGAAGAGACAACAAAACGCATCGTTCGAGATGCGCTCAGAATCCAGATCCGGAATGTGTCAGCGCCCGACCCCTGCTCAGCCCTTCTCGGCTACGCTGCGCTCGCTCTCCTCGTCCAGCTTTACTTCCTTTTGCGGCTTCTTTGAGGCCTCCCCGTTCCCCGCAGCGGCCGCGATCCGCTTCGCTGCAGCCCTCCTGCGCTCTTCCTGCTTGGCGCGCTCCTCCTCCGACAGCGGCTTGAGCACTGTGTACATCGCGTCCTTCCCGTACTTGAAGCTGACCTGGCTTCTGCGGTTGATCTCCTCGAGCCCCTCGAACGTCATCCTGCCGCTCTGGTCGATGCTCTTGTCCAGAACGTGACAGAAAATGTGCACCAGGTCCGGATCGAACTGCGTCCCCGCGTTTTTCCTCAGCTCCTGCTTCGCGACCTCGACCGGGAGGCCCTTTCTGTAAGGGCGGTCGGACGTCATCGCGTCGAATGCGTCGGCGATCGCAAGAATGCGTCCCAGCAAGGGTATTTTCTCCCCCGGAACGCCAAGGTAGCCGCGCCCGTCCATGCGCTCGTGATGCATCTTCAGCCCTTCGTAAGCAGGTCCCAGGAACTTGATCGGCCTGAGTATCTCCGCCGACTTCCTCAGATGGTCCTTCATCTCCTGAAACTCGTGCTCGTCCAGACGCCCCGGCTTCCCGAGGATCAGTTCGCTCACACCGATCTTCCCGATGTCATGAAGGATTCCTGCGCGCTCCACGAAATTCAGCGTGAGATCGTCAAACCCCAGCTCCCGACCCAGCTCCACCGCGAAAAGCGCGACCCGTTCCGAGTGACCGATCGTGTACTTGTCCTTCGCGTCGATCGCGCTCGAAAGCGCGCGAATCGTCTCCGTGTAACCCCGACCCATCTCCTCGTACAATTTCCGGTTCTCGAGATTCGCTGCCGCCTGATGGACAACTATTTCCAGAACCCTCACCCTGTCCATCTCCAGCTGAGATTCATCGTCGAGGTATATGTCCACGTAGCCGATTACCCCGCGCGGACTCTTCAGCGGAATCGAGAAAAGCACGCCACGATCCAGATATTCGTCGTCAAATACACGAACCGACAGCGGGTCATTGAATTCCGACAACAGCGGACGCTGGTAGATCTGGTCGATGTCGACGAACCTCTCCGCGACTATTCCCTTCTCGTACCCGCGCTCGTAGAAACCCCGTATGAACGCGCTTCCCTGGTGAAATTCCACAAACAGGTTATCGGGGTCCACGAATACGACCCCGTACTGGCTTTCCGGATAGATTTCCTTGATCTGTTTCGCCATCGACTGCAGCACTGCTTCGCTGCTTCCCGCCACAAGGATCTCCTCGCCGGCTTCGTGAACGGTCTCGAGCTCGCGAATCCTGCTTTGCGCGGTTGCATACAACCTGGCGTTCTCAAGCGCGATTCCCGCCTGGCTCGCGACCACCTCGAGAAGATCAAGGTCGTCCTTGGTGAACGCCTCGTGGCTGGACTTGTTGTTGACATTCAGAACGCCCAGCACCAACCCGTCTCTTCCCTTCACGGGCACGCAGATCAGCGAGTTCGTGTCGTACCGCTGCGCCTTCTTCCCGTTCGTCGCCAGCGTTCCGAACCTCGGATCGTTCTCGATGTCCCGGATGAAAAGACTCTCCCCGCTTGACGCTACCGTTCCCGATATCCCCTGCCCGACTCTTACCCTCGCGCTGCTGATAACTTCCTTCGGCAGACCCAGGGCGGAACGAATCCGCATGAAGTCCGCTCCAGGCTCTATCTCCATCAGGCTCGCCTTCTCGGCCCCGAAAATGTCGGCCGCTTCCTTTACGATCAGACTGAACAACTGGTCCAGGTCCAGAACCGAGCTGATACCCTGCGTGACCTTCAGCAGAGTGCGAAGATTCTTGACCTTCCGGGTGACTTCGGAAGTCAGGGCGGTTAGAAGTTCACTGTCGCGAAACGCACCGGTGGAATCCATAAATAATCGTCCTCGGCAGCCGAATGCTCGACCGCCCCCTACTCTTTAGAGTCCCTCTCGCAGCCCGTTCTTAAGCTCCCTGTCCCCTGTCCGGCATCAAGGCGGCACACGGAATTTCGCAGCATGAGCCACCCATTGCCGGCGTCTTCGTCTATCCGGCTGCACAATAGAATACTATCACCCTGCCCTCACCTGAGTCAATCGTATCCGACATCCCTTTTCCATGACAACGCCTTCTTTCGAAAGGCCGGTTTCCGACCCATAGGCCCATCTCCATTCTTGCCGCCACCGGGAACGTGCCCTGATCCCCCCCGGACACCTGGATGAGGCCCACTACCTTCCACCTGTATACATACCATGACAGAGCTTCACCCGCAAGGGGACTGCCACCCTATAAGCCCTCAAGAGCCTGTTGTGATATAATCGCGTTTGGGGTAACCTTCTCCCAGGGACATGGCGGTGATTTACAGATGGTCCAGCAGACACGAGCCGGAGGCGTTTCGAAAGTCAAGCCTTTTGAGCTGAACGAGGCCCTCGTCAAGGGTTTTCAGAACGATTGCACCGACCTCCACATCCGAGCCAACGACTATCCGGTCTATCGACTTCACGGCAAGCTGATACGGGATAAATCCTACCCTATTTTCACTGCAGAGGTCACGAAGAAGGTCGCGCTTGCGATCATCAACGACTACCAGAAGAACAACCTCGAGGAGAACGGCGACTGCGACCTCGCGTACGAGATACCGGGCATTTCCAGGTTCCGCGTGAACGTTTTCTACGAGCGCGACAACATAGCGATCGCTCTCAGAACGATCCCGCAGCGCGTGCCCAAGATCGAGGAGCTCGGTCTCCCGGAGGAGGTCTGCAAAGAGCTTTCTCTCAAGCCGCGCGGCATTGTCCTGGTTACCGGCCCCACCGGATCGGGCAAGTCGACAACCCTTGCCGCCATGATCAATTTCATCAACGAAAATCGCCCCTGCAACATCATCACGATCGAAGATCCCATCGAGTATAAGCACATCAGCAAGACCGCCATCATCTCCCAGCGGGAGCTCGGCGCAGACACGGTCAGTTTCGCGCGCGCCCTGAGAAGCGCGCTGCGCCAGGACCCGGACGTTATCCTCCTGGGCGAGATGCGCGACCTCGAAACCATCTCCACTGCGCTCACCGCCGCAGAGACCGGACACCTTGTCTTCGCAACCCTCCACACCAACTCCGCCGTCTCCAGCGTCGACCGCATCATCGACGTCTTCCCGGCTCACCAGCAGTCCCAGATACGTCTCCAGCTCTCCATGGCACTTGTGGGTATCCTCTCCCAGACCCTTCTTCCTCGCACTCGCGAGACCGGCGGCGGACGAGTGGTCGCAACAGAGACCCTGGTCGCCACTCACGGCATCCGTAACATGATCCGCGAGGCAAAGACACACCAGATCCCCACCGCTTTGGAGTCAGGCTCCAAATGGGGCATGAAAACCATGGACATGGACCTCAAGCGTCTTGTGCAGGAAGGTAAGCTCACCCTGGAGACGGCGATCAGCGTCTGCCACCATCCCGACGAGTTCCGCGCCAGCCTCGGTGTGAGAGGCTAGACACTTCGCGCGTCCAGCTGTTCTTCACATTGCCTTCACGCCCTGCTATACTCCCCCGTCGTCGCTTAGCGGAGGTCTTGCCGGTATGGTCAGGAACATCTTCAACCTGTTCGGACGTTCACCCTTCCAGGCTCTCAGCCACCATATGAGCAAATGCGTCGAGACCGCTGGAAAACTGCCCGAGCTCATCGCGGCATTCAAAGCCGGCGAGCATGTCAGGGTGAAAGAGATCGCCAAGGAAATCATGGCGCTCGAGCATGAGGCCGACGAGATCAAGAACGAGCTAAGGGACAATCTCCCCCGCTCCCTGTTCATGCCCGTCGACCGCCGCGACTTCCGACGCCTCCTCTCCGCCCAGGATGAGATCGCGGACCGCGTCGAAGACCTCGCCGTGGTTGCCACCCTCAAGCCCGGACTTGCCGTCCCGCCCGCCCTCGTCGACGAGCTGGACCGCGTCGTCGGCCATGTCATCGACTGCATCAACCAGGCCCACAAAATCGGCGACGAGCTGGACGAGCTCCTGGAGGCCGGCTTCGGCGGGCCCGAGGCCGTCAAGGTCTTCGCCATGATCCAGAAAGTCAGCGAGATCGAGCACGAGGCCGACAAGCGTCAGTACAAGTTCAGCCAGGCTCTCGTGAGCATCGCGGACGACATGAAGCCCGTCGACCTTATCCTCTGGACCGAGTTCATAAGAAACCTGGGAAGAATCGCCAACGCTGCTGAACGATATTCGAAGGAACTGAGGAGCATCCTGGCTCGCTGATTGGTCCTTCGCATTGCCGGGTCCGGAAAGCCCGGCTTACGTGTGACTTGTCGCGGTCGGGACCTCGGGACGTGTGGTGGAGCTCAATATTCTCATAATCCTGACCGGTGTCTTTGGCTTCTACATGGCCTGGAACATAGGAGCCAACGATGTCGCGAACGCCATGGGCACCAGCGTCGGGTCCAAAGCTCTCAGCTACAGGAACGCGATTATCGTGGCCGCCATTTTCGAGTTCCTCGGCGCCATGCTCATCGGTGGGCATAACACCGCCACCATCCAGAGCAAGATTCTCGATGTGAGCGCCTTTCAGGGTAAGGAGATCGATCTGATCCTCGGCATGATGGCCGCCATGCTGGCCTCCGGCATCTTCAACCATTTCGCAACCGCCCGCGGTTGGCCTGTATCAACCACACATGCGATCATCGGATCGCTCGCGGGCTTCGGGCTCACAGTGGGGGGCTTCAGAATCGTCAAATGGAGCAGCCTGTCCCCCATCGTCATGAACTGGTTCATCAGCCCCCTTGCCGGCGGAATCATGGCCGCGCTCATGTTCGCGCTGATCCTGTACGGTATCATACGCCGACGCGATCCCCAGCAGGCAATGGTGCAGATCGTCCCCGTACTGGTCTTCATGTATCTGCTCGCCATCGTCCTTGAGGTCTTCTTCAAGGGTCTGGAAGTCATCAATATCCACCCAAACGCCGCGGAGCTTTACACTCTTGCGATAGTCGTCCCGCTGACCGGAGCCATCCTGGCCCGCATACTTGTCCGACGTATCGTGAAAAAGCACCATCACGGCCACTCCCGTCGTCGAATCGAGAGAGTGTTCTCCGTCCTTCAGGTCATGACGGCCTGCTATATGGCCTTTGCCCACGGCGCCAGCGACGTCGGATCGGCGATTGGGCCTGTTTCTTCGGTCCTTATCACACTCCGACACGGTGCCACATCGGTGGGCCAGCAGGTTTCTCCCTGGGTTCTGGCCTTGGGCGCAGTGGGGATTATTGCGGGACTGGCCACTTTCGGCGCTAAGTGCATGGCCACCGTCGGCAAGGCCATCACCGGAGTGGTCCCGACCCGCGGATTCGCCGCCGAATTCGGAGCCGCCACCGTTGTACTGCTTAGCGCCAAACTCGGGCTGCCTCTGAGCACCTCCCATGTCATCGTCGGAGCCGTCGTTGGGATCGGCCTTATGAGAGGCTTCCAGGCCGTGAATATGAAGTTGGTCAGAGAGGTCCTCATAGGCTGGGTTATTACCGTCCCCATCTCAGCCTTTATTGCCATCGCCTTGTACTGGCTCATGAAATGGATATGGATTGCTTTCGTCGTCTGAGCCCCGCCGGAGCGCCGCGAGCCTCGAACCCTTGACACCGCACACTCGATAACGTACATTTTCTTCGCTCGCTGGGGAGTGGTCCAGCGGTAGGGCGCAAGGCTCTGGCCCTTGAGACCTGGGTTCGACTCCTAGCTCCCCAGTACCCTTTCGGCAGACTGTCACTACCCTTTCGAGACCCATCAGAGAAGCTGGTCGATGGCGGACCCAAGATCGCCTGTCGACGTGACTTGACCGACGTACGCCCAGCGACATCTCCCGTCGCGGTCGAATACAAACGTTTGCGGCAGGCCGTTCGAGTCGTCGTTCCAGCCCCTTGTCAGCGAGTAATAGCCCGCGCCGGTGTCAAGCAGCCAGTATGGACCCTCATATGAGTGGAACGTCACGAAGTCCATGACGGTCTCCTTCTGCTCGCCGATGTTGACCATCAGATGCATGTAGTCGCTTTCGCCCGCATTAGCGCCGTAGACGCTCATCAGCAACGGCATACCGGCGACGCTGTTACCCGACCAGGTGGCCCAGAATGACACGAAAATCACGTTCCCGTCCTCGGTGTCGTTCGGGAAGACATATGCGGCAGGATTGAGCGTTCCGTCGAACGCGTCAACGAGCGATTCCGAGATCACGACATTGCCCGGAGCCGCGCTGTTGATAATCGTCGGGAGACTCGTTGTCCACTGATGCACCGAGCCGGAATCGGTGAGCCCGAACTCATCGATCACATACACGGCGATATCGCATTCCAGGACCTCGGCTGCCGGGAACCATCTCGGCGTCGGACTCGTGTAGTCGTCGAACCAGCCGTAATCGCAGGACCAGATAATGCTGTGCGGCCCGCCCGGCGGCGCGTAGTCTTCAAACACGACCTCAAGCTGGACGGCCTCGTCCTCGTTGCCTGCTTCGCTTGTCGTTCTCGAATGGTTCACCTGCGTGATAACCGGCGCGACGTTCTCGATAACGGCGATGCTGAGAGGAGTGTCGAGCATGTCGCTGATGCCGCTCGTGTCGGTTACGCGAAGCTGCACGCGGTAATCGCCGGGCGTGTCGAACCGATGAATCGGCTCCCTCTCCTCGCTCTCCGAATGGAAACCGGCGTTTCCGTCATAGTCGAAATCCCATTCCCACTTGACGATGTCGCCCGAACCTTCCGGGTCGGTCGTGTCGTCGAAGAAACGGATCTCCTGGCCGTTGCCTATTCTGGACTTGTCGCAGTGAGCGGCCGCCACAGGGGCCTGGTTGGTATCCAGGATCGTCACGTCACGCTCCACAATGACCGGGTCGGCCTTCCAGCCTGTCACCGTCACTTTTATCGAGATGTCCGTGTTGACCGTAACCTCGTCCGCATGGAATGTGGCTTTCCTTGCGTCCGCGTTGGTCAGGTCTCCGGCCGATTCGGGCTCCACGGCCCAGGCGTACCCGATCTCCCGGCCATTGGCTACGGTCACCGAGTAGTCCGCAACCTGGCCTTCGTTAAGGGAGCCGGGACCCGAGATATCGGAGACATCCAGACCTACCATGCCTCCGCCGCCGCAGCCGGCGCACCCAACCAGGGCAACCAGCAGGATTATTCCACGAATGCTTTTATCAAGCATTGTTCCTTCCTCCCTCAGAAGGTGTATAAGAAGGTCTCGTTGTCATCGCCGTGCGTGACGACGGCCATGCTGCAATATCTCCCTTTACTTCTAGAATGTGACATCACCGAATGTAATCCAGTCAATGTCGACCGAGAAATGGTCCCCATACCAGTTATGGTAGCACTGCGGATTTCTGATCCGCATTTTCCCGAAATTGCCGTACGTTGTCCTGTAGATCAACACCAACGGGAAAGTCTGTATGGGGTTACAGCTCGAACGGGAATAGAGGTCGAGGTACATGGTGCCGAACAACTCCGTACCCTTGCAGTCGTCTTCGGTAATCAGACGATACTCCTTGCCGCCATCGTAGGCGGCGATTTCCACCGGAATCGGCCACTCGTAACCTATCCAGTGCAATGTGAAAGTGTCGTTGTTTCGCGGTCTGAGAAAGACATCGCCATTCATGTCGGTGTCGGTTTCCCACATTTCTACAGTATGCGAGTTCGTCCATTCGTTGGTAACGATGTCCAGCGATCCTTCCTCATTGCCGTAGCCGTCAAGGTCGAAGTAATCGATATTCCATTCATCCGGATTCGGATTGGTGCCCAGAGAGGTCTGGGTGACATAGTACTCGTCGCTGCTCTGGGCCCTGGGATTCTGCCAGCCGTAGATATAATGGGTCTCAGCGTAGACATCAGCGGTAACGCCGGCCTTGATTACAACATCGTTGTAGTTATATAACGTCACACAGTCGGGCAATCGACCATACCACCTGTCAGAATAGTCACCATAGGCTGCTCCCTTGATCAGGGATACAGTCTCGGGCGAGCACGAGAACTGAGCCGTGACATATGTCGTCGGCCAGTCGGGATCGTCGACAGTCTGAACTCTGAATATCCGGTTAGCCAGGTAAATGCTGGCTTCCGAAATCCAGGGTGCGATGGGTTCGGGTATTTCTGCGTAGACCAGCTTCTCAACGTCAGCCTCAGTGTAGGGAATTGAGTCATCGACACTGTACGCTCTGACAACCTCGGTACCGCTGTATACGTAGCCGGTGTCGAGTTGAACCGCGAATAGGCCCGATCCGGATATGACTTCGTCCATCTCGTGCACGACGGCATCCTTGTCGACAAACTCCACACCTTGGATCCCGCTGTAGTCGAAAGTCAGAGCCTGCACTTTCTTCTGCAGGTTATCGAAATAGGCGTAGATCACCTGCGGGCCCTCAACATCCGGGATCTGCTCGCGCGGTATTGTGCCGAGGATCTCACTGTACGGAGACAACACCAGATGATTAAGGTTGAAGTCCGCAGTTGGGGGCTGCAGAGGCGAGCCGGTGAAACCGTTATCCATCAGTGTCTGAGCATCGAAAGCGAACTGCCAGTCTTCAAGGGAGGCCGTCTTCTGCTGCCCGGAGTCATCGGTATAGGTGATCCAGAGCTCGGTCGGTGTAGTGCCGGCTCCCGCTGCCCATGCCAGGGCGTCACCGAATGTCACCTCGGGAGCTGACGGTTCATTGCCCGAATAGACCAGGTAATGAAGGAAATTCCCCCCGCCTATTTCTAGGTACATATTGGAGCAGACGGCTTCGCACCTTGCCATGTATTCGCCCCAGTCGCCTGCCGATTCCCACTGACCGCTCTCGTTCATCAGCATGACATCAGCTTTCATCTGAGTTATGACGACACTGACCGGCGCACCGCATTCCAGCGCACGCAATTCATCGAGAGTGAGTATGATGGGCCCCGAACTTGCGCTGTCGAGCACCCAGTAGGTGCTCGGCTGCGCAGGATACACTCCGCCCGGTTCCAGCAGGTTGATCTGCGTGCCAGTGTCAAATGTGGCCACATTTCTGTTGCCGATCTTGAGTGTGATTGTCGGCACTATATTGCTGGCGCACGATGTTCCCTGATTGTAGACTTTGAGGTAGATCTTCATGTGGGCGGCGTCAGTCGGATTGGTGCAGGTCGCCTTGCTCCACTCCTGTGAGGATGCCGCGGACCCGCCGAGAGATACTGTTACTCCATTGGTGGTGGTAGTGTTATATGTCTGCCCATACTTACCGCTCACTGATACCTTGCCTACGAATCCGTCGTCATATCCCGCCTCGACTCCGGCACTGACTTCCCAACCATGCTGGAACGAGTACGAACTTCCCCATGATGTCTGCGTACTCCACTCGGTTCCCTTCTCAAGAGACTTGCCTTCCTCGAGAGTTATCTCTTCGTTGACGGTGACGTCATAGCCCTCAAGCCTGACGATGATGTCCGGGTAAGCCGGCACCATGGGGTAGTCGCCGGGACTCTCGACGGAGACATCCATGAACGCGCCCGAAACCTCCATGCTGTCGGAGTACGGGTCCTGGTCGCTCGAGGGCTGCAATGGATCGGTCTTGAAATACGGCTTATTGATCGAGTGGCCATCCCACGGATGATATGTCCCGCTCATCCAGTTGTAGGTATAGCCGTAGTACTCGAGGTAATTCGCGATCCCGTCGTTGTCGCTGTCGGTCGTCTGACCGTCGTTAATTCCATCGCCGTTGTCGTCCGCATCAAGCGCGGCGATCAGACCGTCGTGGTCGGCATCGGGGATCAGATCGTAGTAATCGAAATAGCCGTTGCCGAATATCTCAAAGCTGTCAAAGAACGCATCCGGACCCGCTAGGTCGGAATCCCGGTCGTTCGGGTCGGTTCCGAGGAACAACTCGACTTCGTCCGGCAGATTGTCGCCGTCGGAATCAGCGGGATCGGCGGCCTGAACCATATCGTACAGAATACCCAGGTTGATAGGGATGCCGATGTTTACTTCATCGAAAATCGCCGGGTCATCGGAAGATTCGATCCTGACCACTCCGGTTAGCAGCGGTGAATCCCACAAGCTGAGATCATTGATGTAATCCGGCTCGAACGACGGAATCTGGCAGGACCCGTTGTTGATGAGATCATCCGACAGGCCCGAGTACGTGCCGAGATTGTCGAGTTTGAACGAGATATCGACGTTCGGGATGAGACCGCCCCATTGCCACTGCACCAACTGAGTGCACCCGATCTGCCATGTCTCCCCGTTGACCGGGCTCTCGATATCGAGGAACGGCTCACCCATTTCCTCGACGGTGAAGCTGGCATTGCTCACGTCGTTAACCGAAGGATTCAGAACATCCGAGATCCGGATCCGATTGAAATCGCCCACTGCACTCGAAGGCACGGAATCCCAGATGAACGAGGAATCGTTAGGTGTCGAGTCGACAACGACATACGGCCATGTCGAGCCGCCGTCGACGCTGAGCTCGACCTTGACATTGGGTATGCTGGGAAGTGCGGTCCATGTGATCTCCCGGGACGTGCCCGCGATCCATGTCTCGCCCCCGTTCGGGCAAATGACGTTTATCGGCGCCTCCTGCTCCGGGAAAATCGTGAAGTCGGCATCCGTTTCGTCGAGTATGGACGTGTTGTTTGCGTCCAGAATCCGAATTCTGTGGTGCGTGCCGGTGTCGCCGGACGGCTCGATATACCACATGTAGCTCCCGTCGTTGTCGGTCGACAGCGTGATGGGCGTCAGGTACTGCTCCCCGGAGTCGCTCGACTTGAGAATGATCACTTTATCGATGACTGAGGAGGCATCCCAGGCGATCTCGCGCACATTGCCCTCGATCCATAGCTCCGACCCGTTGGGGCTCAAAACGGTAATGCTCGGTATGATTGCGAAATCCATGTCGCTCGCATCGTTAACCGCAGGATCATCCGCGTCGCTGATCCTGATCCGGCATGCATTGCCGACAGCACCGTCAGGGATCGCGCCAACCGTGAAGTTCCCGTCGTTTGGGGTCGAAGGTGTAAGCTCAATGTCATAGTTCAGTCCTGAGTCTATGGAAAGCCGGATCGCGACGTTCGAAATCGCACCGGAGGCGCCCCATGTGATCTCCGCCGGCTTGCCGGCCTCATACTTTTCGCCCCCGTTCGGCGACAGTACGGTTATCAACGCATCCGGGACGGGAAGGATCGTGAAATCGGAATCGGATGCATCCAGAACCTGCGGCTGATCGATGTCGAACACTTCAATCCTGCACTTGTTGCTGACGTATTCCTCGCAGATATATTCCCACACGAATTCGCCGCTGTTCGGCGTCGCGAGACTCAGCGACTCCAGGAAACTCCCGCCCGAGTCCGTTGAGAGAAGAATCCCCACGTTCTGAACCGTTTCGCTTGCGGTCCACTTGATGACGGTCGAGGTCCCTGCAAGGAGGAAATCGCCGCCGTTCGGCATGTTGACCGTTATGACGGATTCGATGACGAAGTCACTGTCCGACTCGCCGAAAATTTCCGGCTCGGCCGAGCTCGAAACCCGGATTCTGCCGTGGTCGGTCGGAGTATTGGCCACCGACTCGATCTTGTACTGACCGGTGTTCGCGATCCCGAGTGCGACCGGTACGTCGTAGCTCGCCCCGCCATCAAGCGAGAGATAGATGTCGACGGTGGGGATCTCATCGGTCCACGCCCACTTGATCATCTGCTGCGACGAAATCGGCCACACCTCGCCGCCGTTCGGAGATTCCACGTCGATCGAAAGATATGACGGTTTGAGGGTCGAGACAGGAACCTCAACCAGCGCGTAACCCGCGAGGTCGGCGTACTCGGGGTAATCGGGACCCTCGTTCGGAGGCGCGTAGCTCCACGGGTTCTTCGATTTCACTGTGACCAGCACATTCTGATTCTCGCAACCTGTGGGCTGAACGTTGGGAATGCTGATCGCAAAGACACCGCTGTTGGGCTGCGATCCCGGAATGGGAACAATCGGCCATGCGCTGTACGGTTCACAGAGCGTAGGCGACTCGACCGTGATTCCGGAAATCTCGCCCAGGATTCCCTCCGGGTTGCTCGATGCGCCCCAGTCGAACACTTCGATCCGGAGAACGAGGTCGCCGCCCCGATTCAGATCGCTCTCGTAGTATACCGAGCTTCCTTCGGTCCCCACCTCGACGTGAAACGCTTCGGGGCAGTTCGCCTGCGGCGGGAAATCCCCGATCGGCTTCGGCGTCGGCGATCCGCCGGTGGGCGGCGCGTAGCTCGCGTCGATCGCGTAATGGAAGCCGAGCTTCGGCTTGCCGCCTATGACGGGAAATCTCACCCGGTAGTTCCTGGTGAGAGACGGCGGCGTCAGGTTCGTCGAGAATGTGCCTCTGTTCGACTGATTGACGCCCGGCACGACCGGATCCCCCGGCGCCAGCGCATCGGAGAAATATTTGTACGGGTTAAGGGTTGTCTGGGGGATCAGGTAACCCGGAATCACGTGGTCGTCGTCGTAGCCTAGGAAGCCGGCCTTGGTGAACTCGACTGCATTCCACCATCTGGTGTAGCCGTCCGCGTTCAGCAGCATCGTGCCGCTCGGCGCATTGAACACCAGCGTCGGGTCCGATTCCGCGACAATCGTGTCCCCGGGACCCATCAGGATTCCGCGGACGTCGAACCCGCGAAGGTCGGAATTCGGCGCCGGGTGCGATATCGTCAGATCGAAATCCAAAAGCCTCTGCGGGACGTCGAGCGAGTTGACATGTACCGATAGCCCGCCCGGAGCATCTTCCAGGAGTCCCGCAATGTTCACATGGAACGCGGCTCCTCTCAGGGGCACCATCTCGAACTGCCCCGACTCAAGATCCACCACCCCTCGCCAGAATCCCCAAAGGACATGCCCGCCGGGCTCTCCCCCGGCTGCGCGGGTGCCCGTCAAATCCACTCCGTCTCCCGAGACAGGCGGGATGACCGGAACTCCGCTTCCCCCCGAACATCCCACGGCGACAAACAGGGAAATGAAAAGAGCCAGAAAGATAATCGCACGCGGTATCATGACGTTTCCTCCGCGGAACCTTTTCCGTCTGTATTCCACCGGCTTCCGCCGGTCGGTTTCGATTGAAAGAATGCGCGGATTCAGGCAGACTCTAGGCAACCGAATTCACATTCGTATCCGTGAATTGTGATCTGATATGATAACACAGCATGCAATAGCAGTCAACACAAAGGATCCGATCAGTCTTCTGCGGCGGCTGGAGCGCCGAGCCGTATGACAGAGATTCAGGCAAGCGTCTGGTTGCAGGGGCGGACTAAAGACCGGGAAACGGCGTTCAGCCGTTTCCTGGTTCGACCCTTCGACGCACCGTCCTTGAATCGGTGGAATGAGCGATCGACTTTCACCCGCTGCTGAATCGTTCCGGAGATCCATCCCCTCTTTGCCCGCGGAGCCCAGGGCCTCGACTGGTTCATCGCCCCATACCCGGTGTCCTTACGCCACCGGACCGATGTCGCAGTCGAGTTCAGTGATGAGCCGGTCCCTGGTCTCCCGGGCCTGGTGACACAAGTCAGCAGTCACATAGATCGTCCACGCTCATAAGATGTCAGTTAGACGGTCTTAATCTGCAAAAGGTTGAAAGTTTCAACCAAATTTCGCAGAAAAAGTTGAAAAAGTCAACCATTTCCCGATTCCCGGGTCCGCCGACTTTCCAGTCGGCTCTTTTCCGGGTCCCCCGACTTTCCAGTCGCCTCTTTTCCGGAAGAACTCCGACTTGACAACCGGATCGGAATTCCGTAGTATTTTAGCAGCTACTTAAATGGTCGGCCACACGCACAGACGCCATGCCGCTATCTTCAAGGTCCTCGGGGTCGAGACCCGTCTCAGGATCATCGAGCTTCTGAAACAGAAGGGCCCGATTTGCGTTAACGAGCTCGCCGCAGACCTCGGCGTCAGCCCGTCGGCCGTCTCCCAGCATCTCAAGGTCCTCAAGCTCGTAGGGCTGGTCCAAAGCGAGCGACAGGGCTATTTCATTCCCTACGATGTCAACCCCGCCGAACTCGAAAAATGCGGGCAGGTGATTTTCCGTGTGTGCAGCTGCGAATGCTGCGCTCCCGACTCCGCGACCGAAGACCAAGGTGAGGCACAAGACAAGCTGGCGTATCTGCGCGAGTGTGAGCGCACCCTGAGAAAGGAGCTTGAGGACATCCAGGCTCGGATCGACGATCTGAAAAAAAAGAAATGACCCCTTTTTTTTGGAGAGCAATTCAGTACTTGCTAAATCACTTAACAAGAAGTTCGCGCCGAAATGCGAAAGGAGGTGAATTCGAATGTGCTGTAACCCACCCGAGAGAGGTATGAAGGGACGCGGCATGATGTTCGGTCATCATGGCATGTCGCAATGCTGCTGCGGATCGGGTTCCCAGAGACGCTTCATCACCACTGCCGAGCAGTTGGAGGAGCTGCAGGAGTACAGGGACGAGATCAAGAAGGAGCTGGCCGGAATCGAGGAAGCGATCGCGAAGCTCAAGGGCAAATAGTCCTGTCGATCAAGTGAACGCGTTCATTGTCGGGGGACGCCATTCCGTGGCGTCCCCCGGTTTTTCCCTCAGGCGTATATCCGACCCGCGGCCGTAAGGGAGCGGTCCTCACACTCTTACTATTCCCTCGCTGTTAATGTAGAATACCGCTGGATATGACCGATTCACGATCGAGTTTCCGCACGCTGGTGATCAAATTCGGCGGCCAGACGCTGAAGGACGGGGAGCGTGTCAGAGAGAACGCGAAAAAGGTCGCCCGGATCGCCACAACCGCCAACGTGGTCGTCGTGGTCAGCGCGATGGCGGACGAGACCAGCCGGCTCATAGCCCTCGCGCACGAGGTCACCGGCGACAATCCCAAGGCCATCGACACAATCGCCGCCGCCGCATTCGGGGAGATGAAATCCGCGACCCTGTTCGCAAGCGCGCTCGAGGCCGCCGGACGTCCCGCGAGAGCCGTGTTGCCCTCGGACGAAATCTGGCCCGTGATCGCGAGTGAGGCGAAAGAGGAACCCCTGAGCCTCGAAAAAATCAACGAGGATCGCCGCCTCACCATGCATGAAGCCGAGAGCCGTCGCCGGCTCGAGAATGGGATTATCCCGATGCTCGAGCAGGGGATCACCCCGGTGGTTTGCGGATTCCTCGCCCGCGACCCCGAGGGGCATCTGACCACCCTGGGCAGGGGAGGATCGGACACCACAGCCTTTTTCCTCGGAAAGCTCCTCAACGCCGAAGAGGTCATAATCGTCACCGACACCGAGGGCGTTCTGAAAGCCGATCCCAGGACGGTCGAGAAGCCCGAGAAACTGTCGGTGATCTCCACCGAACAGCTCGACAGCATGGCACGCAGCGGCGCGCTGGTGCTTCATCCCCATTCTCTTGAGCACAAGACGCCGGACATGCGCGCTCGAGTGGTCCATTTCCAGAACGAGGACATCACCCAGGGCGGCACGCTGATAGAGGGATTCCTTCGGGCGACTTTAAGGTCGACTCCGTTCCCGCTCGCGCTCATAAGCGTCGTGGGCGAGGAATCGATGGAGGACCCCAGTCTCATGAGCCATATCGCCGCGAGCCTTGCCGAGGCGAATATCACGTTTCACGGCCTTGCGGTCACGTACGGTTACATGGGCATTTTCGTGCCTGAGTCCCAAAGCGAGCAGGCGTACCACCGGATCCATGACCGTCTCCAGGCCGAGGCCAGCTTCAAGTCGATCGCGCTCAGAAGAAATGTCGCCAGGGTCAATATCTCGTCCCCGAAATTCCAGGATCAGCCCGGCATCCTGGCGCACATCGCCAAGCTGATGGCCGACCACAACATCAATGTTATCGACCTGATCACGCTCCAGGGGGACGTGGCGGTCTATGTCGACTGGAGCGAGAGAGAGGTCACCATCCAGCTTCTGAGGCGGCTTGCGGTAAGCGCGAGGCTCGACGAAGTGCTTGCGGGAAGGTAGCCCCGGGAGCAAAGCTTGAGAGATCCTAATCGGGATTCCACCAGAACAAGACCGTGTCCTGCGACACCGCCCCGCGATCGTGCACGAGCTCCTGGTAACCGTACATCGCGCACAGCGGCTCGGGCCATTCCTGGTAAAATCGTCGCCCTATGTAGTGGATCAGCTCCCCGATCATGACAACACCGTCCCCGTCGAGATCGCCCGCATCCAGTATCGCATCGCGGAAAATCAGCCCAAGGTAGCCGCCTGCAAGTGAAGACGTGGCGTAGTCACTGACGACATCTTCCTCGCTGGACGCCAGCAGCACGACATCCGGCCTGTTGACGATATCCTCAGCGAAGCCGCCCGAATAGCAGGCATCGATCATCACGAGCGTAAGCCCGGCCTTGACGCCCTCCAGCATTCGGGACAGGTCGTTGTCGGCGAGATCGGTGTCTCTCAGCGAGATCACCTCGTCAAGCCCGTCGATTTCTCCGGCCCGATCCCTCGACGAAACCTGCGCATGGTCACCGTGGCCGGAAAAAAAGAATACGAACACGTCATTCGGACCGATCTCCGTCCCGACCTCATGTAGTGCGTTCTCAAGGCTCATCAGAGTGGCTTCGCTATTAACCAGAAGGACTGAGTCTTCAGGATTCATGAGCCCGACGTCGAAAAACGCCTGACAAAGCGCCTTTGCGTCCAGGTCGCATGCGGGAGCTTCCTCCAGAGCCCATCCGTAATCGCTCACACCGACGAATACGCCAAAAAACCGCGGCGGCGTCCGGACCTGCACATCGAGTTGATAACTGCCCGACTGGGGATAGTGCGTCGTGCACGAAATCTCGTAGTCGCCCGACCTGGGCACCGGAATGACAAGTCGCGAGTCCGATCCCGTCTCGAAGGAGTAATCGTCGTTCTCCCATTGAACGTCGCCCGGACCCGTGACTATGAGGTAGCTGTCCACCTTCGTGGAGGATTGCGTGACCGTGAGAAGGTTCCCGGCCCTGCAATACATCGCATAACTGTCGTAGTAACAGTTGTCCTCAAACTGGGGATCGTCCGAATCGAGAATGCCGAGCTCCCTGTCGCCTGAATGGAGACGATGCTCATCCGCGTACGCCGTCGGTGAAATGAGCACCAGAAGCAGCGGGATGAGAACGAACGGCAGATGGTTCCTCGCGAATCGGAATGTCGAAAACGGCCTTTCGGCGGAATGAATCATCTTGGCTTGACCTGTTGCGCTCAATACTACCATCTACGCAAAGCACCGCGAAACAGGGAAGTAGCCCGGGAACCTGTTTCATTACACGATTGCGGCGACTTTCGTATGACCCGGACGAAACAGGTTCCCGGGATTGTTACTCTGAAGACCTCCAGATGATCACGAGCTCAGGGGCCTGACCGTAAGGGAGGGCGTGCAGCTCCTTGAGGGAGTGAGGAGCCGGAACACACCCTTGCTTGCGCGCGGGTCCCTGACTGCCAGGGAATATGGGGACTGGCACGGATTTCGCCCGTACTGTCGCAGCTCCCTATGCGTCTCTGGGCGAAATCCGTGCCTGTCCCCACCCTAGGCCTCAGGCGGAAGAAAGGCAGAACACGATCCGGGCCGTTCCCCATAGTCCACATTTTCCCAAATTTCGTTGCAAATAGGTCTTGACACGGCGACTTCCTGCGGATATAATATGCAACGTAGGACATTGAACCGTTGCATATCCGTACACAGGCCCCGATCACAGAGGCCCGTGCGCGAAGAAAGGATGGATCGCCATGGTACACAAACAGGCTCGCGGACTACCGGCATCGATTGCGTCGATTATGTGCTTCGTGCTCGGGGGGCTTTTTGCCCTTTTCAGCGGGACGGAATCGATAGGCGGCTTCACCCGGCGACCCATCGATCCGGCGTTTGCGATCGGGGGGCTGATGGAGATCGCCACTTTCGCGCTCCCGCTTTTCATCGCGGGCTGGCTTCTGTGGGTTCACCCGAAGATCGGGGCGTGGGTTCTCGTGTGCTTCGGCCTGACAATGGGTATCTGGATGACCTTCGGCTGGGCCGTCCCGCGAAACGTCACCGATTGGGTGATCCGCATCCTGCTGATCGCCTTGCCAATTGTCCTCGGTGCCCTGACCCTTCTGATCCGTCCGTCCTCTCTGAGGACACCATCGAGCAACTGACCCCCGGTCCCCTCCATGCCCCGCCTCTTGTGTGCTACAATCGACCGCGATGTCGCATGTTGATATCGAGAAGCTCCTCGAACAGGCCGCCTCGCCGGGCAAAGCCGGGCATCGCGCCCTGGGACGTCTCGTGAGGCTTGTCGACGACAACGCGCCGGAATCGCTTGCCATCGACAAGGCGGTCAGGTCCAGGGCCTTCCGCGCGGCCAGGATCGGCCTTACCGGTCCGCCCGGCGCGGGAAAATCCTCCCTGATAGCGTCCTCCCTCGAAATCCTCGCGTCCCTCGACATCAGAATCGGCGTGCTTGCGGTCGATCCCACGAGCCCGTTCACCGGCGGCGCGCTGCTTGGTGATCGCGTCAGGCTGAAAGGTCCCATAGGCGACAACGTGTTTTTCAGGAGCCTCGCAAGCCGCGGAGCGATGGGCGGTTTGTCCCGCGCGATTTGGCCCGCCTCAAGGCTCCTCGACTGGTGGGGCGCGGACCTCATCCTGATCGAGACCGTGGGAAGCGGACAGCTCGGCACGGCGGTCGGCGATGTGGCCGACCTTGTCGTGGCGATCCTCACACCGGAGGCGGGCGACGGCGTGCAGTCGATGAAGGCGGGCGTGATGGAGCTCGCGGATTGTTTCATTGTAAACAAATGCGACCGTCCCGGCGCCGAGCTTCTCATGAAGGAGCTGAGACTGGTGCAGGAGGAGGCAAAAGGCGCAGGCAGGTCGGTTGAGGTCTTTCAGACGAGCGCGCTGAACGACGAAGGGATAACCGAGGCCGTGAAAGGGATCAGGGCTCTTCTGAAAAGCCTCGACGAGAGCGGAGAGATCGCGAGACGGCGAATCGGGCAGGTCGGAAGAGAGATCGAGTACCTCGCCGAGGCGCTCATGCACGATCGGATCATGTCGCGGCTTGGAGGTTCGGATGCGTGGGAGAGCACGCTGATTGAGTGGGCCGGAATGATCCTCAGACGTCAGGCCACCCCCGCCGAGGCGGCCGAACAACTCGCCGGGAACTGACTGGTATCTTGACGCCGGCCCGTGAAGTGGTATATTGAATTCTGTACCCCGGAATTTTCAGGAGAGTGCGCGCGTGGGTATTGCTGTGAGTTTCTTCCTTTTCGTTCAATCCTCTGTTCTACGGTCAATTCCATCCGCGTGTGGATGAACATCGCTCGCCGGGGTGTTGCATTTCTCCTCTCCATCAAGTACTGGAGGCATTGACATGAAATCAGTGCAATTCACCACAGCCGTTCTTCTCGCCGGGCTGCTAGCTGTCGGCTGCGGCGGGGGCGGAAACAAGCTGATCGTGGGGAACATTTCCGGTCCCGACTCGGTCGATGAGGGAGTCTGGGCCCAGTACGAGGTCGATGCGTCCGGCGACTCAGGGATCACCTGCCAGTGGTCGGTCGACCCTGCCGGAGCCGCGGAGTTCGACAAGACCGATGGGCTGAAAGTGAAGATCAAGCCCGTCGAGGTGAGCGGCGATACGATGGTCGTGCTGGGCGTAATGATCGTGTCGGACAAGGACGGTCCGGTCGTGCGGGAGAAGGACGTTACGATCCTCGATGTTGGGGACCACGGCGGAAACCTGCTGGTCGGAGCAATACAGGGACCCCTGTCGCTTGACTCCGCCGAGACCGGAGCATATAGCGTCTCCGCGAGCGGCGATACCGGAATCACGTACCAATGGTCGTGCGAGCCCGTCAATGCGGGCGCCTTCGATTCGCCGACATCAGCGTCCACCGATTTCACCGCCGCCTCGGTTACGCAGGATATCGACATCTCGATAAGGGTCGAGGTGAACTCGGATAATGGCGGTCCCGTGACAAAATCGCTCGTGGTTCTGATTATGGAGCCGCCGAGCCAGCATCCGAACGGCTGGGCGCGTACCTGGGGCTCTCACTATACGTACGGATTCCCGGAAACCGGCTACGGGCTGGCTCCGGACGGATACGGCGGCGTGTATGTTGCCGGGAGCTTTTTTCACCATGCAGACTTCGATCCCGGTCCGGGTCAGGACCTTCAGTATCTTGATGCCTTCAGCCCGGGTGCCTACCTGTGCACCTATGGTTCGGACGGGAACTATCTCTGGTCTCGGGTCTGGGGCGGGGGCGGTTCGACGACTGCGCGCGATGTCGAGGTCGATGCCTCCGGGAACGTCTATGTGGTCGGATACTTCGAGGGCGTGGCCGACTTTGACCCGAGCCTGACCATGTATTGGACCGCGGAGTCTCATGGATACTCGGACGCCTTTATCAGCAAATTCGATTCCGGCGGCAACCATATCTGGACCGACACCTGGGGAGGAACCGGCTCGGACACTGCTGCCTCAGTCGAGATCGACGAGGAAGGCCATATCTATATTTCGGGGAGTTTTGAGCACCTGGTCGATTTCAACCCCCACTACTCATTGGAGGAGAGTCGCTGGTCCGCCGGTGGCGCCGACGGGTACCTGCTCAAGCTCGATTACACCAGCGCCTTCAAATGGGTGCTCACCTGGGGAGGCAACTACAACGACCTGACGAACGACATGGCTGTCGATTCGAAGGGAGCGCTCTACATCACCGGTACTTTCGGGAGCGTGGGGGGGGATTTCGCGCCGGGTCCGCAAGTACATGAGCTTTCGCCGGTCGGCGAATATGACGCCTATTTGATCAAATACGATCCTAAGAACGATTTCCAGTGGGCGCTCTCGTTGGGTGGGACGTCCATGGATTACGGGATTCAGGTCGCCGTGGATGGTTCAAGGAATGTCTACTGCGTGGGTTCGTTCGAAAGCTTTGTTGATCTCGATCCCGGACCCGGCGACGCCGAGCATACATCGTACGGATACTTCGACGGCTTCCTCGTCAAGTTCAACCCGTCGGGCCAGTACTGCTGGGATGCAACCTTTGGATGGGATGGACAGGATTCAGGCTGCGCAGTCGACGTGTGCAGCGACGACTCCGTCATCGTGGGCGGCGGGTTTCAGGGCACGGTCGACCTCGATATGGAGGGAACCCACAAGTACCTTTACACGCCCAGTCTTGGAGCTTTCCTCCTTAAGCTGAACAAGGACGGCGGCTATCGGTGGGCGCAGTCCTGGGACACCGGCGCGTACTTCGCTCCCACCGACCCCCTGGCTCGCATCCTGGTCAATGAAGACGACAGCATTTACGCGACGGGATTGTTCATGGGCAGCAAGGATTTCGATCCCGGGCCGAACGTGGAAATCCATACCGCCGACGGCGATATGGACTGCTATCTCGTCCTGATGCCGTCCGACGGCAACTGGTGAGCCGCAACCGATGTCCGGAGGATTGATTATGAGATCGACGATAATAACAGTCGCAGTATTGCTTCTCCTCGGTTTCGCTTCCGGCTGCGGATCGGGCGGCGGAGGCTTGATCCTCGACCAAATCGAGGGACCGGCCGCCGTGATCGAGAAGGAATCGGCCGACTTCACCGTCTCCGCGCGAGGCGACACCCGAATCGCTTACCTCTGGGCGGTCAACCCCCCGGACGCGGGCTCGTTCTCGGCGTACGACAAGGTCAAGGTCACATTCACCGCGAGCGGCGTCCCCAAAGACCTTGACGCGGTGATCAGCGTCGTTATTGTCTCCGATCACTACGGCCCCCTCGTGAGAATGACCGACATCGTGGTTAAGGACAGAGGACCTCAGGACCAGCTTTCGGTCAGTGAAATCGATGGGCCGGCCGCTCTGAACGAGAACGAGGCCACTCTATACACCGTGAGCGCGAGCGGCGCCGATTCGTTCACATACATTTGGTCGTGCGAACCCGCCGAGGCGGGCGCCTTCCAGTATCCCGCATTGCCCGCTACCACCTTCACTCCCGCGAAGGTCGTTGAAGACATAAATGTCGTCTTAAGCGTCATCGTCCGACCGTCGAACGCCGATCCGGTAGAGAGAACAAAATCGGTCACGGTCCTGGACTCGATTCCCGAAGGCTGGGCAAGAGCATGGGGCGGGGAGCAGTCAACCTACGACTCCGCTGAAAAGGTATGCGTAGACAACACGGGGTCGGTCCTGGTCGTGGGCAATTTCCAGGGTTCGTGTGATTTCGATCCGTCGCCCGACAAAGAATGGAATATCTTTACCGCGGTTCCCGGCATGTATATTGCGAAGTACAACTCGGAGGGGGATTTCGAGGGAGCGAGTCTTCTCGCGACTGGGCCTGATCCATATATTGGCGGCCTTGCCGTAGATGATTCGGGAAGCGCATATGTGGCTGGTGGCTTCGATAACTGGATCGAGTACCGCCACGAGGGGGTCCCGGTTCAGTACTATTCGCACGGCAATTACGACGCCTTTCTTCTCAAGGCCGATTCGCAAGGCAGGGTCCTCTGGCTGAAGACCTGGGGCGGTGCCGATCTAGCTTACAGCAGCGCAGTTGCGATCGACGAGTCGGGAAAGCCGTACGCGGCTGGATATTTCAACTCCGATGTTGACTTCGATCCCGGACCCGCCGTGCTCAACCGTCACGCGGTCGGCGGCATCGACGCGTATCTTGTCAAATATACCCCTTCAGGAGACCTCGAGTGGGCTCAGACCTGGGGAGGCATAGCTGACGAAGAAGTGTACGATATGGCCATTGACTCGGAAAGCAACATCTGTGTCGCGGGGAGTTTCGATTCTGCTCAGTGTGACTTCGATCCGGGACCCGCTGTGCACGTCTTTTCGCCCTTCGGCTCCCGCGATGCATATGTCTCAAGATTCAATCGGGATGGGGTTCTCAGATCCGCTTGGGCCTGGGGTGGCGAGGGAGACGACATAGCTCAGTCTCTGGATGTGGGCGAGGACGGGGAAGTCTATGTGGCCGGATTGTTCGGTGACATGGCGGATTTCGATCCGGGACCGGGTTCCGAGCTCCGTTTCGCGACTCCTGGTTACTCTGATTCCTACCTTGCTGGATACGGTCCCGAAGGGGAGTTTGTGTGGGTGTCGACATGGGGACCGGGTTTGAATGTGAACGCCATTCGGCATGACAGCGAGGGATTTGTCGTCATGAACGCCTACCTTGATCTGCCCGTGGATGTTGATCCTGGACCTGGGATTGAGTATTTCCCTGCGTATTCAGTGGTGCTCATCAAGATGGATGGAAGCGGCAATTACCAGTGGGCCCGAACATGGGGCGGCTACTATGCATGGTGTTCTGACATAAGTTTCGACGACACGTGCGCCATCTACGCGGTGGGAGGCTTCATGGGACAGGCGGATTTGAATCCGGGCCCTGCCGAACAGATCTTCCAGACCCCGTATAGTTACAGTTGCTACTTGAGCAAAACGCCGAAGGATGGCAACTGGTGAGTCCGGCGCATAAATACACCGGGGACTGGCACACCGATTTCGTCCGCCGCGGCGGACGAGATCGGGGTGCCTGTCCCCACTCCCGATGTCAGGAGGAAGCAATATGAAAATCTGGCCGCTCATCGCATCAGCCCTGCTTCTCTTGCTTACGTTGATTGGCTGCGGCAAGGGACATACCCTCGTTGTCGGCGACATCCAGGGGCCCGATGCGCTCGATGAGAACGCATCCGCCGAGTTCTCCGTCACCGCGACGGGGAAAGGCACGATGACCTACCTCTGGGCCGTGACCCCTCCGGGCGTCGCGGCGTTGGCCGACGACGACAAGGCGACCGTCAGTCTCTCCGCGTCCGCAGTGACATCGGATACGCAGGTCATTCTGAGGGTCATAGTCATGCTCGGCGACGGTAATCCCGAAGTGAGAATGAAGACCGTTCTCGTCAACGACATCGGCGAGGGCGGCGAGAAACTGGAGGTCGACGAGATCGAAGGTCCGTCGCTTCTAAAGGAAGGCGAGGCGGGGAGCTACAGAGCGCAGGCGCGAGGCGACACAGGCATCAAAATCGAATGGCGCTGCGATCCCGAGTATTCCGGCTTCTTCGATAAGCCCGACTCCGAGGCGACCGCCTTCACGGCAAGGGAAGTCTCCAAGGATACTGAGATCACCATCAGCGTTGTTGTGAACTCCGATCACTTCGGGCCTGTGAGTCGGACGAAGATGGTCGACGTGCAGGATGTCGTTGCGGACGAATGGGTCCGCACGTGGGGCTCGCATTACGCCGACGACTGTGATGTAGCCTATGGCGTATGCGTCAACGATTATGGCGATGTCTTTGTCACGGGCTATTTCTCCGGACCGGTCGATTTCGATCCCGGCCCCGGCGTCGATATGCATTCCGCTCTCGCATCGTGGGATCCCTTTGTGAGCAAGTTCGACGCCCAGGGGGATTTCGAATGGTCCAGGACATGGACCGGGTCCAATGTCCAGGGTGGCGACATGGCGCACGATGTTGCGGTCGACGGCAGCGGCAATGTCTATGTCGCCGGACTGTTCATCGATGACATGGATTTCGATCCGGGCCCCTTGCCGGATTACCGATTTTCCAACGGCTACTATGATGCCTTTGTCACCAAGTTCGACTCGCTCGGAAACTACCTGTGGGCCAGGGCTTGGGGTGGATCGGGAGATGACCAAGCCTACGGGATTGCGACGGACGAAAGCGGGAACGTGTATGTCGCCGGCTGGTTCGAGGACATGGTGGATTTCGACCCGGGTCCCGGGTCACACGTAATCACAGCAGAGGGATCGTCCGATGCCTTCATCTCGAAACTGACGCCCCAGGGCGAGCTCGTATGGGTCCGGACCATGGGCGGAGCGGGCAGTACGGCGTACGCCATTGACGCGGGCACGGACGGCGCGGGGAACGTCACCATTTGCGGATACTTCTTCGGGCTTGTCGATTTCGGCTCGGGCCTGACTTTCGATTGGATTATGTCCGCCGGGGGAGCGGATACGTTTGCGGCAAGCTTCACACCATCCGGGGAACCGCGATGGACCAACGCATGGGGAGGGGAAGGCGAGGACTACGGCATGGGCGTCGCGGCGGCCGACCACGGGGACGTGTTCGTGGCGGGACATTACGACAGGACTTGCGATTTCGATCCCGGTCCGATCGTCGATTACCGGCCGTGCATGGGTTACACCGATTCGTACCTGAGTATGTTCGATGCAAGCGGCCAATACCTGTGGACTCGCACATGGGGCGGCGCCGAGAACGATCAGGCTTACGGTGTCGCCGTCGGCGATATGGAAAACGTCTACGTTGTCGGGTTCTTCTCCGACGTTGTCGATTTCGACCCGGGCCCCGGATCGGTCGTCTTGACGGCTCAGGAAGGCGCGTCGTTCCTCAGCAAGTTCGATTCCATGGGGAATTTCCTGTCCGTTCGCGCATGCGACGCCTACGCTTACTCTGTCGCGGCGGGTCGCGACGGGTTCTCATACGGCGCGGGCTATTTTATGGGAGAGGTCAACTTCCTTCCCGGCATCGACTCGGGCCAGCGCACCTCGATCGGCGGCGGCGACGTGTTCGTTCTGAAGCTGCCCCCCGAGGGCTGGTAAGAATCCAGGCCACTCAAAGGGGACTGGCACACTGATTTTGTCCGCCGCGGCGGACAGAATTATGGTGCCTGTCCCCGTTCGTCGCATTCTCTGTAGGGGCACGGCATGCCGTGCCCCTGCTTATTAGTTTATAATACCGTCTCAACACGAAGAACCAGGAAGGTGCAACCATGTCCCCAGGAACTGTCCGACTTTTCATCGCCTCAGCCTTCATCTGCGTTGTGCTTCTCACTCAAGCGGCGCTTGCGCAGACCGGCGACGCTACGGCGGTCGAGGTGCCCGAGGCCTGGGCAGCGACATACACTCCCGAGGAGCTCGCGGCCATCGATCGCGCTCTCTGGGCAGCCAATCTGACGCGAGAGGACCTGTCATTCAAGAAGGACTACACCAAGGGCTACCAGTGCTTCCCGATCGTCAGGGACATGATGGCCGATCCTCTGAGTATCGCGGCCGACATGGACGGGATGATCGCGGGCATCGCCCAATGGCAGAATACCGCGCCGAGTCCCATCGCGGAAGTAGCGGAGTGCATGACCTACTACCCCTGGTTCAGCAGGCTTGACCGATACGCCATCGCCAAGCCCGGGAAGCAAACGGCCGACTCAATGAACCTGGAAGGCCTGCAGGCAAGGCTGACGGGACTTGCGCAATTCAACTCCGTGCCGTCCCTCTCTCCGGGCGAAACGGATATGGTCAGAGAGTATGCGCCTTATAACCTGAGCTGGCACGACGTGTTCGACTCCCCCTACCCTCAGGAACAGCGTTCGACATGGGAAGAAGACCTCAAGGCCCGGCCGGACGATTACATCTACCAGTTGATGTCGGAGATAGACATCATCGAGCTGGGAAAATCATACATGGAGAATTGCCCCGACCCTCGGGGATGGCTCACCGACCTGCCCGCCGATTTCTGGCCTTCAAGCCCGGTGATGATCGAGACCGGGAATGGCCGGATCGGTATCGGCACGGTCAATGACGATACTTGGGAGGGCGATTTCACGGTCCTCATAGAGCCGGGCGGAAACGACCATTACGTCAACTGCCGTATCGGGGCTGCGTACGGTACCGAAGATCGTCGCTACGGATATTTCGTGGATCTCGGCGGGAACGACTTCTACGATTGCCCCGACGTAAACATCAACCTGGGAGCGGCGGTGCTCGGAATCGCGGCGTTCTACGACCTGGGTCAGGGCAACGACAGGTATGTGGCCGGGAGCTGCGCTCTGGGCGCGGCGATGTGCGGGATCGCCACGTTCTATGACGACGGGGGGACCGATGTATACGAAGGGAAGGTCTATACACAGGGCGCCGCGGGATTCGGCATCGGCGTGATGGTCGATGACAGCCTGCAGCCCGCGCAGGTGGTCCCGACTGATGAGGAAACTCCGGACCCGATCGACATCACCGCCTGGGACAACGACCGATATCACGCCTATGTCAACTCGCAGGCGTTCGCGCGCACGCTGGGTTTCGCGATCTGCTCGAACAAGCGCGGGAACGAGGTATACGAAGCGGGCGGTGTCTACCTTCATGCGCCGCTCTTCGCGGACCGCTACCAGTCGTTCAGCCAGGGATTCGCCATAGGGGAGCGGGGGATAGATTACGCGGGCGGCATCGCCTACATCATCGACTATGCGGGGAACGACAGGTATCTCGGAGATGTCTACAACCAGGGAGTGGGTTACTGGTACTCGGCCGGACTGATGTACGACGGGGCGGGAAACGACACGTACGAGATGACGCAGTACGGTCAGGGCTCAGGGATTCATCTCGCTATCGGCGGGGTTGTCGATGTAGGCGGGAACGACAGCTACACGATGCACAGCGGTCTGGGAACGGGCGGCAGCCATGATTTCGCGGCGAGCATGCTTCACGACAGGGGCGGAAACGATCAATATTTCGGGAACACGTCGTGCAACGGTGGATCGCTCACGAACAGCGCGGTGATTTTCATCGACCGCTCAGGCGACGACACGTACGCGGGTCGTCGCGACGGCGGGATCAATTTCTGCCGACCGGAGCGCGGGTTTACAAGCATCGGAGTTCTCGTCGACCTTGCCGGCAATGACGATTATCTGGGCATCATGGATAACGGCGTTCTGTGGAGCCACACGTTCGAGGGAGTGGGCTGGGACATTGCGCCGCCGCCCGCTCCCGAGGAAACCGCCCAGACGATCCCTGCAGCGCCTGAAGAGGAGCCGAACGTGGCTCTGCCGGAGATAATCGGCTACCAGGGCGAGCTGAACCAGGAGGTCTTCGATGAGCTTTATGCGATAGCTGTGCGATGGGAAGTGGGCGACAACCGTTACATTGTGCCGCACGCGCGCGAGAGGCTGATTGCGTTCGGTCCGAAGGTTCTCCCGTACCTCTCGGAGGAGTTCGACAACGATCAGAGCGGTCTTGCCGTGCGGGCGTTCACCGTGATTCTGCAAGCCCTCCTCGAGCAGGACCGCGAAGGTGTTCTCGGAGTTCTGCGGACGAACCTGGCGAGCACAAATCGAATCCGGAGGAGCGTCGCACTAGTCGAGATCAGCGATCTGAAGGCGAACGAGCTTGAAAGCCAGGTGGCGCTGATTCTCGATGACCCCGATCCGGCCATGCAGCGTCGCGCGATCGGCGTCCTGGGAGTGCTCGGCTCGCATGCAGCCGATGAGAGACTCCTTGCCAATCTTGATCCCTCAAACGACGAGGCGCTCATCAAGGTCAGCATGGAGACGCTTTTCACGCTCGAGGTGAAATGCTGGGACCGGCTGAGGCTGCTCCTCGACTTCCCGCACATCACCGTTCGGGAGACCCTGATCGGCAAACTGGCCGGGAAGCCGGAAATGTATGAGCAGGAGCTTCGGAGCGAGCTTCTGGGTTCGGCCATGCCGAATCCGGGCGGGAATTCGACTCCTCTGAACTCGCGCTCGCTGCGTTCACTGCTCAAGATTTTCGCCAATGGGGAGCTTGTTCCGGATGCCGGCTCGGTTGAAGTCATGCATTTCCTCCTGCAGGATGAGGACTGGGGCGTTCGAGCGGACGCGATCAAGGTTGTAAACCACTGGGAGGAAATGACCGTAGAACCTCCCGCAGAAGAGCCGGCGGCCGTGGACACTCCTGCGGAGGAGACCGTACCGATCGATCGGGCCGCTATTGCGCAGCTCATCAAGCCTCTGGTCGCCGAGGTCGAGGAATTGTTGGCGACTGAAACGGATCCGTACGTTCTGTTCATCGGAACCGAAAACGAATAGCTCGGTACACTCGGTACCTGCTATCCTGAGCGTCAGCGAGTAGTTCGGTACCTGCTATCCTGAGCGTCAGCGAAGGTAGCTGGTACCGAAGGGTCAATAGTTCGGTACCTGCTATCCTGAGCGTCAGCGAAGGTAGCTGGTACCGAGCAGTTCGGGAGGTATCGAATGACCAAGGGATATCGTCACGTCAACGATTATCTCGAAGGCCTTCTCTCGGGGCGGACTCGCGAGCAGTTGCGCGAGAGACTCAGCCCGAGCCACGATCCGGCCGCCCCGAAAATCCCGAGCGGATCGACCATTGACGCGGAATCGGTGAACGGTCGATGGGCGGTGCTCAACGCGCCTGCGGAGGTGCGGGGCGCGATTGCGGACCCGGTCACTGTGAAATTCATGGACCGGTTCCAGAGGAACATCGAGAATTTCATCGGGACGGCGAAGGTGCCCCTGGGAGTTATCGGACCGCTGAGGGTGAACGGGCTTTTCGCCAAGGGGGACTACTGCGTTCCGCTGGCGACGACCGAGGCGGCGCTGGTCGCGTCCTACAACCGTGGCGCGGGCCTGATAACCGCCGTCGGGGGATGCACGGCGATGATCCTGTCGGAGGGGGTGAGTCGGGCGCCGGGTTTCGCGTTTCGGACGGTGGCGGACGCGGGCGAGTTCGTGATCTGGGCCTTGTCCAGCATCGATACGTTCAAAGACCTGGCGGAATCCACCACCTCGTACGGTAAGTTCGTGGACGTGCGGGTCACATTCGAAGGAAATCATGTATATCTCAACATCGAGATGACCACGGGCGACGCGTCCGGGCAGAACATGGTCACGTTCGCCGCAAACGCGATCTGCGAATACATTCAGCAGAACTCGCCCGTCCGGCCCGAGTACTCGTTCGTTGAGGCCAACCTGTCGGGCGACAAGAAGGCGAGCTTCCAGTCGTTTTCAACGGTGCGGGGCAAGAAGGTCACCGCGGAGGTGGTCATCCCCAACGAGCTTGTGCAGAGCGTTCTGCACACCACCCCGGGGCGAATAGCGGACTACTGGCGCATGAGCGCGCTCGGGGGAGTCCTCAGCGGTTGCATCGGCGTGCAGGGACATTACGCGAACGGTCTTGCGGCGCTGTTCATCGCGACAGGCCAGGACGCGGCCTCGGTGGCGGAAGCCGCCGTGGGGGTCACGCGGCTCGAGCTCACCCAGTCGGGCGATCTGTACTCAACCGTGACCCTCCCCAATCTCATCGTCGGGACCGTCGGCGGCGGGACCTCTCTTCCCACGCAGCGTGCATGTCTCGAAATCATGGGCCTTGCGGGCCCCGGAAACGCACGGGCGCTCGCCGAGGTCTGCGCGGCTTTGTCACTGGCCGGCGAATTGTCCATCATCGGCGCATTGAGCGCAGGACAGTTCGCGGGGGCTCATGAGCGCCTCGCGCGAGGCAAGACCCAGCACGGTCATAAAACGGATGCCGACGCTTAGCAAATGGTGGACCTATCAGCGCGAGCGATTTCCCGTGATAATGAACGGGCTCCTGATTCTCGCGTTCAGCTCGTCGGCTGTCAGCTTCTCGACACTCCTGAGGCACGGGACCGCTCCCACCTTGCAGTCCCTTGTCGTTGCGTTTCTCACGTCATTTGCTTTTTTCCTTCAGCTGCGCATCTCCGATGAATTCAAGGATTTCGAGGAGGATTCGCAGTACCGGCCGTATCGTCCGGTCCCGCGCGGACTGGTGACTCTGCGCGAGCTGGGCTGGGTTTTCGCGATCGGGGCGCTGATCCAACTCTCGCTGGCCCTCTGGCACCAGCCGAGGCAGATTCTTCTGTTGTTGATCACCTGGCTCTACCTGGCGGGGATGTCGAAGGAGTTCTTCCTGAGGACATGGCTCAAGAGCCGGCCCTTAATTTACATGGTGTCGCATATGGCCATCATGCCCCTGATCGACCTCTATGCCACCGCGTGCGACTGGTCGAAGTACGTGGAGATTCCGCCGTCGGGACTTCTCTGGTTCCTGGTAACGAGCTTCTTCAACGGCATGGTGATTGAGATCGGGAGGAAAATACGCGTGCCCGCCGATGAGGAAAACGGGGTGCAGACCTACACTTTCCTCTGGGGTCGAGCTCGAGCGGTCGGATCATGGTGGCTCGTGCTCGCCCTCACCCTGACTGCTGCATTGGGTGCGGCCCGGAACATCGAGTCGACACCGCTGGTCGGAGCGATCATGTCGGCCATGTTCATCGGCGCTATATTGCTGGGCGTGAGTTTCCTTAAAAATCCGGTCGGCGGGCGCGGGAAGATGATCGAGATGTATTCGGGCATCTGGACCCTTTTCCTTTATCTGAGTCTCGGCGTGATTTCGCTCGTCACAAAAATGCTAAGCTGATTTACGATGAACTACG
>CAYGZQ010000040.1:0-37018 GCA_964354375.1 uncultured Planctomycetota bacterium
ATAAACCTTCAGGCGTATCCGGTATTAGCGGTCCTTTCGAACCGTTATCCCAGGCCGAGGGGCAGGTTAGCTACGTGTTACTCACCCGTCCGCCGCTTTATACACCCCTTGCGGGGCTTTAATCGCACGACTTGCATGTCTTAGACGCGCCGCCAGCGTTCGTCCTGAGCCAGGATCAAACTCTTCGAAAATTGAACTATTTCAGGTTACCCTTTCGGATAACCTTAAATTCATCAGCTGTTAGGCCGACGAAATTTGGACCAACAAGGGCTTTGTTTGGCGCTATCCAGTTTTCAATGAACCGATTCGCCCCGAAGGGCGGGCAAACAATCATCGTAGCAAACGAGATACTGCCTGTCAATACAGAATCCCGTTTTACTACGACCTTTTTGCCTTACTTACACCGCTTTTAAGGGCGTCAAGGAAATTCCACCCTCTTGGGCAGGCACAGCTATTTACCATGTCCGCCATCTCGTGTCAAGCTTTTCACTGCTTTCTATCCGAAAAAAATGTGTCGACCATCGGTAAGCCCCCCCTGCCCCGGCTCCCCAAGGCCCGCAACAGCTCAGCCCCTCTCCGCTGCTTTTCACATGCCGGCGCGAGGCGGCAGATACGGCATGTAGTAGCCCTGGCGACGTGCGTGCGCGAATGCCGAGACGCCATAGAGCGCCGTCAAATAGCACCCAAGACCCACCAGCACGATCCTGAGTACCTCGGACGCAACGAATCCCGCTCCGCCCCATAAAAAATCCCCACCGTACATGAAGGAGCTGCCTGCGGCCAGGACCGGCAAAGTAAACACCAATCTGACGACGCTCGAGATCATTGACGCAACAGTCCTGACCACGAAGTAGTGCACGAGCGTCGCGACGATCGCTCCGAACATCGCCATCGAGACCGAATATATCCCGGCTGCAAACGACAGGAGCAGCATCATAAGCACCAGGTTCGCGATCATGTAGACCATCACCACGGGAAACGCGATGAAGGCCAGCACGCTCACGAGGACGCCGTAAGGAATTCCCAGGGTCTGCACGGCGCAAGGGACTCCACAGATGGCAAAGGCGGGAAGGA
Organism: uncultured Planctomycetota bacterium; assembly: GCA_964354375.1. Lineage (GTDB taxonomy): Bacteria > JAJVIF01 > JAJVIF01 > JAPKYR01 > JAPKYR01 > CAYGZQ01. The sequence goes on from CAYGZQ010000040.1 coordinate 1,075, forward strand.
ACAGCCCGAAACTCAGGGCCACAAAGGACTCGGACATCTCGAGACCCTTAATGACGTTCGGCATGGTCTCTCCGAAGTACAGGTCCGCATCGGTGATGGGAGTCGAGAGCATCGGGTTCAGCTGCTCGAGCCCGATGTCGCTCTGCAGCTCCCTGGGAGTGGTCACCAGACATACTATAAACGACCGAATCAAGATGACGACATACAAAAGAATGATCGGCAAAGCCAGCAGCCAGCCGCCGCAGGCCGTCAGGACGTTTCTCCAGTCGGTGCCCAGGGCGACCACAATCCCCACACTGATCGGAGCCGACAGAAAAGCGCCCGTCAATAACGCCGGGATCGGTGAGACCAGCCGCTTCACCCGACTCCGCCCGTAGTTTCTCAGAAACACGGGATTGGACCAGAGATTCCTCAGGAAAGGGATGAGCGAAACCCACCAGGGTCGACGCTCGCCGGTTCCCTCTTCCAGATCATATGTATGTCCGAATCCGACCATTCGATATTACCCACCCGCGCTGCTCCGAGCCGCAGCATTTCTCCTCGCTCGTCCCATGACGTCCAGACTCCAGCGATAGGTCACCCAGAGTCCGAGACATACGGTCGCGGGCTGAACCACTGCGATCAGAAACAGAGCCGCCGGGTCCTCCATTGAATGTATCATCTCACCGAGCCTGAAATCCGCGAGATCGAGCACCGCACTCCAGCAATAATAGCCGATCACGACCATCGCCGCCGTATGAATCAGCGCCAACGCTCTCGACACGACTTGCCACCCCAGAAGAAGCGTATAGGCCGCCACCGCCATCGAGAAAATCGCCAGACCGAGCACAAGAGTCAGGTACCCCCACGAGAACAATCCCAAAATACCGAGCAAGCCGTTCGCGGCCACCTCGTATTCCATACCTCCGTATCCTCCCATTATGCTTTCCGGGACGCTGAAGAACTGGTGAATCGAAGAGCCTATTACCAGGCCGGTCACCGCCCCTGCAACCAGGGCGACGACTGCGGCCACAAAAGGGTACAGCCTGATCAGATGGGGCATGCACTCTCCGAGGAGGTAGTCCTCATTCGACAGGGGAAGAGGCGCACCGAAGGACGGCTCCTCTCCCCTGAAGTACATCATCATCCTCCCCGGAACGACCGTCAGCATTCTCAGGAATGCAAACACCAACGGAATGGTCAGCAGCCCGAGCATCGCGAAGAAGATGACCTGAAACATGGCAATAAGGCTCTCGTCCGTAAGATCCAATGCATCAAACAGGACTGTGAACACACCAACAATGAGTCCAAAGACAAAGGACGCGCCGGGTGGGACGAAAGTTCCACTGCGTTTGAGTCCCGGCAGTCTCCGCTGGAAAATGGGATTCACCCACAGTCTGGACAGGACGGGCAATGCTCCGGCCCAGATCGGTGGAAGCGGGGCGTCGGCGATGCCGTACGTGGTCACGTCCGTGTACAGCCTCCCGTCATCGGCCGCAAGCTCGGTCAAACCGTACGCGCCGGAAGTCCCGAGCTCGCCCGGTCGCCGGAAACTCCTGCGCATCCGGGCGAAGGCCGCAACCGCCATCTGGCCCGTAATATAGCATCCGGCAGCAGCAGCGGCGGTCCTGACTGCGAGGCCGATGATTTCCTTCAGCCCGACGCCATGGGACATAAGGTCCTGCGCCAGACCCAGAACGGCGGGCATGGCGAAAACGTTGTGGAAGGTGGAGCCGATGCCGTCGGCCACCTGCCTGATCACCAGGTAATAAACCATCGTCGTCAGGATCGCACCGAGAACCGGATACGATATCGCGTACATCCCCCCCGCCAGCGACAACAGAAGCATCATAATTATCAGCCCGCTGAAGAGCCATACCGTCCCGAGTATCAGGAAAATCGCAGCCGGAAGCCAGGAAGCCGCCTGTCCCTGCAGCAGACTCGGCATCATGAAGAAGAACGCGAACGGAATGCTCAGTCCGCCGAGCAGCGCAAGCAGCGATCCGATAATCTCCAGACCCCTGAAAAAACTGCCCAGGCACACGCCGTAGCAGATGTCCCTTGTCGAGATGGGAGTTGTGAAAATCGGGTTTGTGTCGCCGTGTCTGAACTCTCTCGCGATCTCCAGCGGCACAGCGACAAGGCAGATTATGAACATCCTGGCGAAGGTGATAAGCAGGACCGCTCCCATGGGTATCGCCAGGCCGGACAGAAAGCCGACATCAAGGGCGGCAACCGGATCGTCATTCAGAAGGGCCAGGAAGTTGGCTGCGAGAGAGAAAACAAATGCAGCCTTGAAGGCGAGTCCGGGCTTCACCGTCCCGCCCACCCGACTGCGAAGGTAGCTCCTCTGGAGAACCGGGTTGGACCACAGGTTCCGAAGCACGGGAATTCTCCCCATCCAACGCGGAAGAGGCTTGCTTTTCCTGAGCCCGTACTCTTCGCTTCGATCCATGGCAAAATACGATTGGGCCGGCACAGGATCCTCCGTTAATCAGGGATACGGCCCACTCCCAAAGGGTTCAGATGCCCCCTCAGATCTCCTGTCCGAACCTCACACCCGTGTCTCTCTCCCTCAATAAAAGCCCCGCAGCGTTTGCGCGCTCGGGCTCGAAATAGCCGGGACGTCTCGCCACCGCGAACGCGAGCACCCCGGCGTGCGCCGTGAGCATCGTCAGCATTGTCAGGACCGCTATCTCGTACAGCGCGATCGCCAGCAGCACCACCAGCAGATTCGCATGCTCCAAAGCCCTGGTGTCGTTGGCAAGCACAATCAGAATCTCCCACGCCAGATAGAGACTTCCCAGGAACAGACCCCACACATGGATGACGACAGCGCCCATGGTCGCGACAACCGGCAGCAGAATCGCATACAGCCCCGCGGCGAAAGTGGTCATGATATTCAGCAGGCCCACAATCATCAGCACCATCACGAGCAGCACAAGCCACCAGAAAATCTCGATACCGACACCCCTGGCAAGCCCCCAGAGCTGGGAAATGTGCAAAAGCACGTACGGTATGAGCAGGCCCGCAAGTATCGCCAGGACTTCCTCCACTGCGCCGAGACCCCTCATCATGCCGGACACGCACTCGGCGACGAAAATCTTCGAATCGCTTATCGGCGTCGTGAGGATCGTGCCCAGCATCCCGGTGGAGAGCTCGCGCCTGAGCTCGAGGGGCGTGCCCACAAGACAGGACGCGTACAGGCGGGTCGACATGAACGCCATAACGATTATCGCGGGCGCCGCAAACGATACCCCGAATCCATAGAGCAGTGCCGATTCCTTGTCGGTCACCAGCATGAAGAATATATTGAGGATAAGGGAGGCAACAAGCCCGGTGAGGAACGAGGCGCGCACCCCGAACGCGGGCTTGAGCCGCCACAGAAGGTATCGTCTCTGGAAAACCGGGTTTCCCCAGAGCTCCATCATGGGTCCGACGGCCTGAACCCATCCCGGAGGCCCCTCCGCCCATGCGAGATCGAATTCCTCGTCGTGGATCATGCGCTCAAGCTGATTCTAACCCTAATGGAGCCTGATTTGAAGCCTTGGCACTTGGGCTGTCGAAGAAGTCCAGAATAATGACTGTGAAGGCGTGGGGCAGGCTTTCCAGCCTGCCAATCGTGAGGTACCGAGAAGCGGCAGGCTGGAAAGCCTGCCCCACACGGGGCTGCTCACCGATTCGGCACTCCTCGGGAGCTCTTGGATTTGGGCCGAATGTGCGATACAATTTTGTCACCGGTGCGGTCATCGGGTTAGATATACGTTTTGGCCGCACCGGCAAGGTCCTGAATATGGGTTTGCGCGGTATCGACATCCAGGTGGCGATACAGCGGGCTGCCGATGCTGACAAGCTTCAGCAGGGCTCGATCGGACAAACGCGCGCCGGCGAAGCCGGAATGAGAGAGGCGTCGGACGCCGAGCGCGTCCGAAAACAGGAGCAGCCGCCCAGACCGGAGCGCAAGGACCAGGTACAGATCCGTTTGAGGGGCGAGAACCCGCACAAGGAATCACAACAGGACGATAGCGACTCCGGGGACGAGGAGTCCGAGGACAGCGGCGAAATAACCGAACAGTACAAAGACGGCGAAGGCTCTAAGGCGCAAAGCAAAGGGGAGCAGCGCGGAAAGCTGCGTAACGAGGGTCACATCGATATCCTCGTTTGAGGGGGCGCGCAAATCGGATACGGGGGCACGCTTGTCAAAGCGTGGTCTGCACGGGGCACCCGTCCCGTGCTTTTTTGTGCCGCAACTCTCTAGAGCAAAATCGCCGCCGTAACACTGGCTCAATTCTTCGCCAGCGTTACGGCGGCGCATCATCGATGATGATGCCCGCCTACTGGCTTGGCGGGGATGCATCTGGAGGCTGTGGTTTGAAAGCAGTCGCCGCTTAGGTACAATATTTCCGTCGTGACATTCTCAACTTGGAGAGCTGTGGTTTGAAAGCAGTCGCCGCTTAGGTACAATGTCGGCAGGCAGCGGAGCTGCAACGCAAGGGCTGTGGTTTGAAAGCAGTCGCCGCTTAGGTACAATTGATCCACGCTGATCCTGAAGTCTACGAGAGCTGTGGTTTGAAAGCAGTCGCCGCTTAGGTACAATCTAATCACTCTTAATCCCGCTCCGGTAGCGGGATTACGAGCATTTACAGACCTAAAAAAGGGCGAGTTGAGTGGGCGGTTCCTCCACCGGGACCCGTTTTTTTCCGAAGTAAATCTCCATTTTGCCGAACTGGTGGTCCGTAACCCCGAGCAGCCGGACATGGCCGTCCGGCGGAAGTGCCTCCTTGATTCTCTTCCTGTGGACCTCTGCCGACTCCTCCGACCCGAAATACCGGGCATAAACCGAGTACTGGATCATGGTGAAACCTTCCTTCAGGAGTTCGGTTCGGAAGAGGACGTACTCCCTCTTGTCCTGAGAGGTTTCGACTGGCAAATCAAATAGAGCGAATAGCCACATTCCTCTGAACTCCGAAATGGCCGGCGGCCGGTTGTTTTTGCGAGCCACGTTACAGCCCTCACAGCTCGGGAAGGGCGAGCGAGGTCCGCTTTCCCTCGTAGACGGCGGCCAATGAAGAGGTAGTCCTGCCGATGAGGTCGAAGAGGGTTCTGCACTCGCCGTCAACCACGAAGCGACCGGTCAGGGGCTCGATGAGTGCCTGCTTGACCTCGCGGGTAACCTCTCCGAAGGGATCATGATCCTTTATCCAGGCGACAACCGCCCTGTCGACAATGGGGCGGTACGGCTCCATGAGATCGTCGGCCAGACAGAACGGGTCATACCGGTTGTGATGAAACAGGCCGAGTGAGGGATGGAGTCCCGATGCGCAGATGGCCCGGGCCGTGATGGCGCGCAATACTGCGTACCCGTAGTTCAGGAAGCGGTTCTGGTCGGGACCGTCACGTCGCCGCACGAAAGCTTCGTCGCTGAAAAGCGCGGGCCAGTAACGTCTCGAGGCCGTTCCCTCCATGTTCTCCGAATCGCCCGAGCTTACGCGCCGGGAGATAGCCATAAGCCCCATATCTTCGCCGCGCACATCCATCAGAAGCTTAGCCTGAGCCCTGATCTTCGCCTTGACCACCTGCTGCCAGAGCTTCTTCCTGACGGGTATGTGGGTAACGGCCTGGATGGCGAAGCGCTCGGTCTGGGTCGAGTTCGCGACCAGCGGGATCATCATGGCGGCCGGAAGATGCTTCCCGTCACAGATGACGACTGTGGCGCCTTTCCCGGCAAGTTCAGAGAACACTGCATGAGTGTAGGACACGCACGGATTCGACACAACGACCGTCGCGATGTCCTCGACAGGGATGGTCGTCTGCTCCTCCCCGTCGTTCTCGATCACGAGCTGCTTATACCTGATGCTGAGCCGCGCAGGCTCCGATGAGACGTCGATGATGCGGTCACTGACCATGGCCCCTCCGAAACGGATATAGCTCCGTGTTTAGGAAAGGACATATCCGTATTTTTGTTATCGGACGGGAGTCGGTCAATCTTTAGCGTTCCGCACCTCCCCGAGCGGCGTTGCCGTGATCTTCTTGCAGGTCGCCTTTCTCAGCTCGTTTGGTGTAATCCTTCGATAGTCGCCGGTCTTCCTCATCTCCGGCACTATACGCGCATCTTCCGGTCGAACGAAGGAGATCACACATTGGCCTGCTGCGTACTGCGAAATGCCGCGAACGACAAACCGATCGCGTGTCGCGAGTTCCTCGTTCTCAATCTCGAACATCTCGCCGGGAGAAAGAGAGAAAACGAAACGACCGTCGGGGCCGTGATCGCGTTTTACGATCGGTTCGTGTGCGCGAAGCCGCCTCATCGCTTCGTACCGGCTCACCACCCGACCCTCCCATTTGACATTGCCCTTCTTGTCCTTCGTCTCAATAATCTCCATGTGATGGTTCGTATCGGTGACCACGTGACGCTGACTGGGCCCCTTTCCTATCGAGAAGGCATTGACGCTCGTTTTCACTCTCACTTTCCGAATTGGGATCCTGCGACCGTCTTTGGCCTGCAGATATGGGAGATTGGTCTCGTCCGCAAACGCATCCTTGGGAGCCTTCTTGCCCATTTGTTCGAGTTTGGCCTTGACCGTGGCCCGCACAACAGGGTCGACAATGTTCTCGACCTCACCCTCGGAAAGCGAACTTAATGGCTTCCGCTTGTGGTAGCAGACTATCTCGCTCCCTTCACCACCGCTTCTTACCGGCGCATAGAATGTCTCCTCGTGAAGCGGCCCGTTGACCTTGCGTGAGACGCGATGGGAGACATTGATGGCTTCGATGGCGAGGTGAGCGTCATTTAGAAACCTCTCCCAGGGCGGGGGAATCGGCGCGAATCTCCTGCGACGCGCGCTCATGGCCCCAGCGGCTGCATCGCTCATCATCTTGACCGTTGCGGGATCAGTGAGGACTATCGCTATGGCATCCACGGCATGGTGCCTGTGATCGTCGCGGCTTTTCCGGTCCCCGTCGCCCAGAATCGCGTTCAGCCCAAGCTCGCTTCGAAGGTAGGCCGTAATCTGTCCTCGGCCAACCTGCACGATTGTCCGCTTCTGGGCTTCCGGCCCATAAAGCATCTCCAGGTACTTGACGGCGAGTAGGGAAGCGTATCGCGTATCGTTCAACTGCCTGGTCGCGAAGTCTTCGAGAATCTTCTCCAATTCCTCCTCCCTGAGAGCAAAGCGCTCCAGTTTCGGAAGCCTTCCGTCGCCTTTGAACCGCTTCACCCGCTGCATGATCTGTTCCCACTTCTCCGGATTACTACCGTACGCTTCCCAGGGGCTGCGATTCCGCTTCACGTTGCGATTCTCTTCGATGTCGCACAGAGTCTTGTTCATGAAGGAATCGTCAAGACATCGGCTGAACGGGATGATGTGCTCGACATCGAACTGCGGCTCAGGTCCAAAGAGAGCTTGTATCGTGATCGACTTGCCTGTGTACGGGCATGCCCAGTCGCACTCCTCGGCGAGGAGAACCTTCTGTTCATCTGCGCGCGTCGGGTTCTGAACACCGGCTTCGCTGGTGATTCTTGCTGCGGCATTGTCACGATCCTTCTCAATGGCACGGTTCTTTTTCCAGGCCGCGACCCGCTGCGGTCGGCTTCTCTTCAGGTCCCGCGACAGTTCGACGCGGATAACTTCGGGTTTGCCGTATTCTCTGACGATGCCGTTGACAACCTTCCTGAGCTCAGTGAGTGCGCGAAAGACCACCGGGTTTCGCAGCTCAGGCATGGCTTGTTTGACCCGGGGAAGAGAATCCACCGCCTCCGCCGCCGGCTTCGGACCGTAAGCCTCCGTGACCGCCGTCATATACGCCATTCCCTGCTCCATTAGCGGAAGCAGCTTGCGCAATGCGCGTCGCGAAAGCCGGCAGTATGTGTCTTCGAGCTTGATCCCCGCAAACTTCCTCGCCTGCTCCTCGTTCAGCTTCCAGTGGTCCATCGCCCGCTTGACAAGCGGCTCTTCCTTTTCGAAGCTGCGGAGGTCATTCACGATCTCATCCTTCTCGGCATCCGTGAACTCGTTCCATCGACCGCTGAAAACGGGAGCTATCTTGGCTGCGGTGCGATTCCCAAGGAATTTCTCTTCTCCGCCTTCCTCGAAATTGAAGGAGTCGATATTCGATTGCGCCAGGACCTTCTTGGCCTTTGTGAATCTCAGATCTCCATCGACTTCCAGGACGCTCAACAGGGCTTGCCTTTCTTCCGGGGTGAACCACCGGACCTCCCCATCCTTCGTGATAACGCGGGTGTGGTTCACCTGCTGAAGCATACGAAACCGTTCAGCCGCCATGATGGCCATGGGGGCACGTTTCTGTCCGGGCTCAAGCTCACACTCTCCGATCAGATGCTTCTGGCTTCTCAAAGGACGCTGGAAGAAAATGCGCTTGTGCACCTTCGCCTTAAGTTCATCAGTCAGAATGTCGGGATAGAAAGCCTGCTGTGCAGCCCAGATTGTCTCGAACTCATGCTGGTACATCTGGCGCGATGTCCAGCGCTTTCGGATTCGCTCCTCGTCCGGATCAAGTCCCGCGAGATACTCGCCTAGTGTCCGGCTCCCCTGTTCCTCCATCATTTTCCGGAGGTGGCCGATTCCCTCTTTGACCTTGCCCATCTCCTTCTCGTCCTTCTCGTCCTTGCCGCGGGCCAGTCGATTGCTCAGGAACCCGCGCCGTTGCGCAAGATGATAGATAGCTCGACCGACCTCGGGGAGATCCAGTTTCTCGTCAAGAGCTCTTGCCCGGAGGACATAGAAGAATTTCCTTGGCAGGGATCGAATCTCAACTTCGGTCTTCCCCTCGGCACGGAACCGCTCCTGCCACTTGCGCACAAGCTGAACATCCAGAGCCGCCATCAGCCTGTCGCGAGCACCGGCTCTCGCGAATCGCCGGCTCAGTTCGTGCCCTGCATCAGCCCCTGTATGTCTAAGGTCTTCGGGCGGAAACTGCGGAAGCAGGCTATGCCTTTGAAGCATCCGGAACAGGTCACCGAGTCGTCTGGAGACCCGGTCCAGCCGTCTTCTGGCGGAGCGAGCCTCCCGCCTCTTCTTACCGCGGGATTCATCTTTCCCCGACTCCAGTTGGCCTTCGACCCCTGCCTCGAATATCCTTACGCCGGCGTTCCGAAACCTGCTCTGTGCCCCGGAAACAGCATCAGGCATGCTCTCCATCACGACCCACCCTATCGAACTCGCGCCAAGATCGATCGCAAGGGCGTATTCGCCTTCCGTCTGTGAAGTCATGATCAGGACTCCTTCCCCCTATAGCCTTCCGTCTGAAGGGCTTAGAGCATAATACGGAAGTTTCCTCTTGACAAGTAGGCGGATGTTCACTATCCTGAAACTGTACCTAAGCGGAGATTGCTTTTCTTCCCATAGTAAGGAGTAAGAGCTTTCTGTCCGCAGGCAACGCTCTAAGGAGCGTCCCGGGCCTTCCCCAGTGGAAGGCTTTTCTTTTGGCCCTCTCCTTTCCGCCTTGAGTACGGTCTCACTGCCACAGGACGATTCCGCTGGGGTAATTGCCGCCGGCGCCGATGTCGTTGATGGTCCAGGTTTTGTTCTCGCCTGCGCCCTGCGCCATCTTTTCGGCCGTGTAGGTGTCCGTGCCGCCCAGATCGAGATACACGCCCCAGCTGCCGCGTACGCGGTCGACCGAGTAGTTCCCGTTGCCGACCGACATCTCGTGATGGGTGACGTAGTTGTCGTCGCCCGAATAGTCCACGAAAACGCCGACGCCGCATTCATTGCCGGCCCCGATCGAGTGCGCCGTCGTGTCGTACGTATCGTTGCCGCCTTCCTCGAGGAAAAAGGTGTTGGAGAAATCGTGTCCGCCGCCTACGCCGACTCCGGTAGTGCTGGTGTATGAGTCGTTGCCGTCGCCCTTCGAGAGCAGGAACGCAGTGCCGTAATGGGCGGTCGCTCCATATACGTACCAGATGCCGTACATCGTGTCGTTCCCGCCGTAGTCCGCAAGGATTCCCGTGCCGAACCAGTACGCGCAGCCTCCGCCGAAAACCCCGCACGAATATTGATCGTCGCCGGCGTGGTCGAAGAGAATTCCCTGGCCGCCCGACTGGAACGTGGTCTGCGAGTCCCATCGGAGCCCGAATCCCTGCCCCTGCGACATCGACACGTTGTGCTCCGCGGTCTGCGCGCTCGGGTACTTGATGTCCGTGTCGTTCGCCGTCCAGCGATCGTTGCCCTCATGATCGTAGGCCAGTCCCCAGCCTTTCACGAAGCCGAATCCCTGCGAGTACTGGTAGCAATCGTACTGATCGTCGCCCCATTCATCGATCATCATTCCGATGCCCATGTACCCCGAGCCCTGGCTGGTGCCGTCGGAGTTGTACCGATCGTTTCCGCCGGAATCGAGGAGTAAACCAACTCCCCAATGACCGAAACCCTCGCAGCCCCGGAAATTGTTGTACACATCGTCGCCGTAAACATCCCAAAGCACTCCCACGCCCATTCTCCCTGCCCCGTAGGCGTACTGTCCGTTGCCGTTGTCGTTGTATTTGTCGTCTCCGGCGAGATCGATGCAGATCGAGAATGGGTTATTCATAGACACATTGGCGCCGGCCTGGCAGTTGTATGTATCGTCGCCGCCCGGGTCGAGGACGAGCAGATACTCATCCGCGCTGTGGGTGTCGTTCCCGGACCCCCCGATTTTGACCATGCCGATCGGTGTGTCCCAGCTCCATGGCGACGATGTCTGCGGGACATAATACAGGCCGAGATTCCTAATGCCGTCGAGCGCCTGAGTCACCGGACCCGCCGCGCGATACATGTTCGGGTAATCGAAACTGGCCGCGGTATCGAGCACCGCGAAGTAGATGGACGTGCCGTAGACCCAGTCGGTGCCGTTGTTGAACAGAAGGTTCTTCGCATCTTCCGAGTATCCTGCGATCGCCGTCTGGCGGTATGCGTATCCCTCCGCGACAGCCTTCAACATCGCAGCGGTCATGTACTGCAAATCGATGGGGAGGCCGGAGGTCTGCGATGCGATCGTGTTCTTGTCTGACTGCGACAGCGTCGAGCCGATCGCGGTGTACAACGATTCCATCGCGTCTGCGATCGGGGACGCTGTGGGAGAGTATCCAAACGAGGTCGGCGTGAAGCTCTCGCCCAGCTGCTGGCTTCCGATAGTGAGCAGGTTGTAGAGCCTGGGCGGGTCGGCCTGAGACTCGACGGCATTCAGAAGGTTAATGCAGTAGGGCACCGTGGTAAGGGGCTCGCGATGAATGCCGTCATAGTAGGGCAGACGCGTGTCTCCGTGACCCTGATCGGGAATGATCCAGCTGAGGTCGCTTCCCTGGTACTTGAAATTGCCCTTGGAGAGCTGCTCGTTCGGTGACCCGTCCGGATTCCAGTTGTGCATCAGGCTGAGGACCTCGGGAAGCCGGTCCTGTCCCAGGGCTTTGACCTGGATTTGAAGCGGCTGAAAAAGCATCGGACCCGCGGCGCCGAAAGTCTGCAGCCATGCCGTATACATGCCCGGAGCAGCGCCGTATGAATTCGACACGGTGGCTTTCCAGGTTCCGCCCTGATTCGTGAGGTTCACCGCAGCCGCCGCTCCGAGCGAGCTGAGATCAAGCTGCACGGCCGCGATATCGCTCTGCCAGTCCCTGACCCCCACTTCGATCACTTCGCTGTACACGGCATTGTCGCCCAGGAAACCGATCCCCTTGATCACGTCCATCTCGTAGGGCTCCGGGCAGTTGGTGGGGAAGCTCGCATCAACCGCGAAGCTGACGGACATATTGCCGGGAGGAAGGACCAGGCGGTACGTCGCCGAATGAGTCTCGCCGCCTCCGAACGCCCTCAGACCCTTCTCCTTCGCGAAAGCCTGGAACGGATTCCGCATGTAGTCGCCCGGAATGTCGAACAGAGCGGTCCAGTTGTCGGCGCTTCTGAGCTGCTGCGCTCCCTTGAGAAACACTATGCCGCGCACATCGTAGCCGGTGAGCGCGGTCGGGTTCTTCAGCATGATCCGGACACTGAACAGGCTCTTCGCCAAGTCGACATCCAGCACGTCCATGTGGATGCAGTCGGCGCAGGTGGGCGGCATCACGAATGATGTCACGTTGAAATGGTTGCCCGCCGAGCGCATCGGCTCCACCTTCACCTCGAGACTGACCGGATCGATAGTGAAATCCCATGCGCCCCATATGACATGCCCTTCCGTCTCACTTGACCTGTCCGGCGCGACAGGAAGCCCGGGAGGCGCCACCGGGGACTTGCCGCCGGAGCACCCGAATGTCGCAAGCGCAAGCACTCCGGCCATGACAAAGATGGTTATCCGTGAGCTCATACGAATCACCTGTTCCTGAAATGCGGTTGAGTCAGCTTAGAATGCAGGACGGGGCAATTGTAGCGGGATACGGCAAGTCATTTCAAGTCCGCTCCGATTCAATCTCCGGTCCTCCGAGCCGCGACAGTCATGGAGCGGTCCTCCGAGCCGCGACAGTTACGGAGCGGTCTCGATCACTCAATCAAGTCTGGCGTCGAGCGCTGGATTGTCCTTGGTAGGGACGACGAGGACCACCTTGGTGCCTTTGTTCGGAGCCGTGGTAATCTCGAATTCCGCATTGATATCGTCCGCTCGTTCCCGCATCCCGAGGAGACCAAATGTCGCGAACCTCTTCTGGCCGTTCGCGACCTCGTTCAGGTCGAAGCCGACGCCGTCATCCTCGACTATGAGGATCACCTTGTTCTCAAGGTATTTGAGATGCACCCAGGCTGTGGAGCATTTGGAGTATTTCCGCAGATTAGTGATGGCTTCCTGGGCGATGCGGAAGACGGTGAGAGTGACAAGCTGGCCGAGTGTACGCTCGTCGCCGTCGACGACAAAACGCACGTTCAGACCGGACAGCTCCTTGAGCGACGACGTGATGCGCTTGATCGTCGCGACCAGCCCGAGATCCTGCAGGGTCATGGGCCTGAGGTCGAAAATGAAACCCCGGATTTCGTCGAGTGCGCCCTGGGCGATTTCTTTCATGCGGGCGAGCTCCTCGCGGACGCGGCTCGGGTCTTTCTCGGAGATTTTCGCGAGGATGTCCATTCGGAGCACGACATTGGCGATGGCCTGGGCGGGACCGTCATGAATCTCTCTGGCAATCCGATGCCTCTCAAGCTCCTGCGATCTTATGATCGCCGACGAGCCGGGCTGGGCCCGCGTCCCCGTTCCCGTCCCCCCTTCCGCCGCCTGGGTTTTCGAGGAGGAAGTCGATCTGCGCTGCAGAAGCTCGGCGTTCTTGCGAAGGGCTACAGCCACCAGGTCCATCGCGTTGATCGTCATCATGAGGCGGGACCGGAATGAGTTGTATGTCTCCGCCAGCTTCCCTTCGTGACTCGGGGCCCTGGATTCCCTCTCGACATCGACAAGTATCTCCCGCAGCTTGTCCTGGGCCTTTCGCATCTCGCTTTCCTCATGTCGCTCACTCGCCTTCTCGGGATCATTGATGGCGAGGTACTGCTCCTGGCTCGCAAGCGCATAGAGAACGGACGCAAGCTCCTCTACCCGATTTCTCTTAACAGCACCGCCGGCTTCCAGCTCCGCGATGTTTGCATTGATCGATTCAAGGTCATTTCGAAGCTCGGCCTTCATGCGCTCAAGATGCTCCAAAGCCAATTCACACGGTCCTGTTGTCATAGTCTTTCACCTACGCAATATACACATCTGAAGGGGATGTCGGTCTTGTTGGCGGTGTTATCAACTGGGGAGGAATGGGCCCCAGGGTCACCCTGTTCTCGTCGCTCTTCGCCGACACCTCTCCCTCGTCCACATCACCGGGCTCCTCACTATCTTCAGGCTCGACCGGCGTATTCTCCGGTTCGATCTCATTTGTCGTTTCCTTCATCACGTGAAACCTCCTCGGACGGGTCATACATTTCCTGGAATCGCTCGATCTCCAGCGCCTTCCCCGTTTCGCTGTCGATGGTCAGCAGGGTCCCGCTGCAGATCACCGGGCCCTTCGCCACTTCGAATCTGGACGGCAGGCCCGTGGTGAATTTCTGGAGTATGGCTTCGCTTTCGACACCGATCACGCCCCCGATCGGCCCGACCATGCCGACATCGGTTTGGTACGCCGTCCCTCCGGGAAGAATCCTGTCATCCGCAGTGGGGACATGAGTGTGCGTGCCCAGAACCGCGCTGACCCTGCCGTCCAGGAAAATGCCCATCGCCACTCGCTCGCTTGTCGCCTCCGCGTGAAAATCCACGATTATCACCGGCGTGATCCCTTTCAGAACGCAAAGCTCTCTTTCGGCGGCCCTGAACGGAGTGTCGATCGGGTCCATGAAAACCTGCCCCTGCAGGTTGAGAACAGCAACCTTCGTGCCGCTCCCGAGGTCGATCAGACCCCATCCCGAGCCGGGGACCTCGGCCGGATAGTTCGCAGGCCGAATGACCGATGGGTATTTGCCGAAAAGCTCGATGTAGTCCTTCTGTTGCCAGATATGGTTTCCGCTGGTGATAAGGTCCAGGCCGGCATCCAAGAGGTCGCCGGCGTTTTTGACGGTGAGGCCGTTCCCGCCGGACGCGTTCTCCCCGTTTGCCATGACCACGTCAAGTTCGAGTTCCTTGCGCCAGACATGCACACGGTCGCGGCATGCGCGTCGCCCAGGCCGTCCGACTATGTCCCCCAACATCAGAATACGTAGTCGCTTCACTTATCAAGCCTGCTTTCCAGAAATAGTATCGGCTGAATCCGGCTCCGGTCTCTCAAAGAGAGCTAATAGGAACACCAGGCCCGGACAGGTTCATGTCCGACAAAAAAGCCCGCCCGGTGTGAAGCCGGGCGGGCAGACAGGTCGATGCATTGCGACATCCCGTGCTATTTCCTGACCACCACGACGACGAAACAACCCTTCTGCCAGCCCGGCACCATCTCGTACGGCTGCACTTCTATCTCAAAACTCGCCGCTTCCAGTACGGAGAACTCGCACATCGGGGCATTGTTGCTCAGCGTATCCTCGGCAACGATGTAGCCTTCTTCGTTGTAGACCCTCAGATCGAGGTCCGCGATCCTCAGGCCGCCCTCGGCGTAGACTATGTAGTCCCCGCGGCCCAGCGCAAGACGGTACCTGCACGGTTTCTCGGCATCAAGACCTGATAGGTCGATCTTGTCGAACATGTTCGTGTAGCTGTTGTCGATGACCATGGTCATGTAATCGTCGAGGACCTCGAGAACGTACTCGTTGTCGCTTTCATCGGTGATCGTCTGATCGCTGTCGGGACCGGTTATCGGTCCCTGGCTTCTCAACCCCCCGGAGCCTTCCGCTGCAACGACCATGACGTACTTGCACGTGTAGTCCCTCGTCCATCCGGGCCAGACATGCACCTTCACCGTCTGAGCTTCCGCCAGCTCGAACGAGCATATCGGATAATTGTCGGGTGCGTAGTCTACGGCCAGTTCCTCATCCTCCTGGCTCATGACGGTCAGATCGATGTCGTCTTCCGCGTTGACCGATTCCGCGAACACATGATAGCTCCCCCTCTCGAGGTCTATCTCATAGGAGTCACCGTTGTTTTTTCGTAACACGCCGGTGTCCGTAAAGAGCACCTTGTACCCGGAGTCCTCCGCCCACTTAACCCAGTAATCCCTGACATCCTCGGGAGCGGGCTCATCGGAATCGGCTGCCGCATCGCCTTTCTCCCCTCCAGCCACGAAACAGAAGTAGTCCTCGGTCACACCGCCTGCGAAAACGTACACGGCCACCTCGACCTCGATTTTCGTCGCATAAGCAAGCTCGATTTCACACACGGGATAGTTGTCCGACATCGTGTCCGACTCAAGTTCCCGTCCGCCTTCGGTGTACACGAACATGTCGAGGTCTTCGATATTCTCACCACCTTCGGCCACAAGATAGTAATAGCCGGGCTGCAGGTCGAGAGTGTAACTGATCGACTGGTCCTTCGTGATGACATCGACATCGTTGCAGAAGACCTCGTAGCCCTCCTGCTGGACGAACTCAATCCAGTGATCCATCCGCCCTTCCGCATACTCTTTGCTCCCGGCCAAGGCGGGTGACGCGATCAGGAACCCAAGCGTCACCAGGACGGCAAACAGCCAGATTCGTCGCATATTCTCGCTCCTTATCTTCTCTTCACTTGGGTCCCGGTCAGCCCTCTTCGGCATCGCGCGCCAGAAGAACCACGGCTTCGGTGCTTTTCCCGCCCTGGTACTCGCACGGGTAGATCTCAATGACGACCGTCCCATGCGAGGTCATCTCGAAACTGCAGGAGGGGTAATTGTCGGGGCGCTCATCCTGACCGATCACCTCACCGTCGCGCTTTACGTACATGTCAATGTCGTCTCCGCGATTGATGGTCTCGGCGACCAGCGTGTACGACCCGGGGTCCAGTTCATAATTCAGCTTCAGCGCATCTGCGCCCGTCATCTGGACCGCTTCCCAATGCACGATGGTGCTGCTCTCCGATACGGCGATCAGGGTCCATTCATCGAGGAGGGCCTTTGCGCGCGACCAGTCTCTCTCGTAGCAGCCTTCGCCTTTCGCCACTACCAGCTCGTAGTCCGCCTTGACATCGGGCAGCCTGGACATCCCCGCCGTGAGCGTCACATCGACCGTCCCCGTCGTCTCGATGTCGATCTGGCACACCGGAGAATTGAAGCGACCTTCATCGCGGGCGATTTCCTCGCCGTTTGCGTCGAATACCGTCAGACGAAGCGACACAAGCTCCCAGTTCGCCCATGCGGCGATGGTGTATTTCCCCGGCTCCAGAGTATATTCCCGCGATATCTCTTCCCCGCCCCCGAGCTGACCCTTGACCGTCTCGCCGATCTTCTCGCAGGGGAAGTCGGCGGTCTGGTCCGCCCACTGGGGCGCATCTGGCGCGACAGTGCCTGCCCCGGTAAGGGGAAGCAGGATCACAGGGAGTACGAAAAGCAATGCGATGCGGAGTATTTTTGCGTCTGTCATATCTCTCGATCACCAACCCATGCATCGGACAGGATACATCACATGTGCCGGCAATGGAAGAGGAAATGGTGAGATAGCGGAACAGCCCTTCCGTGCCTTTTGAATACCATTGACAAAGCCGGGGGGGGATGTTATACATATGGTTACAGGTAGGTTGAATTTGCCGGGTGGTGCCGTCCGGCAGGGATCGGCGGGAGGGTTGTCCTGATGAGATACATCTCGGTTGTCGCGATTCTTGCCGCGCTGCTGGTCGGTTGCGCCCGTGCGGGCGATGTCGTCTCCCCCTCGACTCGCAATGACCTGGGTCAGACCCAGTCGTCTGCCAATGAAGGCCCATATCGTTTGTGGGGCGAGTGGACCTGGTACTTCAACGCCGACCATACGCGGGTCGATGTCGTACCCAATCGCTACGGGAGATTTCACCTCAACACCCTCAAATTCCTCGAGAGCTACTGCACTGATTGCCTTGAGATAACCAACATTCACAATAACGGGGACGGGACGATCGATCTCGGTGTGAAAATCACGCATCCATTCGACAGTCTGCCGCAATACACGGGATTCGATGTCAAGGGGATCGTGATGTTCAATGCGTCGCACGAGGTGCCCTGGGAAGGTGTGGTGATATTCCCTATTGATAAGCCTGTATGGGTGAGCTGGCGTGTGAAGGGCGACCCTGAGGTTCTGAACGCGGACGGGTACACTCCGAGATGGAGTCCGTCGTGGGAGACAGGCTCAGATCTTCCGATGTTCAACTACTGGCCCGGGAAATATTCAAAGGGCACTCCAACTGGAGTGGTGAATGCCTTCCTGAACTTTTACACGGACGAGGGAAGGCATATATTTAGGGTGAACAAGTCGGTAGAAAGGGTGTATCACATCTGGCTGCCGGGGGGACCTGTCGTGGCGGGGTACGCGGTGGAGGCGTGCTGGGAGCCGCCTGTAGTGACTCCTGTGACCGATCCGGCAAACGATTTCCCGATCTCCGCAAACCAGCCGGAGCCATATCACTTTCAATATGTTGTGAACGGCGGGAATGTGATAACGCAGGCTCCGTGCTGCGGGAAGCCCGCAGATTGCAGCACGCTCTGGATAGAGAGCCGGACGTGGATCCAATTCGAGAAGTGGCATGGGTTCGGGCGCATTGCAGGCTGGGACTACTGCATCAGTTATGATGTGGCCCCCGAGCTTCTGTGCCCTCCGGAGTCGCCGGCGCCGAAACCTGACTCATATGGGCCCTGGCCCATGTTGGATGTATTCACAGACGCATTCCCGGATGGTACATACCGTGGGGTTGCCTGCCTCTATGCGTGGCCGATCAATAGCGACGACTGGGTCAATCCCTACCCAAAGGTTGCTTACGATGTTTTTGATTTCACAATAGACCTCGAATGAGGAGAATGGAGGAAGCAGATGAGAACAATCAGAGTGGTTTCGGGGGCGGTGATCGCCCTCATGTGCGCAGCAGTGTGGGCGTCCGGATGTTCGCGCGCGAGTGGTCCGCTCGTGCCCGAAACGGTAAGACAGGGGGCTGATTTCATTAACTCAATTACGTTATTCGAGCCTGCGGATGCGATTGAGGATCTCGGAATCGAGTCGCCTGCGGGTTTCCATGAGATCGCGCTCGGGAGCCTCGCGCGAGGCGGTGCGAGCCCGTTTTGGATTCCCGGAGATCAGGTTACGCTGAATTCCTACGGAACAGTCGCAGTAAGCCTTCTGCGGCCCAACAGCGCGAATCCCTATGCACCGTTCAAGCCTGTGTTCAGGTGGTTGCAGGGATCACTCGAGGGAGCGTTGGATCCTGGAACACCGACGGACATCGACTGGGTAACCGAGAGGGACAATGACTCAAGCGGCACTCATGTTGCACTTTACAGGTCGGTTTCGTGTGATGCGATTTACAGATACAACTTCCAGACGCTCACGTATGACGTTGAGCTCGCCATATGCTACGCGGTCAGGGGCATCCCAAAATGGGAGGTCGATGACTTGCTCGGGGAGAATTTTGGAGGCGGAGGCGAATATAACAGCGACTGGGACATCGGGCTCACAGTACTTCGATGGGATGACCAGAACCCGTTTCCCATCGCCGAACCCGCAAGGACCGATTTTCTGATCCCCGATGGAGACGAGGGGGGAGTTGCTGAAAGTCAGTATGCGGATTTCGATCCCGACGTAGCCTACGATCATTTCTCCGGAAACCTGTACCTTGTCTGGTCCTCCGGGGAGACCCCATGGGGAGTCGACTGGCGGCTGCTACAGTATGTCGAGTTCACACGCGATCTGCAGAACTATGAGCTTGTGCCCAGATGGGACGGGTCCGGCTGGAACTCCGGGTGGCCCCGGGATGTTCAGGCGACCACAGGGCATAACGGTCACGATCCGTGTATCGACATCGGTTATCTGGATTTGTTCCAGTACCCGAACTGGATCGAGGGACAGATATGGGTGGTCATTGCCTACACATCCCAATTCGAAAGTAGCCATGGAGGCTTCCACGTGATGGCCGGCGGCTGGAGGATAGACGACTGGGAGCACAGAATGTACATGCCTGTGAGGTTTAGAGAAGAGGGAGAGCTGGAATATTCCGAGCTTGATTCGGGTCTCCCCAGTGTCGACCTCACCCCGAACTCCAATCCGCGCAATTTCGCGGCTTTGGTGTTTGTTCAGAACACCGGCAGCGACGGATATGGCCCGAAAATGAGGGTCTACGAGGCCGACCTGTTCGGGCTGGGAACAATGCTGGTGCCCAAGCCCGACAGCAACACAGGGGCGTTTACTCTTGTCCCCTCGCCGGAAGATTACCTCGGAGGCGACGGGCTCTTCCCGGCAATCGCGCTGCACAAGGAAACAGAGACAGAAGGTCCGTTTCGTGCGAGCATCACATTCGTGGCTCAGGCGCCCCAGTCCAACGAGCTCAAAGCGGCGGTCACTCGCCTGGAGATCACTCCTCAAGTGAATCTGAACCCACCGTATCTGACTGCCAGCCACGAATTCGTGTGGGGACCTTGGACAGTCCCCGGAGCACTAAGTGATATCAGCGGCAACTACAACTTCTCCCAGCTTCCGTTTCTGGACCCGGGGATTTCATCGTCCGTTGTCATCGAGCCGACCGGCGAGCGGTATTGGGCAGCGTGGTGCGAGCGAATCGAAATGGAGCCTCCGCCCGTGAATGTCTGCGGTTCTTTCGGCTACACGTGGCAATGAAACAACAGCGGGACGCTTGCTCAGCGGCCGCGAGACCAAGCACTCAATAGTCCCTCCGTTACGAAATGACGGTTCGCCTGTCTGCGTTTTCCGGATGTGCTATAATCCCGTATTACCTTGGAGAGGGGTAAGGGATGTGTCTGACACAAAGTATGTGTTCGTAACGGGGGGCAATCTTTCAGGGCTTGGGAAAGGCATCGCCGCCGCCAGTATGGGGAGGCTCCTCAAGAGCCGGGGCCTCAAAGTCAACATCCTCAAAATCGACCCGTACATCAATGTCGACGCCGGCACGATGAGCCCGTACCAGCACGGGGAGGTGTACGTTACGAAAGACGGCTCTGAGACCGATCTCGACCTCGGCCACTACGAGAGAATCGTCGATATCGACCTCACCGAGCGCTCGAACGTCACCACGGGCCAGGTCTACCAGGCCGTCATCGAGAAGGAGCGCAAGGGGTCCTACCTGGGCGCGACGGTGCAGGTCATCCCGCACATCACAAACGAGATAAAAGACCGCATCCGCCGCCTGAGCGTCGAAGATGACGGACCGCCCGACGTAGTGATCGTCGAGATCGGCGGCACGGTCGGCGACATCGAGAGCCTGCCCTTCCTCGAAGCCATACGCCAGTACCGCATGGAGCAGCCCAGGGGGCATGTTCTGAACGTGCACCTGACCTTCCTTCCCGTCCTTTCCACAACCGGCGAGCTCAAAACCAAGCTCACCCAGCACGCAGTGAAAGAGTTGAGAGCCATCGGCATCCAGCCCGACATCCTCCTCTGCAGATCCACGCAGCCGATGGACGACGATCTCAGGAAAAAAATCGCGATGTTCTGCAACGTGCCGGTCAACTGCATTTTTTCCAACGTGGATGTCCCGAATATTTATTTCATCCCGCTTGTTTTCGAGGAGATGGGTGTCGGCGAGAGGCTGGTCGAGCTTCTGAGCCTGAAGTGCGGTCCTCCCGACCTGAAAGAGTGGCAGGGAATGGTCGAGGCCATCAAGTCGCAGGAGGGCAAACTGAAGATCGCGCTTGTGGGAAAGTATGCCATTCTGCGCGACGCCTACATCTCCGTTCTTGAAGCGCTCGCGCACGGGGGGATCGCCAATGGGACAGGCGTCGCTGTGAACTGCATTCTGTCCGAGAACCTGGAGAAAACGAGCGAATGGCGCGACCTTCTGACCGGGTACGCGGGGATCGTGGTGCCCGGAGGCTTTGGCGACAGGGGCACCAAGGGGAAGCTCCTCGCGTGCCAATTCGCGCGCGAGGAGAAAGTGCCGTTTCTGGGGCTGTGCCTCGGTCTGCAGATAGCTACAGTGGAGTTCGCGAGAAATGTTCTCGGGATCTCGGACGCCAACTCGACCGAGTTCGATGAGCTCACGCACGAGCCGATAATCGACCTCATGCCCGACCAGAAGAAAATCACCCACAAGGGCGGAACCATGCGTCTCGGCCACTACATCTGCCGGATCAAGCCCGGCACAAAAGCGCACGAGGCGTACGGTGTCGACACGGTGCTCGAGCGCCACCGGCATCGTCTCGAAATCAACAACAAGTACCGTCCGGCGCTCGAGAAAGCGGGGATGGTCATGTGCGGTGTCTCCCCCGACGATTTGCTGGTCGAGATGATCGAGATCAAGGACCATCCGTGGTTCGTCGGGACGCAGTTCCATCCTGAGTTCCAGTCGAGGCCGCAGCGAGCCCATCCGCTGTTCAGGGATTTCATAAAAGCGTCGCTCGAGTACCAGCGGAGGGTGGAAGCATTGGCGCCCGAGATGGTAAGGAAACCCGCCAAACAACCTGCAAGAAACTGACCTGAGTCATCTCAAACCGTTGCCCCGCATTGTCATTACATCCGACATCCATCTCGGCATCACCGACCTGCCCCGCGTGATGAAGCTCATCGCGGACATCCGGCAGCAGAAACCGGACGCTGTCGCGATCGCGGGCGACATTGGCGAGGGTCCCGAGAACATCGGCGTCGTTCTGGAAGATTTCGCCCGGATCGGGGTCCCTGTCGCGGCGGCCGCGGGCAACCATGACGTCTGGAACCACGACAAACGCCGACCAAGCGAACTTCTCTGGGAACAGATTCTCCCCTGCATCGCCAAATCGTCGGGCACCGTCTGGCTGGACAATGAGAACATGATTGTCAAGGGCATCGCGATCGTCGGTTCGACAGCCTGGTACGATTACTCCGCTCAGGACCCTGCGTTCAAGGCGTCAGAGGAAGAATGCAGGCGACGCAAGGGGGAATTCGACGCCGACGCGTGGATGGTCGACTGGCCATGGAGCGATGTCGAGTTCTGCGCGAAGATCCAGCGCGGCTTCGTCGAAAGGCTCATGGCCGCCCAGGAAAATCCACTTGTGAGCGAAATAGTCGTCGTCACCCACTGCGCGCTGTTCGAGCAGCAGATCAGGCGCAAGCCCGGCAATTTCAAATGGGGCTTCTCCAACGCCTACTACGGGAACCTGACCTTCGGGAAAATCGTCTCGGAATTCAGCAAAGTGACGCACGTGATTTCCGGACACTCCCACGCAGGGACGGAGGCGATCATCGACGTAAACGGCAGGCCGGTCAGAGTGATCACTCTGGACTCGCAGTACAACAATCCGCTTTACATCGTTCTGGACCTCCCCGCACGCCTCGAGTTTTCGGTGTAGTTGAGAACTGAAAAATCCGAAACACGGGACGTGTTCGGCACATCAGCGGCACATCAGTTGTACGCGTCGTGCGCCTGCTCCCATTTCAAGCGCAATTCCTCGAATTTGTCCACCTCGTAATGACTCCCGAGAATTATCGGCGACCGCTGATGCACGTTCTGGGGGATCTTATCGAGGATGTTTTCGCCCGTACCGGTGACCGCCTTGCCTCCTGCCCGCTCGAGCATCCACGCAAGCGGGGCGGCCTCGTACATAAGCCGGATTTTGCCGTGCGGAAGATCGTCCCCGGCCGGGTACATGTGCACACCGCCGCGGACCATGGTGCGATGCACGTCCGCAATGAGCGACCCTACGTGCCTGGCGCTGGCGAGTTTTCCGGTGCCCGAGTACTCCTCGGAATGGAGCCAGTCGAGAAATTCGCGCACGTACGGCTTCCACAAATGACGTCTCGCGTCGTTCACGCTGAAGGTTTTGCCTCGACCGGGGATGCGGATGTCGGGCTGCGACAGGAACCAGACTCCGATAGCCGGGTCCAGCGTGAACGCGTCGATCGTACCCTCGCTCGCGTACACGAGCACGGTCGACGGACCGTACATTATATAGCCTGCGGCCACGAGGTCGCGACCGCGGCGCAGAATGTCCTCATCGCTCGGCTTCCCGGATTTCGTCTCGCGCCGCCAGACCGCGAAAATCGACCCCACCGTGACGTTAACATCTATATTCGCGCTCCCGTCGAGCGGATCGAACGCCACCACGTACTCCCCGTCCTCGTTCCCGGGCACTATGTGCGGGCCGCCCATCTCCTCCGATATCAGCACGCAGCAAAGTCCGGTCGACGAAAGCGCCTTCTGGAAATTCAGGCTGGCCTTGTTGTCGAGTGCCTTCGCGATCTCGCCGGAGGCATTGACGCCCTCGGCGACGCTCATCGTGTCGGCCATGCGGGACCGATTGAGATCGTTCGCCGTGATCTTCGCGGCCACCCCGATCCGGTCGATTATCGTCGAGAGCTTCCCGCTCGCGCCCGGATACGTGGACTGGATTTCAAGCACGCGGTCGAAAAGGGTATCGAGTGTCATGAGAGTATTGTAGCAATCCCGGATTGATCCGGCAAAACTGCCGATGCGCAGACGCCTACTGAGTCAGCGCGGGCACGAATATCATCAGCAGAATGGCCAGTAGCTGGCCGAAGCCGCATAGGCCTCCCAGGATAATACCGATCCATGCATGCACCGTGCCGTGCGTCCCCGGGCGCTCTCGCGCGAATCTCAGCCCGCTCAGCCCGAAAAAGAAAGCAGCGATACCCAGGGGCATGCCGAGGCACGGGAGCAGCGAGAAAATCCCCATGTAGTAGGCCGCGAGCGCAGCGCCGTTCCGGTAAGGAATGAGCTTTTGCGTCAGATCGTCATCCGACGGTCTCACAGGCGCGTACGCGTCGTGGAGCACCCGTCCGCACTGAGTGCATTGGTAGTTGTTGTCGTCGTTGAAAGCCCCGCATCCACGACAATACATTTGTCAGCCCCGTTAAAACGGTTCCCGCAAAACCGCATGATTATCGAAGAACCATGCGCCGGATGCGCATGTTACGTCAGTACTGTATCCCCGCGCCCTTGCCGACAAAACGCGGGTCAAGGAGCGCCATGGACCACAGCCGGTAGAACGGATTCCCGCCGGAGATCGCGTTCAGCGTCTCGCCCACCGCAGAATCGATGCCTCCGCTCGGGCCCTTCGCGGTGCTCATGTCCTCCATGAGCTGGTCCAGAAGGCCGGTTTTGCCGAGCTCGTCGATCATGGGCTTGGGACCAAGCTTAGTGAGCTCCGCGGCGCGATCGATCGCGTCCTGCAGCCCGCCGAGCTTGTCGACGAGGCCGTTAGCCACCGCTTCCTCGCCGTTGAAGATCATTCCGGTCGCAATCTCGTCGATCTGCTCCTGCGTGAATCCCCTCCCCTCCATGACCGCGTCCTTGAACTGCTCGTGCACCTGGT
Organism: uncultured Planctomycetota bacterium; assembly: GCA_964354375.1. GTDB lineage: Bacteria > JAJVIF01 > JAJVIF01 > JAPKYR01 > JAPKYR01 > CAYGZQ01. The sequence continues at coordinate 25,835 of CAYGZQ010000040.1, forward strand.
CGAGCATCGCCTGCAGAAGCTTCTTCTCCTCATCGGTCATCGGACGCGTGGGGCTGCCGATGTCCTTGAACTTGCCGGCCTTGATCGTCGTGTCGCTCAGACCGACGATATCGTAAAGCCCCTCATAGTTAACAAGCTGCATGACCACGCCGATCGACCCGGTGAGCGTCGCGGGATCGGCGAAAATCTCGTCGGCCGGCGACGAGATGTAGTATCCGCCGGACGCAGCCACGTCGGCCATCGAGACGATCACGGGACGTCCGGTATCGGAGAATTTCTTGAATGCGGCGTATATCTCCTGGCTCGCCGCCGCCGATCCGCCGGGCGAGTTGATCCTCACCACGAGCGCCTTGATGCCCGGATCGTCGATCGCCTGCCTCACGACCTCCACGATGTGGTCGCTCGTCACTCCGCCCGTCATGAACAGGCTCTCGTACTGCTTGCCCGACGTGATGACTCCTTCAATGTACACGAGCCCGATCCGCCCCATCACCGGCGTCGTGCACGACGGCATCAGCCCGAGCAGAAGCGCCGAGAACACAACCGTTATGGCAACTGGAAGTAGAACTGCCTTGCGAAACATATCGTCTCTCCTAATGCGATGATGGGTCCATTCTACCTTGCGGACGCGCCGCTCACAACCTCACGGCACGTCCACTTGTAACCCTCCCGACAAGGGTGGTAACCTCACCCCATGCATGGGATGAAAATGCCCATCGAATCGGTTCTCGCCGCCAATCTCAGGCGACTCAGGGAGAAGGGCAGGCTTTCGGAGGAGAGTCTTGCGAGACACGCCGGGCTGACCTTGAGAGGATACAGGGAGATCGAGGAGGAACGCTACGTGCCCACCGCCTCGGTGCTCGTGCGTCTGGCGCGAGCGCTCGGGTGTGGCCTCGACGATCTCCTGCCGCTCGACGAGATCGAGTGACTTTATCGGGCATATTCTTTGCTCTTGTGGGGCAGGCTTTCCAGCCTGCCACTCTGGAGGACTCGTGAACAGCAGGCTGGAAAGCCTGCTCCACAACATCTCAGATCGCTAACGCTTTGCGGAGGTGTGAAATGAAGAGAGTCACGTTCATGGTATTTGTGCTCCTGCTCGCGCTGCAGTCTACGGGAAGCGCAACAGACGATATTACTCCCTTGCCGTGCCTTAAGGAGGGGATCAAAATCACCGACTGGTGGGTTGTCGGGCCGTTCCTGAGCGGGTCGAGGGAGTCGCTGGTGAATCCGCTGGGTTCGACCTTCGATTACGCCACAGGCTCGGTCGATCTCACCGCGACCTATCCGTCAGTCCAGGAATTCGGCGGAAAGGTCGCGTGGCAGACCACGACGGTCGATTCCGAAGGGAACCTGTCGATCAATTTCAGCAATCCGAACTGGGACAAGATCGACGACGAATGGGGCGCAAGCGGAGTGAGTTTTTCCGCCGGGGCGTACGCGACATTCCACTGCGATATGCGATGCAGAGCCCTCGTTGATGCGAACGGCGCAGGAAGCTTCTACTTAAACGGGAGGCAGTACACGGGCGACCCGTACGGTCATGGGCTTATTCAGACGCCGGTCATCCTCGATGAGGGCGAAAACCGGGTCTTCCTTATGACCGGAGGGTACGGCGGCAGCGACAGCCTCCACTTCGAGATTCTCCCCGCCCCTGAAACCGAAATGATCGTCCTCGAACGCGACATCATGATGCCAGACATCGTGCGCGGCGAGACTTTCGATGGTCACGCAGGCGTTCCGATCCTCAACACCACCGAGCGCTGGCTCACCAATGTGACGGTCAACGGCGAATTCGTGACAAACACAATAGCCCCCCTGTCGGTCCTGAAAATTCCTCTGAGGATAGCCTTGACCGAGCCGCTAGGCTCAGATTCCGGCGACACGTGGGAATGTCCCATAGTGCTGGAGTGGAGCGGAGGCCGGTACGAGACAACCGGCAAATCCCGGGTGAGAAATGCCGAGGACTCAAGGATCGTCACTTTCATCAGCCAGATCGACCATAGCGTCCAGAAATACGCCATCCGATATCCGGTCAACTACGATCCCGCCCGGAAATACTCGCTCATCCTCACAACCCACGGCGCAGGCGTCGAGTGCGAGGGACAGGTCGATGCGTTCGAGGCGAAAGACTGGGCGTTTGTCGTCGCGCCGACGAATCGCAGACGCTTCGGCTTCGACTGGCAGGACTGGGGACGGCTCGATGCGATCGAGGTGCTTGATCGCGCGATGAGCATGTATCCGATCGATCCCGACAGGGTGTATCTCATCGGACATTCGATGGGCGGACATGGCGCATGGCATATCGGATGCACGCACGCCGACCGTTTCGCGGCCATCGTCCCAAGCGCGGGATGGGCCTCGTTCCAGCTTTACACGCCGTGGTTCCTCAGGTCGGACGATATGTTTTTCGACCCAAACTGCGAGCGGATTTTCAACCAGTGCGCCGCTCCCGATCGAACGGAGCATCTTCTCCCCAATCTCAGGAATGTCCCGGTGCTGGCAGTGCACGGCGGCGATGACGATAATGTGCCGCCCACACACGCGCGCCTCCTGACCGGCATGCTCGATCAGATGGGCTACGACGTTCGTTACTGGGAGGAACCCGGACAGGGTCACTGGTGGGACAAGAATCCGAACATTCCCGGCGCGGATTGTGTGGACGCTCTGAGAATCCGTTCTTTCTGCCGCGAGCGTGTGCGCGATCCGTACCCAAGACACGTCACCTTCGTGAGCTACGATCTCGGTAACAACAACTCGATGTACTGGGTCACCGTCGATCAGGAGATCAGCCCGATCGGGAGAGTGTATGTCGACGCCGAACTGACAAAGGAAGGTGTCATTGTCTGCCAAACTGAGAATGTCGCCCTGATGAGATTCCACTTTGGCGTGGATTTCCCGTATCCCAGACCGTCGTTGGCCACTATCGACGGGCAGGAAGTGATGCTGGGGGCGGGGGACGTCCCGGCAGTGTTACGGGAGGGGGTGCGGCATGGGGAGGGCAGATGGGTATACATCGGAACTGACCTGTCCTTCTCAGATTTCTGGCGTCCCAATTTCCGGGGGCCCATCAAGAGAGTCTATTTCAAGCCATTCGTGATAGTCGTCGGACAAAGCGGTACCCCTGAGCAGAACGAGCTCAACATGGAGATCGCGAGGAATCTGTCTCAGCGATGGTGGTACAGAGCCAACGGTCGCGCCGACATAATCCCTGACTCGCAAGTGGATCGGTTGATCTCTCACCCCGAGTTGAATGTAATTCTAGTAGGCGGACCCGACTCCAATTCACTAAGCGCCGAATATGCCGCTTGTCTGCCGATCAGACTCGAAGCGGACAGAATCAGGCTGATGGGATTTGGAAGTGAGGAGGTGGATTCGGTACAGGGCGAAGACCTCGCGTGCCAGTTTGTCTATCCGCGTCCCAGCGGCGACCATTCGCTTGTTCATGCCATCTGGGGGACTTCGCCCGAGGGTATGCGCCTCGCAGCAGCATTAACGTGCCTCTATTCCGGGAGCGATCTGCCAGATTTCATCATCTACGACGACGATGTTCGTCTCTATGGATTCGCGGGAATCAGAGCCGCGGGATTCTATGACAGGTGTTGGGAGACTAATCTCTATTGCTACTATATGCGGCCCTATTAAGACGAACCACAGCCATTTCCAGAATGTGGGGCAGGCTTTCCAGCCTGCCATCCACACAACAAGCTGAAACGGCAGGCTGGAAAGCCTGCCCCACAAGGGTCACTCTTCTTCCTCACCCTGACCCTGGGGATACTTGCCTTTCTTCTTCATGTCGGCGATCCATCTGTACAGGGTCGCCTCGCTGATCTGGAGAAGGTCGGCGGCTTTGCTCCGGTTTCCCTTCACAAGATTCAGCGCCCTCAGAACGTGGCTGTGATCGAGCTCCTCCAGCGTCGGGAAGCTCGACAACTGCTCGGCCTGCGAGTCGACCATCTCCTGGGGCAGATGTTTCGGATGAATGACCGCCGGCTCATGGTCGATCAGGATTCTCTTCAACAGGTTCTCAAGCTCGCGTATGTTGCCCTTCCAGGGATATTCCAGGAAGAAATAGGTCGCCTTCGGACTCAGCGACGGTTTCTTCAGGCCGAACTCCTGCGCGAATTTCCCGAGGAAGAAATCGGTCAGCTCCAGTATATCGTTCCCGCGCTCTCTTAGCGGCGGAAGCTGAAGCGGGAATGTCGCGAGACGATAGTACAAATCCTCCCGGAACGTCCCGTTCTGCATGCGCTCGTCGAGGTCCTGATTTGTCGCGGCGATTATCCGCACGTCCACGGAAATATCCGACGTTCCCCCGACTCTCCGGATGGCCTTCTCCTGGAGCACTCTCAGAAGTTTCGCCTGCAGAAGCGCGGGCATGTCGCCGATCTCGTCGAGGAAAAGCGTTCCCTCGTCGGCAAGCTCGAAAATACCTTCCTTCCCACCCTTACGCGCGCCTGTGAATGCGCCCTCCACGTAGCCGAATAACTCGCTTTCAAGAAGTTCATCGGGAATTGCGGAGCAGTTGATCGCCTCGAACGGTCCGTCGGAGCGCTTCGACTCCGCATGAATCGCTCTCGCGAAAATCTCCTTGCCCGTACCCGACTCGCCAAGCAGAAGCACAGTCTCGCTGGTTCTCGCGACCCGTCTCGCGCGCTCGCACAATCTGCGGATCGCGAGGGACGAGCCGATCACGTTGCCGAACGCGCCGCTCTTGCCCTCGTCAAGCTGGCGACTTGTCCGTATCGCCGCGCCCAGCGCCCCCGACGCAAGCTCGGCTATACGCATGAGGAATCTCAGGCTGTCTTCACCGAGGCGCACCTCCGGGTCACGTGTGTCGACATACAGAACGCCCCACCTGTCCTTCTCAATCACAAACGGCGCCACGAGTCCGCTTGTCACCTGCCGCCTCACAAGGCTCTCGGTCGCCGAATCCTCCGCGCTGTCGTAGACAATCCCCTCTCCCGACTCGACCGCACGGCCCACGAGCGTCGAGCTGATGTCCGCCGCTTCGCTCTCTCCCACACCTTTCGCGACCCTTATCGCCATGGCCCCGTCGCTGTCTACCTCCACCAGAAGCCCCCGCTCGCAGCCAAGATGACTGATCGCCTCCGCAAGCGCCGTTTCCGCGACCACAACAGGGTCGGTGCTCCCGCTCAACGAAAGCGCGATTCCGTAAAGCGCCTTGTACCCTTCGTCTCCACCCCCGGTCGATCCCTGAAGGGCATGCACCCCATCGAGAAGGTCTCGCATAGCGGGTTCGCTGACCTTCGTGAGAGGTATTTTCTTCTCTTCAATCAGCTTCTCGACCTTGTCGGTCGCTTTTTTCAGCTTGTCGAGATTGTCATTCATTTGGGATGCATTTTACATGTACGCGGCCTCTCAGGCTATCAAAATGAGAGACTTCCGGACCGCCCTCTTTCGGGTTCCGATTCAGTGCGACGAATCCCGTCACCGAAAGAGACCGGCAAACGCCCATCTGATGCGGCCTACATGCACTTCTCGAAAAACTCGGCTCTCCCTCCCTCGATTGGCCCGCAAGATGCACATCTGCCTTCTGAAACCGAACGAAGGAGGACTGAGAGATGATTCTGACAAAGAGCACATACGAGAGATTCACCGGCGGTTTGGGCTCGATCGCAATCGCCAGGCTGGCGCTTCTGATCGTTATCGCAGGCCTCCTGATCGCCGCCCTCAGGTAGCCGTCGGAATGCCGAAACGGAAAAACACTGTCCAACGGTCACATACAATCCCTCACCTATTGTCCCTGCGAGCTCCCGGGTTTTCCCACCCGGGAGCGTCGCATTTTCATTAGTCGGGAGGGCGAGGCTCCTGCCGAGCCTCTTTCTCACTCCGATATCGGCTCAGCTGGAGCTTCGCCCTCCCGGGTTTTCCCACCCGGGAGCGTCGCATTTTCACCCATGGGAGCCGACGCGGAAAACCTTCATTTGCCGTGCAACGGAAGCCGAATACGTCTAATATTCTGTCTCGACAGGTCATGCTCGCGATCGGCGACAGATATCTCGATTACATGGTCACCGGCTACATCGGAAGAGGCGGCATGGGGACCGTCCTGCTTCTCGAGAAGCCTGCCGGTGAAAAAGCCGCGCTCAAAATTCTGCATCCGCACCTTCTTGAAGACGAGGAGCTTGTCAGGCGGTTCTATCTCGAGGCGGAAGTCGCGGGACGGATCGATTGTTCAAGGGTGTGCAAGGTCTACGACATCAGGAGAGTCCCGCTGGGCGCGAGGGAAACGCATGCCATTCTCATGGAGTACGTCGAGGGCGAGGACCTCTCGACCCTCATGGAAAGCGGCGAGGCCTTCGGCGAGGAATGGGCGCTCCACGTCGGGGATGGCGTTCTTGAAGCCCTCGAAGCGATCCACGCAGCGGGTCTGCTCCATCGTGACATCAAACCCGAGAACATCGTCATTACCCCAGATGACAACATCAAGGTTCTCGACCTCGGCCTGGCGAAAGTGATCGAGAGCTCGATCAGACTGTCGAAAACGGGGTATTTCGTCGGCACCTACTTCTACGCAAGCCCTGAACAACTGACCGGCGACGATCTTGACTACTCATGCGACCTCTATTCGCTCGGGACGGTTCTGTATGAGCTTACAACCGGCGCAAGACCTCACGCATCGGAGGACATCCGCGAGTTGATCCACGAGAAAGTCAATGTCCCGGTCAGGCCTCCGAGCCGGCTCAACCCGACCCTGTCGCCGTTCTTCGACATGCTCCTGAGAGACCTGCTGTCCATAAAGCCCGCAGACCGCATCCAGACCGCCTCCCGCTGCAGGGAGATCATCCGGGAAAGAGAGCGAAGCGACTGGTATCGAGCGAGAGTGTCAATCTCCGTCTCGCGCGAGAACATCGGCCAATCGACCAGCCTCAGGCGGCTTGTCAGGGTGCCCAGACGCACAGCGCTTTACGGTCGCAAGAAAGATCTGTCTCAGCTCAGAGAATGGGCAAACGCTGCGCTTGGCTTCGGAACCGAGGATGGCGCGAGCGGCAGCGGCATGACCGTGTTCATCGGCGGAGAGGCAGGCATCGGCAAGACTCGTCTTGTCGAGGAGCTTGTCTCGGAACTTGAAAGTGGCGACAAACCGTTCGTGGTTCTTGCCGGACGATCACTGCAGGAGAAAAGGCACGTTCCGTACGCGCCCCTGATCGAGACGGTCAGAGATTTCTTCCTCCTCGACGACAATCCCGACGTGGACCTTGTCGAGCTTTTCAGCGAGTACCTACCCAACCTGCGACCTCTGATCCCGCCGTTCCTCGAACTTGTCACGCACAAAAGATTCCTCGACGACAGCGACATCCGCGGCGTCCTGAACGAGTCGAACCTCCTTCATCTGTTCCAGACTCTGTTCACGACAATCGCGAAGGAAGTGCCGCTGGTCGTATTTTTCGACGACCTTCAATGGGCGGACATCAACACCATCGGGGTGCTGAGCTACCTTTCGTCGGCGCTTGGCGATGCTCCGATGCTGCTGCTCCAGGCTTTTCGCGAAGAGGAGCTCGAAGGCGGCGACGGCGGGACTCATCCACTGGTTGAGGTCCTCGCGAGGTTCGCAGGAAAACCCCTGACGGGACGGCTCTCTCTGGGAAGGCTCGACCGCGACGCCTGCCTGGGAATCGTCTCCGAGTGTTTCCCTTCAGCAGCGTTTGTAGAGGAGCTCGGGCAACGGGTTTTCACGAAGAGCGAAGGCAATCCATTCTACATAATGGAGATTCTCAACCTGCTCTTCGACGAGGGCAAGGTCGGTTTCATAAACGGGCGGTGGGAAATGAGGGGCGAGCCCTCGGCCATCGAGATCCCCCCCAGCCTTCGCGACATCGTCGCCTATCGCCTCGAAAAGCTCTCGGACGAGGAGCGGGAGATCCTCGAGGCCGCGAGCGTTCTTGGTTACAGGTTCACGTCGGACCTTCTCGGAAAGCTGATCGAGATCCCCCGCATCAAGCTTCTCAGGACCCTTCAGAAACTCGAGAAACATCGGCGGCTGATCGTCTGTCACGAGGCGGGCTACCGATTCGATCACCACGTCGTCTACGAAACGGTTTACGAATCGATAATCCCCGAGCTGAGGATCGAGTATCACAGGTTCGCTTCGGACATTCTCATCGAGGCCGGCGAGATTCACCCGGTTGTCTACCAGCTCGTATACCATCTTCGCCGCGCCGGAGAGGATGAGCGTCTTCTGGCGTACCTGCCGGTCGCTTGCGAGCGTGCGCGGACTGAATATTCCAATCGCCTCGCCCTCGAACACGCTCTCTGGGCGTGGGAGACTTACGAGAGGCTTGGAAGGCCTCAGAAACATCGTCCCGTGGTAGCCGACCTGATGGGTCAGGCGAGCGAGGTGGCCGGAATCCTGGGTGAGAGAGATATCGAGCTAGAAAGCGCCGGCAAAATGCTCAAGCTCGCGAATGAGCTGGACGACTCGGGACGGAAAAGCATAGCCAACCGTCTTCTTGGCGACCACGCCAGGCACACCTCGGACTGGGACCTTGCGCTCGAAAAATATCAGCTCGCGCTGGAGACATGTCCCGGCTCGAAGGGCCCTGAGTGCGCGGCAATTCTCAGGCAGATGGGATCGGTGCAACATCTTAAGGGCGACGACAATAAGGCTATCGAGTGCTACCACCGAGCACTCGAAGCCTTGACGGATTCGCCGCAGGGACCTGAGCTGGTCATGACCCACAACAACCTCGGGATCAGCCTGAAACGAATCGGGCAACTGGACTACGCAATCCACGAGTTCGAGCAGGCTAACCTGATCGCCGGGGAAATCGGCGACCTGCACTCAGAGACATTTCCGCTTGGAAGCCTGGCGCTGATTCACTACGATGCCGGTCGATGGGAGAAGGCGAGCATGCTGTTTGTGAAGCTGCTGAACATCCTCGAGCAGACTGGCGACATGACGTCGCGCGCGCGAACGCTCCTCAACCTCGGCAATATCTTTTACCAGGTCGGGCTGTTCGACCAGGCCCGGGAGTATTTCGAGGAGAGTCTGAAGGCCCGGCGAAGAATGGGCGACCGTCTCGGGGAGGCGATCGTTCTGCATCATCTCGCGCATATCGACTGCGAGCAGGGCGACTTTTCGACCGCGGTGGACAGGCTCGCCGAAGCGCTGACGATCCACCAGGAGATCGGCGACAAGCGAGGCGAGGCGGGCGCGCTGGCGGCGCTCGCGAGAATGAACAACCATGCGGGCAGGCACAAGGTGGCGCTCGAAATCGCCGCCGGGGCACTCGAGATCGCCCGTCCGATCGGGGCCTCAAGCGCTTTTGTCGAGGCTGGGATGGAAGCGTTGATCGCGAGGCTCGCGCTGGGTGAGGGCAAAGACGTTGTCTCCGCCGAGGTGAGATCGCTTGTCGACAAAGCCGGCATCCAGCTTTTCGTCAAGCTGGGACCGCGCGCGCTGAAACGCCTGAGCGAGCTTCAGAAAGATTGTGGACTCGCCGGCGAAGCATCCGAGAGCACAAGGATCGCGCGCGAGATCGTGGAGAAGAACCTGTCGGAGCTTCAGGATCCCGAGTGGCGCTCGAGCTACAGGCTGCTCTACCAGGGGATTCTGTGATTGGCAGACCTCACCCCCCTTGCCCCCCTCTCCACAATTGTGGAGAGGGGGGTTGGGGGGGTGAGGGACATTGGTGTATTATAGTCAATCGGACGTCGGATTGACCGATCCGGGAATTCCGATGCCCTCGATAAAGCGCGACCAGACCTGGGAGGATGGAAATGCGAAAATATCTCATTCTGTGCGGCCTGATCTTCATCGCATGCGGGCTGACGATCCTTTCCGCCTGCGGAGGCGGCGACTCGTCCGGCGCAACCGGCTCGCTCATCGCCGATTTCGACCTCGAAGGTGAGGAGTACCTTGCGGTTCCGGATTCTCCGATCGAGAGACTGTGCCTCCTCTTCAGGGAGCCGGCGGCCGAAGCTCTCCCGAATCTGGGTTTCAACTCCAACTGCTTTCCGTTCAACCAGTTCGCGGGGACGCGGCACGTACAGGAAGGGCTCGAGGTGGTCATCTCGGCGGCAGACATGACGTTCATTGCCCAGGGCACCATCGATTCAACGGGACGGGTCTCCTTCACCGATCTCCCGACCGGCTACCTGATGCTCAATGTCACAGGCTCGGAGGGAAACACATACCGAGTGCCGGTCCAGGTTTCCGAGGGCGTGACCAGTCATGCGATGGTCCTGGTCTACAGGAACGTGGGGACCGGAAATGTGCTGGTCACGTCGAAAACGATTCACGACCCGGGTCTGGACGGGGTCAATGACGACATTTTCTCGTACGCCCTCTTCGCCCGCCCTCGAAACCAGGCAATCGGCGGGGTGGTTCATCTGCATTTGTACAATGAGACCCTCATAGACGCCAACGGCGACGGCGATTTCCTGGACGCCGACGATGACACCATTATCGAGCCTGACGATGACGGGGTGGCGTCCGATGCGGGCGACGGCGACGAGGATAACGACGGGCTCCTCGACAACGTGGACGATGACATCGACGGGGACGACATTCCCAACGCAAGCGACCCGGATATCGACGGGGACGGGCTTGCGAACGCGGACGATCCGTATCCCGACGGCATCACGCCGCAGGACGATTTCAACCCCCCCGGCATGATGGGAAGCCTTCTGTTCTCCGGCGTCAAGGAGCTGGCCCTGCTCGACGAGCACACGGTGACCGTCTTCTTCCCGGTGGCCCTTGACGATAAGCACGAACCTGTCACGTATAACATTTACTACTCAACTACATCGCCGATCGATTTTGCCACCGCGTCCCGGCAGAGGTTCCGCCCGCTCGGAGAGGTCTCGCCCGACCAGATCCTGTCCGACAACGTAACCGGGCTTGTGACGGGCCAGACGTACTTCTTCGTGGTCCGCTCCCAGGACTCCGCTCAGCCTCCGAACGAGGACACCAACACCACGGAGCTGAGCATCGAAGTCAAGCCGAAGGACTAACCTTCGAGGTCTCCGCTCGTGCCCCCCTGTGATCCCCCCCAAGGGGGGGATGGCGCATGCCAAGTCCCGCATCAATTGCGGATTTGGTGAAAACATGTTGGATTAATGCCCCCCTATGATCCCCCCCAAGGGGGGGATGGCGCATGCCGGAACCCGCATCAATTGCGGATTTGGTGAAAACATGTTGGATTAATGCCCCCCTATGAT
>CAYGZQ010000040.1:37118-38909 GCA_964354375.1 uncultured Planctomycetota bacterium
CCCCCCCAAGGGGGGGATGTGGTCTTTTGCTAGCTGCGTCGATTGGCGGGCTTGGTGGGAAGTCGAGGTCTTCCCCGTCCCCCCCTTGGGGGGGACTACAGGGGGGCTCTTAGCCGTCCCCCCCTTGGGGGGGACTACAGGGGGGGCTGCGCAGCGATTACTCCCTGACTATCCCCCTGCAGTACTCCAGCGCGCCCTCTCGAGTCGTTACCTCTCCCATGACCTGCGCTTCCTGGACGCGCCTGAGCAGATGACCGATCATCGGTCCCGGCTCCAGGCCCAGTTCGTGAATCAGCGTGCCCCCGTCGACCAGCTGCGGCGGTCGCACCACTATCTCCGTGCGATTGAACAGGCAGTCGAGCAGATACGCCATCGTGTCCCGATGCATCTGATTGACGTCGTCCGTCACTCTGACTCCCTGCGCGGCGAGCCGGTCCGCAAGCGATAGAAGAATAATCGCGAGCGATGAGTCCTCGTAGTCCCTGAAGAATCGGAACGCCACCCTCGGACGCTCCCGATCATCCTGCCGCATCAGCATGGGTCGCAGGTGCCCTTCGATCAGCGTGCAGATGAAGTCCCTTTCGTATGTGGGAAATTTCAGGCGGATCATGTGTTCGCCGACAAGGTCCGCGCCCTTACGCTCATGCCCGATGAACGTAATCCGTCCGTCGGTCTGCTCGACACGGCAATGCGGCTTCGCGATGTCGTGCAGAAGCATCGCGAGCTTGATGAGCGCGCGACGCGAATGCCCGGACGGGTGAGTGAAGTCGAGGTACTCCCGGATTCGATCCGAGTAGGGCCTCAGGATATCATCATCAAGGTTGAGAACCCTCTCGATCTGCCTCAGTCCATCCAGTGTGTGCTCCCAGACATCGAGATGATGATACTCGTTCTGCTCCAGGCCCTTCTGTCGGACAAGCTCGGGAAAGAGCATTCTCAATAGCCCGACGGAGTCCATCGATTCAATCTGCGCCGCGACGCCGTCCGACGCGAGAATCTCCACAAGCTCCATCTGAAGGCGCTCGCCCGCGACATCCCTCAGCCTGACCGCCATAAGGTGAATCGTTTCCAGCGTGTTGTCTTCAATCTCGAACCCGAGCTGCGACGAAAACCTGAACGCCCTTATGAGCCGAAGCGGATCGTCGTCGAACACGCCCTCCGAGCTCATCCTGATCACTTTCGACGCGATGTCCTTCGCGCCTCCGGTCGGGTCCACCAGTCGGCCCTTTTCCTCGCCGACAAGCCCGAGCGCAAGCGCATTGATGCTGAAATCGCGACGGACCAGGTCGGCCTCACGTGTCCCGCCGATCGGGTCGGTGAAATCCACCTGCGGATCGTCCCGGGCCACGACCCGATAAATCGTCTGCTCGTGCGTGTATTCGATGAGTTTTCTTTCCGTCGCCTTCGCGAACGCCGCCGCAAGCTCTCCCGCAGTGCCGGACGACGCGGTCGCGATGTCGAGGTCGGTGATCGGGCGACCGAGGAGAAGATCGCGCACAGCTCCGCCGACAACCGCCGGACGCGATCTCGCGCTCTCCCTGAGCTCCGAGAGGATTCTGCACTCCGGTCCCCATACCGGATCGGCCATCAGCTTTTCGTATGCCTTTGTCTCGGCCATTTCCGTGAAGAGCGAAGCCTCCTTCAGCGCTCCTCAGAATATCATAACGCGAAACAGGGGCCATTGGAACAGAAGGATCGAGCGTGGCGTCTGCATTGCCTCCTCACCCCCTGGCTCCCGCAATTCCCTCACCCCCCCTGGCCCCCCTCCCCACAATTGTGGGGAGGGGGGAA
>CAYGZQ010000041.1:0-28393 GCA_964354375.1 uncultured Planctomycetota bacterium
TGAGGTCTTGATTTTTCGGAATATTGCTGTATAATTGATCATATGAGCAGACATTCAGGTGTTCAGGCAAAGACCCGCGACGCCCTCTGTGACGTTACATGCGTCAACGAAAGAAAGGTCAAACAGGTTCTCAGGAAGCTGGAACCCGAATCGGACATCGCCTCGCTGGCGGGCCTGTACAAGGCGCTTGGGGATCCCACAAGGGTGAAAATCCTCAGGGCGCTTTCCCTCGAGGAGCTGTGCGTGTGCGACATCGCCGCCCTTGTCGGACTCTCCCAGTCGGCCATATCCCACCAGCTCAGGTTTCTGAGGATTTCGAAGCTTTGTAAGTATCGCAGGCAGGGGAAGATGGCGTACTACGCGCTCGACGACGATCACGTGCGGCAGCTTCTCGAAAAGGGCCTCCAGCATGTCAGGGAGGATAGGTAGCGCCGCGTGATCGATCAGTCTGCCGTAATCCTGTGGGGTATTGTCAGGGAGTGCTGGATCATTCTCACCGATTCGGCCCCGTACGTGCTGCTCGGGTTTGTCATCGCCGCCCTTCTGAAAGCCGTCATGCCGGACGATGTCGTCGTCAGGCATCTTGGCAGGAACGGGGGATGGTCGGTGCTCAAGGCGGCGCTGCTGGGGATTCCTCTTCCGCTGTGCTCCTGCGGGGTCATACCTGCTGCGATGGGGCTGAGAAAGCAGGGCGCGAGCAGGGGAGCGACCGTCGCGTTCCTGGTGTCGACGCCTGAGACCGGGGTCGACTCGATAGCGATCACATGGGCCCTTCTGGACCCGCTAATGACCGTGTTCCGCCCGATCGCGGCGTTCGTGTCGGCGATGCTCGCCGGAGCGCTCGAGAACATTTTCGGACCGAAGGACATGGAGCCTCAGACAGATCTTTCGGCGCATGCCGCGTGCGCGTGCGATGGAGATTGTTCGATGCAACCGGCGGCACACGAGCATCTTCGACAGCCGCTCGTCTCCAGGCTGAAGGACTCTTTCAATTTCGCTTTCATCGAGCTGCTTTCCGACATCGGGAAATGGCTCGCTCTGGGGATAGTCCTGGCTGCGATAGTGGCGTACGCCGTTCCGGACGATTTCTTTCAACAGCACCTGGGCGGCGGGATAATTCCAATGCTGATTATGTTAGCGGTCGGAATTCCGCTCTACGTGTGCGCGACATCGTCCACACCGCTCGCCGCGGCGCTGGTGATGAAAGGCCTCTCGCCGGGAGCGGCGCTGGTGTTCCTGATAGCCGGTCCCGCGACGAATGTCGCGACAATGACCGTGGTCGGGAAAACGCTCGGGAGAAGGTCCCTGGTCATATACCTGACATCGATCGCGATCTGCGCGCTTGGCATGGGAATGGTCCTGGATGTGATCTACTTCCGTCTCGGCATCAGGCTGATTCCTGCCATCGCAGCGGGCGGCAACGACGGAACAGGCCGGCTGGGAATCGTATCGTCGATTGTCCTGCTGGGGCTCATTGCGTTGAGTGTTGTTGTTTCATCCAGACGCAAATCCCTCGTGGACAGGAATTCTCCATTTGGGGGTTGCGGGGAGGGGCAGCGGGTGGTATAATCTGCGCGTAGTCTCATTAGATTTATTGCGTCTCATGTTATCAGCCAAGAGACGGAGGGGAGCTTGAACCTTGCGCGCGGAACGATTTACCCATCAGCTCAGGGAGGCCATCGAGGCGGCCCAGGCCATCCTCGCTGAACTCACACAGAACTCGCTCGATACCGATCACCTTCTGCTGGCCATGCTCGACCAGGAAGGCGGCATGATCGAGCGCATTCTCAAGAAGCTCAAGAAGAACGTGCTGAAAATCCGGGAGGACGCTCGCAAGGTGGTCTATGGAGGCCAGCAGCCGTCCGGAGCATCGCTTCCCCCCGGGGAGGAGGTTTACGTCACCCCGAGAATGAAACGCGCATTCGATCTGGCCCTCGAGGAAGCGAGCCAGCTCGGGGACGCCTACATCGGCAACGAGCACATCCTTCTTGCCATGATGAAAATCCCCGAGGGAACCGCGTGGCAGATAATCCAGGGCATGGGGATCGCGCGCGAGGACGTTCTGGACGCGGTCCGCAAGATCCGCGGGACCAAGAAAGCCGACGATGCGAGCGCGGAGGAGAAATACGAGGCGCTCGAGCGGTTCACGCGCGACGTCACCGAGGAAGCGCGACAGGGGAAGCTTGATCCGGTGATCGGTCGCGAGGAAGAGATCAGGCGCGTGATCCAGGTTCTTGCGCGACGTCGCAAGAACAATCCCGTGCTCATCGGCGAGGCGGGCGTCGGCAAAACCGCCATAGTGGAGGGCCTCGCCGAGCGTATCGTGAACAACGAAATCCCCGAGACCCTTGCGGATCGGCGGGTGCTCGCCCTCGACATGGGCGCCCTGATTGCCGGGACGAAATTCCGCGGCGAGTTCGAGGACCGTCTGAAAGCCGTGCTCGACGAGGTTCGGGGCGCCGAGGGTCGGATAATCCTGTTCATAGACGAGCTTCACACAGTAGTGGGCGCAGGGAAAGCCGAGGGCTCGATGGATGCGAGCAACATGCTCAAGCCGGCGCTCGCACGAGGGGAGCTTCAGTGTGTGGGCGCCACGACGATTGATGAATATCGCAAAAACATCGAGAAGGACGCCGCTCTGGAGCGACGATTCCAGCCGATCATGGTCGAGGAGCCGACGGTCGACGAGACGATCCAGATACTTCACGGCCTCAAGGACCGCTACGAAGCGCATCACATGGTGGAGATCACGGACGATGCGATCGAGCAGGCTGCGCACCTGTCGCACCGGTACATCGCCGATCGATTCCTACCCGACAAGGCGATCGACCTTATCGACGAGGCGTGCGCGAAGGTGCACTACGACGCGATCTATATCCCTCCCGAGATCAAGAAGAAAGAAGACCAGTTGAGGGAGATACTCAAGGAGGAGGAAGCGGCCGGGAAAATGCAGGACTGGGAGAAGGCGGCGCATTTCAAGCAGGAGCGCGCGAAGGTCGAGTTCGAGCTCAAGGAAGCGATGGACAAATGGCGGGCGGGACGCGGCCCTCAGGACACGGTCGTCGACGGCAACGACATCGCGAGGGTAGTCAGCTCATGGACCGGCATCCCGGTCACTAAAATGGAGCTGTCCGAGACCGAGAAGCTTCTGAACATGGAGGACAATCTTCATGCGAGAGTCGTCGCGCAGGACGAGGCGATCAAGGCGGTGTGCGAGGCGGTGAGACGTGCGAGAGCCGGGCTTGCCGATCCCAATCGCCCGATCGGGAGCTTTCTGTTTCTTGGGCCGACAGGCGTCGGCAAAACCGAGCTTGCCAAAACTCTGGCGGAGTTCCTGTTCGACAGCGAGGAGGCTTTGGTCCGACTCGACATGTCGGAGTACATGGAGCGTCATACGGTCGCCAAGCTCATTGGAGCTCCTCCCGGTTATGTCGGCTATGATGAGGGTGGCCAGTTGACCGAGGCGGTCAGGCGTCACCCCTACGCGGTCGTGCTTCTGGACGAGATCGAGAAGGCGCATCCCGAAGTGTTCAATATGCTGCTGCAGATCCTCGATGACGGGCGTCTGACCGATTCCCACGGCCGGACGGTGAACTTCAAGAACACCATTCTGATCATGACGTCCAACATCGGCTCGCACCTTATCGAGCCGCCGCTTCCCGGCCTCAAACCTGAGGACCGGCTCAAGCAATACCTCCAGATGAAGGAAAACGTCATGGGCGAGGTCCGCGCGACGCTCAGGCCGGAGTTTCTGAACCGTATCGACGAGATCATAGTTTTCCACGCGCTCGATCGGAGTCACATGACCCGGATTACGAGGCTTCTTCTGGCGAGGGTCGCGAATCGTCTGGAGGAGCACGATATTCACCTCAAGGTTGAGGAGGATGCTGTCGAGTTTCTTGCCAGGGTGGGCTTTGATCCCTCTTACGGCGCGCGTCCCCTGAAACGTGCGATCCAGACATATCTCGAGAACCCGCTTTCGAGGAGGATAATCGGCGGTGAGATAAAGGAGAGATCGGATGTGACCGTGACCGCGAGCGAGATCGCGAAGAACCCCGACCTCGACACGCCTTTCACTCCGGAGACCGCGCTCGAATTCAAGGCCACGGAGGGAGCCAAGCCTTAAATGGTATCCGAGCCGCGACCGTTAGGGAGCGGTCTTGTGTTTCGAGGAATGAGACCGCTTGCTCAGGTGTCCGAGCCGCGACCGTAAGGGAGCGGTCTCTTGTTTCGAGAGGAATGGAATGAGAGGAATGAGACCGCTTGCTTACGCGCGCGGCTCAGTGGTGTGGGACTTGGTTTGCAGGGAAACTGTCATAGAACACAAAATTTCTTTATCAGAGTCATCCCTTCTGTAAAAGCACGGAAATCTCTTGTATAATGAAGATTATCAGGGAATAGCCCGGAAACCTGAGGGCTTTTTAGTAATTTGATGCCCGAACGAATCTAAATGGACGTGGTGTTTGGGGAGGGGAAGAGTACAAGAGGCCTGCGTACCATTCGGACGCACAGTAATGGAGAAACCGACCAGCCTCCCGGTGGATGAATGCGCCGGGAAGGTTGTTTATTCCGTTTGGACTGCAAGGAGCTTGCCATGAAACGATGGACAGTGCTCATAGTGTCAATAGCGGCGGTATCTCTGGTCGCGCTCGGCTGCGCGGGAGGTGGAAGCCCGATAGTCCCGACAGCGGATGGTCGGCACCTGACCGAACCGGCTGATCGCGGGTCTCAGAGTCGGACTGTACTCTGGGGTTACTACGACGTAACGATAGACATCGCCGCGCAGACGGTGGAAGCGATTCCCAACCGTGAGATGATGTTCGCGGCGAATGTCGTGCAGTTCCTGAACGGCAAACCCTCGAACCTGTCGTTCCACATCGACGGCACGACGCTCGGGGCGACCTACACCGACGTTGATATCGATGTCAGCATAACGCATCCGTTTCCAGGGATGACCCAGTACAACGGGTATGATGTGAGGGGTATCTTCCTTGGCGACGGGTCCGGCAAGATGACATACTCTTCGAAGCTGAAGTACCCGGTCCAGGTGCTGGACCAGTTCATGATGGCCGATCCCGACGACACATACGGGTACGGGAAGCCGGACGGGTACACGCGATGGTTCAACCGAGCCGAGTTCTACAATCCGGGATTGTTCGGCTACACGCCCGGGCTTTGCGCGAGCGCCGGCTACAAGCCGACAGCGACCCTGGCCCCATATAAATACTTCGCGGACGGGATCGGTCCCGACGATTTCATATGGCCGTCGATGATCAACAATCAGGGGGATCACGGCGTGTTCAGCGCGGGAACCACCAATGCGCGGAATTACTACCTGCGATTCCCGAACAGCAAGGGGATCAAGTTCGCGTACGCGGTGGTGGCGAACTGGGAGTCAGTCACCCAGCATCCGTCGAACGCAATCGAGGCGGTCCTGACGGACATCCACGTCACCGACGATGTGTGGTATCTCAATGAACAATACAGCGGCGGCGAGATCATTCTCGATTTCAGCCTGTGGGACTGGGATGCCCACGTCAACTCCGTCGGCGTGATGGATGAGTATCGCATTCTCGTGCAGTCGTCGGTCTTGAGCTCGGTGCACGAGTTCACGCCTTCAGAGATGACCCCGACGGGCAGCGGCGCACACTACTGCACGTATCATGCCGAGATTGCCGCCGACAAGGTTGAGTATGTCGATGAGAACGAGTTCTGGGTGATTGTGGAATACCCGGACTGCAACTACAACAACACGTGGGGCGTGCCCAACGGGGTCGGTTTTGCCCCCCTGGCGGCAATCTTCAGGCAGGGCCTCAATGTGGCGGATTACCCGATCAACCAGGACCCGGTCTGTGATCTTGTCATTGACGCGAAGAACCCGATGCCTTATCAGAGCTTCACCCCGGCGGTTGTGGTGTTCGACGCCACAGGAACATACGATCCCGATCCCAAGGATATCCTGACATACGAATGGGATTTCGACGGTGACGCGGTCTACAACGAGACCCCCGACGACGATTATGTCGGCTCCCCGAACAAGCCCGCTCATCTCTATTACAGCGACACCGCGTGCGACGTGTCGGTGAGAGTGAGGGACGGCAACACGGGCGAGGCGGTCTGCTCGATTCCCATCGACATCACCACGCACCCGTCAAAAAACATCCAGCTCAGAGCCGGAGTTGTCGCCAGCGACATCGCTATGGACCCCACCAACGGCGACCTGCTTGTAGTGTACTCGGACTATTCCGTGTACAAGTACACTCGATCTTCGTTTTTCGCGACCGGCAGTCAATTCGTCTGGACCCCCACCTACATAGTTCCGAACCGCATTGACGTCGGACCGAACCAGTATTCCATTGTGGGCGGAACATATTACACCACCTATATAACGTCGACGATCTACAATGCATCGGGCTCCCAGGTGGCATACGTATGGTTGAACTATCTCTGGACGGCCTGCGATGTTATCGCCATGGGCGCCAGCGGTACCTACAGTAACGACATGTGCTTCGCGCATGGGTACACTCAGGCGGGTATCAAGTATAACAGGGTGGCACGATGGGCCGACCCTCTTTATACAACGTACTACACTCATCAGAACACTTACACCGAGAGCAACTATTTCGGATACAACAAGATTTTCTATGATTTCGTAAGAGGCTGCGAATCGGACAGCGATGACGACACGATCTGGTACGTGGAGGACGAGGACTACTTTGCGTCGCGCTGGCGGCTGGGCTCTACGACTAACCTGACGTACGACAACGCGTATTTCGGAACCGGAGCGCAAACGGACTCCGACAGTGGTTTCTATGATCCGAGGGACATCACCCGCGACGATCAGAACCGCCTGTTTGTGCTCGACGAGCTCTCGACCACTGCTCCGAGAGTGAAGGTCTGGACCGTCTCCGGCGACACGACCACGTCTATCGGCGGCTTCGGCGATGCGACCCTTATCAGCGGAGATCCGTTAAGGATCGAAGGCAGCGACTACAACGGCGACATAGTCGTCTTTCACGGCAACGCGGCTCCGTTTCTGATCAGCGTATTCCAGCCGGCTGAAATGCCCGGCTACACGCCCTGAGTCGCGGCAGACGGTATTCCGGCGGAATGAGCGGCAAAAATCCCCCCGGGCTGGTCCCGGGGGTTTTCTTTCCCGTCGGGTACACCCCGAGGTCTCCGTGGTCCGACCGTGAGGGGCTGTTGAAAAACCTATCACGATGCCGAATCGGGTGGCACCCTCAGGCAGAAAGACTGCGCGAGCAGGCTTTCCGCCTGGGGGTGTTCAACCTCTTAATCCCTCTATTTATGAGGCATTCAGGTGATTGGTCCAGCACCCCCAGTCCGCCGCGGCGGACGAAGACTCGCCTGAGGGTGCCACGCCTTATATGGTCTCCTTGCGCGAAACCGGACTTTTTCAACAGCCCCGTGAGGGAGGGCGTGTCCGGGTCGCGTCCCGGTATGTCGGGATCGTTGCAAAGGCGGCGTTCCGGTACTACCATGTTCACCCAGAATTGTCGAAAGGGAGGACCATATGCGTCTTACAGGCATTCTGATCCTGGCACTTGCCGGGCTCTTGATTCTGGGTATGGCCTGCACCTCGTCAAATCCCACGAAACAGGACACCGACAAGCAGGCGACGACCGAGCAGCCGAAGGAAACCGGAGACGATGTTGAGGGTCTTGAGACCGGGGAGCCGTCCGAAGCGGAAGAGGGCCAGGAGGGCCCTGAGGAGACCGAAACACCGTCCGGGGAAGCCGCGGAAGAGCAGGCGCCGAACTGGCCCATTACTGAGGAGGGAATCGTCAAGGAGAGGGTGCCGAACGGCTGGCCGGACTACATCCCCGTCATTGAAGGCGTTACCATTGCCGAGAGCATTGTGATGCCGCCCCCCAGCAAGGAAGCGAACGTTTTCGGATCGGGGAAGCTGACTGTCGAGCGGGTTGAAACCTTCTATTCGAATCTCCCGGGCTGGACGAAGGTCGACCTGGACCAGTGGGACACCAAGAGCGAGAACCGCTGGATCAAGTTCGGCAGGGGCGCAGAGCGACTGAGTGTCGGCTACGGACTTGATGAAGGCGGGACGCTGCAGATCCATCTGCAATACACGATCCCGGAACCGTCGAGCGAGTGAGCTGGAGCAGGCCGGGCCTACGAGAGACTCGATTCCTTCAGGCGCACGCAGCGGCAGTTCGCGTCCGGTAGTGCCGGGGACGAGTCAGCATACCTTGAGTGTTTGCCATCGACGGGTTACAATTTGTATGGTGAGAACCGGCGGCCGGGTGGCGTTTGAGGAAACATGCGTTAGCCGGCCGAAACATGCCGCGCTGCATTACAGCCGGCAAGGTGGAGTTCTCCGGATTGGTTTCCGTTGTTGGATTCAGCCTTAGCGCCTGCTCAGAGAATTCGGAGGTTCATTTCATGTACAGGATGTCAGCGGTGCTTGTTCTGGGGATCTGTGCGCTGACGACACTCGGATGCTCGAGCAATGTGAATAATCCATTGATCCCCGGCGGCGAGACAGGTTTCTCTGCTGGAGCCGGTGTGTCCGGGCATCAGATCGCGTCGACCCATCTCTGGGGCTATTTCACCGTCTTCGTCGATATCGAGAGCATGGCGGTCGAAGCGGTCCCGGACCGGGGCACGATGTTCAGCGCGAACGTGGTGAATTTCCTGAATTCGAAGCCGCTCGCGATGTCGTTCAAGATCAACGAGGTGATCGCAGGCGCCGACTGCACCGATGTCGACATCAATGTCGGCCTGACGCATCCCTTCCCGGGGATGCCGCAGTACAACGGGTACGACGTACGGGGCGTGTTCATGGGCGACGGCAGCGAGACGCTCAAGTACAACACAGACCTGGTGTATCCGGTTGCGGATGCCGATCAGTTCATGCTCGACGACCCTGAATATAGTGGCGCGGACCAGCCGGGGGGCGGTCCGGACGGGTACACGCGATGGTTCAATCTCAGCGAGTTCTCCGAGGGCGGAATGCCTCTGTTCAATTACACGAAGGGCAAGCTCGCGACGTCCGGTTTTGCGGGAACCGCGACGTTGTGCCCGTACAGGTATTTTGCCGACGGGCTGGGGACATACGACGACCTGTGGACATGGATTAACTCCCACTCGGATCAGGACGGCGTCTTTTCCTCGGGCGCTTTCAACGAGCGCAACTACTACCTAAGGTTTCCGAAGGCCGAGGGGATCGTATACGGCTATGCCGTGATCGCGAACTGGGAAGGTCCCGATCCTCAGTCTCATCCGTCCAATGCGGTCGAGGCAGTCGCGTGCACGGTCATCGACAACAGCAATGTCTACTACATCGATTCCGCGAACAAGGGCGGAGCGGTCGTTCTCGACATCAGCGTCTTCGACTGGGGCTCCCTGGTCTCTGCGGGCATAATGGAGGACTACGGCATCATCGTCGAATCGACCGTGCTCAGCGGCCCGTATGAATTCGACCCAGGCGAGATGACGCCTGTCGGAGGGGATGACAATTTCTCGACATATCACGTGGAGATCGCGGCCGACAATGTGCAGGGGGTTGATGGGAACGAGTGCTGGGTGATCGTTGAGTATCCCTCTCACGACTACACGAACGAGTTCGGCGTCTCGAATCTTGCCGACAAGGACGCTCTCGCGGCGTTCTTCAGATACGAGCTGACGGTTTCCCCGAATCCGACGAACCAGAATCCTGTCTGCGATCTAAAGGTTGTGAGCGATCTTCCGGCGGAGGGATGGGATTCGGGAGTGCCGCTCGAGCTCGATGCGTCGGGATCGACCGATCCGGACGGAGACGCTCTGAGCTTTCAATGGGATTTCGACGGGGACGGAGTTTACGGCGAGAATCCGGACGATTCGTACGAAGGCGCTGACGACAACCCCACGCACTATTACAAGGCCAACTACACGGGAAAAGTAAGTGTGAAAGTACTGGACGGCAAGGGAGGGATCTCGACATGCGATACGGATGTGCAGGTCATAACGCATCCGTCGAAGAATATACAGCTTCACGCCTCCCTGATTGCCAAAGACATAGCGGTCGATCACCAGAACGGGGACCTGATAGTCCTGTTCACCGACGGCACAATCGAGCAGACCTGGAAATACGCAAGGAGTTCGTTCTACCAGACCGGCGCGCATTTCTACAACCTGTACTCCTTCACGACAAGCGCGTGGGCGATCGATGTGTGCCCGAACCGGCACTATATTACGACGGGGAACTACGCGTCAAATAACCCTTTGACAGAGGTGGTTGATCCGGACGGGAACAGTCTGTATCAGATGAGCCAGGGAGGTCCCGGCACGCCGAGCGTGGAGGTCTTCGCGATAGCGGCCGGAGATTTCACGAACGACCTGGGGAATATCCTCGGCTGGCCGTCGGCGAATGCCACTTTCGCCATACGATACCCGGACGGCAACTGGTTCTTCGGCCACCAGTGGCACTACTACTGGCCGACCGTCTACACAGGCATAGACCAGATTTATTACGGATACATCAAGGGTGTGGAGTCCGACGGGACAGGGAACTACCTCTGGTACCTTGAGGACGCTCCGGAGTATTACGTGTCCAGATGGGAGCTGAGCAATTCGGGGTTCCCGTACAGCCAGACCTACAGCGGCGCGTATTTCGGCACGGGTTCGCAGACCAATGCGGACAACGGCTGGTATTCATCCAGGGACATCACGCGGGACGATCAGAACCGCTATTTCGTGCTGGACAGGCTGTCCACCGGCGTGCCGAGGGTGAAGATGTGGACGGTCAGTGGGACCGTGACTACTTCTGAGGGCGGTTTCGGTGATTCGACTTCCATTTCCGGGACGCCGTTGAGGATTGAAGGCAGCGACTGGTCGGGGGACATTGTTGTTTTGCACGGGAACTCGGCCCCGTATATGGTGAGCGTGTTCACGCCGAACGAAATGCCCGACTAGGGGACTTTTTGAGACCCGATATCGGGCGGGATCACGAAAAAGCGGCAGGACCGCATCAGAGATAGGGGAGAAGGAGCAGAGGGGGCCCCGGATGGTGCCGGTTGGTCCGGGGCGCCCCGGAACCGACCAGGCCGCGGGTCCTTCTCTCGGGGGGTAAGAGACCCGCAGCTCACAGACCGGATCCAGCGTTATAACGTGTATGGCTGCAGGAAGCTGACGAGGGCAAACGGATTTTTCTGAAGAAACTGCCGAAATAGAAAACAAGAGCTCCACCGGGGTATTCCCGGTTGCTTAGACATTGGTCAACATACTATAATAAAGAGAACCCCAGATGCGCCGGTCCGGAAGAGATCGGTGAAAGGATCGAACGATGGTTTCCAAATCCCGTCCCTGGTTTGCCGGGCTAGTAGGCCTGGTTCTGCTTATCGCCGTTTCCTGCGCAGGAGGAGGCAGTCCCGTAGCGCCTCCATCCGGCACAGGAGGAACGGAGAACTCGCCCGGTCTGACCGGCGGGTCCGATTCGCAGGGGCAATCCCACGCCGCTCAGAGCACCTCGGTTTGGGGCATTTATGATCTGGTTTATGACGAGGCGTCGGATCGGTTCGAGATAACCCCGATTCGCTCCGCCCAGTTCACCTTCAACATAACCGGGTTCCTGCAGCCCCCCGATGGTAGCCTCGCGAACCTGTCCGTGGAGATAACCGACAAGACGAAATTCATGAGCGAAGGGAAGATGACGCTGAATGTCGGGATCACTCATCCTCTGAACAATCCCCGATTGATCGGTTTCGACACGATGGGAGTGCTCGTAGGCAAGGCCAGCGTCGTATTCAACGAAGACCCCGGCGTCGCGTTCGCGGGCGCGAATGACCTGAGACTGCTGAATTTCGACGGCTACACCCGATGGATGAACCCGGTGGAGTTCACCAACCCGGGTTTCAACGGATTCCTTGAGGGCGCCCTGGGAACGAAGAATCAGACATGGACCGCCTCGGTGAACGCCTACAAATACTACGCTCACGGTCTGAATGCCCAGGATAATCTCGGCGCCTATCTGGATATACAAGCCAATATCGACAACCGAGGCGCATTCCTGCCCGGAACCACGAACTACAGGGAATTCCAGATCCAGTTCCCGATGAACGCAGGGTTCCCGGTTCCGCAGTTCCAGTACGCGATCGTGTCGCACTTCAAGGGCGCGAAGGATCAGAACGGCGATCCGATACCGGAGCCCGAAATCTCCGATTTCCTGCCGGAGGCGAACGCCGCCGAGGCGATCTACGTCATCCCCAACACATCCAACAGCACCCTTTACTTCAATGTACCGACCAGCAAGCCCGGGGGCGATTTCATTCTGGAACTTACGGTATACGACTGGCAGGGCATGGAAGCCATTGGCGGAACCGGCACGCTGAATGAGATCAACTCGATCGGTCTGGACAGCCCCCAGGGTCTGTTCGGAAGTACCGGCAAGACCCTCGCGATAACCGACGTGGCTGTGACCGAAGTGCAGACTCCGGGTGAGAATTCCACGAAGATATCCATTCTGGTTCAGGGTCTCCAGCCCCCGACATGGGGCATTTACGAGGTGCTCGTCGCGGTCTACAGCGAGGATCCGAACAGCTATGGACCCAACTTCGGCAGTCCTTATCCTCTGGACGCCAAGCTGGCGACGTACACGAGGACTTCGGTGGAGGTCAAGGAGGACACCACTGTAGCTAACATTGATCCCGTGATAGATGAAGTCCAGGGTCCCACCGAGGTGGACTGCTGGACGGGATCGGTTGAGTATGTGTGCACCGCTCACGATGATGACCCCGGCGATACTATTCTCTACACATGGACGGTCGTGAAGCTGCCGAATCTGCCCGTGTTCAGCGATCCTCCGACCGAGGACAACACGGAGTACGAGGTGGATTGGGGGGATTCCAAGTATGGACCGGGGGCTTACCAGGTAGGCGTTCGAATCACCGACGGGAAAGGGTCGGCGATGAAAATGACAGGTGTCATCTATGCCTCCGGAGGGTTGAAGGCGATAGGGATAGACGCTGACGATGGGGATACCCACAATGTGCTCTGCACCAACATAGACGCTGAATACACGGCGTCGATAGATCAGTGCACCCCGGGTAATGTGTCATACAGGTGGCTGCGCGGTCCCGGAGACCCACCCGCCGAGATTGATCCCCTCGACCCGAACTGGACCGTGCCGTCAGGAGGAAACACCGTCCAGTTGAGCTGGCAGAACACTGAGATCGGGACCTGGTGGATCATCTTCGAGGTGTCGGACCTGACGGGTTCGAAAGCGTACAGCGGCCCGTATTTCGTTGAGCGCGTAGACACCCCCCCCTCCGATCTCAATCCTCCGTCGGGCGCCACGGAAGTCAACTGCAATGACACGGATGAAGTGTACACTCTGACCGGTGGCGATGATTGCGACGGCGGGAGCGACGTGAGGGAATGGACGATCACGCAGACGAGCGAACCACCGGTCGGCGGCTGGGTCTCGGCCCCGGACAATGAATTCACAGTGGACTGGTCGGTATATCCCGTCGGCACCTACTACGCATGGCAGCGCGTGGGTGTTGATGGCAACTATTCGGTCAGCGATCCGTTGGCGGTGCATCGCAACAACACTCCCCCGGATGAACCCGATTCTCCGCTGGGAGAGATTATGGTCAACTGCACGATGACTGATGCGACATACCAGGCCGGGGCTGTCAATGATTGCGAGGGCGATCCCGTGCTGAGAGAGTGGGCTTTGGGAGAAGAGGTCAATCCTCCGACGACGGGCTGGGTGTCTTTCAGCGGGAACTCTTTCGAAGTCGATTACTCGATCGTGCCCAATGGAGTTTATCAGCTTTTCCAGAGGGCCTCCGATAACGGCACTGACTGGGCATGCTCGAGCGGTACGATGGTGAACAAGGGCAACAGGGCGCCCGACAAGCCTGCGACGCCTGAGGGGCCCGACCCGGTCACATGCTATGACACTGCGGCCGAATATGAGGCCGGATCCGCGACCGATTGCGATGCGGGAAGCGTTCTTACCCGATACTGGCTTGTTTCCGAGGACCCGGAGTTCCCGATGGGAGTCTGGACCCAGTTTTCCGGCTCGAGTTTCACGGTTGACTGGTCGGGGTACTTCACTGGACAGTGGTTCGTTTTCCAGAAGGTATCCGACGGAATCGCCGATACCATGAGTACTTCCCTTTGGGTGAAGAAAGATAATGCCCCGCCGGAAGTCGGCGTTCCCAGCGGTCCGACGGATGTTGACTGCGGTTCGACGGATGTCGAGTATCAGGAGAATGGTGTCAGTGACTGCGATACCTTAACGCAGCTCATGAAGTCATGGTATCTGTCAACCAGCTCGGACAGTCAGACCGGCGGCAACTGGAATCCGTACGAGGGCTCCACCTTCGAGATAGACTTCTCCTTCCTCCCGTCTGACGACTATTACCTTTTCATCAAGGTGTCGGATATGATCGACACCACAATCAGTGAGCCGCTTCACATCGTAAGACTCAACAGTGCTCCTGATGTGCCGCCGATACCGAGCGGGCCCGACGAAGTGAACTGCCAGACAAATCCTGCGATATATGACGGCGCACACGTGGAAGACTGCGATCCGTTCGACACAATAACGCACTATCACTACCTGTCAACCAATCCGGTCAGCCCAACCGGGGGAAGCTGGATCATGGACACAGGAACCGACCTGATTGTGGACTTCGCGGGCGTGGTCGCGGAGCAGCCTTACTATTTGTTCCAGAAGGTCTCGGACGGGCTCATGGAGACAATGAGCCAGTCGCTCGAGGTCGTCTACCACAACACTGCAGCGTCGAATCCATCGGCTCCGTCCGGCAAGACATCGGTGAGCTGCGCCAACGACAATGAGACATACTCGGGCGGTGCGGTCAGCGACTGCGATACATGGCAGGCTCTACCGAGGAGCTGGGCGATAAGCCAGGTCAACAGTCCGCCGGCAGACGGGTGGATCGACATGACGGGCTCGACATGGGTTGTGAACTGGTCCGAGTACGATGAGGGGACATATTACATGTTCCAGAGGGTGTACGACGGGTATGTGTACTCGAACAGCACGTCATTGACGATCACCGTGGGTCCGCCCACCCTCGTCAAGCCCCCTGCGCCGATCGGCAGCGTCGACCTCGTCTGTGACGGCGAGATCGAAACCTACCAGGCCGGCGACTATATGGTCGGCTGCCCCGGTCTGACGATAGTTCGCGACTGGGCGTACAGCGCTACTCCAAGCCCGCCTGCATCGGGATGGACGGTCTTTGAAGGAACGACATTTGATGTCGATCCGACCAGCATCGGGTTCGGCTACCGCTACCTCTATCAGCGCGCATCTCTCGGTATCCAGAAGCAGATTTCGTCGCCGCTTGTGGTTTACGTGCATCCAAGCACTCTGGGCATGCCGCCTGCGCCGAGCGGTTCGGCCAGCGTGGACTGCAACTCCACTGCCATGAGCTACGACATGGGCAGCGTTGAAACCGGATGCCCCGGAACGCCCATCACGCGTTTCTGGCAGATCCGTCAAGACGGCACACCGGTGATCACGTGGCAGCAGTTCACGGTCTCGCCCGTGGATATCGACTGGTCGTCGTATTCGCCCGGCTATATCTACGAGCTGGTCCAGAAGGCCGAGGACGGGGATCATGTGCAGGTCAGCTCGGCGCTTCTGGTAGAGAAGGTCAACGATGCGCCTGAGTTCCTTGGAACGATCACCGGATCGACTGCGGTAACATGCGTTGACACATTCACGGTGTACGAATGCGGGTCTATCGAAGACTGCGACAGCAGCCAGACCCTCACACGACAGTGGGCATTCAACACGGTCAACTTATATCCGATCGTAGGCTGGAATTCCATGACCGGATCGAGCTTCGTCGTCGATTATTCGTCCCCCGAGATCCAGCCCGGCGACATCTACCTGTTCCAGAGGGTCAGCGACGGTGTAACGACGGAATACGATCCCGTGAGCCTGCACGTAGTCTACAGCAACACTGCTCCATCAAAGCCCCCGATGGTGTTTGGGGTGCCGCTGATTGACTGCGACAATCTGGTGCAAACGTACATTGCTCCGGCCCCAAGCGACTGTGACGGCACAGTACTCATACGCGAGTGGGCGTCCGGCGACAGCTCGACGCCGCCTGAAAGCGGGTGGACGGTATTCACTGGGAATTCGTTCGGTGTCGACTGGTCGGGTTACGGATTCGGGTCATGGTATCTGTTCCAGAGGGCATCGGACGGGTCTGCAACGACCACCAGCACTGCATTCCAGGTCAATAAGGCAAACTCCGCTCCCGAGATCGAATCGCTCACATGCGAAGAGGGCACCGGCCCGTTCGATTCCGACGGATTGTCGGAGGGCCTTGCGGGACTCAGTCTCGCGAACACCCTCAACTTCGACTTCACCGCGAGCGACTGCGATGGTGAAGACCTTGACAATTACTGGGCCATCACAACTAGTTCGTCGCCATTGCCGCCTGAGGATCCGGCATGGGTCGGCCCGATCGACGGAAACAGCTTCATGGTGGCCTTGAGTTCGTTCACTTCCCTGGCTCCCGCGGTCCTGCATGTGCAGTTGGGTTCATCCGACGGCACCAATTTCACGGTGAGCATCTGGGGAGGCTCGGTGAACCTGTGGAAGCTCGTCTGGCTGACGGATTTCTCCAGTGCGGGCCAGATGTGGTCGGAGCACTCATGCGAGGCGGGCAGCGGCAGCTACACGTGGGCGTACGACTCGGCGAACAAGTACCTTCGCCTCCAGGATTACAGCGCGCCGTCCAGATCAGCAGTGTGGAGCTACTCGGTGGCTTTCCCCAGCGCGCCCACCGTGGGTCAGACCGGCAAGCTGATCTCCTACCTGAACCCCTCGATCGCTTCCGGCCTCGACAGCATGTACTTCTCCCTCCTCGATGACGTGACCTGCCTCAAGTACAACCTCGACCCCATGACCGGAAACGGTTGCTCGACCAACCAGCCCGGACTCAAGCAGTTCACGATTTCGTCGACCGCCCCGATCTGGGCTCACTCCAGGAGAATCGGCCTTTATGAGAATGGTGTTTCGGACGGCTGCACGTCAAGCGATTTCTGGATGGACTGGGTCGGAGTCTGGATCCAGCCTCCGCATTAGCCGGACTTCCTCATTCGGACACAAAACACCCCCGGATTCACCCGGGGGTTTTTTCTGCCTTGCACCACGCGAATTCCGGGGCTATATTCAATCCGTGCCCTGCGGCAACCATTTTCGGTTTCCGGTGTCTTAGAACCTTGGACAGCCTGTCGCCGGATGGGAAATGGACGAGGGGTGAAATCCAATGAACATGCTGAAGACAATACTGCTGCTCACAGGCATGTCGCTCCTTCTCATGTTTGTGGGCCATTTGATCGGCGGAGAATGGGGCGTGATCATCGCGCTCGTCATCGCGATTGCGCTTAACTTCTCGAGCTGGTATTTCTCGGACAAGCTGGTGCTGTCGATGTATCGGGCGCAGGAAGTGGACGAATCGAATGCACCGAACCTGATAAGGATGGTGAGGGAGCTTTCGCAGGACGCGAACATACCGATGCCGAAGGTCTACGTGGTCCCGTCGAACAGCCCGAACGCGTTTGCCACCGGTCGCGACCCGAAGCATGCGGCGGTCGCGGTGACCCGGGGTATTCTCGGGATACTGAGCTACGATGAGCTCAAGGGTGTAGTGGGACACGAGCTCGCCCACGTCAAAAACCGCGACAGCCTGATCATGACGATCGCGGCGACACTGGCGGCGGCGATCGGCTTCCTTGCCTACATGGCCAGATTCGCAGCGTTCTTCGGTGTCGGCGACCGTCGCAGCGGCGGAGGGCTCGCGCTTCTCATGTGGGCGATCCTCGCGCCGATCATCGCCATGATAATCCAGTTGGCGATTTCGAGGACGAGGGAGTTCGGGGCGGACCGCGGCGGAGCGGAGTTTTCCCATCAACCCCTCATGCTGGCGAGCGCACTGAAGAAGATCAGCGCGGCAAGTCAGGTAAATCCGCAGTCCGACCTTGCCGACCCGTCGACCGCTCACCTCTGGATCGCGAGTCCGCTCTCGCGCGGCACGCTTGCCTCTCTCTTCTCGACGCACCCTCCGATGGAGGAGAGGATTCGAAGGCTCGAGAAAATGGCGGGGCTCTAGCGCCGCACATTAGTGATCCGGGAATGCCCCCTCATGATGCAGTGCAGGCTCAGGGGGGATTACGGGCCGTAACGGCGCGTTATCTAGCCTTCACAACTAGCCGGCAGCGGGGATTCGGGCAACAACCCTCTGGTGGCAAACCGAAACGGGAGCTCCTTGCTTCTCTAAGGTATGGGAGGCTTTGACAAGCCTACTAAACTAATGTATATTTCCGTGTGGTCTATCTGGCTAGATCGGAACCGACGTGGCCACTGAATCGCTGCAACAATTGGATCTCTTTGACCTCTCGCCAGGCAGAGAGAAACCCGACACCTCATCCACTTTCGCCAGCAACCTCCGACTGCCAATTCATCGCTGGTTCCGATTTTCCGCTGGCTTCTCGGCGTCTTGGGCTAGAGAAGTCATCCAAGCTGAATATCGAGAAGGGCGGGAGAGGGTACTTGACCCTTTCGCAGGATCTGGCACTGTGTTGCTCGAAGCGCAGAGGGCAGGCGTACAGAGCGTAGGGATTGAGGCGCATCCTTTCATCCATCGCGTAGCTCAAGCGAAGTTGTACTGGAGAGAAGATCCAGCTCAGTTGCTGAAATTCGGACTGAGCATCCTTGAGAAAGCGCAGAAAAACAGCTTCGGGCCTGCGATCTATCCGAAGCTGATTCATAAATGCTTTCCCTCTGAAGTTCTCTGTCAATTGCACGCCCTGCTAAGAGCATGGGAGTCCGAGCAAGATGCAGGACCCTTAGCAGAGTTGTCTTGGCTGGCGTTGATCTCGATATTGCGCGATTGCTCCCCTGTTGGGACAGCTCAGTGGCAGTATGTCTTGCCGAAAAAGAAGAAGGTACGAATTCTGGAACCGTTCCAAGCCTATCACATGAGGCTCCAAATGTTCTGTTTCGATATGTATTCGCGGCGCTCAATAGAGGCGGGACCCAATCCCATATTGCACCTTGATGATGCACGGGTGTGTTCTGATCTGGACGATAGTTCCATTGATCTGGTAATCACATCACCGCCGTATGCAAATAATTACGACTATGCTGATGCGACCAGACTCGAAATGACCTTCCTTGGTCAAGTCTGTGGCTGGGGTGACTTGCAGGATTCTGTCAGAAAACACCTCATCTGTTCTTGCACCCAGCATGTGTCGTCGCTCCGGGGAAAGCTGGCCGCAATGCTGGAGGATCCCTATTTGACCGCTATCCGGAAGGAAATCGGCCCGGTGGCTCAGAGAATGGCAACAGAGAAACTGAGTCGTGGTGGCAAGAAAGACTACGACTTAATGATTTGTGCTTACTTCTCCGACATGTCTCGGGTATGGCATGCGTTGAGAAGGATTACATCGCCTCACTCTCTTGTCTGTTTCGTCGTTGGGGACTCGGCACCTTATGGAATACACGTTCCCGTAGAAACATGGCTGGGAGAACTTGCATTATCAGCCGGATTCAGATCTTTTCGATTCGAGAAAACTCGTGACAGAAACGTAAAATGGAAGAATCGGAAGCACAGAGTCCCTCTTCAAGAAGGGCGACTGTGGGTTACGGGGTGAGAAGTGGCGAAATCGAACGCGCATGTCTTTGGACAGATAATCGGGGAGCTGGTGGAGCAAGCCATTAAACCCTGCCTCAGCACGTTTGCATCCGAGCACGGCCTCTTCCTCGATAGTAAAGGGAAAAGACCGGCTCGGCCAGGCAAAAGGGTTAGGTGGACGGACCACTTGGGGAATGGCCATGATCTGGATTTCGTCATGGAAAGAGGAGGGGCCCCAGATACCGTTGGTATCCCGGTCGCCTTTATCGAAACGGCTTGGCGCAGCTACACGAAACACTCACGCAATAAAGCACAGGAGATCCAGGGGGCAATTCAGCCCCTAGTCGAGACTTATCGCGTGTATCGCCCTTTCGCTGGCGTAATCCTAGTAGGGGTCTTTACACAAGGCGCAATGGACCAGCTCAAATCTCTGGGCTTTAGCATCCTATACTTTCCGCGCGAGCCAGTAGACAAGGCTTTTGAACTCTTCGGGATCGATGCCAGTTTCGATGAGGATACCCCAGAGCGAGACATCCGACGGAAGATCAATGCGTGGAATAAACTAAGCCCGAAACAGCAGGATGCAATTGGTCAAGCCCTTGTTGACGCGAAAAAAGCTGAGATAGCTGAGTTCCTCAAACAGCTCGAGGTTGCTGCGACAAGGCGAATAGCGCAAGTTCGGGTTCTTCCGTTACACGGTGATCCCGTCGAGCTTTCATCATTGGACAAGGCAAGAGTCTTCATAGAGAACTATGAGGTCAAGCGCAAGGGACGAAGAAGCATCTTCGTGCGATTCGAGATACAAGTCCGATTCACGAACGGCGATTCTGTCGAAGGCAAGTTCGCCGCAAAAGAGCACGCGCTTGAATTCCTTCTCGCTGTTTCTGCGGGATGCGGTTCCGCCTAGGGCTCATTCGCTGAAGAGGCAGAACCCACAGAAATCCCTCAGTCTTGGGTGGCTCGTCAGCCATCCTCCGGCGTCAGGGGCTCGAAATCGAGGAAATAGAAATCCGTGATCGCGTCGGTGCCCAGGAACTCGCCGATCGCCCTGAGTATGTCCTTGCCGCACTCGTACTTCCCGCCTATGCTGCCCAGCCCGTCGTCGCCGGACCATTCCCGTCCCGATACGGTCTCGATCGCGAGGTCCGTGACAGCGTCCTTCAGGCTGTTCAATTGACGGGCAACCGCAGGGTCTTCGATATACAGGCTGAAAGTAAACTCGAGGCGGTCGTATTTCCCCGACGAGTCGCTTATCGGGGCGATCATAGGCTCGTCGGCGAAGCCGTGATAAAGCTCCTCGAAAACGGCGGGCCCTTCGTCCGAACCGGCTTCATCTTCAATGGGAATGGTCCCTTCCTGACGCGGGAACTGCATGCCGGAGAGGTCCGGGTTGACTTCGTGGTTATAGTAGGCGGTCCGATAACCCGCAAGGGGTCCGATGGGCGGAGTGAAGACGGTCGTGAAGCCGGACGGCACGAGGACGCCGTCGATGGTCACCCATGCGAGGTCGGTTACCGCGGCGGTTCCCTCGGGGAAATCCGCCGTGGCTCTCAGGGGCTGATAATTGTCCTTGCTGATGCACAGTGTGAACGGTGGATTGGGGCTGTTGAGATCGATGGGTCGGAAGAGGATCTGCCACGCCGGGTCGCCCTCCCAAACAGCCGAGCCCTGGTAGACAGTCGTCCATTCGGTTTCGAGGAGGTCGAGGAAATCAGGCCGGCTGAGCAGGACATGATTCACCGCTGGATGTCCGGAGCCCATGGTCTCGGCTGCGGCAGCCGATTCCCCGGACAGCTCGAATGTGCACAGCCAGTCGTCCGGAGCACGCCACGCGGCGGTCAGAGGCGTCTGCAGAGGAAGCACCCCTGCCGCACCCGACGTTTCAGCGTCCAGGCTCAGAGACAGGTCGCCCCGAAACGTAAGAGAGGTCAGCGTGGCGGGTTTTCGAGCGTCGCTGATGCCCTGGAGAACATCGCTCAAAGTGGTTGCGCTCACACGTTCGCTGATCAGAAGTACCGAGACAGCGAGAAGGATTACGTTGAGTATTCTTTGAATCCGGGGCATGGGAATATTCTATGCGAAAGTGCGACCCAGGAACAGGTCGCCGATGTTATCGCCTCGGGATACTAAGATTTCACCGACGCTGGAAGCAGGAGTGCGAGCGGTAGGAACCACGGGCTCGGTGGAGCCGCGTCGGCGTTTCATCGCGGCAAGTCCGCTGTCGATTGAGACAACGAACGTGGACGGGTCGACGCGGACGATGAGCGACCTGACACCGTCGCCCGCCCTCGCATCGCCGCGCGCAAGCGCCTCGGCTGGAGCGGGATCGGTCCTCGGCGTGAGGAGGATGCAGCCGGAGTCGCGAAAATCGCGCCGTATGTTCTCCAGCGAATCTTCGATCGGGCTCTGCCGTTTCGCCTGGAGCCTTGCCAGCATGTGCTGAGCCTGAAGAAGAGCGGCCCTGGAGCTGTGCGAGATGATCTCGACATTCTCAGCCACGACGATGAGGGTCCAGGGCCTTCCGATGTCGGCGCCGGCGCTCGCAAGGCTCAGAGCCAGAGTTATCAGGTACTCGGTGGGATTCTCCGCACCCTCCCCGATATCCCCGCACCTGTCGGCATCGAGGATTATCAGGATCTCTTCCTCGACCTCGCGCTGGAACTGGCGGACGATCAGTGTGCCGTGTTTTGCGGTGAGGGGCCAGTGGACGCCCCGCAGGCCGTCGCTCTCGGTGTAGGGACGTATCCCGAGAAACTCGTGGCTGTGTCCCTCCTTGCTGATGAGATGTTCCTGCTCCCGGGCGCCGAGCTTGGCGGGGATGGAGGGTATGCCGCTCATGATGACCCATGCCGGCAAAACCAGGCATTCATCCGGGATTGGAAGCCATTTTGTCAGGGTGAAGATGCCGAACGGATCGCCGCCCTCGACCGCCACGGGTCCGAATTTGAACAGGCCCCGTACCGGGGGTACGAAATGCAGAATGCCCTCCGAGCTCTCGCCCCGCTGAATTCTCAAAATTGCGATGTAGCCGGGCGTTTCGAACGTCTGCTCCTCGGGAGAGCTTGAGGGTCGCTCCCTGAAAACGCGATCCCAGATACGTACATGGAAAAGGATGAGAAGTGATCCGGTTGATATCCTGTAGGTGACCGGCACGCTCTCGCCCACCATCGCTTCATCCTTGACCTCCCGCACAAGGCGGAGTCGGGTAGAAGCCAGCCATGCCCACAGCAGGGCCACCCCCACGAAAGAGAACAGCGAGAGCGAGACCAGAAGCAGGAGGTAATGGGGAACTCTCAGAAACGCGCCCAGAGCCAGTGCGCCGAAAGCCAGGATGAGTTTGCCTTCGAGGCTCGCCTTCCTGAGCAGCAGGATTCCGATGATGATGACAAGAACGATCGCCGCGATGAACAGGGGGCGTGTCATCGTTTGTCACCCATCGGTCCGACCCTTGCCAGAAGCGTGTTGATGAGATCGGTGACCGCTTCGTCGGAGTATCCGGCCTGGGGCTTGAGAATCATCCGGTGGGCAAGGACCGACTGCGCGATTTCCTTTATGTCGTGCGGGACCACGTAGTCGCGCCCTCGAATCAGGGCTATCGCCTGTCCGGCTCGGAAAAGTCCCAGGCTTCCGCGAGGGCTGGCGCCGATGTGTATGTTCGAATCGGCCCGCGTGCTTCCGACGAGCCTGACGATGTAATCCAGGAGATCGTCCTCGACATGTATTGTCCGCACGGTCTTCTGCAGCCTCAGGACATCCTGCAGGGACAGCACGGCGGCGATATCTTCGAGAGGATGCCTTTCGGCCTGATCGATCAGCATCCGCTTTTCCTCAGCGCCGTCGAGGTAGCCGAGCCTGAGGCGCATCAGGAATCGATCTTTCTGTGCCTCCGGAAGGGGGTACGTGCCCTGGTACTCGATCGGGTTCTGCGTGGCGACGACCATGAAAGAGGGGGGCAGGCGGAAAGTGGTGCGCTCGAGGGTGACCTGGTATTCCTCCATGCATTCGAGGAGCGCGGACTGGGTTCTGGGCGTGGCCCGGTTGATTTCGTCGGCAAGGACAATGTCGGCGAAGACCGGCCCGGGTCGGAACTGGAACTCGCCGGTCTTCTGGTTGTAGACGTAGGTGCCGGTGATGTCGGACGGGAGAAGGTCCGGCGTGCACTGGATGCGCTGGAACGATCCCTCGATGCTCTTCGAGAGAGCTTTCGCCAGGGTCGTCTTGCCTGTGCCCGGAACGTCCTCGAGCAGAAGATGTCCTCTCGCCAGAAGACAGACAATGGCCATGTCGACCTGCAGCGACTTGCCAATGATCACCCTCTCCATGTTCCCCTTCAGAACGCTTACCGTCCTGATCGCGTCCTTGATCGGAAACGGCTCCACCCCGACGAGAGCGACCTCCTCCTGGACGTGGATGAAATCCTCCTTGGTGGCGGATGGTGCGGGCTGAGTGTCTGGCATGTCCCTTTTCTCTCTTTTTTCCCCGGATAGTAAGACCGGTCTATTGTACTTTATATGAGGGCGGTCGCGCATGCAGAGTTCAAAGTGGGCAACTCCCTGACAAGAGTGTAGCCCGGGAACCCGCTTTGCGGTTGTCTCGACTCGCGTCTCTCCCTTAGGAAAGCGGGTTCCCGGGTGCGGGTAAGGGACGCGATCCCGGGAACCTGTTTCCATCCGCGGAACAGGTTGATCGACCGCTTTCGCATGGAAACAGGTTCCCGGGCTACCCCTGCTTCAATGGCAAGAAAGAACCATGCGCAGGATGCGCATGTTACGCACCTGTTGCGTACGGTGGTTCCGGGGGGTATGATCGACATCTCAGTGGAGATCGAAACGAGGTGTTTGCCGTGAGAACGAGACCCGCCGCAGTAGTTGGATTCATACTTTCGCTAATAGGCGTTTTCTGCATACAAGCGCTTGCAGGTCCCGTTCTGATGCCTGCGAGGGCTCAGGACCAGGGAGATTCGCAGCCCGCGACCGTCGAAACGCCCCGGGCTGAGATCGAGTACTGGACGCTTCCCGGTCAGGGCGCCGGTCCGCTCGTTGTGAACGACGGAGACGGCACTCTCTGGACGTTTTTCCACCAGACCGGGAACCTGGTTGCGCTGAGCGCTACGGACGGTTCCGCCTTGTTAGACGTGCCCATGAGCATCAGTCCGACCGCCTTGGCGTTCACTCCCGACTGGTCGATCGCATTTCTTGCGGGGGAGCCGCTGGATGACCAGATCATCGATGTCGGCGTGGTGCAGGCGATCGACACGACGAACGGGGTCGCGCTGGGGGAGATCGAGCTCGAAGGCTCATGCAATGCCGTGTGCGCAACCGACAGCGGGATTCTCTACGCGGCGTGCGGGATGCAGTACGGGTACGAGGGAACGATCTATCGACTCTCATGGAAGACCGCAGCTGATGGAGCAATCGCTTTCGCTGTAGAGGCGCAGGCGACTTGCGGGAAAGTCCCCTGGGCCATCGCGCTCTACGACGATACCCTGTATGTCACCGACCTGGAGCTGCAATGGACGGCGCAGCCCGACGGGACAATGGGTCCGCCGTACGGCTCCTGGGTGTGGGAGTACGATCCCGAAAGCCTGGAGCTCAATGATCGATCATGGGTCGGGATCAACCCGAGCCGGCTCGGGGTGACTGAGTTCGGAGTTCTGTCGGGTTGCTCCGGCAGCAAGCAGAGCGAAGGCGAGATGGTTGAGCCGTCGCTATCGCTGATCGGAGGTCCCGGCGAGACCGAGCCGATCGTGATAGGGACAACTGGCGCGAGCGATCTTGCGGTCGCCCCTGACGGGACCTGGGCGGTGGCGTCGCTGTCGGACTGGGCCCTGGCTCCGCCATGGTCGGCTGCTGCGATGCTGCAGCAAATGAAGCCCGGCGCCTCCGGTGAGGCAAGGCGATGGGTGTACACAGGGGACTTGGCCTACGTGGCGTTCGAAGACGGGAAGCCGGTCGCCGCGAGAACTCAGCTCTTCACCGATTCGTTCATCAGGGCTGTGGCGGTCTCGCCGGATGGAACCACGATTTATGCGCTTCAGAGCGAGCCGGAGCGCATAGCAGTGATTCCAGTCGAGGCGATCAAGTAGCCATGCGCCTCCGGCGCATAGTTCCTCCCTTTCCCCCCAGATAAGAACCATGCGCGGGACGCGCATGGTACTTACCCCCAACATTAGCAGGATGGGACGGTAATCGGTACATCCCCGTGGATGATACTATTATGCGCCCGCTCAAAGGGGGCGGATGGTGACTATCTGTCGGAGAATCGACCCGGTGAAAACTTGTCTATCAAGCAGGAATCGGAGGCAGGGGTGACGGAAATCGGACGTCGCACAGCGATGCTCGTAGGCACCGGGGCACTGGCGATATGCGTCCTGGTGGGGCTTTACTACGGCGGGGACATCGTAACGGTCTGTATCAACGGGCTTGCGGCGGGCATGGTCTTCGGGCTCGGAGGCCTGCTCATCGGAAATCTCATCGAAAGCTATGTTTACAGGGCGGCGAGACGGGAGCTTGAACGACAGGCGCTCATGAGGGAGCTTCAAAAGGAGCTCAGGGAATCCGAGCAGAAGGAGAAGGCCGCCGGAACCAAGGAGGCGACCGGCGAGGCCGGCGCCTAGTGCCGTTCTGAGTCATGGAACAGGAACTTGTGACATCTTTGGCTGAGGAAATGAAAGTGAGCGAGGCCCTGGCGGACCTGGCGGTTCAGCAGGCCGGAGGTGAGCTTGCCAAGGCACGGGAGATATTGGCCGGCCTGATCACAAAGTATCTTGTGATCAAGGCCCAGTTTCTCACGAGACGTTCGGAAGGAATCGGTGGTCTGATTTTCGTGGTGATGGAGAGGAACGCGACGGAATTCGCGATATTCAGGACGGTAGCGGGGGTCGACCGGGACTGGGTCGGCTCGGTGAATGTCCAGGCGTCCCCGGTGGAGTTCCACAAGATTATCAAGGACTATTTCCAGCAGCATACGAGCGGCATGCACGTGTTCGATGCGCAGAAGCTGAAGGATGGATTGTCTGCGCGCCTGACGGTTGGGGAACTCCGGAACGTCTTCGATATCCATGACTCGCCGGGCGGCGACTCCGGGCCCGTTCGAGCGGTCATACGTTCGCTGGTTGAGGCCGCGTTGGGAGATGCCCTTGCGGACAGGGTGGCCCTCAAGGTCGAGCACGAATTCTATCCTGAGGTCCAATTCAGCCTGATGCGCGAGGCTCTGGGCCTTGTCGTCCCTCAGAAGGGCACAGTCGCAGGGGAGAAGGCCGCTGAAGAAACACAGAAGCAGGCTCTGGACGTGCACGTCAAGGGCCGGTTCGCGATAGATCCCATCGACGGGAAAATGGTTCGCGAGCTTGCCCCGGGCGAATACGTATACTGCGAGATCGTCGATCGGACCGACACCGCGGTGGCGGTCGGACGCCTGGTCGGGGCCTACAACAACGGATTGTGGCTGCCGGTCGGGGGCTTAATAGAAGACGTGCAGGATGCCGCGGGACAGAGAATGAAGTTCAACGTGAAAATCGGGAGCGGTGCCTTTGTGGATGTCCTCTCCTACAAGGACCTCAAGGTCAGAGTATCCACCAGGGTGAGCGTTGAGGACGAGCCTGAAGAGCCGGAGGTCCAGAAGGCCGCCAAGCCCGAAGCGAACATGGTTCCCCTCATCATTGCGGTAAGCCTTGTGGCTTTTCTCATACTTGTCCTGATGCTGCTGCGCTGAAGAGGCGCAATTGATTTTTGAGAACAAACCCGTTAATGTGACGTCGTCGGTAGATGCAGCGAAGCGCGGTTTGCGTATGACACCTGAAACGTCGGTACAGGAATCCGTCCGGGCAGCCAAGTTACAGAGCCTATGGCGCGATTTTCTTTCGACCGGAAGCCCGTCGGCGCGCGAGGCGCTTGCCGTCCATTATCTGTATCTCGTCGGCTACATCTACGGCAGAATCGCCATCAACCTTCCCCCACACATAGACAGGGAGGACCTTGAACACCAGGGCGTGCTCGGACTTCTCGCGGCGCTCGATAATTTCAAGACCGAAAAAGGCGTGAAATTTGAGACATACGCCTCGATACGTATCCGCGGCGCGATAATCGACTACCTCAGAAAGCAGGACCTTCTGTCGCGGCCCTTACGAAAACGTGCCGGGGAGATCGAGCAGGCCGCCGAGGAATTCGCCAAGAAGATGGGAAGGGCGCCGACCGTCTGCGACCTCGCCGAGCAGATGGGCACGACCGAGGATGAGATAGCCGAAAGCCTCTGGAAGAGCAGCCATTCGTTCATCATCTCGCTCGAAAGGGAGCTCTATGAGGATGAGGAGGGCTCCGGCTCCACGGTGGGCGAAAACCTCGCGCTTCCGGTGCTGGGCCCGCACGATGAGGCCGAGAAGCAGGACCTTCTGGAGTGCATGGCCCGCGCGATCGATGACCTTCCCGAGAAGGAAAGGCAGATAATAGCTCTCTATTATCATGAGGAGCTGACGCTGAAGGAGATCGGGTCGGTGCTGGGGATATCGGAGTCGCGGGTATGTCAGATACACTCGCGCGCAGTCTTCAATCTTCGCCAGAAAATGCAATTGAACACGGGTTGAGTCGCGGTAACAGACCGATCGCGCACTTGTGCAGGCATTGTCCCGCTATTTGTATCCAAGGCCCGAACGTAAGTGAGGGCGCGTCCGGATTTCTTCAACGCCCTCACTTGTGCGGGCATTGTCCCGCTATTTGTATCCAAGGCCCGAACGTAAGTGAGGGCGCGTCCGG
>CAYGZQ010000041.1:28493-36499 GCA_964354375.1 uncultured Planctomycetota bacterium
ATTTCTTCAACGCCCTCACTTACGTTCGGGCCTTGGATACGGTTGGGGGTAGTGCGCCCTCACTTACGTTCGGGCCTTGGATACTGGGGCTGGGGGAGGTCGACATATCCCAGATCGAGAAGCAGAAACTGCATCGGGACGCCTGCGAGCCACTTGTCGAGGCCGAGCACGTAGCCGAAAAGCAGCCGACTGAGTCTCGCTCTCTCGATGCCGACGGGAACCATCTCGTACGGCAGAAGACGTCGCGCAGTTGTCGTTTGCATGGTAACCCTCCTGCTCAGAATTGTAGCATGCGCATCCTGCGCATGGTTCTTCGTTCTTCTCCCGATAAGAACCAAGCGCAGGATGCGCTTGACTACGCAGGATTCGCTTGACTACGTAGGATTCGCTTGACTACGCAGGATGCGCCTGCTACTGCAGCGACCGCAGCCATTTATACCAGCGGTCAAGGCCTTCGCCTGAGACGGCGCTGATTTTCCAGGGCTCCACCTTCGGATTCACGGATTTCAAGTCGCTCACGACAACGGAGAGATCGAATCCGACCGCGGACGCGACATCGGTCTTGGTGATCAGCACCACGTCCGATGTGTGAAACGCCTGTGGGTATTTCAGCACCTTGTCGTGCCCCTCCGGCGTGCTCAGGAGAACAACGCGCCTGTGCATTCCGAGCGGGAAAGCGGACGGGCATATCAGGTTGCCGATATTCTCCACGATGACGAAATCGAGCGCGGAGAGGTCGAGTCTCGGCAGCACGGTCTCGATCATGTGCGCCGTAAGATGGCATGCGCCCTCGGTGTTGAGCTGGATCGAAGGCGCGCCGACCGCCTCGATTCGCGCAGCGTCGCGCGCAGTGAAAACGTCGCCCTCGATAATGCCGAATCTCAGGTCGGGATTGTCTCTTATGGTCCGCTCGAGGAGCGTTGTTTTGCCGGCGCCCGGTCCGGAGATCATGTTGAGCCCGACCACGCTGTTGTCGTCGAGCATCTTCCGGACCCTGTCGGCGTGGGCCTGATTGTCCGAGGTTACGGCTCTCATAACGACGATGTCAGTCATGGCGCTCACCGGTCCCGCCCTGCTCAGTCACCCGATCCGTTTCGTCTTCGCCTTCGAGACTCACCACGATGAAGTCGCGGCCCTCGACGATCTCGATCGTGGCGGTCGCGCAGTGCGGACAATAGAGGAAAAGCCTTTCCAGGTCAACCGCTCGACCGCACGACGTGCATCGCCCTTTTCCGGGCGTTCTCTCCACCACCAGGTCGGTTGTCTTCGTCATATAGTCCTCTTCTCTCAAAAAACCGAAAGCGAATTCGAGCGAATCGACGCTGATGCCGCTGAGGTCGCCGACGCGGACGAAGATCTTGTCGAGCCTGACAATGCCGGCTTTGAGGGATTCCTCCCTCGCGACCTTGAGGAGATCTTCTGCAAGCGAAAACTCATGCATGGCGGATGGGGACAGTATAGGTCAGTGAAATACGGTTGTCTTGTGAGCCTCACCCCCCTTCCCCTCTCTCAACACCTCACGCCCCCCCAACCCCCCTCCCTGCAATTGCGGGGAGGGGGGTTGGGGGGGCGTGAGGCGTTTTCCTGTTGCCAGAATCGTGCCATTTGAATATAATTCCAGCAGATCTCGCGGCTCATGGAAGAGGAAGGCAAGACCTTCAACTTGCCGAATGTGGGGGAGGTTGGGGTACGCCTCCCCTTTTCATTTCCCCGAATCGATTCGAATCAGGAGGTCATCACTTCTCGCGCTTGAGGGTGATTATGGTGACGCCGCCTCCGCCTTGGAGCGGGTCGGCAAGCTCGAACTTCTCCACCAGTTGATGATTTTTCAGCCATTCGTGGAGGCCCTTTCGCAGTTTGCCGGTGCCGAAGCCGTGGATCACATGCGCGCGCTCCCGTCCCTGGTAGTACGCCTCGTCGAGATACGGGTCGAGCTTCTGCGTGGCCTCCTCGACCGTCAGCCCGTGAAGGTCTACGAATAGGGGCAGGCTCTTGTGGGACGGCGTTTTGGGGCGGGTCTTTTTCTCTTTCTGGGCTTCATCCGCGCGCATGGGCTCAAGTTGCTCGATCGGCACCTTGAGCCTCTTTCCGGCGATGACGACCGTCGCGATCTTCTCCCCGAGCTCGACCAGCTCGCCCTCGCGTCTCAGCGAAAGAATCCACACTGGGTTGCCCTCGACAAGCCGCGCTTCGGCGGATGATTCCGCCGGACTGGTCAAGCCCGCCAGGATCGGCGCCGCAAGAATGTCCGCCGCTCTCCGGATTTTGTCGCCGTAAGCTCTGATCGCCTTGAGGTCCTCGGTCACCGCGTCCCGATCAATTTTGTGAGGAAGCTGCGAGGCCATTTTGCGTGCTTCCTCGAGACGCTTCTCTGCCTCGGTGGCGAGGCGCTCCGCGTTCTGCAGCGCGGCGATCATCATGAGACGCTCCATCACGATCATGGAGTTGAGATCGCGAAGCGCCTCGGAACGCTTCGTCTCGGCCTCCGACACGTCGTGCCCGAGCTCCTCGAGACGTCGCTCGAGGCTGGGCATATCGAGGGCGAGAAGGTCGCATTCCTGGATCATCAGTTCTTCCGCGCGCCTGAGAACACCGGCGTCAAGACCGAGCCTTCGAGCGATCGCGATCGCGTAGCTCGCGCCGAGTGTTCCGACCCTTATGGTGTAGAGAGGCTGCGCCCTTTCGAGATCGAACTCCACGCTCGCGCCCGCCACGCGCTCATCAGCCGACAGCACCAGGTTCTTGATCGCGGGAAGGTGGGTCGTGACCGACGTGTAGCAGTCGAGCTCCAGAAGCTTCTCGATAACGGACAGCGACAGCGCGCTGCCCTCCTGCGGATCGGTGGACCGTCCGATCTCGTCGAGAAGAATCAGGCCGGGAAGATAATCGGGGTCGACCATGCTGAGGAACATGCGCTTTATCAGCTCGATGTGCGCCGAGAAGCTGGACAGGTTCCATTCGATGGACTGGAGGTCGCCGATGTCGGCGAAGATGCTTCCGAAAACCGGAAGCGCGCTGGGGTCGCCTGCGGGAATGTGCAATCCCGACTGATTGATGAGGGCGAAGAGGCCGATGGTTTTGAGCGCGACGGTCTTGCCGCCCGCGTTGGGTCCCGAGAGTATCAGAACTCGCGCCTGCGGCGGGAAGGAGATATCGACCGGGACAACTTCGGCGGGAGGGATCATGGGATGCCGCGCTCGCCTGATTCTGATCGTGTCTCCGATCTCGGCGCGGATGCCTTTCCAGT
This sequence comes from uncultured Planctomycetota bacterium, assembly GCA_964354375.1. GTDB lineage: Bacteria > JAJVIF01 > JAJVIF01 > JAPKYR01 > JAPKYR01 > CAYGZQ01. Next base: position 31,741 of record CAYGZQ010000041.1, read on the forward strand.
CGCGGGAGAGCCGTCCGCATGCGAAGACGAAGTCGAGAAACGCAACGGTGTTGATCGACGCGCGGATTTCGTCGGCGCGCGATCCGACAAGGGCGCTGAGCTCGTCGAGAATTCTCGCGACCTCCGTCTCTTCCTCGCCCTTGAGCTCGCTTAGGCGGTTGTTGCGCTCGACAAGGTCGTAGGGCTCCAGGAAAACGGTCGCGCCGCCTGCGCTTCGAGCCTGCACGATGGCCTTGACGTTCTTCTGGCAGTCCTGCCGGAAGGGGAGCACGTACCGGCCGTTTCGCAGCGTGTAGTTGGTCTCCCGGAGGTAACCCTTCCGCGAAAAATCCTGGATCATGCTCGCGAGGGTGCGTTCAGCGCGATCGCGCTCGATGGTGAGGTCGCGACGGATGCGGCTGAGCTCGGGAGAGGCGCGATCGAGGACCTCTCCGTCCGGATGGATCGCATGATCCAGCGCGTCCTCGATCTCGGGAAAGAGGCCGATGCGCTGCGCGTCGCGAGTGATGTTCGGGTACTCGAACTCGGCCTCGCGGATCGTGCGACGCACGGCGCGCACGGATTTCAGAGTCGAGTTCAACCTGGCCAGCTCGACCGATGAGAGGAAGCCTCCCTTGGCGGCTCGCGCGAGCTGCTCGCGCACATCCTGTATTCCCTGGAAGGACGGGATGGCGCGCTCGCGGTCGAAGAAACCTCGCGCATCGTCGGTGTAGTCGAGTCGAGTGCGGATTTCAGCGGCATCGGTCGACGGGAGAAGCTCGCTTGCAAGCTCGTAGCCGAGAGTGGACTGAGTCTGTCCGGCGAGCTTGGTCACGATGACCTTGTACTCAAGCGGATTGAGCGAAAAGCGGGTGGACGTATGGCGATCGATCGGCGACATGGCGTAAGACCTGATTGTAAACGGAAACCGGGGCGGGGACAATCAAGCCATGCCCCCCTGTGGTCCCCCGCAAGGGGGGGACTGGCACAATCCACCGCGGATGCATATGTTCGAAGTGCCATTTGTATCCAAGGCCCGAACGTCAGTGAGGGCGTGTTGTCAAGCCTTTGCAGTAAATCACTCCCGGACCGGCGCCCTCACTGACGTTCGGGCCTTGGATACGATTGTCGTCGTCTCCCAGCAGCTGTGAGTCAGTCTCCTACAGGGAGGGGCTACCACCAAAGAAAAAACCCTCTCCCGACGGAAGAGGGTTGGTCATGAGTTCGGTACACGCACTACGGTTAGAGGGGTTCTCCATCGAGAGAGGGGTCGAAGCGACTGGCTTCGTGTGAGAGTCCCCCGTCGGACGGCGGTGTTGCGCCGGTCGATTCGAGGGGAGTCCCGTCACTCACTCCGGCCATCCGGACGTTCGCGGCCTGAAGGCCTTTAGATGTGTCAACCAGCTCGAACAAGACCAGTTGACCTTCCTTCAGGTCTTTAAACCCGTCCATCTGGATCTGCGAATAATGCACGAATACGTCGCTTTCTCCCTCACGCTCGATGAAACCGTAGCCTTTCGCCGTGTTGAACCACTTTACCCTACCGGTATTCAAAGCGGACCTCCTTTGTAGGGCGTCTGCCGAAAGGCATATCAGTTGAAGCTTACCATTTTTGAGCAGGCGGGGACAGGCACGAATTTCGCCCCCGAGCCGCACAGCAACCTTCAGGCAAGTAAGGGCGAAATTCGAGCCAGTCCCCTTTGGCTCACAATTTCACTATCCTCAGGCCGCCGTCGCATGCAGCGACGTAGATATAGCCGTTCCACGAACCTACGCCGTTGGCACTTCCAGGGACCTCCACCGATCCAACCACGGCCGCCTCGTCGATTGGATCGACATCCACGATCTGCAGCCCCTCCCAACCGGCCGCTACGGCCGCAAGTCCGCTGATGAGCTCTACATCCACGGCATATCCGGGCACGGTGACGCTCTTGACTATGCTTGCCGACCCGACCGGATCGACATCGATGATCTTCAGCCCGCCTTCCGAATCCGCCACGTAGGCGTATCCGTTCTCGACAACGACCCTGGCCGCGCTTCCGTCCGTGTCAACTGCGTTCACGATGCTCTCCGACCCGGGAACGCTGATATCGATTATCTGCAGGCCGGTGTCGTAATCCGCGACAAACGCGTATCCGTTCCAGATCGCCACCCCCCGACCCGATCCGGGTGTGTCCACAGTATTGATGATTGATGCCGATCCGATCGGATCGACATCCATCACCTGCAGCCCGTTGAAATGGTCCGGGACGTACGCATACCCTCCCGAGAGCGCCGCATCGAACGCATACATCATCGGCCCCACGTTCTTCTCCACAAACGCCGTCTCAAGAGGATCGACATCGATTATATTGAGCCCTCCCCAGCCATATGACGCGTAGGCGTATCCGTCGGAGTAAACGGCCGCGAGACAGGGTCCACTCGCAACGGGCACACTCTTGAGTACCGACGCGGACTGCAGAGGGTCGATACTCACCATCTGCAGCCCTCCCCAGTCGTCGGACACATATGCGATCCCATCGGAAACGGTCACATCATCCGCCCATCCGGGTGTGTCGAGGTTTTTCACAATCGATGCCGAGCCGACAGGGTCCACGTCAGCGACTTTCAGCCCTCCCGGGCCGTCCGCGATGAATGCAAACTCGCCCGACACCTTGACCTCCCGTGCCCACCCTATCACCTCGATGGTCTTAACAACCGACGCGGTCCCAGGCGGATCGACATCGATGATTTCCAGGTACTGGCTGCCTTCCGCGCAATATACATATTCGCCGAGCACATCAACTCCGGTCGGCATGGCGGTCGTATCTACCGTGTTGATTACCGAGGCCGTCAATGGATCAGTTATGTCGATGATCAGAAACCCCATCGAGTTGTCGGCGGCATAGACGTATGTGCCCTGGACCACCACATTTTCCACCCAGCCGCCCGTGGCCACGGTATTGACCACGACAGGGCTTTCGGGCGGATCGACATCGACAATCGTCATACCGGAGGTAGTATCGGCTACGTACGCATATCCACCGGCAACATCGATGCCCGAAGCAGAGCCGGGCGTGTCAACCTCGCCGATGATGCCTGCCGACTCAATCGGGTCGATATCGATGATCTTGACCCCGATATCCGACGCTGCCATGTAGGCGTAGCCGCCCTCAACCGCCACATCCGCGGAGGCCCCGAAGTACTGGATGAACTTGGCCAAATGCGCCTGCTCAGGCGGATCGACATCGACTATCTTGAGTCCGCCGTAACGGTCCGAGACATACGCGTAGCCGCCGGCGACCTCCACACCTTCCTCGTAGCCGTTCAGGTCAACCCAGTTGACCCATGTTGGATTCAACGGATCCGTGATATCGAAAATGTGAAGTCCGCAGGGTCCGCCGGCAACGTAGGCGTAATTGCCGTCGATCGCGACATCGTCCGGCGAGAAATTGAGCTGCGGCGGGGTCACATCGACAAGCGATCCTTTCACCTCCAGGGTCACTACCTGGTACGCGGTCAGATCGAGCCACGGTTTCGCCGGATCATTCTCGGCCGCCTCCTTGCTGACCAGGCACTTGTATTCGCCGGGAAGGGCGAGTTTGGCGTTAGGGACCGTGACCGCGTATGTCGCGTAATCGACAGTATCTTCCAGCCAGTATGCCTCGATCTCTCCGTCGAACAATTCCGGACACTCCACCACCGGCATGTGCGCGTCGTCCTTACCCTGCCAGTCGTAGACGTCGATGGACAACATCGTCGCCCCGCCAAGGGAGCTCAGCCCGCCGCCGACGGGGTTCTCGGAGATGTCGATCTTCCATGCCTCGGGGCAGTTCGCGTCGGGTCCGAAATCGGTCGCTGGATCGACCACAGGCTTATTGATCGGCGGCTCCCAGCTTGCATCCACAGCGTAACCGAGCTCAAATGGGGCCGCCGGCAATGCGACTTCGTAGGTCATCGAGATGGTATCGTTTGATGCGAACCAGTTTCTCGCGGATCCGGTGGCGGAGACGTACCGTTTGTAGCCGCTCAGGAGCACGCTCGGAGCCTGGTTGGTCGCGAGCTTCCCTTTGATATAGCCCTGAAGGCCGTTCGGTCCGGACCCCAGTGTTGTCGGGTTGTACAGAGTAGTGTAGCCGTCGGCGTTAACCAGCTCGCCGTCGCCGAGCGCGCGATCCGACTGCGTCAGGCCAGATGCGGGGTAGGTCCGGTTTCCTTCAAACATGGCGATGCCGCGTACATCAAAACCGGTCAGGTTCGGATTGTTAAAGGGATGCCTGATTTCAACATTCACATTGAAGGTGCCGGTTCCGGTCGGTGAAATGCCGGCGATCTTGAAGCAATCCGCGCACGGACCCTGTTCGAGCCACTTCAGGACGTTCCAGTGAGCGGCGATTTCCCTGACGGGTGTGATGTCGTACTCCAGCGTCTCCGGATCGACATGCACCGTCCAGAACGCCCAGAGTTGATGCGCCGACTGTGCCGAGCCCGTCTCGGGCTTCGCAATCGAGGCTTCATCCGAAGCGTCGTGCGATGTCGCAGGCGCGATCGGCTCGCTTCCGCGAGAACATCCGACCAGAAGACACCCCATCATGGTGAGGAGCGAAAAAATGAGAATGGAAACAGACCAGGTCCGCATTGTCGGCCTCCCTTGTTGATCTGTGTTGAATTATATCTTTACTCAGTCATTTGGTCCAACCTCACCCCCTTACCCTTCTTTTCCTCACCCCCCTGTCCCCCCTCTCCATCCGCCGCGGCGGATGGAGAGGGGGGGAAGGGGGGTGAGGTTCGGCCAGGGGGG
>CAYGZQ010000042.1:0-35920 GCA_964354375.1 uncultured Planctomycetota bacterium
AGGAAGCGGAACCTCTTCTCGGCGGGCGCGCTCATGACCCAGTTTTACTACGAGGTCCACAAGAACATCACGGAAAAGAACGCCGCGAGCGGGGTCACGGAGGAGAGCGCGGCTGCCGGGGGATTCTGGGACCGGTTCAACCAAGCGGTCGACTGGTCGTTCGGGAATGAGGAGGAGACAAGCGAGCCGCAAGTGGAGCCCTTGCCGTGCGATTTTCTCAGCGACATTCGTCGGGCGGCATGGGACCCGTCGAACGACTACATTCCGGAGTTTGCCCCGCCCGACGCATTCAGCGGCGGCTCCCGGGGATCGCGCGTCGCTTGCACTCAGCCCCTCGGATGGGCTCAGGCGATGGGCATCATGGTTCTGCTCGCCAGGGCCGGCTACATTCCCCCCGAAATGCCGCATCCGTGCGACCCGATTCAGACAAGAAACTACGTCATTTTTCTCGTCGATGTGAGCACATCGATGAGCTGGGAGGCGGCGGGCACCGGGGGAAAGCTCTCGAAGCTGGACAAGGTGAAAGCCGCCGTGCCGAACATCATCAGGGAGCTGTCCACCGAGAAAAACGCGTATGCGCTTCTCACCTACGCATGCCCCGACTGCAGCACGCCGAGCACTCCGGTGGTCGTGGAATTCACCCAGGATCCCCAGGTTGTCATTGACGCGGTTCAGTCGCTTCAGCCGTACGGGTGGACGCCGATGGTCGCCGGCATCGATGCTGCGTACAAGTATGCCGAGCTCATACCGGAGACTGCTGCAGGCAACATAATCCTGCTGTCGGACGGACAGCAGAATTGCCCCCAGGGACTCGCTCCGGCTCGCAACGACGTGTCTATGGAGATCAGGAAGATTCCCGGCAGACCCAATATCAAGATGTCGGCCATAGCCTACTGCACACAGGGCGATGAGGGTCTCAGCTCCACGCTGGCGGACCTGGCGAATCAAAGGGGAGGCGTGTTCCTGAACGCTCCCGACCCCGAGAGCGTCAAGGGCGGTTTCCGCGAGGTGATACTCTCTCGCAGCATGCCGGAAGACAAACTGGTGACCGGAACCGTTTTCACTGCTGCGCTCTTGTTCCTTCTGCTCCTTGCTCTACTCTGAACTCGGGGGTGAACGATGAAACTGTTATTGTCGGCGCTTGCGCTGGTGATGTCGAAAGAGGACCTGGAGCGGCAGTTCCGCCTGACGAGGGCCAGCTGGCTGGTTCCGTTCCTTCTGAGCACCATAGCATGGGCGCACATCATGGTGGAGATGGTGTACGCCTACAGGAACGTCACGACCTTGATTCACGCAGCACTCGTGTGGCTCTGGGCCCTTTTGTTTGCCGGATGGTTGATGCTCTTCCTGGCGTTCATCTCGTCGCTGTTCATCTTCAGAAAAGTCGGCATGGCCAAAGCCTTCTATTTCGGGATGCTCGCGTGCATGCCCATCGTCGCAATTGCCCTGATCAGCCTGGTCCTGAAAATGCAGTTCGGTCTTGTGAGGGTGCTCGGCTACTTCCCCGAGCATCCGCTGATAATCGGGGCCTATCTCACCATCTTCTCTCATGTGAGGCTGGTGTCGCTCGTGGGGAAATGGCGGGCGATTGTCTATCTTCTGTTGCTCACGATCCTGGTCTACATACTGCTCGGACCCGTTATGTTCAGGCTGTTCAGCATTTGAGCCGGTTGGAGCAACCTGAAAGCGTGCAGAGCGAGCGCGAAACAAGGGCGCGTTTTAGGGTACAATCGGAGCGGTGGATGACTTGCTCGCGGGATACATCTACTCGACGCTCCAGAGTGTTCTGTGGGCGACCTCGTGTGTCGGTCTCGGGATGCCGGTCGCGCGCAGGCTGAAGTCCCTGACGAATCTGGAACTGATCCTCGTCAGCTTCCTCCTGGGTTGCATAGTCTGGGTAGCGATTGGATTGGCGCTGTTTGGGTTTCACTGGTTCAGGCCGCTTGTCCTTACTGCGCTTGTGGACCTCCTGGGGGTGGCTTCTCTTGCGGCGTTCGGCAGGAAATGGTTTTGGGACCTGAGGAAGGGTCTTCGCCTCAGTCTGCCTGTGATATTTCTCTCCATTGTCCTTGCCGCACAGCTCCTGTACGCATTCCTGCCTGTTACGGCATTCGATGCGCTCTACTACCACCTGCCTCTGGCGAAGCGGATGCTCGACACCGGGACAATCTCCTGGACCCCATGGATTTTCAACTCTTCCTTCCCTCAAAGCTACGAACTGCTCCAGGCCATTGGAATGGCGAGCGGCGGCGATGTTGGAGCCACGCTTGTGAGTTGGTGGTTTGGGTTGGGAACCGCTCTGCTTCTGATGGCTGTCGGCGCTCGCCTGGGCAGTCCGCAAGTCGGGTTTTGGTCGTCGATTGCTCTGAGTCTGACACCGCTGTGGTTCTGGCTTACGCATGTCCCGTACATGGGAACCGCACTTGCGTTCGGAATCTGCTTCCTCGCATTGTCGACATTGATCGATTCGCCGGGCTGGCTGGTTGGGTTGATTGTGGGATGGCTTGCTGCAGCGAACTACTATGGTGTGGAGGTCGGACTGTTGGGGATACTGGTATGGGTCTGCAAGTCCCGGCCAGGCGCAAGGCATGTCCTTTGGGCATTGGCGATTGCAGCAGCTGTTGCAGGGTTCTGGTACGTGCGAAACCTGTACCTGTTCTCGAATCCATTCTTCCCCTACTTCGAATCGTTCTTCAGGTTCCTCGGGCCGCCGCGTCTCACCGAAAGCGCGGACACCATGTACGACATTGTGAGACGGGCCGGCAGTCCTCACACACTCTCGGGCTGGATCGGGCTTCCTCTGAAGCTGATGATCAATCCTGCGCCGGAATATGCAGACGATTCGGCGATCGCGTGGAAACAACTCGGATGGCTTGCCGCATTCTGGCTGCTCGCTGTTATCGTCCTGCGGCGACATTCGGGTCTCGCCGGGGTCTATTTCTTAACCCTTGCCGCGACCCTCTCCTGGGTCCTCGTCCACCGGACCATTGACTTAAGATATCTGACCTACCTCTTGCCTCTGATGTATGTGCTCTCGTTTGTCTTTCTTGCGAGCTCATTCTCGCGCCTGAATCTCAGACCGTCGATATCGATCGTGGTTTCGGCGATCGCGATCATCCTGGCGACATGGCATCTGATCGGACCGACCACGGATCGAAGTCTTGTGCAGATCCCGTTCACTTCCTCGGAATGTGAGATGTTCTTCGAAGACAATATTGACTGTTGGTCTGTTGTGAGCGAATTGAACCGTTCTGAGCCGCAGCCGACCGTATATTTTCTGTATGGGGAAGGTGTCAGGTACTATTGCCGTTTCCCGGTATACGCAGGTTGGCATGATCGCTGTGATTATGGAAACTTCCATGATCATGCCGGATCGGGCGCCGATCTGGCGAATTGGCTGGAGGGAATTGGTGTCGATGTGCTGCTGATCGACGAAAGGCGCGTCAGGCAGCTCAGGGACGAAACGCTGGGAGTGCTTCAAGACCCGGGATTCACCGAGAAGTATGCGCCGTACCTTGTTGGGTACAACGATACGTCCCTGTACGTGCATTCCGGTTTCGAATTGGCAATTGAAGTGCACAGTGAGTTGAATTGAGCAGGGATGCCCTCAAGCCCGGGCTCGACTCGGCGGATTATCTTCGGTCCGCGCACCCTACCATCCGTGTCGCTCACCCCCGGGAATCGGAATGTGGTAGACCTGAGCGATGCCCCGCCATTCTTCCTGGGCCTGAATGAACTGCTCAGCTCGCACGGGGCGCATCCAGTACCAAGCCGCGAGCCCGACTGCAGCCAGGATGTATACGGAAATCAGAAGCCGCACCATGAGGCGCTTGAGGCGTGCCGGGAATGCCCGGGATCGAGTGTCCATGGGTCTGAGATGCTGCGGAAGCGGGTTTGTCGTATTGGTGGCCATATGCTTGCAGGTTTTGAAGTAGTGCATTTCAATCGGATGGACCCAAAGCGTCAACGTCATCTCCGAACGGTGAAGATGGACCCAAGGGAACCGCTGTACAAAGGGACGAAAGCCTCCGGGTGCGCAATAGCCCAGGCCTGGTGCGGGCTGTTATTCCCAACGAACACGCTGTCGGCGCCGGAGTCGAGGAGGTCGCGCGTCCAGACGAAGCCGGACTGTTCCCAGGGAACAAAAACGACCCGGTTGGAGAAACCGGGATTCCACAATGCGAGGAATTGCCCCGTTCCGGGAACCAGGGTATATGCGATTGTAGTCCCGGGCAGAGTTGATTGTTTCAGAGCATCGACAAAAAGGTGGTCGCCCCAATCATCAATAAAGTACGTGAATCTCTCGCGCTCCGAATACGGCTGCTGTCTCATGCTGGCAATGAGCTCGGGCCGAATCATGGTCTCATAGGTCGGTGGGCCGTAGAGAAAAACCGACATCAGCATGGACGCACACGCCACGGCAACGAATAGGCGTCGATATCGAGTCTTTCGGAGCGTGGATATTATGAACGCAAAGGCCAGGGCTCCCACTCCTACCATCTGAAGGTGATACCGAGTCATGACTAATTGGATCGGTGCGAAGATGAAAAGCGGGATGATCAGGCCGACCATTACCGCCGGTGCGATCCAGCTTCGGCGTATCATTGCCCAGATGAACGCAACCGGTATTGCGGGGAGAAGCAGCGTAGTGAAGACGGGACCCCATCCCCCAATTCGGGTAAGCGCAAATTGGTGCATCGCAGGGTCGAAAAGGCCGTCGACCACAATAGGTCCTACCGGTCCCGCACTGAGCTCCTCATGAAGTCGCTCGCCCCATGCTCCGACCTTGAAAAGCTCGTGGAGCGGATCGACTCCGTTGAACAGAATCCAGGGCCCTATTTGGACCTTGAAGATGCCCATTGGATTTCCGAGGAACAGCCAATTCTTTAAATAGAAAACGCTTCCGAGTATGAGGGAAAGTCCGGCGAAAAGAATCAGGGCCCCTGTCGCACTTCCAAGGCGCCGAGGGGGCGCAACCCTCAGGCCGTCAAGCCTCGTCGGGAAGAGGCGGATGGCGAGGAACAGCAGGAGACCGGGAAAGAAAAAAGGTCCCTTGGAGCCTATGGAGAACCCGCAGGCGCATGCCGCGAGGGCGAGTGCCCAATTGTTCAAATGCCTCCTGGAGAGAAGAGCCATGGCGGCAAGAACGACGCCCATGACGACAACGTCGTTCTTCGCGATCCACATGGCCTGGAATGCCGTCGGGACACTGAAGACTGTGAGAGCCGCGATAGCCGAATCGACCCGTCTCACGCCGACGTTCCTGGCGATTATGTATGTGGCGAGTGCGGCGGCATACATGAAAGGAGCTTGACAGATGTTGGAAACACGATCCGACCCCTGGCCGATTATCCACCACAGGAACATGACTTCCGCGTTCATGGGGTAGGCATTGATGAAGCTGACGGGCTGGTTGAAGGGTCCGAGATGGCCTTCCTGATGAGCATACGCGGCCCAGGGCAGAGAGACGTGCCAGCTGTCATAGCACCAGGTTGGAAGAAGCAGCCCGATGTATATCATCCACGCGCCCAGGATCAGCGACAACGACCCCATGAACAGAAGAGCCGTGGAGGATCGGGCAAGTCTGCAGATCGTTCCGCAGAGAAGAGAGAACTCCTGGAGAATGCTCCTTCCTTCTTTGATCTTCGAAGTCCGGAAGATGACCATCGCGGACACGGTTGCATTGAGTACCCCGAGCGGCCACCAGAACAGCACGCCCAGGGTCCCAAGAAGGAGACTGGACGCGAGTATCTGAGTGACTGTGGCCAGAAAGGCGCCGAGGAGGCGCTCAGATAGAGTGAAGTCTCTTGAGAGGCGCCGCGCAAGAAATGCCGACCATGCCAGGAACATGATCAGGGTCAGAAACAGCCAGAAGTAACCCTGCCAGGGCTGTACGATCTGAGGGGGAGGAATATCGGAATAGCGTGAGTACATTGCCGCCGGTCGTCGAGGTTACATCCCAGGACGTCCATGTGTTGAAGGAACGTCCGGAAGACACGGGCATGATAACTCCCTGAAGCGTCCGGGTCCAGCAAAGAAGCGTCGGAGCAGCACGGAGATACCTCCCCTGGGACTCCCTCTAAACCCCACCATCCTCGGCCACACCCTCTGACGAAACGGGAGGAGGAATGCTCCCGGACCGCGGCCTCCGAATCGTTTCTTCGGGGACATGGCTGACGGATATGTTCGACGCCTTGGGGCGACGGCGAAGACCGAGCGGCTCATCCGCGATGTTCTGAACAGATGTCCCAAGTGCCGGGACTACCAGATCCCGTCGCACGGCAGTTTCAGCAGGAATGCGTCATCTTCGCCGTTCGACCAAGATTCCATGATTGCGTCACCGGGGTAAAAATCGACCGTATCATGGAAGTAGCCGCACGAATACACAAAGTCGTCCTGATCGACATCCACGCCATAGACCTTATCCCATCCCGCCGAGCCGAAGGTCGCAACCCACTGGAAGAGACCTTCGGAATCCAGACACAGAAGATATCCGTCGTAACTGCCCACCGAAACCCTTTCCTCAACGTCCACAGGATCGGGATCGAAGTCGACTGTCTCAGTGAAATCGCCCGCGATGTACCAACTGCCCGATGAGTCCGCTCTCACGTCCGGGCCCCAGTCTATGGTGGTCGATCCCCATGTCTGCGACCACTTGTAGTTGCCGTTCGCGTCAAACTCGGAGATGAACTGATCGACGTCGCCTACCGAGACACGGTTGTCTGCACCCGGGCCCGGGTCGAAATCGGCCGTCCCGCTGAACATGCCCGTCACGCCGACATACCCGTGCTCGTCGCCGGCAACGTTCACTCCCAGGTCATGATCTGTGCCTCCCCAGGTCTGCACCCAGTTGAAATCGCCCGTTATCTTGAACTGGCTCAGGAATACATCCCCCATACCCGCGCTGGCGCGCTGCTCCAGAGGAATATCGGGATCGAAATCGACCGTGTCCCTGAACAAACCTGCGACGTACAGGTACTGGCCGGCTTCGAGCTCGACCTCGTACGCGACATCCATCTCGGTTCCTCCCCAGGAGACTGCCCAGAGAAGCTCTCCAAGCTTGGTGTAGGCGGCGAGATAGCAGTCGCTTGAGCCGTTGGTGCTCAGATAGTAAGAGCCGGCCGAGGGGTCAAAATCGACCTTGCCGTAGAACATCCCGGCAACGTATGAGTCTCCGGACACATCGTCGATTGCCAGGCCGAAGGCGGAGTCCTGTTGGGCCTCACCATAGACGACGACAGAGACGAAGTTCCCATCGCTGTCCAGGACAAGTACAAACGCGTCGGTGCTGCCGTTAGAATTCCTTGTCTGAACGCCCGGTCCCGGATCGAAATCCACTTCGCCCTCGTATTCGCCCGACATATGGACAGCCCCCGACGCGTCGACACCGATATTCGTGACCCGATCCCAGTTCGCATTGCCCCATGAACGAACCCAGATGAAATTGCCGTCGAGGTCGAACTTGCAGACGTGGGCATCATGGTTGCCGTTCGAAGTGCGCTCGACGATGCCGGGCCCCGGATCGAAGTCGACCGTGCTCGAGAATTCGCCGCCGACGTAAACGAAACCATGATCGTCCACAGCGACAACGTTGGCAGTGTCGCTCGAGGCCGCTCCCCAGGTGCGAACCCAGCCATTGGCCACTGTCACAGGCAGACCTCCGGCGTTGACGGACCAGTCGCCTTCGTTGTCGGTGACCTTGAGTCTCACATTGTAGTTCCCCGTCTCACTATAGGCATGCGACAGCGTCTGGCCGGTGTCGTCATACACGCCGTCGTTCTCCCAGTCCCATTCCCACTGAACGATTTCCTCGCCCGAGCAATCCCCGTCGTGTGAGGATGAGCCGTCGAAGTTGAAGGGGACGTCGGTTGGATTCATGTTCTTGTCCACGGTGGGGACGGATACGGGCTGCAGGCCAAAAGCAATGGATTCGATCGGGGTTTCCGACTCACCCACCCCGCCGTCGCTGCTGGTCACGCGAAACCGCACGTAGTGCCCGCCGGGAACTTCCCACGCGTGGTAGACATCGCATCCGCTTTCATCGTAGATACCATCGTTTTCCCAGTCCCACTCGCAACTGACAATAACCCCGTCGGGATCGTACGAGCCGCTGTCCCAGAAGTGGACGGGCTCGCAAATGACGGCCGGCTGCGGAAAGAAGGCAGGGACAGCCACCGGAGGCTGGTTGTGGACCACCTCCAGGGTGCATACCTGGTAAGCCACAAGATCGAGCCAGTCCGGCGCCGAGGCATCTTCATCGTCGACGACCTTGATCAGGCACTTGTACCGTCCCGCCGCGGCGAACTCCTCATTCTCCACCTCGACGTTGTAACGGGTGTAATGGATAAAATGCGCGAACATTGGAGCGATGATATAGCCGTCGAACAACTCCGGGCATTCAACGATCGGCTCGGCATGGGTCTCATATCCCTTCCAATCATAGACATCGATCTGCAGAATAGTCTTGCCGCCCATATCCGTGAGCCCTGCGCTCACGGGACTTTCAACGACTTCGATCTTCCACGGCTCCGGACAGTTGGCCTCGTCCGGGAACTGTGTCATGGGGTCCGTGACCGGTTTCACGAGCGGAGGCGCCCAGTTGGCGTCGACCGCGTACCCGAAAACGAACGGACCGTCGGGCATGTCTATCTGGTAGGTGACCGCGATCTCGTCGCCGGAGTAGAACGCATTCCGCGTGTTTGCGGGATCGTCGCTTATATGACGTTTATACCCGTTCAGAAGCGAGTTCGGGGCAGTGATGGTCGCGAACTTGCCCTTCGTGTACCCGCCGAGCCCACCCGGACCGCTTCCTTCGGTCGTCGAGTTATACAAACTGGTGTAGCCGTCCGCGTTAACCAGCTCGCCCTCGCCCACCGTGCGATCCGACGTGTTCAGACCCGCCTCGGGGAACACATCAGTGCCGTTGAACATGGCGATTCCCCGAACGTCGAAGCCCGTCAGGTTCGGGCTCGGGAAGGGATGCCTGATGGACAGGTCGAAGTTGACTGTTCCGTCGGGCCCCGGCGAGACGCCGATTATGCTGAGGCAATCGGCGCACGGGGCCTGCTCAAGGAATTTCAGGATGTTCCAGTGTCCGCCGACCTGCCTTAAGGGAACGGCCTCGACGATATTCTCGGCCAGGTCCACATATACGTTGTAATACATCCAAAGATAATGTCCTGAGCCCTGGATATCCGATTCCCCCGGTTTTCCCGACGTGAAATCCGCGACCGCTTGCCCCTCCCCCTTCGGGGCTTCCTGAGGCGCAGTCGGGAACCCACCACGTGCACAAGATGTCGCCGAGGCAATCGCCGCGAGAAGGATGCTCTGTAATACCCTCTTATGGAATTTCATAACACTCCTCCCAAGCCGGGTTTCTCAGTCTTGCTGAGGGCCGGCGACCGATTTGGCCGCGCTGGTCGCGCGACAACTATCGGACAGACGGCCTGCCGATATCAGTATTAGGATAAAGGAAACGTCGTGTCGTGTCAAAGGCGGGAGCCGGATGGCAGTCAACCGCAACCCGCTGGGATAGCCGGAAGCCGCCATATCCCCCGGACTGCGGCCTGGAAAGCCTTGACGCCTACGCTCCGGTCAGGAAGGCCCTTATCGAATCCCGGTCGGAAGGCACGCTTCTCACCCGATCCGCCATGGGCCAGATGAGGTCGTATCCGTTCGGCCTGATATTGATGTCCGGGCACTGCAGCATAGCCACCGATGCTCCCAGCGCGAGCGCCAGCCGATATTCGATTCCTGCGATGCCGCCGCCCCCAATACCCACCACCTTGACCGAGGTCGGGTTCGCCCCGGAGGCGACGATGTCCCTCCAGTACCTGAGCGGCTGCTCGGGGGAAAACGGCTTATCCTCGATCCGAACGAGCTCGGAGAATCGCGTATCCGGCTCGACGCCCGGGGGCAGATCTCGAGGCAGGTATCCTATTGTGTCGAGCGTGTCGGGATACTGCTCCTGGATATGTCCGACCAGTCCGCTCACGCCGGATTTCGTGCCTCCCGAGATGATAGTCGCACGGATGCCGCCCAGGGCTTCCGTCAGAGCGTCACGGCATGAAGAGACCATATGCTCCACAGAACTGTCCGTCGAGCCCGCGACCACAATAATCGGCCTCTGGAGCCGTTCGGAGATTCGGGGTGATACGGTCCCCAATGCCGCCCGCGCTTGCGCATCGTCGAATTTTACGGCTTTCGCGAGCCTCAGAAGCGTGGTCGCCCACTCCCACCCCTCGGGATTTTCGAAGGCCGACCTCAGGCGAAGCAGAGAGTCGAGCGAAGTCTCGATCATGAAAAGCGCACTCGAAGTGTCCACAGCCCGCGAATACGCTACGAGCGCGAGGTAAGGCTCGGACGTAAGGAGATAGAACTTGCCAAGGTCGTAATACACCCACGGGTAGTCCATCCCCACTTCCGCCTTGCCCTGGCAGCGCTCGATGGCGAGCTGGACGGCGCAGGAGAACATCTGGACGATTGAGGGGTCCCGGCGCTTCATCACTTCGTATTCGATGAAGTTGCCTAACACGTAGGAGTCGGCAGGATCCAGGTCGAAGCCTGCCTTGTACAGCTCCGCGGCCTTCTCGTCATCGATGCCCCTGTAGGTTCCCGCCAGCGACGCCAGGGCGTCCAGATCGGACGGATTGAGCTCCACTGCCTTCTGAAGCAGCGTCTGCCCCCTTCTGTATTCATCAGATTCCAAAGCTTGCCTGTTCGCCTTGCACAGCGAAATCCCGAGATCGCGAAGGATCGGCTGGTGACCTGAATTCTCGTACTTCGAGAGCAGTTCACTCGCCTTGGCCCAGTCCCCAAGCTCGATTGCCAGCTTGCCGATTCTGTGCGCCACCCGGTAATCCATGGGGCATTGCTCCAGAACGATCTCCTGCAGTGCGATTTCTTCCTCGATCTGCTCCGGCGCGAGGTAGGCCTCATAGCTCGAGACATACCTGTCAAGCTGGTCCTTCATCCTTCTGAGAGACCCGTCGGCGGTCTCCAGCAGTGCGGCGACTCCTGCGAACTCCCTTTCGAGTCTGGACGGGAGCTTGAACGAGCCCTTGTATGCGTGCTCGTGCGAGAAGGAAGCCCACACGTGCTCGAGCATGGTCCTGACCTGGATCTCGGCCTTCATCGGGGCCTCCCGGTCGGGAAGCGCCGATGCGGGGACATCCACGTCGATGTGGTTTGCGGTCAGACGTTCCGGATCGATTGAGACAATGTAGTGGATCGAGCGATATCCGAACTCCCGCGTGCTCAGCAGGTTCGTGGGCACGCAGCTTTCCTGCCAGTCAATGGCAAAGGCGCTTTCGATGAAACGGCAGACGGGGTCGAGCTCGTTTACCGTGTGAACGATGATCCTGCCTCCACACAGATCGGTTAGCTGCCGGACCGGGTTGTCGAATCGGGCACTCTTTCTGAGGATCTTCTCGGTGAAGGTCGGGATGGTCTTTGCTCTTGTCTGGACGATGGCGTACGGCGCGAGTCCTGTGACCGCGCTTCTGAGGATACTGTCGAGCACGATCGCGTATTCCTCGTATCGGGGACGCACCCGCTTGTACTCCCTGACCTGATCTCTCACCCATGTAATGTCGATAGCCGCAGTCACTGTGCTGTCCACCTCGTTCCCGTCAAGTCAGCCTCGCTCGTGAGGGCTCCTCTTGCCGCTAAACCCCTCTCGACATCAGCTACCAACGGGCTTGAACTCTGCAGGGTCTTTGCGTAAACAGCGTGAGACGATATCACGATCGACCAGCACGGTCAATTTGCCCATCGATCATCGGCAACCGCGGGCGTCCCCAAGCAGCAGTCTCAGTCACGTCAATAGAGCCCGTTCGGCTGCAGCTTCATCAAAAAAGCATCCTGTCCGCCGGCTTCCGTGTGATTGTCGACATCGATGCCCGGATCGAAGTCGACCGTGCCCTGGAAGTCCCCGGCCATGAAGACATTCCCGGTCGGCTCAAAGACCTCCACAACTTGCGCCCCCTGGTCCTTGCCCACACATCCCCACTGACGGACGTACTCAAGATAGCCCCCTCCCGGACTGAATCTGCAGAGATAGGAATCCGAGTTGCCAATGGCCGCAACATTATGCACACCGCCATAAGCATCAAAATTACAGGTCTCCGAGAAAGTGCCTGCAATAAGCAGGCTGCCGAGAGTGTCATCCGTGTCAATACTGAGCGCCACATCATAGCCCGTACCTCCGAACGACAATGACCCGATCTGCGCGCCTAACGAGTCGAACAAGTTGACATACGAATCGCGAGCTCCGGCTGATGTCTTGAAATCGGAGCCAAGCGGGTCCGGGTCAAAATCCACAATACCTTCAAAGTATCCGGCTACGAAAACAAGGCCGGAGTAGATAACCGCATCTGTCGCATTCTCGCTGACGCCGCCCCAGGTGCGAGCCCAATAGTAGGATCCGTCCGAGGCCAGCCTGCTCAGAAAACATGCCGGACCGGTATGAACATCCGATCCGCCTGGACTGGGATCGAAGTCTGTGTCGTGCTCGTACCACCCAACCGAGTAGACGCTGTTTGAACTGTCAGCAGCAACTGCATTGACGCGGTCTTCATAGTCGCTGCCCCAGGTCCTGCCCCAGGTATAGCCCCCGTTCTCATTGAACCTGCTGATAAACACGTCTCCCCAGCCCCCGACCTCGGTATGTGAATCGGTGCCGGGACCCGGGTCAAGGTCGACGGTGCCTGTGAAATATCCGCCAACCGCCACGCCACCGTCAGTCATGAGGCAGATACACCGCCCGAAATCATAAGTGGTCCCACCCCAAGTCTGCACCCAGGTCTCATTGCCGTTGCTGTCGAGTTTAAGAAGGTAACCATCGGCCGAGCCCGCGGAAGCTCGATTGTCGATTCCAGGCCCCGGATCGAAATCCACAGTCCCCGTGAAACATCCTGTCACGAATGAATTCCCATTGGGGTCAACTGCGATGCCGAAGACCAGGTCCGATGCGGTGTCGGCGTCATTTCCCCATGTTCTTGCCCACTGGAAAGCGCCGGATGGATCGTACTTGACAACGAAGCAATCGTAAGAACCATTGGAGATATGCTCGTCGACACCGGGTCCCGGATCGAAGTCAACGGTGCCATTGAACATGCCGGCCGCATATATATTCCCTTGAGCGTCCAAATCGACCGCCTGCACCGAATCATATGCACTGGCGCCCCACGTGCGAGCCCAGCCGCCATAGTCCAAGACTTCGATCCAGAGAGGCGTGTCCAGCGTGTCCGTTCCGCCCTCGTCATCCGTCACCCTGCACTGGAAGTAGTAGGTGCCGGCTGCAGGGTACCATAGTTCCACGTCATATGGGTTTCCCTCGAACTCGTAAATTCCGTCACACCCGACATCCCATTCCCACTTGACTATTGACCCTCCATCGGGATCGTAAGAACCGTTGTCCGCGAAATACATCGGCGTAGCGATATCGCTCAGCGTTGTTGAAATTGGACTGCAGCAGGCCTGAGCGACAGGGAGGGCGTGGACCATTATTGTCATGGGGTCGTCAAGGGTGTCGGTGTCGCTTTCATCATCGGTCACACGGAACTGCACAAGCCTCTCTCCATGCGACGGCCACGAATGATAGGCCTCGTTCCCTTCTACATCCCATGTCCCGTCGTCGTCCCAGTCCCATTCATATTTTGTGATTATTCCACCATCGGGATCGTAGGAGCCGTCGTCAAAGAAATGGATGTTCTGCCCGATTTCAGCCACCATGGGGTCTGCGGTCGCGATCGCTACCGGCGGCGCGCCCACGACGGTGATTTCGAGAGGAGTATCGAGCGTGTCGGTCCCGCTCTCATCGTCGGTCACGCGGAGCATTACATGGTAGATTCCCGCCGTCCCCCAGGAAACCGGCACTGTCTCTCCGGTGGTGTCGAAGTTGCCGTCACCATCAATATCCCACTCCCAGTTCGTGATTGCAGCCCCGCCACAGTCGCCATCATATGAATCGAAACCAAACAGGTTGACCGCTTCGTCAACCATGGGGTGGGGATTGTCCACGTATGCCACCGCTACCGGCAGCGCATTCTCGATCAGCACCTCAAGCGGCTCGCTCAGCATGCTTGAAACGCCTTCATCGTCGGTGACACGAAACTGCACATAATAGACGCCCACTTCATTCCAGGTGTGTTCGGTCATCTGGTTGATCTCATCGAAAACCCCGTCGTTCTCCCAGTCCCATTCGTATGCGATGATCGACCCGCCGTCGGGATCGTAGGAACCATCGTCGAAGAACCCGACCGGCTCGCAGACAGTCTGAGGATACGGGTTGAAATCGGCGATCGGTATGGGATCGAAAAAGTCATTCGATATCTGCACCTTGAGAGGAGCATCCAGTTCGTCGGTTGATGACTCGTCGTCCGTCACTCGAAACTGCACATAGTAGGTGCCCGGCTCAGCCCATTCGTGGTGGAGATCGGACCCCTCCTCGTCGTATACCCCGTCGTTTTCCCAGTCCCATTCGTATTTAGTTATCAAGCCGCCGTCCGGATCATACGATCCGTCGTCCATGAAATGCACAGGCACTCCGGGAGCCTGAGCGGGAGGATCGGCAATCGCCATTGCTATCGGGGGCTCGTCGCCGGGGATGCTCACTTTCAGAAACATCATCTGGTAAGCGGTCAGGTCGAGCCATGCGGGAGCGGTATCATTCGCGTTGTCCTCAACGCTGATCAGCATCCTGTAAAATCCTGCTTGCGCATGATTGTCATTCGAGACAGTGACTTCCCAATGGCTGCCGTAGGGAATGTCGTCCTTGAATGTGGCCGTTAATTCCCCGTCGAAAATCTCCGGTGACTCTACCTTGGGAGCCTTATGGCTGTCCACGCCCTGGTAGTCGTAGATATCAAGCATGATCTTGGTCGAGCCGCCGTCGGTTGTCAGGCCCGGGCCTATCGGCTGCTCTTCTGCGTCGATCCTGTATGGCTCGGGGCAATTGGCTTCCGGTCCGAAATCGGTATCAGGATCTTCAACCGGCTTGTTGATCGGAGGCGCCCAGTTTGCATCCACTGCGTACCCGAAAACGAAAACCGAGTCCGGCATATCGATGTCGTATAGCCGGGTGAGCTCCTCCCCCGCATAGAAGATATTCCGGGTGTTGGCGGGATCAATCAGCATGAACCTCTTGTACCCGTTCAACTCGGCGTCCGGTGCCGTGACCGTCGCGAATTTGCCCTTGAGGTAGCCCTGCAACCCGCCGGGACCTGAGCCCACTGTGCTGGAATTGTAGAGCGTCGTGTAGCCGTCGGAGTTGAGGAGCTCCCCATCCCCGCTCCATCGATCCGGTGTCGTCAATCCCGCCGTTGGAAAGGTGAAGCTGCCGTGAAAGAGGGCAATGCCTCTGACATCGAAACCGGTGAGGTTAGCGCTCGAGAACGGGTGCTTGATCTTCACGTCCATCAGCTTGCTCCCGTGGTCGGAGTTCTCCATGTGAGGGATCGATACGCAGTTCAGGCATGGACCCTGTTCGAGCCATTTGAGCACATTCCAGTGTGCCGACACCTGCCGTGACGGGATCACCTCAATTGCGTTCTTTTCGGGGTCGCAGGCGATCCAGTAGAAGCCCCATAGATAATGGCCTGCCGGATCGGTGCCCCATTCGGAATCCGCAGAGTGACCCTTCTCCTGGGTCAGTGCCGGCAGGTCGGGGCTGGCGGGATTACTCGCCTGGCGCGTGCCTGCATCTGGGGCAGAGCACGAGCAGACCAGAACCAGCAGCAAACAGACAACGCTTTCACCGAATCTGGAAAAACCGCTCATTTGTGTTCTCCTCGCATGCTCACAAGACTGCCTGGGCGGGTCTCCGACCCGCCGCACGGAGAATATTAAAGCATATCGAGACACAGGATGTAACAGCACCCTCGCTATCTCCCTGCAGCCCTGCCGTATCGATGCCCAGGGGTGATTCCCTGTGCACCTTTTTCCAGTGGAAGTGTGAACCCCGGCGTCATCATATTATGTATGGAACTTTGCATATCGTCCTCTTGTATTCCGTGGGTGATTGTATGGAACAGCAGGGAACTTACGGGATGCAGGCGGTCTCTGACGGGACTGGCTGAGCATTCGCCAAACTATTCTTTCGATATTATGGCTCCGGGGGTTGACATACCAGCGCTTTGGAGATCATAGTCTGCTGCTAATAAAGTCTTGAATGGAGGTTACCATGATAAGATGTTTGGTTCTAATGAGTTTAGCTTGGGTTCTTGCAGTAGTGCCTGCATTCGCTGAAGGGGAGTTCGAAGGGAAGTGGGGAGGGCGCTGCGAGCTGATTAAAGGTGATGAGACATATGGTGGGAGAATGGCCTGCGAGTTTGCCGAGGAAGATAGTGCTTTTCAGGTGGACCTGGGGTTGTATATGTCTGCGATTAGCAGAGATGATTTTGCCGTGACCGCCACGCAATCCGGGCTGGTCTTGACAATCAGTCCACGTGAAGGAACGGTGTATTACACCGGAACTTTCGAGAAGCAGGGCGATGAGATTGAGGGAAATATTGACAAATATATCATAGCGCAGAATGGGACCCGGAATCTTGATTGCTCCTACCATTTCACATTGTTTCAAATCGGCCAGGAGTTCGGTGATGTAACCCTTCAGGATATTCCTGAGACGAAGATCCAAAGCCTTACCGGGCGGTGGCGTTCAACGAGTGCGTCATTTAAGCAGGGTGAAATAACTACTAGTGGCGTTGTTGTGCTTGCTTTTGAACAACTTGAGAAGAATAAGTTCACACTTGAAGCGGATTTTACCGCCGGTAGTTACAATAATCATATATTGGAGGCATTCGCGCTTCTTGAGGGTCAAACCGTGTTAGTGGAGTGGGAGTGGGGTACAGTATATTATGAAGGGCAACTTGCTTTCAGCTCGGGTTGTCTGCGGGGATATATTGAGGAGTACCGCAGGGACGATGACGGCGATGCTTCTCTCGAGGTCAGGTACGATTTCAATCTGGCAAAGAGCTGACAATCGTCCGTTTTCTTTTTAGGCATACGAATGCGACGCTGTGCACATTTTCCCAGTGGAAACGTGAACCCTGAGGGCAGGATCCTCGGTCTGAAATATTGCGTGTCATCCTGTTAGAATCCGTAACGAATTGCATGCTATAATAGGGGACATACGGGAGGATCAAAAACATGCCCGACAGAAAGCCTGCATCACAGATTACTGCCCTGCTGTTTATTGCTGCGATGCTCACCATCCTGATTTCAGCCTGCGGATCAAATCAGAACGCGGTCACCCCTGATACTCCTCTGAATCCGGACAGGACCCCCGTTGGCGCTGAAATGGCGACCGGACACAACCTCTGGGGGTATTGGAACTGCTGCATTCCCCCCACTCTGGACACCATCGAGTTTCTTCCTGCCCGGTCGGGTGAGTTCCACCTGAACACTCGACGGTTTCTCGAGGATACGATCTGCAAGGACTGTCTGACGCTGCTGTCCCTTGAAAAAGACTACAGCGACATGGTTATGACCGCTGAGGTCCGGATAACTCATCCATTCGCCGGGAATCCTAAATTCACCGGATTCGATGTGCGCGGGATTGTTATCTCGAACGGCAGTCTGTACTTTCCGCTGCTTGATGCACGTGTTCCCGACGCGTCACAGGGAGATTTCGCCCTGCTCAATCCCGACGGCTGGACCAGATTATGGAATACGAAGGAATTCGCTCCCGGATCGGCTCCGTTTCCGATTCTGGAATACTCCAAGGGTAAATTCGCTGCCCCGGGTGGTTTCACCGGCACTGTAAATCCATATGTTGAATTCGCCCAGGAACCCCGTTCGTGCTTCCCCTCGGGCGCTTCGATTACCCGCGAGCTCAAGCTGACTCTCATTCCCGGCGGCGCGATTTTCGGATACGCTGTCGACGCGAGCTGGGAACCGCCTACAGTCGATCCCCCGGTCGACCTGAAGACGGACTTCCCTGAAAGCGCGAATGCGCTCGAGCCATGGCTTGTGACCGTTTGGCAGTCGGAACCACTGAAGGATCAGGCCGGCGACACCGCTACGGAAATCGTCAGAATGATCGAAAGGCAGGACGAAGGGCTTCCGGAATACACTTACATGGAATGCCCCCTCCTTTGGGACGGCGTTATACAATCCATGCTCTGGATTGAATGGCCCAATGAGCCCTTCTGGTATCCCCTGACTTCATTCTTTCCGATCGTCAACGAGACCGGAGCGCCGGAGGGAAGCTACCCGGCGATGGTCCTGGTCAAGGATGGCTTCACCGACGCCAATCTCGGCGACATCAATCATCGATACGAGCTGGCGTATGTCCAGGTTCAGCACTATGTGCTTCCTCCGTTCACCGGAAAAGCCGTTTACCTGGCGCCTGAGCCTGTCGATCCGGGCAGCGATGGAGTCCCCAATATGTTCCTGCTGGACATGGTCACCATGGAGGAAACCCAGGTGACCGACTACACCACCTTCGAGAATTACATCGAGGAGCCGAGGATAAACGCGCAGGGTTCCCGCATGCTGCTGACCGTCTACGGAGACACGATGCAGATGGACGGCAGTCTGGAAGTCCACGATGTCTCAGGTCCCGGGTCATGGGTTATCACCCCGCCGGATGGTGTCCTGGGCACCGCGGATTTCCATCCCGACGGTGACCATATCGTGGTCGCCGCCGGTGTTTCGTTCGAAAACCTCACCGACCTCGTCGCTGTGAAATACGACGGAACCGGCTGGACAAAAATCGCCACCGCCCCCGGCACCGTGAGATTCCCCAGATGCAGCCCGGACGGAACCCGCATTGCGATGGTGATCACTATTATGGACCCATACAATTATGAAACCGGTCTCTGGATATATGATGTCGATACCTCTCAGTTCACCAAGCTCGTCGGCGGCCAGTACAATATCGAGTGTCCTTCATGGAGCCCGGTCAAAATAGGGGGGGCCGATTCGATCGTCTACCAGACCGATCAGAATGACCCGGGCGGTTTCTTTGTCGACCTCTACACCATAAATCCCGACACGCTCGAAGGCGGATTGCTTATCGATGACGACGCCCCGATGGACAAGCATCCAAGCTATTCCCCCGACGGACTTTCGGTGATGTACACCAGATTCAGCCAGTCCCTGACTCCAGGCGTTTGGGTGTACATGACGGGCACGAAGCAGACCTACCAGATCACCAAGGATGGGTCGCTTGCCAACAGCCCATGCTGGTCGTGGGATTGGTAAGACGAATCGCGGTAGTTGGACGATTACGCTAAGGGCATGGGAAAAGGCTGTCTTTCGAGGGGCGCAAGGGAAATCCTCAGGAACTCATGATTATGGGTTTGCGTACGGATGCCGGTACTGCTAAGATCTCTTTTGTAGAGGAGTTCAAGGCGAAAGAGTAGAGAATAGTTGTTAGTGCAACTATTTTCATCGAGGAGGCTGCTATGCCGGCACGCTACCTTTTCAACTCACTGATGGTTGCCTTTATGACGACCCTGGTATTGTCCTGCTCGACAGGAGCTCCAGTCTCGGACACCCGTGGACCTGACCTGACGAATCCGGTTACGCCCGAGGTGACCGGGCAAGAGCAGGTCGGATCAGAGATGGAGACAGACAAATCAAGCCACTATCTCTGGAGCTTCGTGAATGTTCTTGTTGATCCGCGCGAAATGAAGTTTGAAGTCATCCCCCTCAGACAAGCGGAGACGCACTGGAATACTCTGAGGTGGCTGGAAAAGGGTCCATGCACGAACTGCGTGGCGATCACGAACATCGAGCCATCGGGAACGGGGACAATCCTGGT
This sequence comes from uncultured Planctomycetota bacterium, assembly GCA_964354375.1. Taxonomy (GTDB): domain Bacteria; phylum JAJVIF01; class JAJVIF01; order JAPKYR01; family JAPKYR01; genus CAYGZQ01. The sequence continues at coordinate 19,772 of CAYGZQ010000042.1, forward strand.
TGATGTCGAGATCACTCATCCGTTCGATACTGCCAACCTTACCGGCTTCGATGTCCGCGGCATCGCGATGTTCGAAGGAACACACGATTTCCCGGATTCCGGCCAAACAACTTCGGACCAGACAGCCGGGGAGGGCGAACTTGTTAACGCCGACGGGCTCACAAGCTTGTACAATTCCGGAACCGAGGGCTCCGGCCCGAACGGTCTTCAGGGCTACATGAAAGGGAAATTCGCCACAGTCACCTATCCCAACTCGACGCTGAACGGCTACATAAGGTACATATCCGGTGACCCGGCAAATACGAGAAACGCATTTTTCTCGGGCAGTAAGATAATGCAGACTTTCGAGATCGACATGCCGAACGGGCCGTTCATTCTCGGATACGCGGTTGACGCAAGCTGGGCACCGCCCATCCATAAGCCCATTGTCGATCCGATGATAGACTTTCCGCCCGAGGCCAATTGCCCGGAGCCATGGAACGTTGACGGGACAGTAATTCCAATCGGTCAGGGATTGAGTAATCTCGGGGGCTCTGCCGTTCTGACCGTAGACGTGTACGACTGGCAGGGGAAATCGACCGTTCTTCCACCCAGAATCGAGTGTCCGGAGCTGTTCGATGGATCGGTGACGGCAGACTGGAAAGCTGACGGTACAGGTTACACAATCTATGAAGCCACAATTTCGAACACGAAGCTCGCAGATGTTGGCTTCTACAAATGTCTGGTTGCGGTGGAAGACACTGAAAATGCATCTGCCCCGGCCTGGCTCGATTTGACGGCTTATCAGATAATGCTTCTCGAGGTCGTCCAGTTCCAGAACAGTCTGCCTGTCGCTCAGGCAACAGCTGACCCTAATCCGCAGGCTGTGTGCGAGGATATCAGCTTTAATGATGATGGCTCGTATGACCCGGATGGAGGTCTGATTACCAAGTACGAGTGGGACTGGAATAACGACGGAGCTTTTGATGAGGAAGGCAAGAATGTCACCCATTCATGGAGCAAGCCGGGCGCCTTTGAGGTGCAGTTCAGGGTGACCGATGATGAGGCTTCTCCAGGAACGCTGGAATCTCCGCTTCAGGTCGAGATAGAAGACGCGGGGTGGGCGCGCACATGGGGGAGCAGCTTTGGCAATGCCGTGGCAGTGGACTCATCCGGGAATGCCTTTGTTACCGGAGAATTCCAGGGCATGGTCGACTTCGATCCAGGAACAGGAGTTGATGAGCATACTTCGAACGGTAACATAGACGCATACCTGTCAAAATTCGATCCCAACGGCAATCTGTTGTGGGCGGAAACCTGGGGAGGTGTCGGCAGTGAAAAGGGGGCGGGTATCACCGTGGACAATTCCGGAAACGCCTATTTAGTGGGATGGTTCACGGACACGGTCGATTTCGACCCCGGCCCGGCAATGGAGTCTCGAACATCGAATGGATTCACCGACACATTTGTGAGCATGTTCGACGCTGATGGAAATTTCCAGTGGGTGGATGCATGGGGCGGGACAATGTACGACGAGGGCGAGGACATAGCCTCCGATGGCGCATACCTGATCTACGTAACAGGCCGGTTCTGCAGCATTGTCGATTTCGATCCGTCCGGTAATGTCGACGAGCACATAGCGAGCGACGCAGCCGACGTTTTCCTGGTTAAGCTTTACAATACCGGGTTCTATTACTGGGCCAGAACATGGGGTGATTTGTTTGATGACAGTGGATTTGGAGTCGCTGTTGACGGGTATGGTTACGTATACGTGACCGGTCTGACCGATTATGCTTTTCTCTATAAGTATGCCTCTGATGGAGACCTTGCATGGTCAAAAGACTGGGGTGGAGGGACATTCACAATCGGACGCGATGTCGCGGTTGACGGGTTCGGAACTGCTTTTGTGACCGGAATGTTCGAGGGGGCCGATGTGGATTTCGACCCGGGTCCCGCGGACGATTTGCGCACTTCTAACGGCGGAGGGGATATGTACCTAAGCAGTTATGATCCAAGCGGCACGTATCTCTGGACCAGGAGCTGGGGCGGATCAGGAGAAGATTACCCGGTCAGCGTCTCCTTCAACATGTTCGGACTGGTCTATATCGCGGGAAAATTCGAGGACACTGTAGACTTCGACCCGGGGGCCGGATCCGACGTTCATGATTCCAATGGCAACGAGGATGCTTTCCTGTCCCAGTTTGACATGGATGGTTCCTTCGTATGGGCACGCACATGGGGAGGGGCGGGTTATGACGAGGGACGGGCGGTCGGGACCGGTCAGCAGCTGATCAAGAACGCATACGTGACCGGATGTTTCCAGGGCACAGTTGATTTCGATCCCGGAAGCGGCGTGGACGAACACACGGCTTCCGGCGGACTGAACACTTTTCTAAGTAGATTCCTTCCCGACGGAAGCTGGTAAACGATAGCGCCGCGTAAAAGGCAGGGGCTGGTGTTGACTCGGTTTCAGCAGTAGCGATTGATGGATCGGAGAACGCTTATGCAACTGGCGGCTTCTCCGACACAGTTGATTTCGACCTGGGCGGCGGCGTTGAGAACCATACTCCCAATGGCGGCTATGACGTTTTCCTGAGCATGTTCCTACCCGATTGAAGATGGCTGGCGGCGTCCACATGCGAGTCTTTGAGCATGTGGACGATCTGAGTGAATGAATTATTGTTGCCCTGTGCGGCATTTATGCCGCTTGCCGGGTGCCCGTCACAAGCGAGTCTTCGAGCTTGTGGCGGATTGTGACGGACATATTCCAGCCTGAGGCCGAAAGGGGTACCGCAGTGTTTAGATCAAATATGATACTGCTCGTTCTCGTCCCGGCCCTCTTTGCCCTTACATCATGCGGGACACAGAAGCCCGCCGATTCGGCTCTCCTGCCGCAGCTTGATCGGGGCAACCCGTCAACGGCATCGGAGGTCTAATCGTCTCAGACAATCGACCGGAGAGAGGGACACTACCTCTGGGGATACTACCTGTTCATCTATAATCCCGAAGAGAATGTGCTGGAACCGCTTCCTGTCAGGGATGTCGAGACCCATTGGAATGTTCTCAAGTGGCTTGAGCACGGACCATGCACGATATGAATGACTTTCCCACTGAGGCCAATTGCCCTGAGCCGTGGAAAACCGAAACCCAAGTGACTCCAATCGGCAATGGTCTCGTTCCCCAGGGCGGCGAAGTGAAGTTGACAATAGACGTCCATGACTACCAGGGGAAAGGCAGTCACGCGGCCCCGATCGTGGAGTGCCCGGAGCTTTTCGATGGGGCAAAAGATGCGGCCTGGATCTCGGATGGGTCGGATTTCAGCTCATGGGAGATTGTGCTCGGCAACGAGGAACAGGCGCCCGCCGGGGACTACAAGTGCCTCATAAAAGTCGTCGACAATGAGAATGCCGGGTCGCCTGCGTATCTTGACCTTACCGCATACGGGATTGTGACCCTGATAGTCGCGCCATGGAGCCCGGGCAGTCTGATCTGGGCGAAGAGCGCGGGCGGTGCAGGCTCGGATGCGGCCAACCGCGTGACCGCGCTTCCGCACAATTCCAGTGTTGTGGTCGGGGGGTTCTCGGATTCAGCCGCGTTCGGACAGGGCGAGGCCAACGAGACAGTGCTGAGTACTGCCGGGATGTTTGATGTCTTCATTGCGCGGTACTTTCCGGACGGCACCCTGCGATGGGCGAAGAGCGCCGGCGGCACGAACAACGATTGGGCCAACGGAATCGCCGCGCTCTCCGATGGTTCGACTGTCGTGACCGGGACCTTTGGCTTTCCCGGCGGAGGCACGGCTACATTCGGGCAGGGTGAAGCCAATCAGACTGAGTTGAGTTCTGCAGGCGGTTACGACATCTTTGTTGCCCGGTACAATGCGGACGGCACGCTCGCATGGGCGAAAAGGGCGGGGGGCACGGACTGCGAAATGGGTTGCGCAGTCACCGCGCTTTCGGACAATTCGACCGTCGTAATTGGATTTTTCAAGGGTTCTGCCACATTCGGAAAGCTCGAGCCCAACGAGACCGAGCTGAGCTCCGACGGCGATTACGACATTTTCATCGCGCGGTACAACCCTGACGGCACGCTCGCATGGGCGAAAGGCGCCGGTGGCACAGAGTACGACAACGGAATGGCAATCACCGCTCTTTGGGACGATTTCACGGCGGTGGCCGGACTCTTCATGGGCCCGGCAACGTTCGAACAGGGCGAGCCAAATGAGGCTGTGCTGACTTCCGCCGGCTATGAGGATATCTTCGTTGCCAAGTACGATCCCAGCGGCACTTTTGTCTGGGCGAAATGCGCTGGCGGCGCAGCCTCGGATTGGCCTGAAGCAATCGCCGCCCCTTCTAACTTCTCGGTTGTCGTAACCGGCCGTTTCGCGGGTTCCGCCACATTCGGAGAAGGAGAGCCGGACGAGACCGAGCTGAATTCGGCCGGCGACTCCGACCTCTTCATCGCGAGCTTCTGCCAGTAAGCGCGACCGCCCAGGTGAAGACTGCCCCCCCGGGCCATCCTGCTCGTACTGCCTGGCGCAGTAACCGCAGATGGCATATAGATCTAGTCGGTCGCGGCCCGAATGAATAGTAATCAATCTACAAGCCTGGGCGGCTGGTACATACCCATATCGGGTGCGCCCTCTGAAGGCGAGTAGTTTGTCGAGATAATGCCGGGAACATACAATCCGATCATCCAGCCGTTTGTCTTTATGTCCAACCCCAGCGCGGATGCATACGCTTGCTCCTCGGTGCTCGTAAGCAGGAAGAAGGGCGTGAAACCGTCCACAACAACATTACCTCTGTCCCAGTCCGCACCGCTGTAATAGTCTGCAGCAGTGAACGCATCATACCTGTATGAATGGATCAAATGCACGATGGGAACATAAACTATACGGTTATTGTCCCCTTGCGTCCGAGGGTCAAAATCGACCCACGGTGTCGGGTTGTCCCCAAGCAATTCCTCTCGACCTTGCTCCGGTGGGCCGGTCACATTGCCGGTCTTCATCGGGACTGTATCGCCAATCTGCATGTTCCCCGGCCAGCCATTAATGATATCGTACTTGATGTCCGACGCACCGGCGTTGCCATAGGTGCCGTCAGAGCAAAGGCCCAGCCAGGCTTTCCATCCACTGGAACTCTCCTTTCCCTTTTCCTCCGGTGGGCATGGCGAATTTCCATTCGCCCAGTCTTCAACCATAAAGTTTAATGGACCGCAGTTAATTACATAGGGGCGTCCATAGTTGTCGGGGATGAAATCGTCCTATGGATCGTTATTGAGGTTGGGGTTGATAATTGCAGACGGGAACCCGTGACCTTTCAACACACCAACAAGTCGATGAGCCAGCGCGGTGGCATGCGCCGTTATATTCATCGTATCGTGGCCAAAGATGCGCATAAGTAAAGACGGAACATCTTCAGTCAGGCTGACCGTATAGCTGTAACCGTTGGCTGTTAGTGTTTGTGATGTCGGCACACCAAAATTGGAATCAATGACTGAATCGGCGCGCTGGTCCGCCACTGTCTGATAGGGCAGAAATGACGAGCCTGCGAGAGCTGCCGCATCAGCCGCCTTCTGCAATCGGGTTTTCGTCCAGACACCACGTCCCCAGTCCAATGCCAGACCTGCAGCGCCTATGATTGCAGGAAGCGCGATCAGCACAAGAATCAGAGCGTTTCCTCTCTGGATATTCCTGTGACAATGATGTTTTATGGTGGGAAAGATGTTTCTCATTTTCAAATCCTCTCGTTCAATCGGAATATGCTGGGCACCTTTGGCATATTCAATGAGGAATTCAGCCTTCGAGTAGAGATCAATCGCCCCAAGTCCCTCGATGAGATTGCCCGGAGGGGTATGAGCTGGACATTGGGGCGGCTTATTGCGACCCGGATATCGAGCTTGGCCATGAAAAGAAGAACCGGCATAGGCGCCGGGAGGGCAAACTCGACAAGACTCTGCCCGCGGCGATTTCCGGCTCTATGTCTAGAACTCAGTAAGCAAATCCTACACATGACGTAATTCCTTGCGCGCGGATTCCCCTTCGTAATCCTCATGCACCCGCGCTGATGGAAAAGGGCCCGACAGGCGCACAGCCTGGAGCCCTCTTTGAGACCGGCCGTGCCGATATTCGGCGGGCAACCGGACGATCTCCTTTGGAGACTCCTGGCTTTGCGGCCCTGTCTCGCGGCAGGTGTGCCATTTTCCTCCGGACACAGGTCCGGCGATCATATTATACCATATAATAGCGTTATATGCCAGCGGTACAATGCTGTATATTTGTTGAAAACGGAACGGTCTCATCCCGGCCTTCGATCGGACCGCTCTTTTGTGAAAAGCCTTTCGAGCAGGTCAACCATCGTCGGATCCACTGACCGTCACAGCCAGGGATTGGATTCCTCCATCACATTCCAGTCAACCGACCCATTGACTCTCGTCGATCCCGTGGTATATTCAGGTTCGCGAGGGAAACACGCACTGGAGTCTTCTCCTCCAGTAGCAGTGAGTTCTCGCACTTCCTTCGCCAGGCGGCTCATCCGGCTGGGAGCCTTCCTGGAGGATCGATTGAAATCGATTTATGATCTCGGCCATCGCTGCCGGCCGGATTTGATCGAAGCCTTATGCCTGTGCATTTGCACCTCATCGAGATCGGTGAATTGACTCAAGTTCGGTGATCGTGCTATTGTCTTGTCTCATTCTTGAATGTAGATCGAGAAATCAAATGACTGCAACGCCGTTTTCGCTGTCTGTGAAGATCCTGATCCAGGATCAGGCAAGTCGGTGGCTGATGCTTAGACGTGGTTCCGACAGGAGCTGGAATCCCGGCAAGTGGGATTTCCCGGGAGGAAAGATCAGGAAAGGCGAGAACATCGAGGAGGCACTTCGGCGAGAGGTGTTTGAGGAAACCGGTCTGGCAATCACGGTTGAGGCCTTCTTCGGAGCCATCCAGGACGAAACCACGCCGGTTCGAAGTGTCCACCTGGTCATGACCGGCTCTGTCGCAACGGGGGAGATTCGACTGAGTGATGAGAATGATGAGTATGCCTGGGTCGAGGCTTCAGACATTCTTGCCCTTGACCTTTGCGGCTATATCAGAGAACTGGTTCAGGCAAACTGGACTCTGTCATAGTACATAAGACAGCTCTGTGGAGCATGCGGTCCCTGCAGACCGGAACGCCTTGATTGAAGCCTTTCGTGACTTCTGATAGCCCCCCGCTGGTCATTCTTGGAGAGTCGGGAGCGGGTAAGTCGGCGCTTTTGGCGAATTGGGTGACCAAGTTCAAGCGGAGAAATCCGGATTTCCCGATTCTCATGCATTTCATCGGTGCGACGCCGTATTCAGCAGACTGGGTCTCCATGCTTCGCTGAATCATAGGACAGTTTTCTACGACGCCGGATGAGTTGTCTGTTATGACAGGTGGTAAGCCATGACTAACAGCATCAAAGACACTGAACGACTTCTGAGGCTCTCCGGATATTTCGGACGACGCCGCGCATTTCTTGTGGGGCGGGACACGACCGCCCTCATCCTCCTTATCGAGGAACTCACGCCGCCGGGCGGACGCGTGATACTGCCCGCCATGGCGTGCATGACCCGCCTCGCCTCTGTTTTCCTGACCGGTCGAACTCCCGTCATTGTCGATGTCGGACCGTCCCTGAATATGGACCCGGACCGGCTTGCCGATGTCGCACGCATGGGAGATATGGTCGTCGCGACACACCTCTTCGGTATCCCGTGCGCGATGGAGGAGATACAGGAAATATGCACAAGCCGGGGGTGTGTCCTCATTGAGGATGCATCCCAGGCGATCGGAGGGAAGCTTGCCGGAAAGCCGCTCGGATCGTTCGGTATGGCGAGCATCCTCAGCTTCGCCGACAGGAAAGTCCTCCCCACGATAGGCGGAGGGGCAATAGTCACTGATAACGAGAATCTTGTCGCCAGGCTGGAGCAGGCTGTGGCGGCGCTTCCCGGGCGTCCGGCGGATTACACAGCCCGTAAGAAGGGTCAGCGCGAGGAGATGGATGTTGCATTTGACAAAGCCCGGCGCGAGGATCCGTCGAAGGCAGCGGACTGGCTCCGAATCTACGAGAGATACGGCGATATCTATCGCTTCGCAATCGAGCCCGACGAAGCGGATTCAATCATCGATGCAATAGGGGCGTTCGAGGAAACCGTCAAGAAGCGCAGGGAGATGATTTACCTCTTCCGCAAGAACATTGACAGCATCCTTGTACGAATTCTCGACTACCCCGTTGACAGCGCGCCGTTCCGTTTCTCGTTCGTCATGCCCGATGAAATGTCCAGCAAACGCGTTCAGCAGCTAAGTGACGAACTGCGGTCAAAGGGGCTTGATGTTTCGAATCTCTATTTGCCGCTCCACTGGCTTGCGCCGTCGAAGGTTGTCACTGAAGGTTGTCCGAACGCCGAGAAGTACGGGGTGCGGATAATCAACCTGCGAGTCGACGAATCGACAACCAAGGCTCACGCGCATCTGGCGGGGGAAAATGTGGCGAGGTTCGTACTGACGAAAACTCCTGAGCAGTAGACCTTTCATCAGGATGCATTTTTGATCAGTTCCTCATAGTCCCGCTTCATATCCAAACTTCATTCTTGCTTACGCCCAAGCTCATCATGCACTTGCCAACTTGGCCGTTCAATGCACGTCCTCGGTGGATTCCTCTGCCGATTGAATCCTGGACAGCAGTTCATTGATGGTGCGAAGGGACGCCTTGTTGCCCAATTCCTCAGCGATGGTGATTGCCTCTGAAGCTGCAAGTTGTGCCCTGGCCTTTTGCCCCCACAATAAGAGAAATTCTGCCTGACTTTCAAGATTATCCATAAGAAATTGACGTTCGCCTAGTGTTCGGAAAGCCTTTTCAGCCGTGGCGAGATCATGCAATGCATTCTCCCTTTCATTCATCTTGCCTCGAATAATACCTCTCAGACTGACTGTATAGAATTTCAGCCTCTCGCTTCCGAGCCTATTGGCTATTTCCTCAGTGCAGTTGACCTTTTCGAGAGCATCCATGAATCGCTCAAGCTTAATCAAAACTTCAGATTGCATCATCAGGCTCCAGTAATGCCTTTGCGGATCGCCAATCTCCTGGCTGAGAATTTCTTCGTCTTGAAAGAATTTGAGGGCGTCTCTATACTGGCCTTTGGCCATGCAAAGTTCCGCTTGAGTTGAAAGCATGAATGTTAGATTCACTCTATCACCAAGCTCCAGACAGATCTGCTCTGCCTCTTTCAATAACACAAGTCCTTCATCGAGTGCGCCCTTTCTGGCGAGCATGAGCGCTTGATTCCTGAGCACTTGACATAAGTTGTCCTTTTCTCCGATTTGGCGATAGATGGCTATGGATGCTGCCGTGGCATTTGCTGCTGCATCGTAATTGCGTTTCATATAGTGAATTACTCCCTGACCCCTCAATCCCATAGCGAGACCTGATTGGTAATTGATATCTCGGCAAAGTGTCTCGTGGGTGCCGAATATCTCTATTGCAGGATCAAGCTCTCCAAGTTCTGCGTGCGTTGCCGCAAGTGAGTTAAGTGTATCGGCCAGCTTCTCGAAATCTCTTTTCTCCCGGTTTAACTGGGCAATCCTCTCAAAAAGCTGAAGCGCCTCACGCTTGTTAGCGGTAATTGACAGGAGGATGGCAACGCATGAGATATGTGCGGTGTCATCAACTCCGCGGCGACCATGGATGATGTCTTTGTATGTTTGCAGCTTGCTGTGTCCGGATGACGACTCCAACTTGGCCCAGTACTTCAGTGTATCTGATTGGTTCTCTTGCCATAGATGATGGAAGAAGGCGACATCTGCCAGAAGTCGGTTTAGACGGTCCCAATCCTGCGCATGCAAAAGCTGCCACGGAAGCTCATGGGTAAGCCTCGGACTGTATTCCCTGCCTGTATAGTACTCAGCAATCCTGAGATGCGCCGCCCTCTTGGCTTCGTCGCTCCTTACATACTTCTCTCCACCGCTTGCCTGAGATAGTCGTGGAAGAATCCTATCAGCCCCGACCGGCTTACGAACGAATGCTCCGCCGCAACATAAAAGGGAGCCCACACGGCCTGCGGAAGCGGCTTCCCATCTTCACCTAGAAGCTCCAGAAGCTCAGATTCGGAGAGCCCACGACGTGACGCCCAAATCAGCGTCATCGCATCTCGAACCATGCCGGCTCTTTCGCGCTCATAGTCGTTCTCATACCGCTCCAGCACTTTCTCAAAGAGCGATGGGATCGTTGCGGCAGACAAGTAGTCTGTGATCCTCTCGTCGAGTTTTTCATGCTCCCCAAACACACGAAGTTCCTCCAGCATTGAGCGGAGGAATAGCGGATTTCTTGTCTGCTCAGACAGTACAATTCTCTCGACCTGGGCATTGGTGAGAGTCTTTCGATACTGCGCGAGATAATCCCGTAGGAGCTGCTTGCGCTCGTCATCGTTAAGGGGCGTAACCTCCATCGTCGGCCACTCGCGTTTCTTCAGATCATCAAGCGGGCGCCCCGGCAATGTCGAAAGAATCATTCTGATTCTCGCCGGTATCACCGGTGGCAGCCAAACCAGATCCGGAGCGCCGTCGCGATCCTCAAGCTGGTTCAGCGCATCGAGGACGATAATCGCACGTCCTTTCGCCGCAGCCATGTGAAGCCAACCTGCGAACGCCTGCCTTAGCTGATTGGGCTCCGATGGAATCTCGCCCTGTATGCCAAACCTGCGCTGAAGCTCGCGCATGATCCGCCGCAGCATCGCTGACCAGTCCGCTGAATATGGGGTCGCGCCGATGAAATGCATGGTGACGAGCTCGTCGGCATGCGTCTCCCGATACCTGAGTACCCAATTCGTCAGCAAGGCGGACTTGCCGGACCCCGACTCACCGAGCACGATCAGCGGCGGACCATCGCCGTCCGCATGCTCATCGAGCCGGTCGAAGTAATCCTTGCGCCCGATGTACACCTTGAATCTGCTTTGCGCGAAAGCTTCGTGCTCCTGAGCCTCCTCGTCCAGCGGATCGGGCTTGGAGCCTTCGGGAAACAGCTTGTCAATCAATGCGATGAAATCCTCAAGAACCAGCCTTCCGAGGTCCCTCGGGTCTTTGTAGTTCTCCCGAATCGGAAGTCCGCTTGCCCTGATGCGGCTTTTCAGTTTGCGCAGCTTCTCTTTATCGGTTGAGCCTTCAAGAAACTCGCTCTTCTTGTCGGGCGGAAGCTGCTCCACGTACGCAGGATCGCGGAAGTAGAAATACGCGTGGCCTGCCATCTCGGGATCATTTAGAACGCCGTGCAGAATTTCCAGCTCAGTTACCGAGTGCTCCTGGTGCTCTCCAAGCCATGGTTCTCGCCGGATGAGCTCGACCGGAATCCTCTCCGGTACCCAACCGTACCGCTCGCCTAGTATTCCGATGAAGTATGGACGGCACTCCCGGATTTCCGCGAGGCAGATCGGCAGGACCTTTCCCTCGGCCCTCTGCTCGTCGGTGATCCCCCATCGCAGGTCCACCTCCCCCCAGGTCACCCCGCGTTTCTCGCAGAGTCTGCGGAGTTGAGGAAAGACGCGCTTGACCAGTTCCTCTCGCTCCTCTTTCATGTCTCGAAAAGTGGATGAAACGAAGACCCGGATCGAACGCTGACGGATTCGAGCAGTGTCGCCTTTCATGGTGCCCTCCCCAAACAAGAGTGGAATGCAGCGGCTATTTTAGCGGAAACCCGACTCCTTTGCACATCAGCCTGGAAATCCAGAGTTCGCAGGGGGACATTTCCATTTTGGCTTGACAGGTCCCGGGGGAGGCGGAGGGGCGTCTATTGCGGCATCGATTCCCCTGTTTGGCAGCCTTGTTCTCATTGTTATATAATTTCCTTGACTGGGCGATTGGTTTTCGGCGGCGACAGAGTTCGATGCCCGACAGGGAATGTCCATGAGCGATGTCTTCATCAGCCATGCGGAGGAAGATTCGGCCATAGCCATCCAGCTTGGACGGGGTCTGGAACAGGCAGGCTATTCGGTTTGGTGTTATGAGAACGACAGCCTGCCGGGGATATCTCATCTTCTTCAAACCAGCAAAGCCATCGATGAGTGCAAGGCCTTCGTTCTGATTGCCTCTTTCCACTCGATCGCATCCCATCGGGTGGGGAAGGAGGTCGAACGCGCTCACGAGAGCGTAAAACCTTTCATACCTATATTGTTGGGCATCTCGTACGATGATCTGCTCGCCAGACAGCGGCTGTGGGGTGCTGTGATCGGGACACAGGTCTCGATAAGCCTGCCGCCTGGGGGAGTATCGGTTATACTCTCCAGAATCGTCATGGGCCTGAAAGAGATGGGGATTGAGCCCAGAACGGACGTGTCGGTGAGGATAGTCGGCGCAAGCAGGCTGAGAGAGCAAAGCGGGATAGTAGCGGGCGAGCTTGGTCCGTTGGGTCAGGCCCGGACGATCCCGGGCAATCGCGTGTTCGTTCTCGGGTTCAAGCCGTCAGCCAAAGGAATAGTCGGGAGAGAGGAGTATGCCCTGGAGTGGTCCGGGCTGATTGAGTCCGGCGAGTCGGAGTTTCTTTCGCTTTTCGGATCGGCGGGGATCGGCAAAAGCACGATCGCGGCCCTGATCTTCAACAACCTTTCCGAAAGCGCTTCGGGGAGGTTCGAGAGATTCATCTGGTGCCACCTTGAAGAAAACGCGGAACTGGAGACGGTTCTGTTGAGACTGGTGATGATAGTAACCGAAAGCCAGATGCTGCCCGCATTGGGTCCGGACACTGAAGCTTTCGGCATGCTCCTCGACCTCCTCAGGATGCGTCTGGCCAACAGTCCGACTTTTGTCGTCTTCGACAATCTGGAAAATGTGTTCGGTGCAGGTGAGAAGGCCGGTACGTTTGCGGACGATCGATGGCCCGAGCTTCTCAGGGCATTCCTGGGCGGGCAATCAGCTGTCCTGGTCACCTCGCGGCAGGTGCCCAGGTTCTCGGAGTCATCGGCTCAGTTCAAAGCTGTCGACGGAATATCCAATGACAAGGCGATAGAGCTGTTGCGGGAGGCGGGTGTCAAGGACGAGGAATCGGTTCTGAAGGAGACCTGTCGGCTGATGCAGGGGCACCCGATGGCGCTGAGCGCTCTTGCCGCCGCGGTTGTTCGAAAGCCCAGGTACCGTCGGATGATAGCCCGCGCAGGCGACATCATGGATGCCATACGCGAAGGACCCGATCCGTCCCGCAATCCCATTACCCTGTTTGAGAAGGTCATACATCCGGACCGTTTGCCTCCCGAAGAATATGCGCTTGTGACCGTCATGCCGGCGCTCTTCAGGCCTGAGTCCGCGGAAATGATCGGTGCCCTCAGACCCGAGATCGGCCTTGATCAGGTAGAGGAAGCATTGGATGAGCTCAGCCTTCGCTCACTGGTCCGAATGGATGATGGGGACCCGCCGTTGTACTCCATTCATCCGCTCGTGAACGAGGTTGCGCGGACGTTTATCGAAGACCCCCAGGTCCTTCACGAACGGGCTTATGAATACTACCTTTCGTTGCCGTGGGATAGAAACAGCAAGGACCCTTCCGAGGTGGAGCATCTCAGGCAGGCGGTTTTCCATGCATTTGCCGGCAAAGACATGGTTCGCGCCAAGGCTGTCTTGCATGAGCCAATACTGCTTGCGCAGCTTCTGCGACGGTGGGGACGATTCGATCTTGCTCTTCCTCTTCACAGGCAGGAACTGGGAATCGCGAGGGAATCCGACAGTGACGAGGACATCATGCGCGCGTCCGGGCTTATCTCGGAATGCCTCAATTGTGTCGGCAGTTGCCTTGATGCCTTGGATCACTCTGAGGAAGCCCTGCGTATCGCGATGCTGATCGGGGATACCGGGGCCGAAGGCATATATAAGGGTCAGATTGGGCGCATCTACTTCAGGATGGGAAAGCTCGCCGATTCGTTCAGACTGATTGAGGAGGCTCTGAATATAGCGATCAGCCAGGGTGACAGGAAGGGTGAAGGTTTGTTCCGGGGATTCATGGGTATGCTCTTGATCGCGCATGGTGAATTCGACACCGCTCTCAAGTGGCTGAATGAAGCATATGAGATTGCGCTCGAGACCGGCGACAAGGTGAATGATTCGGAATGGTTATATAGAATGGGTTATGCGCAATATCTTCAAGGCAACTACAAGCAGGCGGAAGATGCTTTCCTCCCCGTTCTTGAACTGGCAATGGAGCGAGGTGACAAGATAAGAGAAAGCACTCTCAGAGGGTTGAGCGGTCTGGTTTACTCTGCGCGCGGCGAGTTCGATCGCGCTTTGGAACAACTCGAGATGGCACTGGAAGTCGATGCCAGGATAGGTTATCGAAGGCATGAAGGTGGCCTGCTCCAGGCAATGGCAACAATCGAGAACACCAGGGGGAATCACGAAAAAGCTCTCGAATTGATGGACAAAGCACTCAAGATAGCGGTTGAAACAGGCTCTAAGGGAGGGGAGGCATTCCGCCAGGGGAGAATCGGAGAGATCCTTCTCGGAATGGGGAAGCTCGACGAGGCCATGGAGCGTTTTCAGCAGTCACTTTCCTTCTCCGTACGGACCGGTAACAGGTCAAACGAAGGCCCGTGGCGTGGCGGGATAGGAGAGGTCTACCTTCGACAGGGCGATTACTCAGCCGCGCTCGACTGGTTGAACAGGGCCTTCGCAATCGCTTCTGAAATGGAGGACCAGGAAAATCAGAATGAATGGGCCGGGAAAATCGGCCAGGTCCACCTGGAACAGGGGGAGTATGGCCGGGCCGAAGAGTGGCTTCGAAAAGCGCTCGAACTCTCTGTCAAGATAGGCGATATCGTCAACGAGAGGAAGCACCGGCTCAATATGGGGCGATTGCTTATGACCTTGGGAAAACCAGGGGATGCCATTGAGAATTTCGAGAGAGCCATGCAGATTGCAGTGAAGCTGGGGATGGTTGACGGACTGGTTGACCGGCAAAGAGCTGAGCTGGAGGACGCGCGGACGGGTCGCTGGAAACCGATCGACCCGGGCGTGATCCATCGCTCCGATCCTTAACCCTTTTTGAAGCTCGATCGGGATGATTTGCGCTGCGCGAGTCACCGGTCCGTGATGTTTGACTTTAGGAACCAGGTGCGCTAACTTGAAAAAAATATCACAGTAGTGCTGCAATCTCATAAAATGGAGGATGATGCTCATGCCTATGGACTTGGAGGAAGTGATAAAGGAGCTCTATGCATCTGTCCTGAGCGCCAAGGATGATCCCGACATGTTGATCATGGCTCAGCACCTTGGCAGCACCACATCCCCATACCATGTGGATCTGTTGCGGAGAATCGACGGGGTTAGGATGGCAATGACGGTTCTCAAGGACTACGTGGACAGAACGATTCCGTCGCCGTAGCTCGCAGAACCCGGGATGTGCTGGTCTCTCAAATGACGCCGCCCGTCCAGGGTCATCGCGCGACTGCACACTTCCCGACACTCTCCCACGGACACGTCGATTGCTGCTTTTCTGCAGAGCCGGTCCGGACGGGCTCCGCAGCCAATCGCGAACGCCTTGGTCGCGGGGGCTGAGTATTCAGCGATGCCCAAACTTGTCGGTAACCTGCCGGCGTCGCAGTGAGAACTGCCCCAAAAGGGACGAGAAGAAGCAGCCGGCTGGGGAGATCAACCATCTTATGGCATCAGTCTCCAGATTGCGCTCCGACGCAGGTTTTTGTGATGTTTACTCTATTGATGTGAACAAACCTCTTCCTTATAATACTCATCCGAGTCGGCGAAACGGCAAGTTGCCGGCATTTTGGAGAGGCCACGAATGATCAGCAAGTGCAACTTATATTCTCCTATTGTCATTTTTCTGGTTATGTTTGGGCTTTCCTGCTCAGGGGTCGACACAATCCAGAACGGTTCGAGCACCCCGGTATCTCCCCCGTTGGCTCTTGAAACAGTGCGGAAAGGACAACCTTCAAGCCACTGTCTCTGGAGCTTTTCGAACGTGCTCGTGGATCCCGAAGAGATGAAGCTGGAGGTGATTCCCCTCAGGGAATCCGGTCAGCACTGGAACGTTCTGAAATTCCTCGAGCAGGGACCGTGCGCGAATTGCGTCAAGCTTAAGAGCGTGGTTCCTTCCGGCAATGGCACATTGCTGGTGGATGTCGAGATCAGGCATCCTTTCAACAACCCGAATATCACCGGTTTC
>CAYGZQ010000043.1:0-35711 GCA_964354375.1 uncultured Planctomycetota bacterium
CGACGGACATGCCGTCCAACATCCGGTTCCACGGCGGGTACCTGGAGGGGAAGGAATTCGACACGCCGCCGGGATCGGATCGCGGGCACTTGTATCGCATGGGCGTCCGGCACTACTCCCCCGCATTGGGGAGATTCCTGCAGCGGGATCCGCTTATCAATGTCGGGTTAGTCAACGAATCTTTCCCGCTTTCAGCTAATCCGTACTCGTACGCACTAAACCACCCCACGGAACTCACCGACGCCAGCGGCCTGCAGCCATGTGCCGGCGGATGCGCAGAGGGTCTTCTGGGAGGCCTCTGGGAACAGATCAAGACTCACTTCGGTGCAGTAGACCGTGATTTGGAGTGCGAGATTGCATGGCCCGAGGAGTCGCTATGCTGGTGCAGGACCAATCAAGGATGCTGCGTGTACAAGGGCGGAAACAGTGCGTTCACAGATCCATGCTTAAGCGGTAATATACTGCCTCTCTATTGCCCTCCCTGGGCGTGGAGGGCGGAGAGGTGCTTCGAGTGGTGCTGCGAGAAAGCCCGCGACCTGAAGAAACACGCTCCATCGGAGGACGGGGCAGCGGGGGGCAAAGGGAAACGTGCGCCCAAGCTGGGTCACCACGGCACTGGCGGAGACCGAGTCTGGGTTTCACAGGCCTCAGCTTCTGCACCGATAGATCTCATCATGTTTACATGTAGCGCATTCACTACAGATTCGTTCATCAGTCGTCGGGCGTTGAATGCGAACATCTCAGGGGCTTCGCACCAATCGTTCCTGATGTTCTCATCATCGCTTCTCGTTGTCGGCGCAATAGCTGGGGGAGCGGTTGCCTTCAGCGCGGCCGCTACGGTAGGCATCGCTGCATTGTGCAGCTTGCTTAAGGCAGAAGGATGCAGAACGAGCAAACTTATCAGGTGTCTTTGCGAAGCCTGTAACGCCTTCACCCGGTGCGGAACGTATGTGGGGGTAGGCCTCGCTGTTGCAGCAGTGATTGTGGTGATTATCGGCGGCGTGGAATTCTTGGTTCCGATCGGAGTAGTATCTTGCTTCATTATGACACCTTGTGTGGCTCTGGCCGAATACCATGCAGCTCAATGTTTCATCAAGTACGGATTTGAGTAGCTTTCTTGAGCTTTTGGAACCTGACACAAGAATCACTCGTCGGTCATTCTTGCTGTCAACACCAAAATGGCGCATTACAGAGGATAACGATCAGTTCAGATTCCTTCGGCTCGGGGGAGCATTATGGACAGGAATACAGGAATACTTATATGCCTCTTTTTGGGACTTTCATTTCTCCTGGGGGCATCGATTTTCTATATGGTGGGAATAGCCGTCGGGAGGGCTTTGGGGAACACGATCCCTTATCTGACGATGTTCTTGGCTATGGCCATTGGTGCATACATGAGCACTGTGAAAAAGGAGATCTGGAATGATCCAGCATATCGCATTCTGTGGATCATCTGTGCGATCATATTCTTGGCTAGCCTTCAGATGGGGTGGGTTGGATGGGATTTCTTCCTGGTCCACAAGTAGATCCGAGTGGCCGCCACGGCCGGAGTGTGAAGCGGACGCGGGCTGAGGAGCATGAGCTCGACCTTGAGTGGGATTACCTCCGCGGGGCGGACGGGGACGTGATCCGTCGGCGGAAGCCCGCCGAGGCGCCCGAGCCGGATCGGTTGCGCTCTCACGATGCGCTATGATGGGTGGCTGAAGAAGAAGGGGACCGCTCCATATGGAGCTCAAAACGAAACATAGAATCCTCTCCCCGATTCAGCATGAGTTGGAAGTGGAGGCTCCGTGGGCTGAGGTCGAGAAGCGCATTCCGGACGTTGTCAGGGAATTCGGGGCGTCCGCCTCAATAGACGGATTTCGCAAGGGGAAGGCTCCCCACCAAGTGGTCCGCGCCCGGGTGGGCGAGGAACGCATCCTCAAGCGGGCAGCCGAGCTTGTCGCCGGTGAGGCGTTCAGCGAGGCCGCGCAGACCCTGGAAAAGAAGCCGCTCGCGCCCCCTGAGCTTGATATCGGTGAGGTGACGCCCGGCGGCTGAGCGAGCCCGTAGCCCGGGAACCCGCTCTGCCGTTACGGTGACTCGCGTCGCGGCCTGGCAAGAGCGGGTTCCCGGGTCTCGATGTCTGCAATAATCCCGGGAACCTGTTTCGTCCAGATCGTGCGAAAGTCATCGCGATGCTGTAACGAAACAGGTTCCCGGGCTGCATGCTCCTGGCGTGGAGCCCGATGGCTTACGCCGTCGGCTACGCGCTTGCTCACGCGCGCGCCTCCGACCCATGTCGCAGACCGGCAGCCTCCAGACGGAAGTCGGCGAGCATGTGGACGCTTCTGACCAAAGGCAAGGAGGCTACAGGTCTTTATCAAGATAAAACGAAATCGTTGTGGCACGGTGCGGGTTGATGTGATATAATCGCGCGCTTGGTGGCGACGAATGTCGTCACAGGCTTTGTATTTTTTTAGATATCTTGCACGATTCCCTGAAACGAGGTCATGGTAAATGCGTTTTAGCTCGCCTCTTTCAACCATCCTGCTTGCAGCGGTCCTGCTGGTCCTGGCCGGATTGCCGGCCGAGGCCGCGAGGGGAGTAACGCCGGGATACGACCGCGAATTCTCCCAGTTCCTGCAGTCCCAGGGCGCCCAGATTCAGCCCGCCGTGGTCGTTGTTGAAGCCCGATTTACACGTACTATGCACGAGAACGGCCAGCCCCGCGAGATCGTTACGGAAGGTGACTTCGCCACCGGCTTCATCTACAACGACGAAGGCATCGTGGTCACCGAGTACACGGTGGTGATGCACGCGCCTTCCACCTATTTCGCGCAGACCTCCGGCATGCCCGAGCGGCAGGCCGACTACATCCTGGTCCGCCTCTCCGACGGAAGAACGTACGATGCGGAGTTGGTCGGCACGGACGCGGCCACGTCTCTGGCCGTCCTCAGGATCAAGAACATCGCACCCAGCGATTCCGTGCCGATCCCGGTTGGCGATTCCACCGATGTTCTCGTCGGGGAGCCGATAATGTTCCTGGGTTACAACTGGATCTCAAGATCGCGCATAAGCTATGACTTCGGCGTGATCAGCGCGCTCAGGCCGAAATTCCCCACGCTCGAGGAGAGCACGAACCAGTATTTCCAGGTTAATGTCCCTCAGAACTACGGGAACGAAGGCGGCGTGGTGGTTAACTCGAAGGGCAAGGTCATAGCCATCATGACCGACATCGCGCCCTACCCGGACGCGACCGAGATCCACTTCGCGCTGCCGATCGGGGTGGCCGTGGAAGTGGTGGACGCCATTCTGGGAGTGGGCGAGATGCATCGACCCTGGTTCGGGTTCAGGCTCCTGGAGATGAATCCCCAGATTGAGCGTGCTTACTCGATCATCAAGGACATGAACGGCGACGGACTTGTCACCGACGCGGACAGGGACCTCTTCCAGACCGAGACGGGTATCGATCTCAGAAAAGCTCTTTTTGTGATCTATGTTGACGAGGACTCCCCGGCAAACGACGCCGGCCTGAGAGAAGGCGATATCGTTACGGAGTTCAACGGCGTTGCGGTCCAGACAATGGACGAACTTATGAACCAAATTGAGAAATACAGGATCGGAGATAGCGTGACGCTCGAGTGGATGCGCCGGGAATATGCAATCTGGGACCCGTACATTGCGGAGATAACGATCGAATACTCCGGTCAGAGGGATGAGGAGACAAAGCCCGCGACCGAGGAGACCGAGCAGCCGGCCGAATGAAGGGGCTGCCTGCACGGTGTACATTGTGCATTCGCCTGGGGGGGGAATAGATCGTGAGGGAGTGCGAGGAGAGCGCGTAAACCTATGCAGCACCCGGAGGACGTACGGTGAAGCAATTTTTCGGAATACCAACTACGCTGGCAATACTGGTATTGCTGGCCGGATGGATTGCTCTGAGCGCAACTTCAGGTCCGGCGATCGCCGATGAACGCGATCCGCTCATGGACCTTCAGCGCGGGGGGGTCGATTTCTTCAATGAGACAGCGCCGTCCATAATCCAGATCTACAACGGTGGGATCCAGCTGGGATTCGGGGCCGGCTCGGGCTCCGGCTACGTGATCGATCGCGAGGGACATGCGATCACAAACAAACACGTGGCCGATGAATCGCCCGTTCTGGAGGTCGCCTTTTTCGGCGACCAGACAGAGTCCCGGGAAGCCTCCAATTCCCGATGGAAGGCCGAGCTTGTCGCCGAGGATGCTGCGCTGGACCTGGCGGTTATCAAGATTGACGCTCCTGCGGAGAAGTTCCGTCCCGTCAGGTTGGGAGACAGCGCCCTGATGAAGCCGGGAGACGCTGTTGCGACCTTTGGGTCGCCCGGCGGCGATCCCGGCTGGGTTGATCGAAGCTGGATTGCCATGCACGACAGCTGGCTTGAATTCTACAACCTGAACCTGGGTGTGCTTGCCGAGGTTCTGAGCTTCGAGGAAGCCTTCTGGACATACAGAGAGGTCTTCGCGATGAACTATGTCCAGTATTTTTCGAGGGTTGGGCCGAGGGACTACGGTTCCGCGGTTGAGTATCTGTTGCGCCCCGACAGCGCAATCAACAGCGGTAACTCCGGCGGCCCCTGTATGAACGCCTACGGCGAGGCAGTGGGCACAAACACCTGGGGATTCGGGGGCGAGAATATGGGGTTCAGCGTGCCGGTAAACCTGCTGAAGCGGAGTGTGACGGATATTCTCGAGTACGGCCGTGCGCGGAGACCCTGGTGCGGCATCGCGCTCCACCCCGCGCGTGCTCCCCAGGGAGCGCTCGATACAGCGTGGTCGATCGAGGCGATCCCGTTCACCGGTACTGTCTGGTTCGATACCACTCCGGACCAGATGAAGATCTATGCGGTCAATCCCTACTCTCCCGCCTACGAAGCCGGTTTGCGTGAGGGCGACATTGTGCTTCGCGTCGACGGCAAAAAGTATGAGAACGTCTTCGACGTATACTCCTACTTCCTGGCCAGGGAGCTCGAGGACGAAGTGGTGATCGAGTACGAGCGCGACGGTCACGGCATGCCGCCCGCCGTCGTGAAGATGGCCGAGAAGCAGACGAGATACTTCGGGACCGATATCGAGGTCTACGGTTTCGGCGGCTGGTCGGCCGACGTTACGCGCTATTCATCCGACATAACTTATTGATGCAATACATCCTTGACGTTCGTGTGAGCGGACTGAGGAACCGGAGGACAAGACAAAATCATGCGAAAGCACATTTCCTTTTTGCTCGCTGCGATGTTGATCCTTCTGGCGGGAAACGTTCTCCTTGCCCAGGATAACGCGACGACCCTTGACAGGGAGGACTTTCCGCCCGTCAAGGTCGGTGAAAGGTCGGAGGGATGCCTTGTAACTGTTGAGAGTGTGGGCCTTCCCTTTGCAGGATTTTCCATTTTCAATCCGTTCCAGCGGACAATCTCCGAGATGGGCGGAACGGGCCTCATTGTACGATCCGACGGTTACATCCTCACTTCCCCGGAAGTCGTCAAGGACGCCAAGATTCTCAAGGTGAAGCACGAGGGTGAGGAATATGAAGCCACAGTTGAAGTGATCGACGAATACTACGATCTTGCCCTTCTGAGGATCGACGCGACCGGGCTGCCTGCGGTCGAGTGGGGCGACAGCGACACGGTGCTGCGCGGTCAGCCCGTCGTTGTCATGGGAGCTCCGGCAGGACTTGAGAAAACCCTGACATACGGGTTTGTGACGAATATCCGCGACTTCAGGGTGGTCGGACCGCGAGGGTACGACGGGATGCTTGTCCTGAGTGGATTCGTGATCGACGCCGCCCTCCATGCCGGCGTCCAGACCGGCCCCGTCTTCAACAGCGACGCGAAGATGATCGGCGTAGTGAGCCGCAAGTCCCGTGGCGGCGAGGAGAACATCGGGTACATACTCCCCTCCAATCTCATCAGGAATATTGTTGACCAGATGATCGATGAAGGCAAAGTGTGCCATCCTTGGCTGGGCATTTTCCCGCACTACCAGTACGACCGGGCACTCGCCCTGTACATGGGCATACCCATTAACGAAGTCGATCCCGAGACCGGTCAGGAGTATGACGTGGTCGGTGTCCTTGTGTCGACGGTTGCCGAGGGAAGTCCCGCCGCCGAAGCCGGGATCGTGCGCGGCGACCTAATCCTTCGTGCGGATCAGAAGCTCCTTCACACGATCAAGGACCTTGAGACGATAATCCTCAACAAGGGCTGCGGTGACGAGGTGAATCTGGTTATTATACGAAACTTCGAACTGAGGAACATCACGGTCGAGATCGGCGACAAGCAGGAAGACTACGGCAACATCTACATGATGGGTCGCAATGTATCGATCTGATCCCGAGTTGAGACTTCTGAAACATAAGGACCCCGACCTCGGGGTCCTTTTCTTTTGACCTCACAGCCTGATTTCCCCGTTGAACTCAGCGCCCCGGAGGAAGCCGCTATGTTATAATTCGAATTTCGGCTCAAGGGGGACGGTAAGAGAGGCGCAGAATGATTGTACTGGTCATTTTGGACGGGTGGGGTCTTGCGGGCGACGAGCATAAGAACGCGATTCTGGAGGCGAATCCCCCTTTCATGAACCGGGTCGCCCGCGAGTTCCCGGGCCGTTCGATCTTTGCGCACGGAGAGTATGTCGGGCTTCCCGAGGGGCAGATGGGCAACAGCGAGGTGGGGCACCTGAATATCGGCGGGGGCAGGAAGATCCGGCCCGATCTCGTGGTCATTAACGATCGCATCGAGGATGGTCGTTTTTTCGGAAACAAGGCGTTGCTGGAGCTCGTCGAGAATGTGAGAAAGCGGAGCGGCCGCATGCACCTCATGGGTTTGCTGTCGGATGGCGGCATTCATTCGCACATAAGGCATCTCGAAGCGCTCCTGAAGCTGATCGACGACAACGGTCCGGTACCGACATTTCTGCATGCATATCTGGACGGTCGCGACACCGAGCCGGCGGTCGCCGACAAGTTTGTGAAGCCGGCGCAGGAGATGCTGGATCGGCATCGCGAGATGTATTTCGCCACGGTCGGGGGGCGATCGTGGGGAATGGATCGCGACAAGAACTGGCCCAGGGTCGAGGCGCATTACAGGGCGATCGTCAGGCGGGACGCCTCCCGTCGGGCCGTGACGGCCCTGGATGCGGTCGAAGCGGCCAAGGCGGCGGGCGAGACCGACGAGTTTGTTACTCCCACGATCATAGACCTTCCTGACGGCCTTGATGGGCGGGTTCTCGATGGGGACGGCGTTATACACTTCAATTTCCGAGCCGACCGGGCAATCCAGATGACCCGGGCTCTCGTGGAACAGGACTTCGCGGAATTCGATGTGTCGGGAAGACCCCGAATCGACATGGTCACTTTCACCATGTACAGCGAGTACCTTCACGTTCCGGTTGCGTTCGAGAGCGACATACTTCATGACACGCTGACCGAGGTCGTTTCGAGGGCCGGGATGAAGGTTTTCAAAATCTCGGAGACCGAGAAGTGGGCTCATGTGACCAAGTTTTTCAACGGGGGGGAGATGGAGCCGTTTGCAGGCGAGGACCGTTTCCTGGTGCAGTCGCCCCTGGATGTCCGCCCGCACTACGATAAGAAACCCGAGATGAGCGCGTTCAAGATCGCCGACGAGCTTACCGCCCGTATTGCAGGCGGCGAGTATGATCTGATCGTGGCGAACTTCGCGAATCCGGACATGGTTGGGCACACGGGGGTCCTGGATGCGGCGATCAAAGCGATTCAGACGGTGGACAAGTGCGTTGAGAGGGTCTACGAAGCGGTCGCGAGGGCGGGCGGAACGATGCTGGTCACCGCAGATCATGGGAACGCGGAAGTGATGACGGACGACAAGGGCGAGCCGGCCACGAAACACACAAACGACCCTGTTCCGTTTTTCATCCTTGATAAGAAGGTGCGACTCAGGCAGGATGAGGGGGCCTTGTGCGACATAGCTCCGACCATCCTCGAGATGCTCGGCCTGCCGCAGCCGAAGGCGATGACGGGGAGAAGCCTTCTCGCCAAGTAGCATGCGCGTCCCGCGCATGGTTCTTCCCCGGGGTCTGATGTCGAACAACCGACAGGAGAAAGCACATGGATTTCTCTTTTACAGATGTTGAGCACGAAGTGCTCGAGCTTGTACGGCAGGTGGCGGACGAGAAGCTCGCGCCGAGGATGATTGAATACGATGAAGCGAACAAGTTCAGTTGGGAGAATTTCCATCTGCTCGGAGAACTGGGACTTCTGGGCGCGAATTTCCCCGAGGAGTATGGCGGTACGGACCTGGGATTCCTGGCCTTCGCATTGTGTGTCGAGGAGGTAAGTCGCGGCGATTTCAACACCGGGCTGACGATGTCGGTGCAATCGATGTCGGGGAGCACGATCCTCAAATTCGGGACGGACGAGCAGAAGGAGAAATATCTGCCGAAGGTTACGTCGGGCGAAATTCTGCTTGCGTTTGCGCTGTCCGAGCCGGACTTCGGGTCGGATGCGGCGGGTCTGCAATGTCGGGCCGAGAAGGTGGACGGCGGCTATGTGCTGAATGGCACCAAGGCCTGGATCACTAATGCCGAGGACGCGCATCTTTTCGTTCTCTGGGCGAACCTCGATCCGTCCCAGGGGAAGAAGGGCATCACGACTTTCCTTATCGAGAAGGGGGCAAAGGGATTCACGGTTGCGAAGAAAGAGCCGAAGATGGGCGGAGGCGGGACGTCCACCAACCAGGTCGTACTGACCGATTGCTTCATCCCGTCGAAGACCCTTCTGGGCGAGGAAGGTCGCGGTCTGGGGGTGGCGCTGAACAGCCTGAGCGGAGGGCGGATAGGAATCGCGGCGAACGCAACCGGTGTGTCCCAACGCGCGCTCGACGAGGCCCTCTGCTACTCCAAGGAACGCATCCAGTTCGGCGTACCTATCTGCGAGTTCCAGGGGATTCAATGGAAGCTGGCGGAGATGGATACGCTGATCGAGGCGGGACGCCTGCTGTATCGGAAAGCTGCGTACATGAAGCAGATGGCCGGGAACGATGTTTCGCTCGACCCTATTAAAGAGGCGAGCCATGCGAAGTACTTCGCCACCGATGTGGGGCTGAAGGTGTGCAGCGAGGCGGTGCAGATCATGGGCGGCTATGGTTACTCGCGCGAGTATCCCGTCGAGCGTCTTATGCGCTACATCAAGGTGACCCAGATTTTCGAAGGCACGAACGAGATCCAGCGCAATCTCATCGCGCGGGAGCTGCTGAAAGATTAACCGAAATAATGGAGCTGTAATGAAACCTCGAATGTCGAGCGGTGTCCTGAACAACAAAACGTGGAGGCCGACAACAATGAGGAGCTATCTCGCAGTCAGGTCTGCCCTGGTAATCGCAGTGTGCCTTGGATTTGTCGGAGGACCGGCTGTCGGGCAGCAGGCGCCCAACAACTTCACTCCTCCGAGCGCTCTCGTGGTGACACATGCCGCGGTCGATCCGATGACGGGCGATCTGTTGATCGTTTCGAATGCCTGGCGCGAGGTGCGTCGCGACCTCAGGCGGTTCCATGCGGACGGATCCTCGGACCCGAGCTTTGTCCTGCAGCGGTACGAGGCATGCTGCGAGATCCAGCCGTCGCTGGTCACGGCGGATTCCCAGGGCGACATCTATAGCCTCGAATACGGCGATGAGCTTGGAGGCTTCTACATCTACAAACATACGCCGACCGGCGACATTGTCATCGACTGGGGCGAAAAGGAAGGCTCGATTGCGGTAAACGCCGGACCGACAACGACCACTTCCCCGACCGGAGGTTATGAGGCGGGCCAGACGTCCCTTGACTGGAACGCAGGCGGCGGACGTCTGCACTTTTACTTCTCCGATCCGGTGGACCTTATAACGCGTGCGGACGGCACTCTTCTGGTGCTGGACCGCATCCAGATGTATGTGTACCTGGTCTCTGCGGACGGGCGTCAGATATCGCAGTTCATCGGGAAGCAGGGATACATCCCGCGGAACCCCATGAAAATGCTCACCGACCAGGAAGGCTACATCTACCTTATCGATTACTACGACCGCTACGACATTAACCGTGCCGGCATGACCGGCCTGTTTCGTTTCACGTCGGATGGGACTTACCAGGAAGGATGGGGAGAGGTGTCGGGCGGAATCAACGATCCAGGTCGTCCCGAGATGGACATCAACACACTTGTCATCGACGGATCGGGCCGCATGATAGCTCTGGGCGGGCGCAGCGACGTCAACCACTCCGAGGCGCTCATCTTCGACAGGGGGACCGGTGCGCTTGTGTCGAGGGGGTTCGTACAGTATCGGATGGGGCGCGACGACACTTACCTCGGCATTCTGGGACGACTTGACGGTGGGTTCATCGTCTTCGACGGCATCAGCTTCGAAATCCAGGTCAGTTATTACACCGCTGACGGCGTCCGGGAGAAGATGGTCGCGATTACCGACCTCTACAGCATCGAGTGAAATCGGATCTTTTTCCCGAGCGGACTGCCGTTTGAGCGAACGACTGGAGGAGAGAGCGACACAGTGTACTGGAAAGACTGGGATCGACAGGATGTCAGGACGACGCGGGAACGTCAGGGGGCGATGCTCCATCGTTTCCTGAGGACGCAGGTTCTGCAGTATTCACCCTTTTACAGGGACCTTTTCAAACGCGAGGGGCTGACCGCGGACGACATCAGGTCGGTGGACGATCTTCGCAAGATTCCATTCACTTCCAAGGTCGACATCGCCCCCACTTCCGATCATCCCGACAAGCCTCGCCGACTGGTTCTGCAGCCCGATCCGAAGACCTACACGTCCTCCATCGGTCTCGGGAAGAAAATCGGTTTGTTCAGGGAGAAACTTGCGACGGGCAGGCACATAAAAGACCTTGTTCTGGATGAGTATCTTCCCGTGTTTTTCATAGCCACAACCGGTCGGACGGCGAACCCCACGCCATTCTTCTATTCGAAGACCGACATGGCGCTCTTCGAGCAGGCGGGGAAACGTCTTTTTGAGATCGGCGAAGTGCACCGTGCCGAGGATTTCGTCATGAGCATTTTCCCGTACGCTCCTCACCTGGCGTTCTGGATCGTGTACCAGGGCGGCATAATGACCGGCACGCCAATGTTTCACACGGGGGGCGGAAAGGTTATGGGCACCGACCGGATCGTGTCGATGATCGAGAAGTTCGATGCGACGATCATGATCGGCATACCGGGCTACACTTATCATCTCCTGAGGATTGCGCAGGAGAAGGGAGCGGACTACTCGAACATTCGCATGGTGGTGCTCGGCGCGGAGCGCGTGACCGTTGGATACAAGCGCAGGCTTCTCGAGCTTCTCACGTCGATGGGCGCGAAAGAGCCGATCATTTTGTCGACATACGGTTTCACGGAGGCGCGGGTCGCCTGGATGGAGTGCCCGACGGCGAACTCAGTGGAGGAGACGACCAGGTATCATCTTTATCCGGACATGCATATTTTCGAGATTATCGATCCCGATTCCGGCGAGCCGGTGGGCGACGGCGAGTCCGGGGAAATTGCGATCACCTGTCTCGACTGGCGAGGGAGCGTAGTCCTAAGGTATCGCACCGGCGACTACGCCCAGGGCGGAATTACCTGGCAGCCTTGCCCGGTTTGCGGCAGAAAGGTCCCCAGGCTTTCCACGAACATAACAAGGCTTTCCGACCGGGGCGAGCTGCAGCTGTCGAAGGTCAAGGGTACGCTCGTGGACTTCAACGAGTTTTTCCCGATCATGAATGATCAGAAAGAGATACTCGAATGGCAGGTTGAGATCACCAAGCGCAACGGCGATCCGCACGAGCTGGACGAGATTCACCTGCACCTGACTATGCGCGAAGGTGTGGAGAGCGATGAGGTCGTCCGGAGGGTATGCGGCACAGTCAGAGAGCGAATGGAGCTGTCGATTGAGACCGTGCTTTTCCACGAAATCCGCGAGATGACCGACCGTCTCGGGATGGAGACCGGCGCAAAGGAGATTCGCATCAGGGACCGGCGCAAAGAGTTTCAGTCAATGGAGGAATGAATTTGAAGTGGGCTCAAATGGAACCGACCGTACCCGGTCGGGCATCGTGGCGCATTTTGCTGGGTGTGATGGTCGCGCTCCTGGTGATCGTGGTGGCTGTCGCGACCGATGTCGGGAGGATAAGGGACCGGATTGGTAATCCGGCGGGCAATGAGCTTAGAGATACGACCAGGCTGTTGACGGACGCGCAGGGTCGTATTGCGCGGAATTCCGAGGACGGACAAGCGCATCTGGATCGCGCGAAAGCCTATCTTGTTCTCGGGCATCTCGAGGGCGCGCGGCTTGAATGGGAGAAATATCACGAGACCGGCTCGTCGGAATGGGGTGATATCGGTCGCTCGCTCGATGAGCTTGAATCAAAAACTGAGGAAATCCGCTCGTTGCTGCACGACGCCGAGACCTCCGATTCACCATCGGAAAAATATCCCCCGATCTACACTCTGCTGGATGACATTGCCGATCGATTCGAGGGGATCCCGCGATATCGCGCGCTGTTTCTGAAAGGCTATCTCCTTCTCAGGGAGGGTCGGAAAGCGGAGGCGGAACCGATTTTCGCCGACTCTCTCGATGGCTATGCCCCATTGCGGGACTATGTTGAATACAACCATGCCCGGTCGCTGATGGTCGCGGGGTCGGAGGATTCGGCTCTGAGGGAGCTCAATGATTTCGTCGGGGACTACCCGTCGAGCCGTCTCGCTCCCCTTGCGCATCTGGAACGCATCAACCTCCTCAGGGACCTCGAGCGCACCGAGGAAGCCCTTGGGGAATGTGCTCGCGCGATCGATCGGTACCCCACCAGCTCCTTCGCTGCGAAGACGCTCAGAAAATGGGCCGAGATTTATGAGAGCGCGATGGACTTTGAAAACGGAGCCGGAATTCGGATCCGTTTGCTGAGGGACTTTCCCGAGAGCGCGGAGGCCTCCGAGACCATCGAGATGTTTTTCGGCGGGGTCTATTCGCCGGGGCTTCTGAGCGAATCGGATCGGCTCGAGGCGGCCTATTCGGCGATCGATGCTCACCCGTCCGACGCGTTCGTCATCCTGTCGGTTTTGGCTGAATCGGGGAATCTCACCGCGGAAGAACGTGCGAAGGCTTCTCAGGGCGCGGCAAGGTGTGAGTATCTTGGCGGTCGATACTACGAGTGCATCGACTGGGCGGATAAAGCTCGCAGCCTTGCTCCCGGAACCGAATGGGCCGACCTCGCGGGCATCCGCAAGGGTCATGCGTTCTGGAGCCTCGACAAGAAGCCGCTGGCGAAGGAAGCGTACTGGGAGGTCGCTCGCGGCCACGGGCCCAGGGCGTCGAGTGCGGCCCAGATTCTCTACGAAAGAGCGTACGAGGATTCGGACCTGGCGACCGTGGCGGAGGCCTGCCGCTACATTGTGGAGGAGTATCCCTCGAGTGCCGAGACCCCTGCCGCGATGACACTCCTCGCGTTTCTCGGCTGCCGCGACAGGCAATATCAGACTGCGCTGGGGTTTGCGGAAAGATGTCGCTCCGCGTTTCCTGAGAGCCTGTCTTTCTCGGAGGCCGGGTTCTGGCGTGCGCGCGCACTGGAAGGTCTTGGGAAAAGCGCCGAGGCGAGCGCGGCATATGAGACGGTTGCGTCCGAGACCGCCTGGAGTTACTGGGGGATAAGGGCCCGCGAGCGTCTGGGCCTGGGCGAGGCTGAACAGCGGTCGCTCGACCCGTTCAGTTTCGATGCCCGTCGCATGAGCGTCTATGACTCCGCTCTCGCGACAGCGTGGGAGCTGTATGATGCAGGCGTTCTCGAGCTTGCCCAGAGTGAGTTTCTCGTCGCAAAAGTGAACGGCATTCCGGGTGCGCAGGCGGGTCTGGCGCTAGTGTACGTGGAGCAAGACGATCTGCACTCGGGAGTGGTTACACTTCGCGATGCCTTCGAGGTGGGCGATGAATTGCACCTGACCCCGGCAAGGCAGAAAGCTATCTTTGAGGAGTTGTATCCGCGCCCGTTCGATGCGCTGGTGCGCGACGCGGCGCTGTCGCATGATATCCCTCCAAGCTGGCTCTGGGGAGCGATGCGGCAGGAGTCGACGTTCAATCCCAGGGCAAAGTCGGGCGCGGGAGCGCAGGGGCTTCTGCAGATAATGCCCGAGACGGGCAGGTTTATCGCGGCGCAGCGGGGTGCAGATACATTCGATCCCGCCACCCTGTGGGATCCAGCCGTGAACATCGACTATGGAGCATGGTACTTCACCTACCTGCGCGACCAGGTCGGAGGTGATCGCCTGCTCGACATCGTTGCGTCCTACAATGCCGGTCCGGGGAAGCTGAAGGCTTATCGAACCCAGCTTCCGACCCGCGACGACGATGTTTTCGTTTCCTCCATTCCCAGGTGGGAGACGCGCAAGTTCACGCAATGGGTGTACGCCAACATCAGGATCTATGAGGCGGTCCTGAAGGCCCAGGGGTTCGAGCTCGTGAGCTTTTAAACCCGATCGATCTCGGCTAAGATTCTGTGCGAACGAACCGGGCTGAGGCGGTGTTTTGCTACGGGAATTGCCCTTGACTCTCCGGTGCCGCTCGACACCTCAGGAACGGGCGGAATTGTGAGGCAGAAATAGCACATGTGTGGAATTATCGGCTATATCGGGACCCAGCCCGCGGTGCCGCTCATAATCGAGGGCCTTAAGCGGATGGAATACAGGGGGTACGATTCCGCCGGGATCGCGGTTCTGGCCGAGGACAAATTTATTGTGAAGCGGGCGCAGGGCAAGATCCGCGATCTGGAGCGCCTGATCCGGAAGGAGGATCTGCCGATGACTGTCGGGGTCGGTCACACGCGCTGGGCGACTCACGGAGTTCCGTCGGAGGAGAACGCGCATCCGCATCGCGACGACAAGGGCAGAATAGTCGTCGTTCAGAACGGCATAATCGAGAATTTCCTGGCGCTGAAAGAGCGGCTGAGGAAATCCGGACACGTATTCACGAGCCAGACCGACACAGAGGTTATTCCGCATCTCATCGCAGAGTACTTCGAAGGCGACCTTGCCGCCGCCGTCCGGAGGGCGATCGCGGAATTGAAGGGGGCTTTCGCGCTCGTGGTTGCATCCTGGGAGGATCCCCGGCTGATCGCGGTACGGCAAGGGCCGCCCATGATTGTCGGAAGAGCGGTCGGTAACAACAACGGAGAAGGAGTGGGCAGCATCGCGGCGAGCGATATCTCCGCCATCCTTGATCACACGCGGGATGTGTATTTCCTCGACGACGGCGAGATGGCGATTCTCACCAGGGATTCCATCGAGCTTACCGATTTCTCCGGAAATCCCATAGAGAAATCGCTTGTGCACATTGACTGGAACCCGATCCAGGCCCAGAAGGACGGGTACAATCACTTCATGCAGAAGGAGATTTTCCAGCAGCCTGAGACTCTGCGGGACACGATTCTCGGCAGGTTCGACCTTGAGGCGGGCGAGATCGTTCTCGATGAGCTGAAGGAGATCGGAAAGAATAATTATTCGGACTTCAATCATGTCCTGATGACGGCGTGCGGAACGGCGTGGCACGCATGCCTCGTGGGGAAATACCTGATCGAGCGCTACTCCGACCTCAGGGTGGAGGTCGACTACGGAAGCGAGCTGAGATATCGCGACCCGAAGATCGACAAGCGCACGCTTTTTGTTGCGATATCTCAGTCAGGTGAGACAGCCGACACACTCGGAGCGGTGCGCGGGGCGAAGGACCGGGGCGGGACGATCCTGAGCATAGTGAATGTCGTGGGGAGCACGCTGGCAAGGGAATCCAACGCGGTGATCTACACTCACTGCGGTCCGGAGATCGGCGTGGCGAGCACGAAAGCGTTCACGGCGCAGCTCGCGGTCCTGGTTCTCCTGGCGCTGCACATCGGACGCTCGACGGGCAAAATCTCGACCTATGAGTGCAGGGAAGTGCTGCAGGACCTCATAGAGATTCCTCAGCACGTCCGGACTGTTCTCAAGCAGGACGATGTGCTGATGGAGTTTTCCAAACTCTATCGCGACAAGCAGGATTTTCTCTATCTCGGACGAGGGATCAATTATCCGATTGCGCTGGAGGGAGCGTTAAAACTGAAGGAGATCAGCTACATCCACGCCGAGGGCTATCCTGCGGGCGAGATGAAGCACGGTCCGATCGCGCTGATCAGCAGCAACATGCCGGTCGTGACGCTGATCACACAGAACAGTGTTTACGAGAAAACGCTCTCCAATCTGATGGAGGTCAAGGCGAGGGACGGGGACGTGATAGCAATAGCGGACGAGGGCGACGAGCGCATCGGGGAGGTCGCGGATCATGTCTTTTATGTGCCGCGGGTGATCGAGGTGCTCTCGCCGATTCTTCTCACGGTGCCTCTGCAGCAGCTCGCGTATCATATCGCGGTGCATCGTGGCTGCGATGTGGATCAGCCGAGGAATCTCGCTAAGAGCGTCACGGTGGAATAGCCGCCCAAGGGGACTGGCACACCGGGTGCCCACCTTGATTCTCGGGGCCACAAGAGTACAATTCGCATCCCAAATCGAAAGGTCGAGCCGCGCGGCTCTCTCAGAACGACGCGATGAAACATCACGACATAGTGACGATCGGAAACGGCACGGGGCAGGGTGTGGTTCTGCAGGCCTTGAGAAGGCTGACCGATCTTGACCGCACCACTGCTCTGGTCGGCGTGACCGACAACGGAGGGCACTCCGGCGCTCTCAGGCGCGAGCTCGGCATCCCGTCGATGGGGGATGTCAAGACGGTGATCGCCGCGCTCAGCGGAGAAACCGTCTGGGGTCAGCTCGTGAGGCACCGCTTCAACCGCGGACGTCTCGCGGGGGTGAGCATCGGCAACCTGATTCTTGCCGCGTTGATAGACGAGGGAGGGAGCCTGTATCACGCCACCCGTCGCCTGACCCAGGCGCTCGATATCAAGGCTCACCTGGTGCCGATATCGGACGATGATGCGCAGGTTGTCTCGGAGCTGGCCGACGGTTCTCAGATCGAGGGGGAATGGGAGAGCATCACCCGGTCCAACAGGGACACCCCGATTGTCGGAGTGCATCACGATCCGACCCTCGCGACAAATCCGCAGGCGCTGAAGGCTCTCGAGCGCGCTCACTGGATCATAATCTGTCCCGGAACTCTCTGGCTCGGCATAGGATCGATTCTCGCCGCGCCCGGCGTGAGAGAGTTGGCGTCGGTGTCGAAAGCAACCGTGATCGCCGTCGGGAATGTGCTGACTCAGCCGGGTGTGACGGACGGGATGACCGCGAAGGATCATCTCGAAGCTCTCGAGAACATGCTGGGACGAAGAATCGACTACTACCTCCTGCATGACGGGGGGCTTCCCCAGAAGGCGCTGGGGGTGTACATGGAGAAGGGATTCGAGCCTGTGGTCGATGATTTGAAGGGCAATGGAACCCAGGTTGTAAGAGGCGACCTTGTGAGCCGATCGTTCGTCCAGAGAATCGACAGGGTCCATTACGATGTCGAGCGCGGTTACCCGCACGCGATGAGGCACGATCCAGCCATGCTGGCGAGGATTTTTCTGCATGTTTCCGAGGCCGCGTCGGAGGAGGAGAGGTTTGCGAGTCCGCCCAAAGAGGAAAGGTGGGAAGTGCGGGATTTCTGAGACGCTAGACCCTCAGAAGCGGCGTATTCTCGATATTCACTCTTGTGAGGTTGACGCTCTCCGTGTCTGTGACCAGGTAGGTGTCCTCGTAGTGAGCCGCCAATCCGCCGTCGGCGGTGACAACCGTCCAGCCGTCGTCCAGCGTCGCGATATGGTATCCCTTCTCGCAGACCATGGTCTCTATCGCGAGCACCATCCCGGGGAGAATCTCCGGACCGGTCCGGGGTGTCCCGTAGTTGAAAATCGGAGGTTCCTCGTGGAGGCTGAATCCGACTCCGTGACCGTAGAGGTGCCTCACCACGGAGAAACCGGGCTTCTCGGCGGTTCGCTGGATTGCAGCGGAGATATCTCCGACGTGTTTCCCTGCAACAGCCTTTTGAGCCCCCGCGAAGAGAGCCTGTCGCGTGGCTTCCATCAACTTCAAAGCCGTGTCGCTGACATCGCCCACCGCCACGGTGAACGCGGCGTCTGAATGATAACCCTTGTATTTCGCCCCGCAGTCCACGGACACGATGTCGCCGCTCTTGAAACGTCTCGGGCCCGGAATCCCGTGCACGACCTCCTCGTTTATCGATACGCAGCACGTGGCCGGGTAGTCGGGATCGCCCCTTACGCCCTTGAAGGCCGGCAGCGCGCCTCTCGAGCGGATCATCTCCTCCGCGATCCGATCCACCTCACCGGTCGTCACGCCCTCCCGGATGATCGTCTTAAGGTGCTCCTCAACGTCGTGGAGTATGTCGCAGGACTGCCTTATGAACTTCAACTGGCGCTCGTTGTACGTGGGCATTTCGGTGGTGAATCGATGGGTTCAGGAATATTAGCACGTACTGGGGGTTTTGGGGTAGGTCGGGCAATGAACTAAGGGAGGCTGGATGTTATAATTCATAATGATGCCTAGCCTGTGCGGGCGGATCGTGGCATGAGCACTCTGGACGAATTCACGCGATCGATGAGAGACCTCTACCAGCGACTCACGGTAAGCGGGAGACGCGCGGCTGCGGTCACGCGCCTGAGAATGGAGCTTGCGGGCCTGGACAGGCAGCGAAGGGAGCGTTTCGGGAATCTCGGCGAGAGGGTCGATGAGCTCAGACGGGCCGGGGCCATTAACGATGCCGGGCTGATCGGGCTGCTCGAGGAGGATTTCGAGAACATCGACCGACTGAGAAAGAGAATCCAGGAGACAATGGACTCCATACAGGAGCTCAACCTGGATGAGTCTTATGTCGAGGAGGTCTCGGAACCGGCGACTGAGGAGACGACCCGGGAGAAACCTGAGAACCTGCTGGACAGTTTCGGGGTCTTGTAGATGTGAACGGACTTCCGGCGGCCTCGGTATTTGTATTTCAACGTCCGAATCCCCATTCTAAATGAAACGTTACCGGATAATCTCGGAACTCGGAAAGGGCGCGACCGGTGTCGTCTTCAGGGCGGTTCGCGCCGAAGACGGCTCCACGGTGGCCCTCAAGAAACTGGTCCTGCCGGGACATCTCGACGCGCGCGAGGAGGAGGAGTTCGTCAAGCGCTTCAAGGCGGAAGCGAAGGCCGCGGAGGTCCTGAATCATCCCGGCATTGTGAAGGCGCTCGACTGCGGACTCGATGAGGGCACGCTGTACATAGCCTACGAGCTCATCGAAGGGGTCACGGTGGAGGACGCAGTCAAGTCGGGACGGAAATTCGCCCCGGACGAGATAGCGGACATAATCGCCCAGGCATCGGAAGCCCTCGAGCACGCTCACCAGCAGGGGATCGTGCATCGGGATCTTTCGCCAGGGAATATTTTTCTCACCAACGAAGGCAAGATCCGGATCACGGACTTCGGGGTGGCGGGCTTCACGTCCAAGGCCACACTGACGTCGGGCAGCGAGTCGATCGTCGGCACGCCCGGCTACATGGCTCCCGAGCAGATCACGGGTGGAGAGGCCGACCCCAGGAGCGATATTTTTTCTCTTGGCTGCGTAGCGTACGAGCTTCTCACCGGCAAATCCCCGTTCGGAGGGCAGAACCTGGCCCAGATAGTCAATCGGGTGATCAATGAGCAGCCGGCTCCGATCCGCGAGACAGACCCGCGGGTTCCCGTATCGCTTGAGGAGATCGTGTTCCGGATGCTGGCGAAGAATCCGGATTACAGGTACCAGAGCATGAAGGAGGTCCATGCGGCGGCCCAGAGGGTGCTGGCGGAAGTGCCCAGGATGACGAGGGGGTCGAAACCGGGCGAGGCGGTGCACGCTCCGATTCTGGCGGTCGTAGAGGGGCCTCATAAGGGCGAGGAATATGATCTGCTGCCGACGGTCACGACGATCGGGCGGGCCGTGGGGGATGTCCTGTTGTCGCGGGACCCGCTTGTCAGCCAGCAGCACGCCTGGGTCACAAGGGAAGAGACTGGATGGGTATTGTACGACGCCGACACCGAGAGCGGGACTCTTCTGAACGGGGAGCGCATCGAGCGGGAGGAAATTTTCGCAGGCGATCGAATACGTTTGGGAGACACGGTGCTCGAATTCCGCGGCGCGGGCGGACATGTCGGGCCGTTCGTCGACAAAGTTGAGGGCGCTGAGGCCGCGAAAGCCGGCAAACAGGCGCTCGCAATCGCGGGAGGGAAACGCATTCAGTGGCCCCTGATCATTCTGCTTGCGATTCCGGGGATTCTGGTGCTGGCAGCGCTGGTCGTTTTCGGCCTGGTTATCCCTCACCAATACATATCAAAGCTGGACGCGGTGACGAATGACAGATGGGATTCGGGATTCAGTCGTCTCGACTCCGCGACTATCGGCACGCCCGCGTGGCTTCAGGACGCAAGCGATGTTCTGACCGAGTGGCGCGGGAATCCTCTCTTTGACAAGTCAGTGTCAGCGGATTCAACACGGGGCGGGCCGTCCGATTTCATGGCCCCGGTGTGGATTATCGGAAGCGGAAGGATAAACAGGGAGGTCATATACAGGTTCGACTTGTTCAATCTTGCGGAAGAGTTCGCCGCAGCGGTGACGAATGTCCCTTCGAGCACCGATACATCCGGAAGTCCCGAAGTCGTGCCGCCGTCGCTTCTTGCGGTCAGAGAGATCGAGCGAAAGGTTGACGGCCTCAAAGTGCCCGCAGGCGCGACACAGGCATGGGGGGGGCGAAGAAACCAGCTTCTTTCCGTTGTGAAACGGTGGCTGGCGACATCGGGCACGACCGTGGGCCAGACCGGTGCCTCCGGTTTCGCTGCGGAGCGCGAGTCGGCCAAGACAGCTTTGCTTAACGGCTGGTACGCATATGAAGCCGCCGGAGGTCAGTTGACTCTTCTGAGCGACGCATTCGGGCAGTTCCAGGTCTGCATCGAGACATTGACTCCCGTTCTGGACTCTCAGCCCGGCGACAAGGATGCATTGGCGGTTCGGGGGCTGGCATACTATCTGGGAGCGGAGGTGCTTCGAGAGGCGGGCGATCAGCTCGGGCAGGAAAGATATCAGCGCGCAATCGTTTTTCTTGACAATGCGCACGGGGATCTCGCCACTATCAACCAGGACATATGGGATCGTGCGGTTCCCGGAGATTTCAAGCAGGACTTCCAGTCGCCCGCGTCGGTTCTGGCGAAGGTCAGAGCGCTGAGGCTGGTGCTTGACGGTCTTGTTCACAATCAATAGACAGGGTGCGAGCCGCACCGTCCTGCGGGCGATTTCGAGAAATGAGAGACTTTCTGGATAAATATCTCCCTCCGCTTCTGTGGACCCTTGTCATCGCCCTCGCGACATGGGGCAGTTGGGTCATGGTCACCGGAGGGGGACCGGCCGAGGTGCCGGAAGGTCCGCCGAAGAACGAGCCTGTGCAGACCATTCCGCCCGCGATCATCGATCGACCGATGCTTCAGGAGATCACAGCCGATGGCTCCGTGACATGGACCTTATACCTTGATCGTATCGTCAGGGAAGAGGATTCCGTCATGGAGCTGGCCAGGCCGAGGGCACTCTACCAGTTTCAGTCGGGCGAGGTCCTGGAGGTCACCAGCGATACGGGCACTTACGACGAGAATGCGCGTGTGCTGGAGCTCGGCGGGAATGTGACAGGTCATGCGCGACAGGGCAAGTTCGAGCTGACGGCGGGCCGGATGATCTGGGACGCCAATGCGGGCATGCTGAGCGCATCCGAGGGAATCGAGATCGTAAGAGAGGGTGTCGTTTTCAGGGGAGAAAGCGTCATGCTCGATCTCTCCGAAGGTTTCACACGCATGGAGATCGAAGGTGGAGAGGATGGCGTCCAGGTGTCCTCGACAGAGGGCGCTTTGGAGCAGCTCAAGAGCCTTGAATGAAACGTATGCCGTCGAGGTATAAACAGATCGATCTCTCGGGCGCCCGACTCGGTTCCATCGAGGCGAGGGGCAGCCTTGTCGAAATCGCGGACTTCCGCGATCCCGTCAGGCTCACCAGATCCCAGGCGGATGCGCTCCTTGACTCATTTCCGCCCGTACTCGCCGGCTCAGAGATTCGTGCTCTTGTTCAGAGCTTGCGCAAATCCCTCAGCAAGAAAGCTCCCCGAATCTGGACCATGGGCGCGCATCCGATCAAGGTGGGACTTTCGCGACATCTCATCGCACTGACGGAGGCCGGGTTCATCACCCATGTGGCCACAAACGGAGCCGGCGTGATCCACGACACCGAGATTGCCTGCTTCGGGCATACGTCCGAGGATGTTCCGGGCACGATCCGGGAGGGCAAGTTCGCCGTCACTAAAGAGACCGGCGAAATCATCAACAACTCGATCGATCGAGCCCGCAAGGAGCAGTTGGGCTTTGGGGAAGCTGTCGGGGAGGACATGCTCCGTCGGAAACCACCGCATGTCGAGTTCAGCCTGTCCGCAGCTTGTTACCGGCTCGGAATCCCGTTCACAGTCCATGTCGCGATCGGCACTGACGTTAACCATATACATCCGTCCTTTGATGCGGCTGCGCTGGGTGAGGCGAGCTACCGGGATTTCAGGATTTTCGCGAACAGCGTCTCGGCCCTGCAAGGCGGAGTGATCGTGAACCTGGGGAGCGCGGTCGTGCTTCCGGTTGTGATCGAGAAGGCGATCGCCATCTGTCGAAATTCGGGCTACGATCTCAAGGCGTTTGACGGCTATAATCTTGATTTTATCCGGCACTACCGGTCGAACTTGAATCCGGTAAGACGGGCGATCGAGTCGGGGGGCCATGCGGCCCATATTGTCGGGCATCACGAGCTGACCATCCCGCTGCTTACGGCGTTCTTGCTGTCCGAATAGCTGCATGGCGTATTGCACATTGCGGCAGGCGGGACTAGGCTGCTGGGGATGTCGCTGTGTTCGGGGAGGAGAAATGACGTCCAACACTGAGATCGAGAAACTTATCGGGTCGCTGAAAGGCGCGCGCGTGCTCGTGATGGGCGACCTCATGCTCGACACATATCTGATCGGCAAGGCCGCACGTATAAGCCCCGAAGCTCCCGTGCCGGTCGTCAGGCTCGAAAAAAGGGATGACCGTCTCGGCGGCGCCGCGA
This sequence comes from uncultured Planctomycetota bacterium, assembly GCA_964354375.1. Taxonomy (GTDB): domain Bacteria; phylum JAJVIF01; class JAJVIF01; order JAPKYR01; family JAPKYR01; genus CAYGZQ01. The sequence continues at coordinate 23,129 of CAYGZQ010000043.1, forward strand.
ACTGCGCGATGAATGTCGCCGCGCTGGGCGGGGAGCCGATCATGATGGGTGCGATCGGCAGGCTCGAAGCGGGGGAGAGATTCCTGAGCATCGTGCACGAGCAGGGCTTTGCGGACGACGGGATACTGGTGCATGACTATTTCATGACGACCCGCAAGGTCAGGGTTGTGGCGGACGGCCAGCAGCTCGCCCGCGTCGACGAGGAAGAGCCGCTTACGATGTCGGAGAATTTCCTGCGGAAAGCGTTGGCGTTCCTGAGCAAGACCGTACCCACGGTGGATGCGATCGCGGTGTCGGATTATGCGAAGGGATTCGTCACGCCTGAATTCATGACCGCTTTGCACGACCTCTCAAGGCTGCACGGCATTCCTGTCCTGGTCGATCCCAAACCGGTGAATGTCGCGCTTTACAAGGGGTGCGATCTTATGAAGCCGAATCGCAAGGAGACGATGGAGCTCAGCGGGATCGAGATTGTCGACGATCAGTCCTGCGACTCGGCCGCGCTTAACGTTATGTACCGCTATTCTCCCCGGGCGCTTCTCGTGACTCGCGGACCCGACGGCATGGACCTTTACCGCGAGGATGCGCCGCCGGTGAGAATCAGGACGCGGGTGAGCAGGATTTATGACGTATCCGGAGCGGGCGATACGGTGCTGGCGACTGTCGCCCTGGGGTACGCGAGAAAAATCGACCCGGCCGACGCCTGCCGTCTCGCAGCTGCCGCCGCAGCGGTTGCCGTGACCAAGCCGGGCACATCCACAGTGTCGCCTGAAGAGTTGGCGGAGTCTATCGGGTCCGTGTCGTAGTCCTCCGGGTCCGCCCCTTTTCTAAGGGGCATTCTTTCAATTGATAAGAGCCGACTGGAAAGTCGGCGGACCCGGTTTGTGTTATTGTGAGAGCGGTTCAGTGTATGGGAATCAACCTGATTTTCATCCTCGCTCTTGTTATCGCCTCCGGGTTTGTGGCCTGGGCCGGCGACGTGCTCGGCCGCGTCATGGGCAAGCGACGAGTCTCTCTTCTGGGCCTGCGGCCCCGGCGCACATCGGTCCTTATCGGCGTGGTCACCGGAATGCTCATTACCTGTGGCACGATCATCGCACTTGTGCTCGCCGACAAGGACATCCGATACGCTTTGGAGAGGATGGGCGAGATACGCGAGCAGATCACCGCGCTTGTGGGTGAACGTGACAGGCTCACGGTGGAACGTGACGAAGCCAGGCAACAGAACGACAATCTCCAGACTTCCATCTACCAGTCGGAGCTGGCAATTGAAGATCTCGCCGGACAGCTTTCCACTGCTCAGGGAGAGCTTGAGGGAATGCGCACCGAGGTAGCGCAGCTCCAGACTGAGATCGCGGCTCTGCAGAGCGAGCGAGCGGATCTGCGGAAGACGGTCGGCGCCAGCGAGGCAAGGGTGGCGCAGGTGGAGGGCCAGATCGCTGAACGCGAGTCCCGACTTGCGTCGCTGAACAGGGAGATCGAGGTTAAGAACCTTCAGATTGAAAATCTGACCGGGCAGGTGCAAACGTATGAGACCGGGGAAGTCAGGGTCCCTGAGGGCCAGGAGCTTGTCGTGATCCCTGTCGACACGCGTCAGACCGTCGACAGAATCTACGATCAGCTATGGCTTTGGATCAACGCCATTCCGGGGAACTACAAGGATCCCGCGACCGGACAGCTCGTGCTCGCGGATAACGAGATAGATATTTCATCGGAGGCGTATGTGCAGGCGCTGGATGAGATCAGGGCGCTTTCGTCGGACCTGGGCATCGTGATTGTCTACGCGACAGCCAATGTTGTCGAGAACAAGCCCGTCCCGGTCAGGCTTCAGGTCACGAGCAACTACAAGGTGTTCAGCCAGGGATCGCTGATCTACTCGGTGGTGTTCAACTCTCCCGCCGCTGGAACACAAGACCCGTACTCCGGCACCATCGCACGTTTTCTCGAGGACGCCAGGGACTACCTCGTCGGAGACAAGGGTCTTATCCCGTCGACATCCGGCGAGATTCTCCAGATACCTGCGCAGGACCTGATCAAGCTGTCGGGAGAGCTCTCCGGCGTAGGGTTCCCGGCGGAATTGAGGATTGTTGCCCTCGCCGACATCTACAAGGCCAATACCGAGATGGCGAACATTTTCAGAGCCAACCTGCTTGAATACAATGGGGATTTCGGGGTGGTAATATTGCCTGCGGCCGGATCCGAGTGACGGTCGCCGGCGCAGGGGTCAAGACAACAGTCATCCTGTGAGAAACGGAGGAGAGTAGCCATGAAGCACGTACTGAGTGTCAGCATCGGATCGAGCAAGCGCGACAAAACGTATGTCGGCGAATTCCTGGGGCAGGAGGTGGAGGTGGGTCGGCAGGGGACCGACGGCGACATGAAGAAAGCGGGGGAGGTTATCAGAGACCTCGACGGGAAGATCGATTGCTTCGGGCTGGGCGGAACGGACGTATATCTCTGGAGCTCCACGCGCAAATACAAAATCCGCGACGCGTGGAATATCGCGAAGAACGCGAAGAAGACACCCATTGTCGACGGCGGCGAGATCAAGCACACGCTCGAGCGCCAGGTGATACGGGACCTCGCCGGGCAGTATGGGATCATCAAGAAGGGGGACCCGGCGCTTCTGGTGAGCGGCGTCGACCGCATCGGAATGGCCGAGGCGCTCGATGAGGTCGGGTGCGACACGATATACGGCGACTTCCTGTTCGCGCTGAAAATCAACAAGCCGATCCGGTCGCTCAAGGAGCTGAACAGGGTCGCGGCCACGCTGCTCCCGATCATGACCAAGCTCCCGTTCAAGATGCTCTACCCGACGGGTAAGAAGCAGGAGGAGTTCAAACCGAGATTTCCGGAGCAGTTCCAGCGGGCGAAGATAATCGCGGGCGATTTTCATTACATACGTAAATATATGCCGGAAGATATGTCTGGGAAGATCATCGTCACGAACACGACGACCAAAGAGGATGTCGAGCTTCTGAAGGGCAGGGGAGTGAAGACGCTCGTCACGACCACACCCCGCATGGGCGACCGCAGCTTCGGCACCAACGTCCTCCAGGCGCTGATAGTGGCGATCAGCGAGAAACGTCCCGAAAACATGAAATGGGACGACTACCTCGAGTGGATCAAAAAAATGGACCTGAAACCCAGCATCCAGGAATTGAATTAGCGTTTATCCGGTAGCTGCTATCCTTGATGCGAGCGCAGCGAGCATTAAGGTAGCTGCTACCGGAGAGTCTGCTGCCGAAGCGCCATCACCCTCCCGACAAACGCTCTGTCCCCGAGGGGTGTGCCGGAGACCGTGCAGGCTCGAAGCTCATTCAGACTTTCCCGGTCTTCCTCTTGTCTCACCAGACGCTGCCAATCGCACGTTGCTGCGATTCTGCCCCAACTCTCGGAATTGACGAGACCTGCTCGGTCAGGCAAGCCCATGTGAGCGTCCGCGCTGGACCAGGGGTACTCGTTTGGGAGTGTCACGATCCCGGCGCGAACCGGGTTCCGATCGATGTATATCAGGGTACGGATGAAGTGGGCCTCATCCAGCGGACACGAGTAGAACCTGCTCTCCCAAAGGTGGCCGCTGCGGCTGTGACGGCGATTGGTTTCCTGAGCGAAAAAGCGGTGCGAATAGCCGATGGCGTCGACCAGAGATTTCTGCGCTGACGGGATTACCGCGAGATGGACATGGTTGGTCATGAGGCAGTAACCGCACACCTCGAGACCGTAACGCAGACACCGCTCTTTCAAGATAGCGATGTACTGGTCGCGGTGCGTATCGTCAGCGAAGAGCGGTTGCTGATTGTTGCCGCGGTGGGTGACATGATGCGGCAGGCCGGGAATCACGATTCTTGCTTGTCTCGGCACGAGGGAATGATATCATATGCGCATGATCCCGGTAGCTACCGGTTGACCCCGGTAGCTGACCCCGGTAGCTGCCCCCGGTAGCTGACCCCGGTAGCAGCTACCTTGACACTCGCTTCGCTCGTGTCAAGGCTAGCAGCTACCGGGTGAGTGGGACAGCAGCTTCCGGGTGAGTGGGACAGCAGCTACCGGCTTATCATCTGCAACTTTGGCGCTGCCAGGTAATCTACAGAGATGAGCAGAGCATGCGGTCGAAAGACTATCCAGGCTATTGTATAGGCCGGACGAGTGAGGTGAGGCGAGGTCATGCAGACAGTGCAGCAGGTCGTCAAGTGGGGGCTGATAATCGCGGCGGCGCTCGTGATCCTGTTTGTCGTACGGGTCGTGTGCGCGGTCAATCAGCTGAGCGGCCACGAGGCGGAGCTCCGGAAAGCCATGGAGCCGATAGTCGCGGTCGACAAGATGATGCGCGACTGGGAGTCGCAGGGCTACAAAGTCGAGGCGCTCAGGCAGCTCGATCCCGATCCGGAGAACAGAAACCAGTTCATGCTTGAGTACCAGGTCACGAAGGCCGACGGGTCGGAGAGCTACAACTACCTCTGGGCGTTCAGGGGACCCGAGGGTACGAACGTGAACAGCGTCGACATGCTGAGCACAGTGGCGCGGCTCTATGAATTCGAGCTTGTGCCGCTGTCGGATCCCGCGAAGGGGGTGCACCCGCAGCTCGACTACTACATCAAGAACCTCACCGACGCCGACTTCGACAGGTTCAGCGAACGAGATCGGCACTGAGAAGGCGGCTCGCGTAGCAACCCCTCCTCTCAATCGCCCCCTGACTCCGTTTGAGGGTATTCAGTCCAGACCCACAGGAGGTCGCCTTCCGGGCTGAATTTACTCAGATACGTCCCGCCTCCGATTTTGAAAAGGAACGCCGGACCCGGATCGAGATCATTGGGTGTGTCACTCTGCGAGTAATAGCCGAGAACGACCAGGTTGCCGTCGCGGTCGGCGGATATCTGCCTGATTCCGGCGGTGGCACATGCTCGCCAGGTTCGAACCCATTCGATATTCCCTCCCGGTTCGAGTCTTGCGAGGAAAGCATCGTGCTTTTCGCTGCTGGTATCCGTCCCGGGCGGAAGGCCAGGGAGCAGAAGTTGTGGATAGTACCCGCCGGCGACCGCCAGATCGCCGTCAGGACAGAGCTCGATGTCTATGATGTTCTGACCTGTCCCAGGCCAATCCTTGACCCACACGCACGAGCCGTCTAGGTCTTGTCGACACAAGAACTGTCTGGAAGAGGACTCTTCTGTTCCCTGCGCTGCCACCGGTGCCGAGCTGCACGGTATGATCGCGCCGCAGGAACCCGCAAGATAGATGCAGTCGGGCGCGACGGCTAGCAGCTTGACCTCTGTCGATACCCCCGGCATTACCGGGCCTACCGGCTTAACCAAGTCAATGTCACCGTGGCTGTTAACCTTCATCAGGAGCCCAGCGTCGGAGCTTTGGCCCGTGGATAGTGCCGTTGACTCGGGGATCAAGTCCAGAGGACGGTAAAACGAGCCCGCGAGATACACATTGCCGGAGGCATCGAAGTCCGCGTCATAGATCCAGAGATCCCATGCGTGTCCCCACATGTAGTCGCTCTTGCTGTTCAGCTCGCACACGAACTGCACACCCGATCCGCCCTTGGTTTCACTCATATCTGTGCCGGGGCCGGGGTCGAGATCCAGGTATCCCTGCGATTGGCCTACCGCAACTACGTTGCCGTCGTTGTCCACCCGGCAGAATTGCGCGGTCTCGTAGCCTGGACCGGCCCATCGACGATCCCATATCAGGTTGCCCTTGCTGTCGTGCTTGGCGAGCATGAGATCATCCCCCGTGACCGATGTCGGATATAAGGTCCAGGTGATAATGCAATCTTCCCGGTCCACGGAGATGCTTCGCGTCTGCCGGTCAAATCTCCCCATACCCAGATCGATCTCGGTGAGCGAGCGTCCGTCTTTGTCCACCCGCATGAGCACCGTTTTGTCTCTTGGATTGACTCTCGGATCGGCGGTCATTCGCCCGCCCACGATGATGATCATGCCTGAGGAGTCGACAGCCATGCCCTTAGGAAACACAGAAAGTCTGCCGGCAGGGAGGTGGGGTTTGCACACCGGGAAGACGAGAACGCACAGAAGCAGTGCTACTAATGGAATGCTTGCAGCCATGCGGACACTTTCCCGCCGAGGGGACTGAGAGGTCTGTATCCCTGCGCCGTGCATTTCGCTATTCAAATTATAACATGGATTTGCGCGGCAGCCGCTTCCTGCTCGCAACCGTTCTCAAGACTCCATCTCCAGCACCTTCAGGGCGGCTTCTACTCGCGATTTCAGTTCGGGCAGATTCCGAATCACTACGTCCCAAACTACCTGGCTGTCGATTTCGAAATAGTCGTGCACGAGAATGTGGCGCATGCCGATGATCTGCGGCCACGGGATTTCAGGGAACCGTTCGCGCACGTCCGGAGGCAAAGCCCGCGCCGCTTCGCCGATGATCTGCAGATGCCTCACGACCCAACTCTGAACGAGCTCGTCTTTCTCAAAGGCTCCCGCACCGCGAGCGGCATAGCGCTCGATGCGGTCAATCGCCTCGAGGATGTCATGCAGCCGTTCCGACGGATTCCTCACAGCGCCACCGCCTCTTTCAGGACACGGTCGCGTATCCGTTCCTTCAATCCGCGCTCCGTGACCACGTCCACATCCCTGCCGAGCAGCTCGCGCACCTCCATGAGAAACCCCCCCATGTCGAGCAACGTTCGTCCCGGCTCCATCTCGACGAGGAAGTCTATGTCGCTGTCCTTATCCGCCTGGCCACGTGCAACGGAGCCGAATATCCTTATGTTCCGCACGCCGTGTTTCGCTGCGATTCGCAGAATGTCGTCGCGGTTCTTCTTCAATAGATCGGCAGTTCTCATAGACCGGCTCCCATAAGGCCGAACTGGGCTAAGGCATTAATTATCATAACACAATGCCGATGTGACATCAGTGGTCACTCAGCAGGTCGGGCTGTTCTCTTGACTAACGCATGGGTGGATGATATACAGAGAACGCCGGCGAACATGGTACCTGTAGCTCAGCTGGTTAGAGCGCCTGACTGTGGATCAGGAGGTCGAGGGTTCAAATCCCTCCAGGTACCCCAAAACCCGCCTGAAGCCCCGGTCCCTGACCGGGATTTTTTGATGTACAATACCGCCCGGTAATATGGCATCAAGGACGGTTCGATGAGCGCGAAATACCAGGCCCCGAGGGGCACGATCGATTTTCTCCCTCCCGAAAGCCTCAAGCTGCTGCACGTGGAGGCCGTGTTTCGCGACCTCGCGGAGAACTACGGGTATCTTCCGGTGCGCACGCCGATGTTCGAGTCGACCGAGCTTTTCGCGCGCGGAGCGGGGGAATCGAGCGACATAGTGTCGAAGGAGATGTACACCTTCGCCGACAAAAAGGGCCGGAGCATGACCTTGAGGCCGGAGGGAAACCCCGGTGTCGTGCGGGCCCTTATCCAGGCCGGATGGAATTTCGCGGAGCAGTCGAGGCTCTACTATGTCGGCTCGATGTTCCGCTACCAGCGTCCGCAGAAGGGTCGGTACCGGGAGCACACCCAGGCCGGGGTGGAGATTTTCGGGGCGGGATCGGTGACCGCGGATGTCGAGGTGATAAGCCTGGGGGTCAGCTTCCTGAGCGCTCTCGGGATCGAGAATCTGAGGGTTGCTGTGAACTCGCTCGGGTCGGCCGAGGATCGCGCCGGATATAATGCTGACCTCAAAAAATTCGTCGAAGATCGCCGGGACGATTTCTGTCCGGACTGCCACAACCGGGTCGAGCACAATCCGTTGAGAGTGTTCGACTGCAAGGTTCCCGAATGCCTCAAGGTGCTCACGGAAGCGCCGCGCATCGATAAGGCGCTTTCGAAAGAATCGCGCGAGCGTTTCAGGGCGCTGTGGGAGCTTCTGAGAGCGGAGGATATTGCGATAGAGGTCGATCCGATGCTGGTCAGGGGCCTGGATTATTACACGCACACGGTATTCGAAGTGATGATGGAAGGTGCGACGGGCCAGCAGGCGAGCCTCATGGGCGGAGGGCGTTACGACGGACTCGTGGAGCTTTACGGCGGTCCGCCGACGCCTGCGATGGGATTCGGCTCCGGTCTGGAGCGAATCTCGGAGTCCATCGACTGGACTGATATCGAGGACCTCATCCAGCCGGAGGTGGACATCGCGGTGATCGGGCTCGGAGAGGAAGCTCTGCGCGCGGCCTCGACGATTGCGAACACCCTCAGGGCGTCGGGACTTGTTGTTCATATCGATCACCGGGGTACATCGTTCCGAAACCAGCTCGGTCAGGCGAACGCGCTGAAAGCCGCTGCGGCGGTGATTATCGGGGAAGACGAGCTGAAGGCCGAGGTCGCAATATTGAAAGATATGGATTCGGGAGAGCAGGAAAGCGTGCCGTTGGGCTTGGTGGTAGAATATGTCCTGCAGGCGTTCGGTGGGGAAGAGGAGCCCGAACCAGACTGATCGCCTGCGTGTATCAAGGCATGACAATCCTGCCCGCATATATCGTCCGATTAAGTCTTCCGTTCGTTCTGATAATCCTTCTGAGCGGCGTCATACTCCCGTCGACCGCGTACGCCGGCCAGATGTACCTTGAATACAGCGGTGAGCTTGTAAGCGGCTATTCATTTTTCCGCGGGGCGTTCGATCTGGGCGACATCAACAGGGACGGCGCGGATGAGATGGTGATAGCGGACGATGAGGGCGGTTTCCACGTGTATCGCTTCACCCGGGGCGGGTTTGTGCCCATCTGGATAAGCGATCCGCTGGTGGAAGACGGCTACATGGTGGCGGTGGAGATCATTCATGACAGGATGCCCGGGATCAGGCCGCAAATACTCCTTCTGGACTCGCTTGGCACGCTTCACCAGGTGCAGTACACGGGCTACCTGTTCGAGGAGACCGCGAAATACGAGAATTACCGTCTGCCCGGTGAGTCGGGACGGCTTGTGGTGACGGACATCGGTGGAGGCCAGAGAACGGTCCTCATCGCTCTGCCGGCTTCAAACAGGGATTCGTCCGGCACGCAGAAACCATCCTCGGGAGGCGCCGACTTTCAGCAGTGGGCGGGCATGGTGCTGTACAAGCTTACGTCGGACGGGCTTGTCGAGCTCACCGAGGAAGAGGTATCGGAGCTGCAGGAAGGGGAAGTGTATTTTGTGCAGGACCTGACCAAGCTTGATGTGAGCGAGCTGGAAGAAATCGGTGCCGAGGCGGGCAAGCTGTACGCGGGAACCGGCGGCGAAGCGGACAGGGTGGGCATCGCGGACCTGGACCAGGATGCGCTCCTGGAGCTTCTGATTTCCGTGAGCGACCCCAACCGTCCGATAGACCGGCTCCAGATTTTCAGGCAGGACGGCGGCACGTTCACGGTCCAGATAACCCTGGAGCTCCCATTGATAAACGAGATGGTCCTGGGGGACATCGACGGTGACGATTTCAGCGAGATCGTCGGACTGACATACGACGGCGAAGTGCTGGTGTATCAGTACGATCCTCTGACCGTCCGACTCGCCGACGGGACCGAGGTCGCGTGGGAGACTCCGCACATGGAGATCGACGGCACGATCTGGGTTGGGCTGGGAGGATTCGAGACTCTCGGTTGCACCATGGTGGAGGAAGCCGACAGTCTTCAGGTGAGCCACAGCGGGCACGCTGTCACGCTTGACAGGGAAGGGAAGCTGTTAAGATGCGGTGACCAGATTCTGCTTCCGGACGTTCCGGATGCGGCTCTCGAATCGACGCCATACCTGCCCTTGCTTTCCGTCCTCGACTGCCTGGGTTTTCGATACACGTATGATCCGCGACAGAACCTGGTGGAACTGGAGCCTTGAATGTGACTGAGCCCAGCGAGTTCAAACGCCGGCTCTATCCGTTTACTATCGTCTGGGCGTTTGTGTATGCGATCTGCCTGTGGCTCTCCGCACGGGAAGGCTTTCCGGTCGATATCGGCTACTTCCTGGTGCTGGGACTGGGCGTTCCTCTCACGATTCTCACCGCCGCGGAATGGTCGGCGCATCTTCCCGGAAGAAAATCCACGTTCTTTGTCCTGCTTGCGTGTGCGGCATGGTGGCTTGCATCGCTGCTCCTCGTGCGCGCTGAATATAACTGGCGCATCTGGCACACGCTGAACACGATGATGCTTCTGATCGGCACTTTCACGATCGGAAACTGGCTTGCGGGAGAGATCGAGAAGGTCGGGCATCTGATACCGGTGGGAATCCTGGGGACCCTCGTCGACATCTGGAGCGTATTCCAGGGTCCGAGCAAGTCGGTGGGCAAGCAGGTTGTGGAGCACGTGCAGCGGCAGATTGCGTCGGGCGCCTGGCAGCCTCCGCCCGTCGTGGAGTTTCTCATTCTGAGCTGGCCGCAGCCGGGTGCGGGTCTGATGACGCCGCTGTTCGGGCTGGGGGACCTCGTTTTCATGGCGGTTTTCCTTGCGTCAAGCAGGCGGTTCGGGATTTCGCTTGTGAAGACCGTCCTGCTCATGGCTGCGGCGCTGGCGGTGTCTTTCACTCTTGTGTTCGTATTCAACGCGCCGATCCCCGCACTTCCGTTCATCTGCGGGTTCTTCGTTCTCGGCAACCTGAGGAGTCTGTCATTGACCAGGAACGAATGGAGAATCACATTGATTGTCTCGTTTGCCGTGCTTGCGGTTGGTCTGAGCAACTGGCTCGTCAGGGCTTTCATTGGAGGATGATCAATTCGGCCATGCTATGGAGATGAATCATGATCTGGGCACATGAGGATTTCGAGGACCTTGACGGTCCGGCGACCTACGCGGCGGACCCGTCCGGCGTGTACGGCTGGATCGAGACAAGCGATCAGAGGCTCTCGGACGCGAAGAGCCTGTACCTGGGGGCGTCAAGACCGCCAATAGAGCGCCGGGACGATATCCGCGAGGTTCTGATCTGCGGGATGGGCGGCAGCGCAATCAGCGGCGACATAGCGTACTCCGTGACGTCCCAGTCGCTTCCCGTGCCGTGCCGCGTGGTGCGAGGGTACACCCTTCCCGTGAGCCTGGGACCCGGCACGCTTCTCATCGTTGTGAGCTATTCGGGCAACACCGAGGAATCGGTCTGGGCGTACACCCAGGGGCATAATCGCATGGCGAACGTGGTCGCGATCGCGACCGGCGGAGCGCTTGGCGACCTGGCCGATCGTCACGGAACCCCGCTGGTGAAACTGCCGACGGATTATCCCGCTCCGAGGCTCGCGCTGCCTCATCTCCTCTGCGCGGTGCTGTCGGTTCTGTCGGCGGCTTTCGAAGGGATGGAATTCATACATGAATCCGTCGAGGATGCGATCGTCTCGCTGAAGCGAGGGGCGAACCGCTACTCGAGGGACCTTCAATACGACAAGAACTTCGCGAAGCGGCTGGCGTACGATATTCACGGCTCGTTTCCGGTGATCGCGGCCGCCGAGCTCACCTGGCCCGCGGCGCTCAGGTTCCAGGCTCAGATCAACGAGAACTCCAAGTGGCCGTGCCACGCTTGTATGATCCCCGAGATGAACCATAACGAGGTGGTGGCGTACGCTCAGGCGGGTCCGGCGACCGGCAGGACCGGAATCCTGTTTCTGCGCGACAAGGACGATCATCCGCGCGTGAAGTTCAGGCAGGATTTCACGAGCGACCTTGTCCGGAAGCATGTCGCGTGGGTTCATGAGCTGAAAGGGGAGGGGAAGACGCTTCTGGGCCGCCTGATGAGCATGATGCAGACGGCCGACTACACGAGCTACTATCTGGCCTGCGCGCGCGGGCTCGATCCTCTCACCATCCGCGCGATCGACACCCTGAAGGAGAGGCTGGGGAAAATCCAGTAGCTCGCGGCGAAGGCATGAGGGTTCTCTGTCGATGAAGACGATGAAAAAGGCGTTTGAAGTCGACCTGTCGAAATACCGCGCGCCGTCGCGGGCGTTCTTTGGGCGCGACACATTGACCGTCGCGAAGGCGCTCCTGGGCGCGTACGTGCGTCACGAGCTTCCGGACGGCACGGTGGGCGGGATGATTATCGAGACGGAGGCATATATATATACCGAGCCCGGATGCCATGCGTTCAGAGGCGAGACGAAGCGGAATCGCGCAATGTTCGGTCCGCCCGGGCATGCATATACGTACTTCACCTACGGCAATCACTGGATGTTCAACATGGTGACCGAGCGCGAGGGGCTCGGATGCGCGGTGCTGGTGCGGTCGATCGAGCCTCTGGAGGGTCTCGATCTCATGCGCTCAAGAAGACCGAAGGCGAAGAGGGATGTCGACCTGACGAACGGTCCGGGCAAGCTCGCCGCCGCGCTCAGGATAGGGCGCGAAGAGTACGGTCTTGATCTCCTGAATTCGCGCCTGCGGATTCTTATTCCCTCCGCGACCATCCGACGGAGGCTTGTCGATCGATACGGCGGAATCGTCCGGACAACACGCATAGGTCTCGGCGACATCGACAAAGGCGCCGACCTGCCCTACCGATTCTATCTTGCCGAGCATCCGTGTGTGAGTGTGATTGCCGGCAAGTGAGCGTTTACCCCGTTTGCTGGCATCCGAATATTTTTCAACTGGTATCCTTGCGGAATGCGGGAAAATATGCTAAAGGGAGAATAGACGCCCTTGGATGTTGAGGTTGTGCCGGATCG
>CAYGZQ010000044.1:0-12602 GCA_964354375.1 uncultured Planctomycetota bacterium
CTCGGCAGGATCGAGGAGGAAGCGACCCACAGGATTCAGGAGGCCATAAGGCAAGGCCAGGACGCAGCGCACCAGATAGAAGATGAAGCGAGAGCGAAGGCCCGCGACATCCTCGAAAAAGCCCGCGCCGACACGGAACGAATTCTCGAGGAAGCCAAGCTCGAGCTCAAAGCCTACGTGGTGAATGTAGGGGTCGAGGCCGGCAGAAAAGCCGCCATGGAGCAGCTCGATGAGCCGACCCACCGCAGGCTGGTGGAACGGTTTGTGGAGGAACTGACGCATGTACGGTAGGGTTGTGGCGGACAGGTACGCAAGGGCGCTTCTCTCAAGCTGCCCCGATCTCGCCACCATCGAGAGGGTCGACGACGAGCTTGGCGTCCTGCAGCGCGTCTTTGAGACATCCCGGCAGATCAGGGAATTCCTTCTCAATCCGAAGATGCCGCCCAAGGTGAAAATCGGGATCCTTCACGATGCTCTGTCCGACAAGTTCTCGGGAGTCGTGATGAAACTTCTCGTCTTGTTGATCGAGAAGCGGCGGCAGAGGATAATTCCCGAGATCGCAACGCGCTTCAACGAGCTGACGGACAGCGCACGCGGCGTTGAACACGCCGAGATCGTCGTGGCAAGACCGCTTGAGGCCGATCTTCAGAGACGGCTGCTCGACGCGGTGCAGCGTTTCAGCTCCAGGGAGGTCGAGATCGCCATAAGGGTCGACCCGAAAATCATCGGCGGTGTCCAGATTCGCCTCGGCGACAAGGTGGTCGACGGCAGCCTGTCGAGCCGCTTCGAGGAGATCAGGCGCACGATGCTCGCGGCACGAATCCCGCGCGGCCTTCCATCGAAAGGCTGAATTGCCTTTAAAGGCAATAAAGAGTAATTTGAACTGCAGTTGGTGATCCTAACCTATGTTTCGCAGAATTCTTTTCACTACTCTACTTGTTCTCGCAGTCGGCGGAATCGCCGATGCAGGCGAGAGAATCGACCTGATCGGCCCGGATGGCACCGATTCCGAAGCATCTCACTCCAGCTACATCCTGGACGCGTCCTGGGATTGCGTCGACCCGTACGGGGAGTTCGATCCCTCGCTGGGGGCCGCGGGCGCACTCAACCGCGCGATAGGGCTTTTGTTCGCCGGACATGCCTCACCCGAACAGATCGAGACCGAACGGCTAATGGCCGAAGGTTACACCGGTTTGTGGCCGAGAATAGCTCCCTTCGCTGTCGAGGTCCTCGGCACTCTTCAGGTGGACTACGCCGACTCGCTTCCCGAGCAGGTCGAACTCAACTCCTTCGATCTCTCCCCCAGCGAAGTGTTCCTCGATTCGCCGGACAACCCCCACATCGTCGCTGTCCGGTACGACAAGGAGGAATACCTCGAACGCCTCCTCCAGAGGCTTTATTTCAAGCTGATCCAGGGACCGGTCCTTCTGACGGTGCCCTACCAGGGCGACGCGGGGAGCGTGCCCGAGGAGTTCCGCAACTGGCACAACGTCCGCTACTCCAATGGTCCCGGCACGAATGACTGGGACGATATCCGACTGGTCTGGGTCGACTGGTCGCTCACCCAGACCGTCGTTCTCTGTTACGAGGACGGGCTTATCGCCTGCTACGATTCGGGACGGAAATATTACATCGATCACACGGCCGCCATCGCAACTGCGGGGGCGATGCTCCTGCATCCCGAGCTCGACTCCCTTCCTCCCGACACCGCCCTCAACTATGTCTTGACCGCATGTGAAGAAAACACTGAATAAGCGATGGATGTGCGATTGATCGCCTTTTCAGATACATACCCTGAACAAATGGAAGGACCTGATCGATCGTGACCTTTTCACTCAAACCCGAAGAAGTCGCCACCATAATAGAGGCCCAGCTCGAAAGCTTCGCCCAGCCTCTCAAGCTTGAGAGCGAAGGCACCATCCTGCAGATCGGGGACGGCATCGCGCGGATCTACGGGCTCCAGGAAGCCATGATGGGCGAGCTTCTGGAATTCCCGCGGCTCCCGACCGGAGAAGCGGCGTACGGGATCGTGCTTAACCTCGAAGAGGACAACGTGGCCGCAGCGCTTCTGTCGCCCAGCGAACACATCAAGGAGGGCGACTCAGTGAAGCGCACGGCCAGGATCGCCGAGGTCCCGGTCGGAAGCGCAGTGATCGGAAGGGTCGTGAACGCGGTCGGGCAGCCGCTCGACGGGAAGGGCCCGATCGCCTACACCGAGACTCAGCCTATCGAGCGCATCGCTCCCGGCGTGGTCAAGAGACAGCCTGTCAAGGAGCCCTTGCAGACGGGCTTGAAGGCCATCGACAGCATGATCCCCATAGGTCGCGGCCAGCGCGAGCTTGTCATCGGCGACCGCCAGACCGGCAAAACCGCCCTCCTTGTCGATACAATAATCAATCAGAAGGATGCCGAACCGCCGGTCCACTGCATCTATGTCGCCATCGGACAGAAACAATCCACTGTCGCGCAGGTGATAAAAACTTTCGAGGAGCACGGCGCGATGGCCTACACCACCGTTGTGTCCGCGACCGCAAGCGATCCGGCTCCCATGCAGTACATCGCGCCTTACGCGGGATGCGCGATGGGCGAGTATTTCGCGTTCAATGGGCAGCACGCAGCGATTTTCTACGATGACCTTTCCAAGCACGCTGTCGCGTACAGGGAGCTCTCGCTGCTCATCCGGAGGCCGCCCGGACGCGAGGCGTATCCCGGCGACGTTTTCTACCTGCACTCAAGGCTTCTGGAGCGGGCGCTGAAATTCTCCGACGAGCTCGGCGGGGGAAGCCTGACGGCGATGCCAGTTATCGAAACCCAGGCCGGGGATGTATCGGCTTATATCCCGACCAATGTAATCAGCATCACCGACGGCCAGATATACCTCGAGAGCGACCTCTTCTATGCCGGCATCCGTCCCGCTATTAACGTCGGCCTCTCCGTCAGCCGCGTCGGCGGCAAAGCCCAGACAAAAATGATGAAAGGCGTCGCAGGAAGGCTGAGGATCGAGCTCGCACAGTACAGGGAGCTCGCCAGCTTCGCACAGTTCGGGAGCGACCTGGACGCCGCGACGATAGCAAGGCTCACTCGCGGCGCAAGGCTTACCGAGATCCTGAAGCAGCCGCAGTACGTGCCGATGCCGGTGGAGGAGCAGGTCGCGGTCATCTTCGCGGCCGTCAGAGGCTACCTCGACAACATCGCCCTTCAGGACATCAGGCGTTTCGAGGTCGAGTTCCTCCCCTGGCTGAGAGAGCGATATCCGCAAACGCTGCACACACTCAAGACGACAAAATCGATAGACAAAGACACAGATAAATTGCTGGAAAAAGCCGTCGGCGAATTCAAAGATCAGTTCGTGGCGGCAAGTACTCAGGCCGGTGAGTCGGGCCGGCAATAGAATCCTCCCTGGATACCGGCGCAAGAGAACACAGTCCGGACCAGGCAGGAGCTGCTGGAGGATGAAAATGAGACGGAGCATAACGGCGGTCGCCGCACTCGCGTTCCTCTTGACCATAGGGCCGGGAGCGCTCAGCCAGGATGCGTCTTCCCAGGTGACCTGGAACTTCTCCGGCGCCGTGGCGGAGGGCGGGACCTGGCAGATGCGTGTGACGGCCTCCGCAAGGGAGTTCAATGCCGGGGACGGACTCACGCTGGCGGTGGAGTTCAACATCAATTCCCCGGGCCTCTCCCAGAACGTCAACAGGGTTGCCGGAGTCTGCACCCTCGTCACCGGCGCCAGGGTTTTCAATCAGGACGGTGACATGATCGGGGCTCCTGACGCCATGGCAAGCACGGTCCTCACGGGGATCGGCCTCCCCATCGAAGGAGCCTACGAGGGGTTGCCCACCGACAGGTTCGGCGGGACCTTCCACCATCCCATCGACTCCTTCCTCCTCACGCCGTCGTCCGAGCTGACCGTCAACGAACGGGCTGGGACCATCACCGGCACCGCAGTTCATGGAATCCTGCTCGATCCCGGCATACCCCAGGGATGGTATCAACTCCGAATCGACGTGGGCCTCCAGATTGGGGAAGGCGATGTCGTCACGCTCTGGGGCGTCAACCCGAATATCCCCACCACAACCGACGACCAGATGACTTACGGCGTCACCTCCCCGATCGCCATCGGCACTCGAAACCAGCCCCGCATGATCTGGACGCTCTTCTCTTCGAGTCTCCCCTCCGGGGGTGTTGTGGCCGTCGAAGACCGGGGCTACCTTGCTGCCACTCACCATCTGGGCTACTCAAGCACGACTGTCCTGCCCATGTGCGACTCGAAGGGACAACAGATACGCTACCTGCTCGAACCGGATTTTCCCCTCGTCTGGAACCCGTTCATGCGGACCACCGGCTCGAACCTGGACCTTGACTACCATTCCGGATGGATGGAGGTCCGCGTCGAGAACCCGGACGGCTCGATTGTGGACCTCGGCGGCGCACCGTTCGACGGCCGTCGAGGCATCGGAGCCACGACCCTTCAGGACAGGTTCGCCTTCAGCTTCTCCAGCTACGGGCGTCACAGGATCGAGATGATCGGCTGGACCAAAGACACTTCAAACCAGGCCTACGTCGGGGGCGGAATTTACGAGGTCTACATCGCCCGTCCGATCCAGATAGACACCAACGTCCTTCCCGGGACCCCGTTCGCAAAGAACGATTTCTTCGATCCCGGATTCCAGCTCTATCCCCCTTTGCCGGCGGATGTCGAGGTGACCTGGAAGCTCGATCCGTATTCGGGGAACCGGTCCAACTCGGAATCCTTCACCGCGAAGGCGAACCAGTGGGGCTACTACTCGCCTGCAATCCTGATGGGGCGCGATCGTTTCGCCAGGGTCTCGCAAATCCAGTTCGGGACACCCGGCGAATACGCCGTCGCGTTCCTCGCGACCTACAGAGAACCGGACGGGACCCTCTGGATGGGTGAGAAAATGCTGGCGGGCGTTGTCCTTCCGAGCGATGCGATCCTTCTTGCCAGCAGACCTCCCGCCGCAGGATCGTTCTCGATTACTTCCGACGCGAGATACGTTCCTGTGCCCGCCGACACCGGTGATACAGTGCTCCTTCCCGAGAATACATCGGGGAGTCTGCCGACCGTCTACACTTTCCCGCTCGGATTCTTCCTCGGCGACCAGACGGGGTTCCGCACGGATGACGCGGCGCTCAGGACCCTCGACAGCGGCGCAGCGGGAACATTTGTCACACCCCGCATGGCGACCTCCTCAGGCTTGTTCCCCCTCACATATCCCGCCGACATCGATCGCATCGCGTACCTTATCGATGCGGCCGCACGAAATGACGGCTACTTCCAGGGCCGGGTCGCCGAAGGGTCCGCAAGAGCGCATCTTCCCTATCCGACGTTCCCATGGAACCCCGGCGAATTGTCCGCCGACGCCTCCGGCGATATCTATCACTTCTGGTCCGCGATGGTGTATCGAGACATCCCCGCGAACTCGACGAAATACGGCAGTTACTCAACCGCTATCGTTATCAGCGACGATGTCATGGTGCCCCGGGTCCATCAAGCCGGCACGCCTATGATAAGCGACGGCTGGGGCACACATACCGCAGTAATGCACAATCTCGCGGTCCGTCCGGGAAGCATCGTCGGGGAAGGCGATCCCTTCACTCCCACTGCTTATTTCCTTCCCCTTCCCGCAGAATCCACGGTGGAATGGGTGATTACTCCTCCCGGCGGCAACCAGAGAACAATTATGGCAACCGCCGACAACTCCGGCTACGCCCAGGCCATGCGAGACCGATTCGTTCTCGACCGCCAGGGTGTCTGGAAGGTCAGAACTTCCCTGATGCAGGGAGATCAGACCGGCTCGATCCTCGGCGTCAACCCGGGCGAGGCATGGGAGTTCTACGTCATCAGTCCCGGGAACACGCTGCCGATAAAATTCCATCTTCCCGCGCGGATGCCCCTGGACCCCGGCTCGCATCTCCTTGCGCTGACCGCGGATCTCCTTGAGTGCGACATCGCGAGCGGCACGGTCCACATTACCGCGACATTTAACGGGGCGCCGATCGAGCAGACCGCCCGGGATATCCAGGACAGCGCATTCATCTATTCCATCGACCTCGGGCAGGTGGGCAATTCCTTCGAGAACTACGATCCTCTCGATTCGCGCGATCGAATAGTCATCTCGTTCCTCGCAGAGGGTCTCAGCGCCACCGGCCAGCGGAGAATGGCCGCGAAAATGATCTACGTACAGGGGGGCGTGCTTTACACCGGCGAAAAGGAATACACGCCGATCGATCCTCGCAACCGGGACCAGAAGTTGCGCGAGCTTGCCCAGGAAGCGGAGACAGGGCTTGCGCACGAGCTGCGCGGCCGCGTTCCACCGGCTGAGCTACCGGCGCAGTAGTCGGGTTTGGACAAATGGCGACCCTTCGAGAACTCAGACGACGCATCAGATCGGTGGAGGGCATCCGCCAGATCACCCGCGCCATGCAGATGGTGGCCGCCACCAAGCTCAGGCGCTCTCAGCAGCGGATCGAAGCGGCAAGACCCTACACCGACAAGATGGATGAGATTCTCAGCCATCTGGCGAAATCGGTCGGGTTTGAAACCGCCAGGCATCCCCTCATGGAGCCTCACGAGGAGATCAGGAAGGTCCTCGTGATAGGCGCCGCGTCGGACAAGGGCCTTTGCGGCAGTTTCAACGCGAACATAGTCAGGCACGTCGAGAAACACGCCCGCCATTTCATGCAGCAGGGTATGGAGGTCTCACTCCTCCTGGTCGGGAGGAAGCTCTACGAGTTCTTCAGGCGCAGGAAATGGGACATCCATCCGCAATCGAAGAAGTACCTGAGCATCGATCAGAAGCTGCCGGTCAGTCTTCTGCAGGAGATCACGGAAATCTGCACACAGGCCTACGAGAAGGGCGACCTTGACAGGGCGGACATGGTGTACACCGAGTTCCACAGCGCGATAGTCCATAAGGTTGTCATTAGGCAGTTCCTGCCGATCGTGGGCCTCGAACCTGAGAGCGAAGAGGACCGGGACCGATCGCCCGCGGCGGTGGACTACATCTTCGAACCGGAGCCGGCGAGGCTTTTCAACATTCTGATACCCAAATACGCCAGGATCGTGGTTTTTCGCATGCTTGCCGACAGCCTTGCGAGCGAGCACGGCGCGCGCATGAACTCCATGCGTAACGCGACCGACAACGCAGTCGACATGATCCGCACGCTCACTCTCATGCGCAACAAGGCGCGGCAGGCTGCCATCACGAAAGAACTTGCCGAGATCGTCGGCGGAGCCGAGGCCCTTCGCGGCTGAACGGATAACTGATGATGATTCTTGCGCCGGAAGCCGTCCGGCGATACTAAGGAGAACGTGCCGTGGCAAACGGAACAATCACTCAGGTCATCGGACCCACCGTGGATGTCGAATTCCCGCAGGAGTCGCTCCCCATGCTTCTGAACGCCCTGCGCATCCAGGACCCGGCTCGGAATATCGATGTGACTGTGGAAGTGGCTCAGCACCTGGGGAATTCCACCGCCCGATGCATATCGATGGGATCGACCGACGGACTCAGGCGCGGCATGCCTGTGGAAGACACGGGCGGCCCGATCAGGATTCCGGTCGGCGAGGACTGTCTCGGCAGACTCTTCAACGTCGTCGGAAAACCCGTCGACATCCCCGACTTCCCTCCCGAGACCACCGAGGAATACTCCATCCATCGAGACCCACCGTCCCTCGAGGCTCAGGAGACCAAAACCGAGATATTCGAAACCGGGCTTAAGGTCGTCGACCTCCTCGCGCCCATCCCCAAAGGCGGCAAGGTGGGTCTGTTCGGCGGCGCCGGTGTCGGAAAGACCATCCTGATAATGGAGTTGATCAACAACATAGCCAAGGTCCACGGTGGACAGTCCGTCTTTTCGGGCGTGGGCGAGCGCACCCGCGAAGGCAACGACCTCTGGCTCGACTTCCAGGACGCTCTCATCACCCCCACCTGGAGCCAGGAGGAACGTGACAGGAGAAGAAATACCAACAATCGAAGGAAACGCCCCGTGTTCCAACTGGTGAGAACCACCCCGGACGGCAAGCAGATAAGAAAGACCATACCCCAGGGTAAATCCAAATTCGGAGACAACGAGTTCGAGTTCGACTACGATTTCCGGGGGCGTCAGTTCAAATTGACACGAAACGGCGCGCCTGTCACGTTCGACACGGAGGTGGATATCGACGGGGAGACCTGGAAGATCGCCGAGTTCGAGAGGGTCCTGGACAAAACCGTCCTTGTTTACGGCCAGATGAACGAACCCCCCGGCGCGAGGCTGAGAGTGGGCCTCGCCGGACTCACACACGCCGAATATTTCCGCGACCAGGGTCGGGACATCCTCCTTTTCATCGACAACATTTTCCGGTTCGTGCAGGCGGGAAGCGAGGTCTCCGCTCTGCTGGGACGGATGCCTTCCGCGGTCGGTTACCAGCCCACGCTGGCGACCGAGATGGGCCAGCTCCAGGAGCGCATCACATCGACCAAAACCGGCTCGATCACGTCCATGCAGGCCATCTATGTTCCTGCGGACGATTTGACCGACCCCGCAGTCGCCACCACGTTCGCGCACCTCGACGCCACTGTGGTTCTCTCCCGAAGAATCGTGGAGCTGGGAATCTATCCCGCCGTGGACCCGCTCGATTCCACCAGCCGCATCCTCGACCCGCTCGTGGTCGGCGAGGAGCACTACCAGGTCGCAAGGAAGGTGCAGGAGATCCTCCAGAGATACAAGGACCTCCAGGACATCATCGCCATCCTCGGCGTGGACGAGCTGTCGGACGACGATAAGATCATCGTCGGTCGCGCCAGACGTATCCAGCAGTTCTTCTCGCAGCCGTTTTTCGTGGCCGAGGCGTTCCTGATGACCCCCGGCAGATACGTAACCCTCAAGGAGACCGTCCGCGCCTTCAAAGAGATCATCGAGGGCAAACACGACGACCTGCTGGAGGAGGCCTTTACGTACGTAGGCGGCATCGACGAAGCCGTCGAGAAGGACAAGAAGCTAAGGGAGGAAGCGGCGAAAGCCTGAGCATAGATATGCCGGGACCAACTTTCAAACTGATGCTCGCGACACTGTCGGGATGGGTCGCGAGGGACGATGCAGAGAGCCTCATCGTTCCCGGCGTCGAGGGCTACCTCGGCGTGCTTGCCAACCATGCCCCCCTGATGACCGCGATCGGCATCGGTGCCCTCACCTACAGGGACTCAGCCGGCTACGAACACCTTTTTGCGGTCACCGACGGATTCCTCGAGGTCTCCGGCAATGTCGCCACCATTATCGCCGACGCTGCCGAGACCGCCGACCACATCGACATCGAACGGGCCAGGAAAGCGCTTGAAAGGGCGAAGAAGAGGCTCGAGCAGGCGACTTCGGAGCCCGGCATCGATGTGGAGCGGGCACGTGCGGCATATCGCAGGGCCCTCAACCGAATCAAGGTGGCGCAGGCCGGCGGAAGCATGTCCCCGCTTACGGGATCTCCCGCGGAGCGAGGGGAGAGGTCGCATTCCTGATTTTGCCGGTTTTTCCACCCCATACCCCGACAAAACCGGTTAATCGGACTTAATTCGAGCGGATTATATAGTGGTCGCTAAGGACGGCGTTTTGGCACACCGGATGCCCTTGAACGGGCCGGGGGGCACGGCGAATCGCGCCGCCGGTGGGCCGAAATCCTCATCGCGAAAGGCCGGGATGTGGTAGTATGTCGACTCGCACCTGCCGAAGGATCATGCCTGAGAACAAGGATTATCTGGACATGAAGGGCGGTCAGAGGCTGAACGGGGAGGTCCGGATCTCCGGATCCAAAAACGCTTGTCTCCCCATCATGGCCGCGACCCTTCTCGCCCGTGGAACCAGCCATATCGAAAATGTTCCCAGGCTGAGAGACGTTTTCACCCTTTCGGACGTCCTGAGATCGCTCGGAGCCGGGGTCGAGTGGACGGGTCCGTCCAGCCTCGCGATCGACTGCACTGATGTCTCGTGCCTTGAGCCCGATCCGGAGCTTATGAGGAAGATGAGGGCGAGCGTGCTGGTCATGGGCCCGCTCTTCGCGAGATTCGGCCAGGCCATGATGCCGCTTCCGGGTGGATGCTCGCTGGGTAAGCGACCCATTGATCTTCACCTTGCCGGGCTCGAATGCCTCGGCGGCACTGTTGTCGACCACACCGACAGCGTGACGGTCAGGCTGGCCTCCGGCAGAAAACCCAGGGGCTCCACCGTCAGGTTTCGATTCCCGTCCGTGGGCGCTACCGAGAATGTCATGATGGCGAGCGCCCTGGCGGACGGCGTGACGGTGATCGAGAACGCAGCCCGCGAGCCTGAGATAGCCGACCTGGCCGGTTTCCTTTCCGCCATGGGTGCCACCGTCGTCGGCGCGGGCGAGCAGACCATCACGGTGGTCGGCGTGAACGCCCTGAGACCCGCCGACTACAGGGTGATTCCCGATCGCATAGAAGCCGGCACCTACCTTGTTGCCGGAGCCATTACCGCCGGCAAGGTCACGCTTCTGGATGCGCGTCCCGACCATGTCTCGGCAACCATCGAGCAATTGGCTCTCACCGGCTGCAGGATAACGACAGAGGCCTGTAGAATCACGATCGAGGCACCGGACTTACTCAGGCCCGCGGATGTCCGTACCCTGCCCTACCCCGGTTTCCCCACCGACGTGCAGCCCATGTACATGGCTCTGATGACACGCGCCGCCGGCGACAGCCTGTTTGTCGAGACCATCTTCGAGCGAAGGTTCCTCGCAGCCGACGAGCTGAGACACATGGGCGCCGACATCCGGGTACTTGAAAACTGCGCCCTCGTCAGCGGCGGCAGAAGACTGGTCGGGTGCGAAGTGAGCGCGCCGGACATTCGGGCCGCCGCGGCGCTCCTTATCGCGGGCCTCTGGGCCGACGGGGTCACGCGAATCAGGGGGCTGGGGCACCTGTATCGGGGTTACGAGCGTCCCGTCGAAAAACTCACCGGACTTGGAGCGCATGTCACCGAAGGCGATCCCGCGAGGCAGTCCTGCTCGGAAGTCGCCGGAGGATAACCATACGTACAGCCATGTTCTACCGTCCTTTTCCAACTGCCGCTTACACGTGCAGAAGACTGGCGGGCGTGTCAGTTCTTTTGTCCGCTCTCATCTTGTTGACCGTCTCGACCGCAAGGCCCGCACTGGCTGACGAAGGCGGGGCGGTCCTTCCATCCTTCACCTGGATCCGGGCCACCTGGAACGGCGATTCCCTGCTTCTCCGGCTCTCCGGAGTCGAGCCGGGAACCTACGATCTTTACGAAATGGACGACCCCCCGCGTATCGTTATCGATATCTCCGGGATCACTTGCGCCGAAGAAGAATCGAAAAGCGAGAGCTTCGATTTCGACAACATGCGCTTGCTCAATCAACTTAGAGCAAGCATTACGCCCGACAGGACCAGGGTGGTTTTGGAATCGCGCTACCAGGTCCACTGGGAAGTCACATCTTCTGAGGACCAGCATGAGCTCGACATCCTATGCCTTCTCAGGTTCAGACAGACCCTCGAAGAGATAGAGATCGATGCCGGGACGAAATACATCGCACGCAGGTATGTCACCCCGTCCGGTCAGAGGTTCGCCCATATAGTGATCTCCGATCCCTCGAAAAGCAGGCTTCGCCCGAGGGTGGTCATGGCCTCCGATGTAAGCAGCCGCAGCCTCAGGTCCATCAGCGAGATTGTCAACGACTCCAGGGCGGCCGCGGGAATCAATGGGGGGTACTTTTCCTGGCCCGGATACAGCATGTCCTTCGTAATGGAATACGGCGAGATTCATGCGCCTCCGCAACTGCACAGACCCGCGTTTATGGTCCTGGATAACGGCCGCTACATCATGGACTACCCCCCGGTTCGGGCCACAATCGAATCGGGCTCCGGCCTCCGCTGGGAGGCCAATGTCGTGAACCAGGCGCCCGGTCCCGGAGAAACAGCCCTCCTTACGCCGGGACATCCCGCCCGCCTCAGAGACGGCATGGAGGGACAGACGGTCGCGATTCTTCACGACGACACCGTCGAGTATGTCGGTTCCGAGACTGTGGATGATTTATCGGAGCGATACATCCTGTGGTCAAGGAAGCGCTACCCGCCAATCGACTTCCTCAGCGTCGGCGAGCCCGTCAACATCGACATCGAGGTCGCAGCGTTGGGGCCGTTGAAAATCGTCCACGCCATCCAGGGCGGACCGTTTCTCGTGAGGAACGGCAGGATCAGCATCACATCCGCCCAGGACGACATAGGCCGCGACATCGCCAACGGTCGCGCGGCTCGCAGCGCAATCGGCTTCGACGATTCCGGTCGTGTTTTTCTCGTTGCCGTCGAAGGACCGAACAACGGAAGAAGCATTGGCTCTACCCTGGAGGAAATGGCACTGACACTCCTCGACCTCGGCGCCACATGGGGAATGAACCTGGACGGCGGATCATCCTCCGGAATGGCTTTGGGGTTCAACACCCCCCTCTCGGAGCTTCCGTCGGGCGGCAGACGTATCGCCACCGCGGTGATCCTCATCGACGAATCCGGTCGCATGCAGGGAGACGAATTCCATTTTTGAGTGGTTAATATCCCCCGAGAATCCCGTGG
>CAYGZQ010000044.1:12702-20891 GCA_964354375.1 uncultured Planctomycetota bacterium
CGCCCGTACGTTCACCCCGAGTCTTCGAGGGGGGTACGGACGGGTGTCTCAGCTTATCGAGAAGTCAAGCCGCAGCGCGAATCGCCTCCTTGAGAGAGATATTCATAAGGTGTGGCGCCCGTACGTTCACCCCGAGTCTTCGAGGGGGGTACGGACGGGTGTCTCAGCTTTTGCTGTTCATTAGATGAGGCACCCATCTGTCCCCGCCGCGGGGACATATGGGCGCCACAAGGAAAGAGAAAACCTCCCACATCGCGGGAGGACTTTCCTCAGCCGTACGTTGCCAAAGCTCACGATCTCGCTTCACGCTCGGGAAGGTCGCTGAACCGGATCTCAGAGAGAACCGCAGCCATAATCGAGAGGCAGTGAGGGCATCTCCGGAGATGGGCCAGAAGTCGATCTTCCTCCTGCAGGCTCAGCTCGTGATACAGAAGCGCCCGCAGGATTTTTCGGGTTCCCACCTCGGAGCATTTCAGCGGCTTGGGAAGCTCCATGACTCGGCTCCGATCAAACCTGACGGTTGGGAATACCTGCAATTAGATTTGATGCGCCGGGAGCCGCTTTTCGTGCCCAGTCCCGCCGAATTTCCCCGATTTCCCCTCGGAAAATCTCAAACATCAATCTCAATCAACTGTTGAACGAACTTCAAGCCTGATATAATCACGCCCGTGTAAACCCTTATCTCCCCTTTCTGCGTAGTGGAGTCCGCTGATGGCGAAAAAGATCCTATGCGTTCCTGCAGCCCTGATGGTGGTCTCGATTTTTGCCTGCCTTTTGCTCTCAACTCCCCTGAGAGCACAGGACACCGAAAGCGGCACGATACGCCAGGAGACCGCCACGACTGCCGTGCCGGAGGAAGAGGAAGGCGTCGTGGTGCCGGTTTCGGAGGACACTACCCCGATCGGCATCGTCGACGACATCATCCTCATCGGGCAGATTGTGACGTCGAGGGGCGCGGTCCTCAAACAGATGACCTTCGAGGCGGGCGACACGATCTCCCCTCACGACATCGACATGTGTCGCCAGAGGCTGCTGGGCTTCAACGGCATCTACTGGATGGCCGACATCACATGGGCCCCAGCGGAAAAAGAGGGGCACATCATCGTTACGGTCGACCTGAAATCCCGGCGCACATGGTTCCTCTCTCCCTCTCAGGCAGGGGGAGTCATCGGTGACAGAAACTTCCTGGGTACCGGCGATATGGCCATGCTGGGCGTATTCATCGCGGATGAGGATTATTACTACACTGTCGGCTACCTTGATCCCCAGTTCCTCGGCGGTCACAACAGCATGTATCTCGAGGGTCACATCCTTGACACGACCCACACGATACGCACCGATGACATCCATTCAACCGGAGAAAGCTACCTTGTCGACCGGAACGGCGGCGGGCTGACATACCGGACTCGTTGGAACACCGACACGTCTGTGGGTGTCGGCTTCAAATTGGAGGATGTCTCAACCGAGAAATACGGCGACCCGTTCAAGAGCTTCGGAACCGACGACTATTTCTATTATTCGGGCGCAAGGATCCCGGACGGGCAGGTGGGCGTCCTCAATTTCCAGCTCTCCGGCGGTTACATGGATTCGCGATACTTCCCGACGACAGGGTACTATTGGGATTTCTTCAATGAGTTCTCTCGCAGCTACACCCTGAGCGATTTCGACTTCACCCGCCACACCGTGACCGCCGCCACGTTCCGCGACATCTACAAGGGTCGGAATGTCCTGTGCGGACGGATGATCTATTCTCACCTGACGGGCGATCCGCCGAACTATGAGCTCCTTCCCTTCGACTGGCAGGTCAGAGGCTACACCGGCGGGACCCATCGCGGGAAAAGCATGCTCTGCTTCAACTTGGAGTACCGGTTCATCGCGGAGCCGGATATATTCCAGGGTGTCCTGTTCGCCGACTACGGCCGCAGTTGGGACGGGCACGAGTTCAACTTCGACGACCTGGAATATGGGTACGGAGCAGGCATTCGGATCTATACCGCTCCCTTCATCCCCTACGATCTGCTCTTCAGAATCGACTACGGCTGGGGCGCTCATGGAGAGGAAGCCACTTTCGGCTTCAACCAGTTCTTCTAATATCGCCAATAACAGATGAGTCCAGCATCCTTCGTCGTGCACTGCTGTTCCTACCCCCATCTATAGTAACCATGTGTCGCTTTTTGTAGCCTTGCCTTAAATACCCACATTCATCTTGACATCAGGACATTTCTCGCTTATTATTACGTTGAATGGTAGCATACAGTGCAGACGAAAGGGGGAGAGTTCGAGGTTACTCGGGCAGGGAAGGCTGGAGCACATCCCCACGAAGTACAAAGTACCTTTCTGACGCCTCCTACGTGCTGTTGCTTTTCCGGCCGCTTGTTCGCGCCGCGCCGTTGAGCCTGATTTACACAGCAACAAATTCTTGCGGATAGCAAGGATACTATTGGAGGAGTACGCACATGAGCAAATTGCCACTCTGGTTAGTAGCAGGGTTGATGTTGTTACTGTCCTCTCCGGTCAGGGGCCAGTACCCACCCAATCCTCTAACGCCACTCAATTCGTGCCATCCATGGCAGGGTGACGATTCGTGGTGCAACTGGGATGGCGACGAGGTCATCGCCGCCTATCGCGTCGGGAACGACGAGCGACTCCTGTTCCAGGGCACAATAGGCGGGGTTTACAGGCACTTCAGATGGGACAACGCTGACGTATGGGAATATGCCAATGGCCACTGGAGAGCTGTTACCGACTGCGTGGAAGCAGTTCCGGCCATGTGGGGCGCATCCATTCCATGCGAAGAAAACACGGAACAATATTTCAAAACTGGGACACATGCGATAACGCAATCGTAAAACGTGTTCTCTACTGTTGGCTAATCACAGGATACATTGATGTGACCGATCTTACGGGCACACAAGACGGTCGGGATTTTGCACACGCACTTGAATTGATGTTTGACAGTACGGGAAGTGGCTATCTGGGTAACAAGAGGCAGGACGGGACTAACCCGCCTCTTGATAATCCGCTTTTTCAGGAACCCGATGGTCGTCCACCCGGAGGGCATGCCACTTATCTTGTATACGGAGACGAGTTCTGCGATTGCCCCTAGAGGAGGTCACACCCATGAACGATGCAAAGACTGTTATTTCGCTTATTACTAATTGCCTTATTCTTGGTATCATAAGTGTTTCCTGTACCGGTTCCTATCCGGTTCAATCCACTGACAAGCCGGATACTGCACCGGTGAGGAGCCGGGAAAGCATTCCCCCCGACGAATCCGTTACGTTACATAACCCCAATTATGAGGTCGCTATATGCCAGAAAGCGGGTCTCTTTGAAGAGCTCCTCATGTACGCTGAGAATGAGGGGAGACTGCTTCTGGGCGGCGGTCTGCCGCTTACATACGATGCTCTCCTGAATGAAGGAAGTCTGATAGTCATTCCGGCGAATCGTTACACGGGCAGCGATATGGCTAATATCAAGAACTACAGCCTTGGGGATTTCTGGTACGATTTCGACGCAAACGAGAACGTCAGATGCTTTTTCATGCATAACGGAGATAAGGACATCGCCTATGATCCTGATGCGGTCGAGGCAGGCAAGACCAAGTATTATGCGGGCCAATCGGATGTCAAGACGGATGGTAAGACCATTATGCAAGAGACATACATGGAGGCGCAATGGTTCGCGGAAACTGATCCGTCAACATACAGGCAGTCGCTGCCCGTCGATGACGAAGCATGTGCCCGCATGTATCTACTGTACCACGGTGTCAATAAGATCATGCTGTCCGCGGGTTGGACACTTGACAGTCCCTTCCAGACCCTTGACGAGTACATTTCGTTCATCGGCAGGAAAAACCCGGTAGCCTGGACTAATCCGTATACAGGAGATCCGACTGCCCAAAGAGAGTGGTACCTTCCGTCTCTGGTTGTCAACGTATTGGGACCAGCCGAGCCGAGCCAATCCGACGCAACCGGTTATCCTGAGAATGGGCCGGTTGACGTCTCAACTCTTCCGGGTAATTATGCGTACACCGTTGTCGATACCCCTAGTGGCGCAAAGCAAGCGCATGTCCTTTTCTTCTTCAAAACACCTGATGGCGGTGTCGGAGCATTCAGGGCCGTCGGTCTCACTAGCGATGTGCTTGAGAAGAATTTTGAATTTCTTGAAAAGATGGCAGAAGCGGGCGGATATGTGAATGAGTAGGTTGTAATTGGCCGATGTTTCTTCGCAGCTGCGGCAGACTGAGTGCTGGGAAACTGACGCGCTGAGCACACAAACCGATTTTTCGCCATTTCCGAACCTCGACACACTCCCCCGGTTCATTTAAGATAGGATCATGCGCTGCAAGACCTGCAATGCCTATGTCCCGGAAGGCGCCACGCACTGCCTCGACTGTGGTGCTGATCTCGAGCCGGCGCCCGTATGCCGACGTTGCGGCACTGTCGCCTACCCGAACGCACGGTTCTGCCGAATCTGCGGAGCGGTTCTCACCGCATCGCCATCAACCCAGCCGGATCGATCCCGGGAGCTCCGTCCCGCAGACCCCGAGGCTCTTCCCGCCGCCCCCTGCCCCAGATGCGGATTCAACGTCGCCCAGGGGGTGATTTACTGTCCGTCCTGTGGAACGAGCCGGACCGCTCCACCTCCCCCTCTGGATCGCGCTGAGGTCGCAGAAATCGACAGCCCAGGACCCGACACCGCCCGGGCCGTCCCCGGCGCGCAGCCCTGTCCAAGATGCGGAACTCCTCCGAGAGGCTCCGGACGGTTCTGCTTCCATTGCGGACGATTCCTGGGCGGCGATATCGAGGACGTGATCTGCCCAAGGTGTGGAGCCACGAACATTCTCAGGTACGCGCGTTGCCAGTACTGCGGGGCTGATCTGCCGACTCCCGACTGATCCGCTCCCGGAATATCATGTGCCCGATCGATGAAATAGCCGTTCCGTCAGCCCCGAAACCGTCCGATCTCTACGACGAGAATCTCAGGCGCGACTACCTGTTCGCGAGGGAAGTGCACTCCCTCGACATGACCGTCGCGCTCTTCAACAGCTTCATCCTGCACCAGTCGGCGGGTGAGACATTCCTCCTGGTCGAGCTTCTGTCGAAAGAGAAACCGAAAGTGGGACGCGAATCGCCTCTGAATCTCGTCCTTCTTCTCGACCGATCGCACTCTATGTTCGGCGGCCCCATCACGGAGGCGATCAAGGCTGCAAGAGTGGTTATCGACCAGCTCACCGGTCGCGACAGCCTTACAGTGATCGCATTCGATCACGAGGCGAAGGTGATGCTGTCAAGTCGCAGGGTCCTCAACAAGGAAGAGGCAAAACGCCGTCTTGGGGAGATTGAAGTGCTGGGCGGCTCGACCGATCTTCACGGAGCGCTGAGGCTCGGGTTCCGCGAGTTGAGGGAATTCACGGGCGAAAACACGATCGACAAGATGGTGCTGCTGACCGACGGACGCCCCACTCACGGGGAGACCGAGGACGAGCCGTTTTTCCAGCTCTCCGAGAGCGTCAGGGCGAAGGGGGCGAGCATAAGCGCTGTCGGCATCGGCCTGGACTACAACGAGGACCTGCTGAGCTCGGTCGCCCGTCTCTCCGGCGGCGGCTTCTACCATTCCGCAAGGGCCCGCGAAATCAAGAAGATCTTCAAGAAGGAAATCGCGCATTTCCTCAATGTCAGCCACCGCGCGATAGAGCTTCAGATAACCCCCAGGAAATGGTTGAAAATCAAGGAGATATTCGGCCTTCCTCATCGATTCGAGGGCGGCAAACATGTCATTCAGCTCCCTGACCTCGAGAAGTACACCGAGCAGACCGTTCTGTGCACGATTCAGTACGAGCCGCATCCGGCGGGGCTTTTCAGGACGCTCGATGTCAGGGTTCGCTATCACCACGTGGGCACCGGCGTCGAGGGCGATCTTGGCGGCTGGGCCGCCGCTCGATTCGTCGACGATCCCACCATCATCAAGCGCGGCAAGAATCCCAGGGTCGACAAGGCCCTCCTCAGACGCAACGTCAAAAGCGACCTCATCAGCACCATCCGAGGTATCCGCACTCGGGTCCTCAGCCGGGACGACGCTCAGCATCAACTCAAAGACTACCAGCGCACCCTGATTCTGTCGGGCAACACGAAGGAAGCGCGCGAGCTCGGCGAGGCGATTCAGCAGCTCGCCAAGGGTCGGGACGAGGACGCCAGCAAGACCCTCACTCAATCCACTTTTTCGCTCGACCGCGGCAAGCGCGATACTGCCGAACCCCAGATCGATTCGGAGCAGGATGTCGAGGAGTCCGGGGAGGCTGATGAGGAATGACCAATTGCCCCGTCTGCCGGACGGACAACTCCCAGGGGGAAGAATGGTGCGTGGAATGCGGATGGCTCCTCAGCCAGAAGGCGCCGGGGACTTTCGCGGAAGACGATGCGGACATTGACAAGGTCCTGGCATTCAAGGCGTTCGTGATTCTTCCCGAGCGCGGCAAGCTCGCGCTCAGAAAATCCCGCACCGTCGTCGGCAGAGAATTCGGCGACATCCATCTCCCCGAAGACCTTAACGTCAGCCGCATTCATCTCGCGCTCGTGGCCGAAAACGGCGGGCTTTACGTCGAGGACCTGCGAAGCTCCAACGGCACTCTGCTGAACGGCGTCAAGATTCCTCCCGGAAGGCGCTACCTTCTCTCGGACGGCGATGTCATCACTGCGGGCGACAGCGCAATCAAGCTGGAGTTCAAGGGCGCGGAAAAGGAGGGCGAGGAGGGTCCCGGGCTCTATCTTGTCGATGAAGGAGGGGGCAAGCACCGCCTGAGGCCCGGCGACAACACTGTCGGTCGGCTCGCTCTGAACACGATCACGATCGAGTCAAGCCCTTATGTAGCGCGCGAGCACGCAATCATGTCGCTCGAGCAGACCCCGTCCGGCCTGTTTTTCCTCTATCTCACTGACATGGGCTCATCCAACGGCAGTTTCATCAACCACAAGCCCGTCCCGGCCCACACCCGCGTGAGGGTCCACCCCAACGACGAGGTCACTTTTTCTGACGTGACCTTCCGTGTGCTGGAAATCCCCAGAGAGGAGGATTGAAGGGTTGTTCTGTCCCGACTGCGGTCGCGAATCGATCGGTCCCGAGCGCTTCTGCAATATCTGTGGCTTCCCCCTCGGTCGCCTCAGAGAACGTCTCGACATCGAAGAACATGCTGCGCTCGGCTGGGCGGAAAAAATCGTCGGGAAGCCGAAACAGAAAACCGAGCTCCCTCCCGATGCTCCCGTAATCTCCTACTCCACCGGACAGGAGCAACACGCGGAAGCTGAAACCGAGGTCGACCGCCTCAGGTGCGAGCGCTGCGGGACCAAAGTCACCCTCGGGGTCATGTGTCCCGCCTGCTGCGACAAGCTCCCCTCGCTCTCCGAAAGCGACCACTTCCTCCCGCTCGTACTGGTTGGATTGTGGCGCATGCTCGTCGCGCCTCGACACTTCGCCCTTAACCTGGGCTACCCGGTGAAAGGTGGAACCATCCAGCCGATCCTCTACTCCGGCGTTTTCGCGGCGCTTTTCATTCTGACGCTCCCGCTGTCGCGCCCCGAGCTTCTGTTCGAGACCGAAAACCCGGCGCGTCCCGTTGCCACTGCGCTTGTGGGCCTGGTGGTCTATGTTCTGGGAATTCCCCCACTCGTCTATCTCGCCGCAGGCCTGGTTCATTGGATAGCGGTGATACTCGGCGGACGGGCGCCGTTCCGACGCACGCTGCGGGTCGCTGCCGCGGGCTTCATCGGCCTGATGATCCTCGGAATCATCAGAAACATGATCATCTTCGCTTTTTACTTCCCGAGACCTATCCTGCTCGGTTTCCTTGCGGAAAGGATCGGCATTGATCTGTCCGATCCATCGGCGGGGGCATTCGGTCACCTGCTTTTCATCGCGCTGATCATTTTCGCCGGCTGGCAATTCGCGTGGCTGTTCGGCGGACTGCATCGACTCCCCTGGTGGAAAACTCTGGTGCACTTTCTCGCCACCTACGTGGCGTTGCTGTGGTGGTTCTGGATTCTGATAATGATCGTGATACCCTACAGGGTAGCCGGCTTCCTGTGAGGGGTCGGTAGCTTGTCGGTAGCTGCTACCTTTTCGTCCTCGAAAAGTAGCTGCTACCGACGGACAGACGACAAGGCTCCGGTAGCAGCTACCTTGGCGCTTGC
>CAYGZQ010000044.1:20991-35589 GCA_964354375.1 uncultured Planctomycetota bacterium
TTCGCTCGCGTCAAGGATAGCAGCTACCGGAAAAATTTCGTCCTCGAAAAGTAGCTGCTACCGACGGACGGACGCCAGACCTCCGGTAGCAGCTACCTTGGCGCTCGCTTCGCTCGCGTCAAGGATAGCAGCTACCGGAAAAATTTCGTCCTCGAAAAGTAGCAGCTACCGACGGACCGAGCGACAAACCGACGACAAGGCTCCGGTAGCAGCTACCGACGTATCGAGGCCAAGGCTCCGGTAGCGGCTACCGACGGACCGAGCGACAAACCGACGACAAGGCTCCGGTAGCAGCTACCTTGCCGCTCGCTTCGCTCGCGCCAAGGATAGCAGCTACCGGAAAAGTGGATGCTACCGACTTTGGTATCGACGATACTATTAATAAGGCTAAAACTATCTTGATCACGGAATCGAGCACATCTCAAGACTCTTGCCGCGGCGCTGAAATCCGGCGACTCATCCTGGTGCTCGTGATTGCGTTCGCCGTGAGACTCATCCTCGCGTTTTTCGAGACCGAGGTCGGTGTCGACAGCGTCCACTACATCCTCATGGGCGACAATATCGCCCAACTCCGCAGCTTCGACACATGGAACACGACCGGCGGTCGATGGCTGCTGCCCCCCACATTCCCGCTTCTCATCGCGCTCTTCCGTCTGCTGGGAGCGGGGCTCGAATGGTCGGGACATCTCGCCGCCATTACTGCAGGAACGTTCCTGCTGGTCCCTCTGTATTTCCTGACCCGCAGGCTTTTCACCCCGACCGCTGCATTGATCGCAGTCTGGATTGCCGCGTTCTACCCCATTCTTGTCGATTACTCGGTGGTCATCCTCACCGAGAACCTCTTCGCGGCCTTTGTTCTTTCGATGCTCGTGTTCCTCCACAGAAGCTTCTCGGAAAAGGGCACACTGTGGGATTCGTTCAAGTCGGGGATCTTTCTCGGCCTCGCTTTCCTGACGAAAACGTTCGGTATCTTTCTTCTACTGTTCCTTGCTCTGAGTTACGTGTTCGCGAGAGGCGGTCGCTCGAAGCTGAGTTTCGCAAAGCAGCTCGGCTTCTCGATTGTCGGGTTTCTGATTCTTGCCGTGCCGTACTGGACAGGCCTCCATCAGTACACCGGACGGTGGGTCATCGACGGAAAGGGCGAGGGTCAGGCCGCAAGGATTTTCGCGACCAGTCTCGACGACGAGCACATCGATCCGCGCTACTCCGGCGAGCTCACGCCGGACGGAAGCGACTTCGAGATCAACGTGAACCCGTCGGGCCTGACGCCCCAACACGCGCCGGTCGGCAAGCTCGCGCTTATGTATCCGTCCAAGTACCTGAGGAAGCTCATTCGCATCTACCAGGATTTTCCCTACACGCCGACCTATCCGAATAATGTTTTACTTCTATACCTGTTCCCAAGCATGCTTTTGGGATTGGGGATTTTCACCGGCGGAGGTCGATGGAGGGAACGTCATTCCGACAGGTTTCTCCTCTACTGGCTGTGCCCGTTCGTGTTCGGCATCCCGCTTGTCTTTGTGGAAGTCCGGTATTACATACCCGTCGTTCCGCTGCTTGTGCCGTTCATGGCCAGGGGGATCGACGAGATCGCGGGCTGGATGGTCGAGAGGTTTTCGGGGGTCTGGAAAATATTCGAAAAAGGAGCCCTCGGCAAGGCCATCGCTATCGTCATCGCAGTTTTTATCCTGCTCGCGCTCCCGAAGCTGACCTACAAGATCACCCACTTCAGCGACCCGATGGTGTCCTACAATCCCAGGAAAGTCGCGGCGCAATGGCTCCTGGCGAGCGATTACCATCCGAAGCGGATCATGGAATACGGGCACTCCGTCAGCTTCTACTCCGGCGCGCAGAGCATTCTCATCCCCCAGGGAGACCTGCACGACGTGATTCGGATCGCGCGAAAGTACGATGTCGAATTCCTGTCCCTGGACGAGTTCTATCTCCTTCGCGCCCATCGAAGACCGGAAATAGAGTTCCTTTTCGATACGGATTTGCGCCCTCCTCCCGAGCTCGAGCGGCTGCCCACTGACCCCGACTACCCGGGACTCAAGCACGTTATCTACCGCATCCGTACTCCCGAGGAGATCGCCAAGACATTCCTGGCTGCCAGATGATCACTCGACGTGCCTGAACTTATCGCATCGATACCTTTGGCGCTTCTGATAATCCTGGCCTGCCACGAGGCCGGACGGATTCTTCTCAGGCTTTTTCGCCTGGAGGAGCTTTTCGACGATCCCCTGGACAACTCCCTTGCGCGCCTTTCAGTCGGTTTCACCGCGATCGGATTCGTCCTGGCTCTGCTTGGGCTGACCTCTCTGCTGCGCGCGCCGGTGCTTTGGATTCTCCTAGTCGCTCTGATCGCGAGCTCGTTTGCCTTTGGCAGAAAGCCCCTTGCGGAGACTGCATCGAGCCTGGCACGCATGTGGCGAGAATCGCGGTCGCTCCCTCTGAACAACCTGCTCGCTATCGCAGCGGTTCTGGCTCTCGCTATGGATTTCGTCCTCACGTGCGTTCCGACAACAGCCTGGGACGCTCTCACCTACCATTATCCGCTTCCGGCAATCTGGCTGCGTGCCGGGGGATTCATACCCCGACCGGACATCTGCTACAGCGAACTCCCCTGCGGATCGGAAATGATTTTCGCGTTTGCGTTCGGACTCGGCGGCCTTCGATCCGATAGCATGGGCATCGGACATCTCGCGGCGAATCACCTGACCTGGGTTGCCGGCCTCCTTGCCTGCATCTCGCTGGTCTCGATAACACGCAGACTCGGTCCAGCTCACTCCGGTGAAAGCAAAGGCCAGGTCTGCAATAACTGGACACCCGGCCTTCTCGCCGCAATCGCCTTCCTCAGCCTTCCGATCGTCTACGTCGAGGAAATGGAAGGCGGGTATGTCGAAAATTTCATCGTGTTCCTGTCGCTCACGATTCTGATCGCGCTGCTTCGCTTCAGGGAATCGAAAAATCCGCTACTGCTTCCCCTGATCGGCATTCTCGCCGGAGGCCTGCTGGCGTCGAAGCATACAAACCTGTTTCTCGACGCTCTGGTTCTGGGCGTAATCATCGTGTGGATTATCGGCTCCAAAGACAGGAAAATTCTGTGGGCAGCATTGGC
This sequence comes from uncultured Planctomycetota bacterium, assembly GCA_964354375.1. Lineage (GTDB taxonomy): Bacteria > JAJVIF01 > JAJVIF01 > JAPKYR01 > JAPKYR01 > CAYGZQ01. The sequence continues at coordinate 24,110 of CAYGZQ010000044.1, forward strand.
GCAGGGAGTACTCCTCGCCATTGTCATTCCGCTGCCCTGGTACCTTAAGAGCTACATTCACACAGGCGACCCCGCGTGGCCCTTCGTGAGCCGGATCGTCAATCCTGACGCGCCCCTGCCCGACATCATGTACTGGTCGAACCCGAACGTGCAGCGCTCGATCCTCGGTTTCCTCGGCTACATCCCCCGGCTGTCGCGGGATGTGTCTCTCGTCCAGTTCGATTTCCGCCTGCTCTCGTGGTATTTTCTGCCGCTTCTGCCGTTTACCATCTGGTGGTGTTTCCGGAAGGGAAATGGCCGGACCGTCGGACTCGTGACATGGGTCCTTATCCTCCTCATCTATCTCCTCGCGCCCGGTGAGCCGAGATATTTGCTTGTCGCGTGGGTCTTGTACGCTGCGATCGGAGCGTGGGGGCTTTTTTCTCTGGCGGGACGACTCCCCTGGATTCCGCGACTGATTCTGCCCCTGCTTCTGCTGCTTCCGATCGGAATGTCGGTTGTCGACCGGTCGCGGGAGGTGAACCATCGCGTTCCCACGATCCTCGGTCTTGCAACCGTCGACGCCTGCTTCGAGAAAAGCCTCGACATATGGCCTCTGATAAAATTCATCAATGAGAAAACCGATCCTTCCGATGCGGTTGTTCTTGTCGAGCCGAGGATTTTCTACGTGCAGCGACCGTTCAAAATATGGTATCCGTTCCCGACGGCCCCTACGTCCGACTGGAACGACACAGGAATCGAGTCTCTCCTCACCCAGTGGCAAAATGATGGGGTGCGATACGTACTGGTGACGTACGGACCTAACTATCGTGCGATGTCCCTCGTGAGCGCGTCCGTGCCCTATCGCGCAGGCCGGCACAATCCCGATTCCGCTTTCGGCGGAATGCCCGCCTGGGTCGAGAAGCTGGCGTCATATGCCGAACGGGGAACGTCGCTCGACCCCAACGGACATTTGCAGGTGGATCCGAGAGAGCTGTTCGGACGTCTTGCGGAATACGACGTGAGTTCGATGTTCGTGCTTTCTGAGCTCGAGCGGAACGGTTACGTTCAGCCTGAATTTCCCAACGAGCGCTCAGGGGTGGTATATAAGTTGGTGCTCCCAGGCGAGGACAAATCAACGGGGGGCACGGAATGATCCGGGCCGTTCTGCTTTTCCCGATTCTTGCGCTCAGCCTTTACGGACTCGGCGAATGGCTCCGCTGGAAGATCCTGGGGGATGCTCCCCTGTCGCCCGGACGTGTCGGACGAGCGCTTGGATTCGGGATTCTCGCCCACGGCCTTCTCATGACCCTCCTCGGCTTCGCCTGGCTTCTGACGCCGCCTGTGGCGGCAGTGGTCACCGCGCTTCCCGCGATAATCTTCTGGCAGTTCTGGTGGCGCGACATCCGCCTGTTCTTCACCAGGAGCACGTGGAGAGAATCGCACCGACTTGGCGTCATAGAGATCGTCTTCCTCATAATCATCATCGGCATAACCCTTATCCGCCTGTTCAATGCGCTCGCGCCCAACATCTCGTGGGACGCAACAAGCCATCACTACCTGGTGGCGGATGTGTGGCTCAAGAACGGTCGCCTGAGCGACCTCCCCAGCGTGATTTTCTCGTATTACCCGTCCCTCACCGAGATGGGGATCGCGGGCGCGATGGCTCTGGGCACCGATTTTCTGTCCAACCTGCACGGATGGCTCTTCGGACCGCTGTCGATACTTGTCCTGTTCGGAATCTGCGCGAGGCATTCGGGCCTGATCCTTGGGTCCAATGAAAAATCAACCTTCAGGAGCGCAGGGACTTTCGCGGGCATCATTGCGGCCTTCCTTTTCACGCTTTTCCCGGGAGTGGGGGTGCAGACCGCCGGGGGTTACGTCGATCTTCCGCTCGCATGCTGGATTCTCCTGACGATCGACCTCCTGTTCGAATTCAAAGATAACGCTTCATGGCGAAACCTTATCGCAGCCGCGCTTTTTGCCGGAGCGGCGCTGTCGACAAAGCATCTCGCGCTCATTATCATGCCGGGCTTCGCCGCCTTTCTCCTCTGGGCCATTCTCACGAAACGCGGGACGGACCCGCATCGTGCAGGCCCCACGTGGGTGCATCTCTTTGCCTTCGTCGGCATCGCCATCCTTGTTGTGCTTCCCTGGTACATCCGGAGCGCCTGGCTGACCGGCAACCCACTCTACCCCTTCGGATTCCTGGGGCTCCCGACGCCGCCCCAACCGCCGTTCACACCGTCGAGCTGGATAAGACCCGACTACCACCGCTCGATCCTCGGCCTTCTGACCTACTGGCTGTATCTCACTTTCACTCCCACGGTCGGACAGGCCCTCGGGCGAAACTACACACTCATCTTCCCACTCCTCGTACCTCTCGTCGCGCTTGTGCCGAGATTGAAGCCGGACGGTCGCGTCTTCGCCGTCCTGACTGTACTCTCCATCCTGGCTGTGTACTGGCTTTTCCCCATTGAGACACGCTATCACCTCCCGTTCATCGCGACGGCAGCGCTCCTGTACGGCCTCCTGATCGCGCAATGGATGAAATCGCCCCCTGAGAGGCTGGCGGCAGTTGCCATGCTCATCGGACAGGCCGTGGCTTTCTATTACCTTACGCTTACGGGAGTTTTCACAGATCGGGCCACAATCTGGACCATCGATCTCGCCTCGATCGCGCTGATCGTCCTTCTGCTGACCCGCACTCAGAGGGACAGGAACATTGTTCTCGCGAGTCTGCTCCTTGTGTTGGGTGTCGGCTCGACTGTGTCCGATATCCCGAGGGAAGACCTTAATGAGGTCGGCTCGCGCTACAAGGTGGTGCTGAACCTCGAGTATGAAGACCAGTACATGCTCAAGGAGTCGCCCCGCAACTACGGCGTCATCCATAAGATCAATACGGAGATGCCCTGGAGAGAAATGAGAATCCTGTGTCTTGAGCCGAGGCTTTACCGGCTCAAGGCGGACTGGGTGACCTGGTTCGGGCTGAAGGAGCCCATCGTGCCGACCACTCCCGCCGAGAATGTGGCGATCTGGTACAGGGGTGGATTTACGCATATACTTCTAGGCGATGACGTCGCCCTGAAGGCCCTCATGTACTACAACATCGTCCATAAGGGCGGCTGGGATATCCCCGGCGCTTCCCCGGAGGAGCTCGCCCGATATGTCCGCGAGCACCCTGAGGAGAACAAGGTGTATTTCCTGCAGCAGGACCTTTGGCGCAACATCGTGGGCGAAGAGATGAAAACGCGCAAGAGCTATCATTTCCGGGGCCCATGGCTCGAGCGGGAGATCACGAAGGAGCGATATCCCATTGAATGGGTGGGCGGGGTCAGGTATCACACGGCAAACCGGCTGGATATCCTGACCGACCCGGAAAGGCTTGCCCAGTACGCGTTCGTGCGCGATTTCCAGGAGATGGTCCGGACAGGCGGATTGAAGGTCGCCTATACGGACGAGCTCACTTTCCTGTTTGAGTGCGACTATCCCGCCTACCTCGAATCTCACCCGGATGTCGATCTCGCAACCCTGGGTCTCAGGTGAGCGAGATTGATACCTCCAAGGGGGGGACTGCTACTCATCAGACGCAGCCAGGAACCGGAAACTGACATCAGCCTTTCCCCGTCCCCCTCAAGGGGGGAATTCAAAGGGGTTTCTTACCGTCCCCCCCTTGGGGGGGACTACAGGGGGGCTATGGATTCCCGCCCCCCCTCACTTCCCGCTTGACCCCGCTGCTGGAGCGTGATAGCATCCGTCCGGAGAAGAGGAAAAAGATTGGTCGAAGTGTGCGATGTGACAGACGCGTGAGAGAGTACATCCTTCAGCTACCGTCCTTCGAAGGACCGCTTGATCTTCTGCTCCACTTCGTCCGTACCCGGGAGCTCGACATTCGCAACCTCCCGATCGCCCCCATTTGTCGCGACTATCTCGAATTCGTCAGGGCCTGCGAGGAAATCGATCTCACCCTGTCCAGCGAGTGGCTTGCCATGGCGGCCCGGCTGATCTACATTAAGAGTTGTACGCTGCTCCCCGGACGGTATCTGGACGAGGCGCCGGGAAGCGAGTGTTACTGGGCCGATGTCGAGGACCCGAAGGCGCAGCTCATCAGGGAGCTGATGGATCGGGAGCGCCTGGTCGCCATCAGGAACGTCATGCCGTCCCTCCGGGCAAGAGAGGAAGCAAGCCTGGGCACTTATGCGAGAGAGGCGCAGACATCCGACGGCGAGCCGGAGACCACCTACGAGCTTGGCGAGATCGGCGTCTTCGACCTCCTCGACCTCTACAGGCGCGTGCTTCTCCGGCGCGAGAATCGCCTGCCCATGGAGATCAAGGTCCGGCATCTCAGGCTGAGCGAGGTCATCCGGGACCTGCTTGCGCGATGGCTCCCCAGGGGAGCGAGGAAATTCTTCCGGGCGCTGCTGCCTCAAGGATTCAGCCTGCACCAGGCGGTCATGACCTTCCTGGCCCTTTTGGAGCTGGCCAGAACCGGACGAGTGCAGCTCGACCAGAGAGATCCGCTGGATCAGTTGTCCGTTGAGCGGGTACGGTAGCGCCGGTCATCTTCAATAGGGTTGAATTGACATTTATCAAGAGAGGTGGCGGTTTTTGGACACAAGCATCCCACATAAGAGCGTCAAGGACATCGTAGAGAACCTCCTGTTTCTCAGCCAGGAACCCCTCTCGCTCAAGAGACTGGCCGACTCTCTTCCCTATTCGAAAGAGGAGATCGCCGCAGCGCTGGACGCCTTGCAGGCCGAATACCAGGATCGCGCACTGAAACTCAGGTTCGCGTCCGGCGGATGGCAGTTGACCACCGACTCGGCGCTCGCCGACGAGGTCGAGGATTTCTTCAACATCCAGAGAAAGAGACGCCTGTCGCGCCAGGCGCTTGAAACGCTTACAGTAATTGCGTACAACCAGCCGGTCACCAGGTCCGGAATCGAGGCCATACGGGGTGTCTCCACATCCGGCACGCTCCAGACCCTCACCGAATGCGGCCTCATTCGTGTCGTCGGACAGAAAGACACTCTTGGAAACCCCTACCTGTACGGGACGACCGACGAGTTCCTGAGGCATTTCGGGCTGGGGAACGTAACCGAGCTCCCGCCGCTCGAATTCGAGCGCGAAGGTCTGACCGCTCCGACGCTGCGCGAGAGAGACATCGAGAGCGACGGCTCCGACTCGCGGGACGACGACGCCGGGGAGATCACCCCGGTCGATTTCGGCATGACCGACGAGACCGCTGAGATTCCCACAAATGTTCAGCAGAAGGGTGCCTAGACCAAAAACCGCTCTTTATGCCGTGGGCCTCATCAGCTTGCTGATGACCCTGCCGACGGTCACTGGACCTCCTCCGCCCGACCTCGATTGCCCATCATACGTTCTCATGGACCCCGATACCGGCGTCGTTATCTACGGACGTCACATCCATGCCGTGCGCGCCCCGGCAAGCATCACGAAAATCATGACCGCCCTGCTTGCGCTCGAATCTGGCGATCCCAACGACCTCGTGACGATCAGCGGGCGTGCCGATGCGGAGGACGGCGCCAGCCTGGGCATTTCCGAGGGCGAACGAGTCCCGCTCGGCGACCTGACCTGCGCCATGCTCGTTAAGAGCGGCAACGACGCCGCGGTCGCGATTGCCGAGCATCTCGGCGGAAGCGTCCAGGGTTTCTGCGACGTGATGAACGTTCGAGCCGAGGAGTTGGGCATGGAGGACTCGTTCTTCGTCAACCCGAACGGCATGCCCGATGATCGCCAGCAGTCGACCGCTTACGACATCGCTGTCCTCGCGCGCGAGGCAATGACTCATCCCGAGTTCCGTGAATGGGTGAGCATGGAAGAGGTGCATTTCGACGTTTTTGGCGGCCGCACTGACGTCACTTTCGAGACCACCAACCAGTTGCTGGAGGAGTTCCCCCTCTGCGACGGCATCAAGACGGGATTCACCAACGCAGCCGGATTCTGCCTGGTCGCAAGCGCCACGTACAAGGACAAGACACTGATCGCCGTTGTGCTCGGATGCGAGCGCGATTGTCAGTGGTCCCAGGCTACCGAGCTCCTCGACTATGGCTTCGCGCTCTACGATCCCGACTACGAGACGTTCAGGGATCTCTACGACCGCAACGCCGTCTTTTGATAACCCATAAAAAGATCCGCGGGTATTCCCTTCCAACGCATTTCGGCTCCGGTACCTGCTATCCCGAGCGTAAGCGAGGGTAGCTGGTACCGGGGATTTGCCTGACGTTCCGGGGACTGGCACACCGATTTCGCCCTCCAATTCTGTCCCAATCAAGCGACCACGTCCTGGACGAAATCGGGGTGCCTGTCCCCATCCTGCCTTGCTGTGGTATGCTCATCCATCAGGCCTCGGCCTGATTACGAAACCCGTACGCTCATCACAAATGCGACTCTGGAACCAAAATCCGAGACAGGACAATGAGTATCGGCAGGTGATCACCCCCTTCTCCCTCATCTGGGGTTACAGGGCGCCCGTCACCATTGGTCTTATTGCCGTCAACGCGGCAATCTGGTTCATCATGGTTGCCACTGACAGTCTAGGGCTCCTCCCCATCGACAAGTGGTGGTTCCAGTACTTCGCTATGACCCCCGAGGGAGTGATTCACAGGTTCCTTGTGTACCAGATTGTCACCAACGTGTTTCTCCACGACACGACCAGCATTCTCCACCTTTTCTTCAACATGTATTTTCTGTGGGTGTTCGGACCCCGCGTCGAGCGGAGGTTCTCCTCAAGGACATTCCTGGTTTTCTACTTCGTGTGCGGTGTTTCCGGAAGCATTCTGTCGCTTGTGATGAGGGCGCTTATGGGCGACTGGACCATGCCCTCCATCGGTGCGTCCGCAGCCATCTTCGGTGTGCTGGTCGCGTACGGATTCCTGTTCGCGAACGATATCCTGCTGCTCTTCTTTGTCATTCCCATCAAGGCGTGGAAAACGGTGCTCGCACTGGTTATCATCGAGGTCGTATTCATCATTGTGACGCTTCTGGGGATCGACCTCGGCGTGCTCAGCCAGATCGATCACTGGGCGCATCTCGGAGGCTCTGCCGCCGCGGCCGTTTGGATGCTTGTCATGGCCAGGAGGACGCAACACATAACCGGCATCGGCTGGACTCAGGACGGCATTGTCGTCGAGCTTCCGCATCCCGAGCGGACGAGGGGGCCGCGACGCGTCAGGATTCTGATCGGGCGTCGCAGACCGCCGATGAAGGATCACCCGGAAGGCTCCGACAACGAGCCGCCGCCGGATTGGTTCAAACTGTAAATCGATGTCCGAGAGCCACGACAGAAGAGAGTTGTTCACGATGCCGCACCCGATCGAGGCGCTCGCCCTGATCGCGCTTTTCGGCGCGGCCGTCCTTTTCATAGCTTCTGTTTTGAGCGTCTATGGGATTCCATACGGGCTCGACTTCGGCGAGGGTTACCTGGCGAACATGTCGCTCGAACTGGTCAGGGGAAACAACCCATACCATTCTCTCGACCGCCCCCCCTGGATCGTCTCGTCCTATCCTCCGCTGTTCCCCTTCATCAACGGGCTGATAATGTCGGTGCTCGGACCCAGCCTGCTTCCCGGCAGATTCATAGCCACCGCGTCTCTTATCGGCATCCTCGCCACATCCGTGCTCATCCTGCGAAGACTCGGCGCGGGGGCCACGGTCGCGATCCTTGCCGTCGGAATGCTGCTCGTCTTCCCCTGGAGCGTTCGATGGTCGCAGGTCGTTCGCGTTGACACGCTGGGGATTCTGTTCGCCGTCGCCGGGCTGTACAGGTGGATACGGTCCGGACGGTTCGGCGACTGCATTTTCGCCGCAGTTCTGTTCGCGGCGGCGGTGCTCACGAAACACTCGCTCGTCGCAGCGCCGCTGGCCTGTCTTGTGTATGCCTTCGTCTCCCGGGACAGCCGACGATGGATATTCCTTGCGCTGCTCATCATTCTCATCGGGGGATCGTACGGAATCCTCATCGCGCTGACCGGCGGCGGCCTCTATAACCACCTCGTGACCTACACCGCGAACGAGTGGTTCCTCGGCAGGTTCACTGCGGGGATCGGGGATTATTTCAAGGCGACATGGATACTCCAGATTCTCGCCGTTGCCGGATTTTTCATCCCCGGCACCGTGTCAGGCCAAATGCGGCTCTTGGGATGGTACTACCTGTTTGCCAACCTCACCCTTATTGCGTACGGCCTCGAAGGTTCCGACACAAACTATTACATCGAGCCCCTGCTCGCCACGGCGCTCTTGTCCGGACTCGCACTCGACCGCCTGACATCGTCCCCGGAAACAGCCCGACCCGTTTTTGGAGGAATTCAGTCCACGCGCACGATTGCCTACGCTCTCATCCTCGTCATTTTCATCGTCGGACGATACATAGATGTGCCCTTTGAAGCTCCGCCCATCAGAGGCGGAATAATACGCAAGGTCATTTTCGTCGTCGACCGCTACGTGAATGCGCCCGGCTTCCAGATGCACAGAGCTAACGGCGAGAGAATCGGCAACGGCATGGAGCTTGTGCGATTGACCGCCGATGTGCCGGGCGACGTGCTCTGCGAGGACGCGAGCTTCACTTTGCTCGCCGGTAAGAAAGTCTGGTTCCAGCCCTACATAATGAGCCTGCTCGCCCGCACCGGGAAATGGAACCAGGACGAGTTTGTATCCACCATCAAGGACCGGGATTATGCGCTCATCATTCTGAGGGTCGATCTCAATGACCCTTACAACACCGAGCGCAGCGGCGGAGCATTCGAAGTCGCCGGGTTCGATCGATGGACGAACGAGATGGAGGACGCGATCAGGGAACAATACTACCTGTACGGCCCGGTCGACACAGGTACCGGGAACGACCCGTGGTACATCTACCTCCCTCGACCGGATGAGGACAAAGATCCCGATTCAGGTTGACCACGACAACTCGGCTTGATGTGGGGCAGGCTCAAAAGTCAGAGACTGACTCACAGCCGCCGGGAAACGACCACAATCGTATCAAAGGCCCGAATGTCAGTGAGGGCGTCTTCACGGGAACGATTCAATGGAAATGCTGGACGACACGCCCTCACTTACGTTCAGGCCTTGGATACAAATGATGCTTCGGACATGTGCAGTCGCAGATGATCGAGATTATCGCGAGTAGGTGGCCTCGAAGCCGATGATGTCGCCGAAATCGGTCAGAGGCGGATAGTTGGTCAGATGGACGTAGACGTGCCTGACCTTGGGTGGATCGTACGTCTTCGGATCCGGCGAAACATAAGTGATGCGAATCTGCGTGCTCAGGTCGATGGCGATGTCCCTGTAAATCTGCTCGAGATCCTCGGATGTCGGCGTGAAATACGCCACTCCTCCCGTCGCGTCCGCAAGATTAGTCAGCCTCGTGGTGTCCACATCGCCCAGACCGATCGTGTAGCAGGGCACGAAATTGGTCACCGCGAGGTTTCTAATGTCGTTGAGGGTATGGGAGCTGTTGTTCTCCCAGCCGTCCGTCATGATAATTACGGCCTTGCGTCCCGGTTGAGCGCTCGCGTCGATTACGGACTGATACACGGCGTCATACAGCGATGTCACGTAGCCGTACCATTTGGCAATGGCCGCACGCAAAAGAGCCTTGTCGCTCGTGAACGGCTGATCCACATAAACACCGCTCGAGAAGTTGATCACCTCGCCGCGGTCGTCCACGTACATCATGTCGACGAACTGGTTCGCGGCGGTCTTGACATCCTCGAACGGCGTGCCGCTCATGCTGCCCGACTTGTCGAGACATAAGACGACCGATCCCGCTCTCAGGCCGCCCGACTCCTCGACATATCGCACGTCCGTCACAATCGCCTCCATCGGCTCGGACGTTCCCTCGGTCTGCTCGAACACCCGGAAATTCGCCATGGTCAGATCCAGGACAGGCTGCCCATCCTGATCGACCACCGATCCGTACACAACCACCGTCGGGAAAGTCGCCGGATCGAACTGCGTCCCTCCGGCGATCACGTAGCTGTCGTCAGGGGCAAGCCGCGCAGGCAGCTCCATCGTCACGATCACGCTCTTCTGCTCATCGGTGACCAGATCGAACGCCTCGGTCCTGCCGCTCGCCAGCATCGTGCCCTGCAGAAGCTCCGCGTACTTGGGCTCGTAGTTCACCGCCGGAGTTCCCGCGGGCATCGAGTCGACATGCCTCGCGATCGCGCTCACCAGCCTGTCTTTCCCCGAAGGAACAGGCACGAAAACGCTCGATGACGGCTGATCGACATCGTTCAGGATCACTCCCATCGCGGGGAGTATTCCCTCACCGCTGATGTAGATGATTATCCGGTTGGTCTCCTGGGGGATGATCTGGCCCTGGTGATTTCTCGGCCAGTTGACCTTGAACGTGAGGCCCCCGGTCGGGATGTCGGGGTCCGGCGTGTAGAACCGTTCCGAACCCTGGTCGGTCGGCTGATAGGACGAATGGTCGCCGGGTCCCGGACCGGGCGAGAGGGGCTGTGTCGACGATCCGCCGCAACCCGTGAGAAGCTGGATGCCGAACGCGACAATGAGGATCGCAATAAAGTATCCGCAGTAGTTCTTCAGTCTTGGTTTCATCTTCGTGGCCTCCTCTCGTTTACTCAATCGTTATGTCGATGCCCGAGCCCATGTACGGTGCCGGCACCTGAAGTGCTTCGATCATCGCGATGATGTCGTTATGGATGTTCTCATTGAGATGCTGCAGGGACTCCGTTCGGAAATGCCGTCCCTGCTCGGGATCGAATTCCATCAGGATGTTGCCCTCCTGCCAGGGGGTGTTCTCGCCGAGCCAGTCATAGGAGCCTTTTTCATCCGACAGGATGATGTAAGCCCACGCATCGTATTTGAGCCGGGAGTAGATGTAGCCGAGGTCGGCACGCATGATTCCTCCGAACGCCATGACGGATGCCACGTCGGCCTCGCCCTCAAGATTCTCGATCAGCTGAGGCTTCATGAGCTCGCCTGCGACGGTCCCGGCCAGTGTGGCGCGCTGAAGGTCGCGAACGAAGACTGCGGGGTCCCACTTGTAAGTGTCATCCATGCACTGCTCGATCCCGTAGGTAACATGCCCCGCATCGAGCGATGTCGCCTTGTTTGCCATCAGCAGCGCATCGTGTTCGGAGAAACCGTTCTGGATAAAGTAGGCAAACACTGCACCATAGGATAGAGATGTCCCGACGCTCATCGTGCCTTCTTCGTAGTAGGCGCCCAGAAGTTGAGGAAGGCTGACCTCCCCCTGGTCGGAAACCATAGCCGGATTCGAGAGGATTGCCTCGATGACGGCACGGGCGAAATTGGAGTTTGCCGATACCTGAGCCATGCGGGCGACCTCAACACTATCGCGTAACGCTGTGCTCGCGACAGCATCGGTCAAGACCACCTGATCGCCGAGCGTCTCCAGGGCGTCGCAGTTCATCTCCACGATCGCTCTCGCCGCCGACAGCCGGATGAAAAGGTTGAAATCGCTCTCCACGGAGCCGCTGAGCCTGAGT
>CAYGZQ010000045.1:0-16350 GCA_964354375.1 uncultured Planctomycetota bacterium
TCCCGGAGTCTCTCCTCCACCCACGCCTTGCGGGTCCCGTAATAGTGCCCGTGCACCTCGGCCCATTCCAGGAAAGCCCCTTCGGAAACAAGCTGCTGGAACTCCTCGTTGGTCACATGATGATAGTGCTCGCCCACGACCTTCTCGCTGCGAGGGGGACGGGTCGTGGTCGATATGGACAGCACGAAATCGCTCCGGAGAGATTTCATCCTCTCTATTACTGTGCCCTTGCCGGCTCCCGATACTCCGGAGACAATAACTACAAACCCGGTAGGGCTGACTACCTCATGGTTCGAGTTCTCCTTATGGGAATTCCCAGCCATTGTCGTTTCCTCAGAATTCGCGTTCAATCATGTATCGCCCCAGCCCTGTGAGAAGGTCGCGGGCGGGAGATGGCTCCAGGTCATCCAGGAACGGTAGCGCGGACTCCATGTACTCCCTGGCGATGCCGTTCACGTGTTCCACTGTTCCGATCTCCCTCAGAATTCTTTCCGCCAGGTCGACTTCGTCCTCGCTTATGTCCCGTTTCCCGACCAGCGGTTTCAGCTTCGCGACCTGCTCGGCTGATCCAGCCTCGAACGCGTGCAGGAGAAGCAGGGTGTGCTTGCCCTCGCGAAGGTCGCTTCCGCGAGGCTTGCCCAGTTTCTCCTGGTCTCCCACGAGCCCGAGAATATCGTCCTGGATCTGGAACGCAAGCCCGGCGGACCTGCTGAAACCGGCCAGCGCCTTGGCCTTCGGATGGCCCGCGTCCTTCGTGTTGAGACCCACCATCGCTCCGGAGGTTCCGCAGAACTCAAACAGCGCCGCGGTCTTGCTCTCCAGCATTCCCAGGACCTGGTCCGGGCCGATGTCGCCGATGTTCTCGCGGCAGAACCTGACATCTTCCGCCTCGCCGTCGACAAGCGACGGGGTCAGCTCCGCGTGCATCAGCCTCAGAATGCCCAGAACCACTTCCCCGGCGGTCCCCTCTTCGAGCAGCCGGAGCATCACGAGACTGACGCATCCGTGCATCAGGTCCCCGACCAGGATCGCGATATCTCGACCATATTTCGCCGCTCCATCATCGTCGCGCACCTTGCGTGCGGCGGCTTCAATCTCTTTGTGAAGGCTCGGCTTCCCCCGCCGGAAGTCGTCCTCATCGATAATGTCGTCGTGAATCAGAGTCCAGTTATGGTAAAGCTCCACAGCGGCCTGGAGCGGAAGAGTGCGTCTGATTTCGAACCCGTCCGCCCCCGCGGCGGCATCGGCGGCCAGTGCGACAAGGGCCGGCCTGAGGCTCTTCCCGCCCCTCAGAGGGTACGAGAGGAGGAAGTCCCTGATATGGGATTCGCGCACCAGATGCGTCAGCCCGAAACCCTTGATGTACTCGACGACCTCTTCTCGCCTCTCGGCAAGATAGTCCAGCAACTCCCGCCTTCCGGCCGCAGGGATCGCGGTGCTCATGATACTTTGCTCATTGCCTCTTCGATTTCCTCGAAGGGAATGAAAATACCCCTCTTGAATATCTCGCGCGAGATAACCACTCGCTGAATTTCGTTTGTGCCTTCGTATATCTGGTGTATCTTCGCGTCGCGGACCAGTTTCTCGAGCGGATACTCCATCGAGTAACCGTACCCGCCGTGGCACTGAAGGGCTTCAAGCGTGACCTCCATCGCCACGTCGCTCGCATAACACTTCGCCATGGCCGCTTCCCGGACCACCTTGCATCCCTGGTCCTTGAGCCAGGCCGCGTAGTACGCCATCAGCCGCGCCGCGTTCACCTTCATCGCCATGTCCGCGATCTTGAACTGGATCGCCTGGAACTTCGATATCGCCTGTCCGAACTGAACCCGCTCCTGAGTGTATTTCACGGCTTCCTCTATCGCTCGGGTCGCAAGACCGACAGCGCTTGCCGCGACCCCGATGCGTCCCCCGTCAAGCGTGCCCATTGCCACCTGGAATCCGCGTCCAACAGACCTGTCTCCTCCAAGAACATGGTCCTTGGGAACCTTGATGTTGTCGTAGCGGGTCACGACCTGGTGCGACGCATGGATGCCGAACGTCCGCTCGATCGCCCCTGTCGAGAAACCTTCCCACTCGGTGTCAATAATGAAAGGCGTTATCCCTTGGAGGCCCCTCGCGGGATCCACTGTGGCAAAGAGGATTATGACCCGCGCGATGTCGCCGTTCGTCGTCCATTGCTTCTCGCCGTTGATGAGCCAGTGGTCGCCCTTGTCCTCGGCTTTCGTGAGAATATTGCTCGCGTCGGAACCGGCATTGGGCTCGGTAAGGGCAAACGCCCCGATCCATTCACCGGTAGCCAGCTTCGGCAGGTACTTCTTCTTCTGCTCCTCGGTCCCGTAGTTAAGGATCGGGGAAACGCACAGTGAGCAGTGAGCGCCAACCACGGTACCGGTGCCGGTATCCGCCCGGGCGATCTGCTCGCCGATGAGGGCGTACGAGACGTAGTCGAGACCCGGCCCCCCGTATTCATCCGGGACTAGAGGGGCCATCATGCCGATCTCGCCCAGGGCCTTGATTGCCTCCCACGGTATCTCGCGGTTGAGATCGTACCGCTCCGCGTTGGGCATTATGATTTCCTCGGCGATCTTGCGCGCCGTATCTCTGATCTGGAGCTGTTCCTGAGTCAAAGAAAAATCCATTGGTCACTCTCCTTGAGATCTTTTGTGGCCAAGCAGCCCGCGCACACTGACATACCCCGGGAGAAGGGGCATTAGCAGCCAGAAGCAGGCACAACCAACCACAGCGGTTGCTGCAGCCGGCAGCACCAGATAGCCCGGCTCCCAGGTAAGTATCTGCCGTGCGAAAATCCTGTAGATTGTACTTGCGAACCCCAGTAAATACAAGACGAGAGAGGTCGGAAGAACGACAAAGTAACGGATGCGGAAGACCTCCGCGCTTGCCCGGACTCGTTCAGGGGGCTTGAATGGGTCGAAAAGGGGCTCCGGTTCCTCCCCTTTGGACTGAAGCCTGGCACGCTCCTGACGCTCAAGAACGAAAAGGGACTCGACCCTCTTAAGCCCCCCCTGCCGATGTATATTGATCAGCGCTTCCATCATCTGGGAGGTCTTCCCGAACGCAGTGTGCATGCTATAGAAGACCAGGAACCACGTCAGCAAGGCAAGGGCGAAGAGCATCTGCTGACGGCTCGGCGACAGGTTCTCGAACAGGTAGGTCGAGAGAAGGTACCCCCCTGCGAGCGAGCAGAGCAGGATCGTTGCCTCCCCCCACCACAACAGCCCCAGCGCATACGGTCCGGGCAGTCCGGCGAACCATTTGATCATGCGGGAGAAGAACATGGCAGAAGGAAATATAGGGGGGCCCGTTTCGAGCTTCCAATCTTGTGGGGCCGCTACTTGCCCCGCACTTTTCTCAGGAAATCGGTGAAACCCGGCTCGCCTTCGCCGGAGCCGCGAACCGACCGCTCGCTCTCCATAAGCGCATTCAGGAGGCGACCCATGAATTCCTCGCTCTGGAGAAGCTCATCGATGAACTCCTCCTTCTGGGAATCTGTGAGGCTTAGAAACAGCTCACGGATGCGCGAGACGGCGTTTTCCTGGTTCGTGGTATCGTCAGACATCGAATCACCGCGGGATCACTCCCGCTTCAAATCCTTCGGAAAAGGAAGGAAGTGATAATACTCGACCTGATCCAGAACAAGATCGACCGCGCCGGGAGTACGGATATCCTGCACCATCGATACAAGCCGCTCAAGCCCGCCGTCCGTGATGATCCTGCGCAGGATTTCGTCCTGCTCGTCCGGCGTGAGGCTCTTAAAAAGCTCATGTACTCGCGAGGCGTCTTCAGACTTAACGGGATCCGCCAGGGGAGCCTCTTCATCGCTCAACGGCTCAGGTGTGCTTTTGTCTTGGCTTCCGGTCATGCCCGTCACTTTGTCCTGTTTTGACCTCAATTATACAGACACTGCTCCCTCATTTCTTCATCATGCGACCGATTGCGCCTTTCGGGATCATACCGCCCATCTTCGCAAGCTGACGCATCATTTTCTTCGCTTCCTTGAACTGATTGAGGAGCCTGCCAATGTCCTGTTGCTTCACTCCCGCGCCCCTTGCGATGCGTCGCCTCCTCGAGTTGTTGATGGTACCCGGATGACGTCGCTCCTGGGGAGTCATCGACAATATCATCGCCTCGACCCTGCCGAACTCCTTGGGGTCCACCGACTCGAGCTCCTTCGCCATGCCACCCATGCCCGGGATCATTTTCATGATCTGGTCCAGCGGACCCATCTTCTGAACCTGTTTGATCTGCGCCAGGAAATCCTCGAAGTTGAAGCTGTCGCCGACGATTTTCTGCCTGAGCCTCTCGGCCTCGAACTGATCGAACTCCTGCTCCGCCTTCTCGATAAGGGTGAGAACGTCGCCCATTCCCAGGATTCGTCCCGCCATGCGGTCGGGATGAAACGGCTCGAGTGCCGCCAGACCCTCGCCGACCGACGCGAACACGATGGGTACTCCGGTGACCTCCCTCACCGACAGCGCCGCTCCGCCCCTCGCGTCACCGTCCAGCTTCGTGATGATGCATCCGGTTATGCCTACGGTCTGGTTGAACTTCTCCGCCGTCGTGACCGCGTCCTGTCCGGTCATCGAATCGACAACGAGGAGCACCTCGTCGAACGGAAGCGCGTTCTTGAGCTCCGCCGCCTCCGCCATCATCTCCTCGTCGACCGTCGTCCGTCCCGCAGTATCGTAGATGACGAGCGAATAGCCCTTGTCCTTCGCGTGCTGATTCGCCTTCCGAAGAATCTCAAGCGGCTTGACACCTTCTTCTTCCACGGCGAAAACGTCGATGCCCGCCTGTCCGCCAATGACCTTCAACTGCTTGATCGCGGCAGGACGATACACGTCCAGCGCAACGAGAAGCGGAATGAACCCCGCTTTCCTGTAGTACAGCCCCAGCTTTGCGGCGGCGGTTGTCTTGCCGCTTCCCTGAAGCCCAACGAGAAGTACTCGATTGCCCTTGCCTTTCTCGATTTTCGGCTCGACCGCGGTGCTTCCGAGCAGCACGACCAGCTCGTCCCGGACGATTTTGACAAGCTGCTGTCCGGGCGTGAGGGATTTGAGCACATCCTCGCCCACTGCGCGCTCGCGTATGCGGTCGGTGAACGCGCGTGCCACTTTGAAGTTGACGTCGGCATCCAGAAGAGCGCGACGGATTTCACGAAGCCCTTCGTCGACGGCTTTCTCGTTCAGAATGCCGTGTCCTCGAAGCCTCTTGAACGCAGCCTGAAGCGTCTCGGTTAATCTATCGAACATAGCTGACTCGGCTTCCTCTACTCAGTCATGTAGCACTTGGGCCGCCTGGGCGAGAATCTCGGCTCGACTTCGTTCTCAAACGCGTTATGCCCGGTCGTCCACCCGACATCGCTCAGAATCTCTTTCCCCGCGAGCTTGAGACGAGGGTACTTGCCGGCCTCGATCATTTTCTCGTGATGCTCGCAGACGATGCGGGGATGTTCTCCCGTGCCGTGCACCATCGCGTAATCGTATTCCTGATCGAGCGTGATCATTTCCTTACCGACCGAGCAGTGGATTTGATTCACTCCGATCCGTCTGATGATGTCTGCGCCTCTCATGATCGATATCACCTCAAGAAATATCGCGTCGAGCGCGACTAGTCGTTGAAACCGGTTCTGGCTCTCCAGTCGATCTTTTCGTCCGCCAGTTCTCCCAGCAGGCTGCGTGCGTACGTCGCCGCGTCGAACGGCACCAGGTCGTCGATTCCCTCGCCCACGCCGACCTCGAGAACAGGGAGACCCATGCGCTGTTTTATCGCTAGGACAATCCCGCCGCGAGCGGTGCCGTCCAGCTTCGTCAACACAATACCGTCCAGTTTCGCCACCTCGCCGAAAACCTCCGCCTGCGTGATCGCGTTCTGACCGGTAGTCGAATCGATGACGAGCAGGCTTTGGATCGATCCGGACGGAGCCTGCTTGTCGACCGTCCGGCGGATTTTTCCCAGCTCGTTCATCAGGTTGACCCTGTTATGCAGGCGGCCCGCCGTGTCGATGATCACGACATCGTGACCCTCCGCCTTCGCTCGCTCCAGGCCGTCGTAGACCACGCTCGACGGGTCCCGACCTTCCTTCGCCCCCTGGAAATCCGCTCCCGCACGCTCAGCCCAGACCTTGAGCTGGTCGATCGCCGCCGCGCGGTATGTGTCCGCCGCCACTATGAGAACCTTCCTGCCATCCAGTATGTAACGCTTGGCCAGCTTGCCGCACACGGTAGTCTTGCCGCTTCCGTTTACGCCGGTCAACAGGAGCACTGCGGGTTTCGCTCCACCCGACGCTTCGAGCTCTTCCGGCGACAGTGTCCTTCCCGTCCCCGTGAGAATTCTCCCGATGATCTCCGTGAGAAGATCGCACGCTTCCGCCGTATCCCTTGCGCCGCGCGCCCCGACCTCACGCCTGAGCTGCTTGACAATGCTCTCGGCGACCTCCATGCCCATGTCGGTCTCGATGAGGACCTCAAGAATCTCGGTGTAGAAACCCTCATCGATTCCGCGACGTGAAGCGGCGATGGCCTGGATTCTCTCGGCAACCTTCTCGCGCGTGCGCTTGAGTCCGCCCGCGAGCTTCCTTAGCCAGCCCTCTCGCTTCGGGACCTCGACGGCGCCGTTCTCGCTCCCGGCTTCTTCCGAACCGCCCGGGGCTGCTTTCTTTTCCGATTCCTCTTTCTTCTTTTTCCCGAATAGGTCGAACATGGCGTAAACAAACCCTGGCCCGGTCGATCCACGCCGGGCTCGTCTCTGTTGGACGCGTTAGTATACCAAACTTGTGGGCGAAACCACGGGGGAACTCTTCGATCAGGGATTCTCAGTTGGGTTTGCCCAGGGCTTCTTCGACTCCCTCTTCCTTGAGCTTTTTCAGATCGACCGACACAACCTGGCTCACGCCGCCCTCGAGCATCGTCACTCCATAGAGCCTGTCCGCGCGCTCCATCGTGATCTTGTTGTGCGTGATCATGATGAACTGCCGATCCTGGAACTCATGACCCAGGTAATCGAGGAACTTCTGCGTGTTCACATCGTCCAGCGCGGCCTCGACCTCGTCCAGCACGGTGAAGCTCGACGGTTTCACTTTCAGGATCGCAAACAACAGCGCCAGCGCGATCAGGGATTTTTCGCCGCCCGAGAATTGCAGAAGGTCCAGCTCGCCTTTGCCCGGAAACCTGACTTTCACGTCGATCCCGCTCTCCAGCGGATCATCGGGATCGGTGAGCGCAAGCTCGGCGCTGCCGCCGGGAAACAGGGTCGTGAAAACCTCCGCGAACCTGTCGCGCGCATCGTTGAAAGTGGCGGTGAACGCTCTCTCGCTCTGCCTTTCCACCTCTTCAAGGGCCTTTCGAAGGTCCTCCTCGGCGCTGAGAAGGTCCTCGCGCTCGTTTTTCAGCTCATCGAGACGCTGCCTTGCGAGCCTTTCCTCCTCGATCGCAAGCGGGTTCACCTCGCCAAGCTCCTGAAGGTCGGATTCAACAATACCGAGGCTCTCGGCGAGTTCTTTCTTCGAAGGTATGTCTTTTCCCTGAAGCTCTCCCGACCTTATTCTCTCGGCGAACTCCGGAAAATCCGCTAGTCCTTTCTCAAGCGACACAAGTCCGCCTCTCATTTCCGCCAGGCGGACCTCCTGCAAGTGCACTGCGTTCTCCATGCCGGCGACCTTGTCGCGGGCCTCCTCCAGCGCAAGGTCGGTGCTCTCGACCGCCCGTCGCAACAATTCGATCCTCTCGCCCGCGTTCTTCTCCACGCGCTCGAGCTCGGGAAGCCTCTCCTCGAGCGATGTCCGTTTCTCCACAGCCGAGTCGTATTCCCCGGAAATCCCGCGAGCCTCGGTACGGACTCTGTCAAGGTTGGCTCTGCGCGCGGACATTTCCTCTCTCTCGGATGCGGTCTCCTTCTCGATGCGGGAGATATCGAGACGGGCGCGTCCCGCCTCCTCTTTGTAGCTGGCCTCCTCGACTATCGCGCGCTGGACACGGGAGCGGAGGTCCTCGATCTGCGCGCTCAGGCCGGGAAGCTCAGTCTCCAGTTGTTCCAGGGCCTGCTCCGCGCCGACCCTGGCCCTCTTCACGAACTCGGTTCCCCTGGACGCCAGCCCGGCGTTCTCCATGCAGCCCTGTCGCTCGACATGGACCTCGCCGAGCCTCTTCTCCAGATCCCCCAGGTCCCTGGCGGTGGATTCGAGCCGCTCAGACTTTTTCTGCCTCGAAAGAGAGTTTGTGTGTAAATCTATTCTGATAGAGTCAAGCACCGAGCCGACCGCGGCAAGCTCGCTCTCCAGTCCCGCGATCTCCCTCCCCAGCAAATGGATCTCCGAGGCCAGCGCGGCCGACTTCCATCGCCGATCCGCCGCGATACGATCCATTTCCTCAAGTCGCGCGCGACGGGTGAGAATCCCTTTCGCACCGGAGGTCTCCGATCCTCCCGACACAAACGCGGGCGGCCTGAATACAGCGCCGGTAGAGGTTATGAGCACCCTGCTGATGTTGCCTGACCGGACTTCCCCAAGATCATCCGTTTCCTCCGCACCCTGCAGGAAGAGTGCCGGAATCACCGCAAGCTCAGGATCGATCGAGCATGACTCGATGAGACCGCCGGTCTGACCGGTGCGAATGTCTGAGGGGACAAGCTCGCGGACCACGCAGGTGACAAGCCCGAGGCCGTCGCGACGCACAGTGTCGATAATGCGGAGGGCCTGTTCCAGCGTGTCCACCACGAGGAACTCTAAGGCATCGCCCAGGGCGCGCTCGATCACTCGCTCGCGTCCCTGCCTCACCTTGATAAGCTCGCCGAGAGTTCCTCTGAGCCCGGGAAATTCGTCGCGGCGGTCCAGAACCGCCCTTACTCCCTCGCCATAGCCCTCTTTCGACGCCTCGAGCTCAGCCAGAAGCTTCTTCTCGCTTTCCAGCGCGGCGATCTCGCCCGCTATCTCGCGCCTCCGCTCGGCCAGGTTGTCGCGACGCGATGCGACAACCGCATGCTTTCCCTTCAACGCGTCAAGAAGTTTCTCATTTCCATGTTTGACGGATCGAAGCTCTTTGTGCCGGGAATCAAGCGCCGAGATCTCCGACACCAGCGACTCGATCTCCGCCTGGATCGCCGATATTTTTTCGTTGACCCCGGTCGCCTCCTGGAGAAGGGCCTCCGCGCGACGCGTGTGGAACTCGGCGTCTCTGGCGAAGAACGAGCCCTCGCCCTGGAGACGCTCGACCCGCGTGGCAAGACGTTCGCGCTCGCGCTCGCAAGCCCGCATGTGACCCCATCGACGCGACAGGTGCAGCTCGTAGTCGAGTCGACGGTGCTGCGCATCGACACGCTCGACCTCGGCCCTCTGCACCACTTCCCCAAGGTCGGTCAGCCTGGCCGACAGCTTGTCAAGCCTGTGCTCACGCTCGGACAATTCCTCTTCCAGCGTGCCGATCAGAGTCGCCAGATGCCGGTTAGCTTCAGTGAGCCTTCGCTCCTCGGCCCTTGCCCCATCCAGCTCCCTGCGACCCTCCTCGCACTCCGCCAGCGTCACGGCACTCTCTTCCCGCGCGTTCTCCAGATCCTGCTTCGCCGATGCAAGCTCTCCGACAATTTCGTCCCTGTGTTTCTTCGAATTATCGAGTTCGGAACTCAGGTCCTCGAGACGCCGTACGTGACGCTCCAGATTTCTGGCGGCGAGAAGGAATTCCTGTGCGGCGAGCTGCGCCCTGATCTCCCTGGCGGAGGATGATAGTTCGGCATGACGCCTGGCTGCTTCAGCCTGCACCGCGAGCACCTCGACCCTCGCACCGATCTCGCCGATGAGGTCCTTCAGACGCTCGTGATTGCGGGCGCACTCCTCGAGCCTTCCAAGTATCTTGCGTTTGTTGGCCTTGAAATCGCTTATCCGCGCGAGGTCCTCGAAAACCAGGCGACGATCGGTCGGCACAAGCGACAGAAAACCCTCGATCTCCCCCTGCCCCACAACCGACAGGCTTCCCAGCCCGAATCCCTTCGCCGACATGAGAGCGCGAACATCCTTCAGCCGCGCCGTTTTCCCGTTGATCGTGTAGATGCTCTCGCCCGAACGGTAGTAGCGCCGCTCGATCTCCCATGTCGCAGGCTCATCGGCATTCTCGGGCTTCGAGTTATCGATCTTGATCGCGATCGAGGCGAACCCCGCCTCCTCGTCGCCGTTCAGGTCCACGGGGCGATAAATGGCCTCCAGGCCCGTCGTGGCGCGGACCGAGCGTGGCGACTGGTCTCCCAGCACCCACTTCACCGCGTCCACAACGTTCGATTTGCCGCTCCCGTTCGGTCCGACTATCGCCGTGAACAGGCCGTCGAATCGCAGGCTCGTCCTGTCCCGAAACGATTTGAAACCTTCCAGGGTCACTTCTTTCAGGAGTGGTTCCACGCTCTACCCTCTTGGTGACAGTCGCTGTCGCACAGATCAGCGCTTCTATTGTAATCATCGGCGCCGGGGATTCAAGGACATTGTGTCAAACAGGCTTCGTCCGGCGTCTCTTTTTCGTCTTCTCGACTTCCCGCTCGTATGCCTCCCTCGCAGCTTCCTGCTCCGCCCGCTTCTTGCTCTGACCCTTCCCGGTGCCCAGAAGCTTCCCACGATAGCGTACCTCCACCGTGAAAATCTTGTTGTGATCCGGCCCGACCTCTCTCACTACCTCGTATTCCGGCGTCTCCTTGCACTTCTGCTGCCAGTGCTCCTGGAGCCTCGACTTGTAATCCAGGGGCCCCTCCAGCTCCTGCAGACCCATGCATTCCTTTCTCAGATGCTTCAGCACGAAGCTCCTCGCCATGCGATAGCCCCGGTCTGCGAAAATCGCGCCCACAAGGGCCTCGAACGAATCCGCCAGGATCGAGAACTCCGCCTGCTCTCCCCCCCGCACCCTCACCGTGTCGGCCCTCATGTACTTGTCCAGACCGAGCTCGAGCGCCTTCGCCCCAAGGCTCTCGCGACTGACCACGGTCGCGCGTATCCTTGAAAGCGCACCTTCTTCTTTGTCCGGAAATCTCCCGAACAGAAAATCGCTGATGACGAAACCGATCACGCTGTCGCCCAGAAACTCAAGCCTCTCATAGCTGTCGGACGGCGTCTCCGCAGCGGAGCTGTGCGTCATCGCCCGCCGATAGATCGATTGGTCCTTGGGTTCAATTCCCAGCTTGTTGAGAAATCGCAGAAGTCTCGGCATAGGACTAAGTAAGCTCCCCGGGAGAAGACGATGTGTCCGGGACCGCTTGATTATAGTACTATCCCGGCCTCCAAGAAACCCCGAACCGGCAGGGGCATGGCATGTCCCGCCCTTCCTAGTACCCTTCCTCGCTTCGTCTCGCAAACGGATGTCTGCCTGCGACATCGAAAAGCAGCCCGAGCGAATACTGCAGGAGAATTCCCAGGGCAACGACTACCGCCGCGAGCGGAAAGGGCGCAATCAGAGCAGTCAAACCGTGACTGGGAGGCACTACGAGAAGTCCGACATACCTGAAAACGGCCCAGATGGCTCCGACAATCCCAAGTCCCCATGCGAGAAGGAGCGTTGTCGAGGCCGCTCGATTCGAGATGTGCCACGATATCCCGGCGGCGATGGCTAGTCCCGCAAAATGGACGGCGTGGGCGAGCAGGATGATGCCGCCTACGGTCAGGGGCGGCTGAAGAAACAACAGCCCGACCAGAAGTGCATAAGCTGATACCGGAACGAATGGAACGAGCCTGTGCGCGAGGAGAACGCCGAATGTCCCTGTCACCAATGTCGGCCCGGTGATCGGAGTGATAATCAGCGACTCCCACGCGGTGCGCTCGCGATGCATGCGCACAAGCCGAACATAGGCGTCCACCGGTGACAAAAGCGAGATGGCGAAGACCAGGACAAGGCAGATCGTGTAGAGCTTGAGACCCAGGCCGCTGGTAATCAGATAAATCAGACCCGCGATTACAAACGGTCCGAAGGGAAACACTGCGAATGTCACAAACAATACCGCCACAGCCACAACGTTGGACTTGAAACTTCCGGACGGCTCGAAATCGCCGGCAAGGAATCCCCTGAATCGCGCGCTGTGTCTCTGGTAGATCGGGTTGTCCTTTATCGCTTTCGGGAAGGTACTCATAAGCGACAGAGCCGTTCCCCTTCCTAAAAACCAGACCGCCACGAGGAAATAGAAAAGGTAATCGGTGAATGTCGGTCTGTACATCGTGCGGCTCGGGGGAACGAAATACTCGCCCGGCGGTCTGGCCTCCTCGGGCCGGACATATTCCCGCCCGTACCACGATTCGGCCACGGGCTGCCGGCGCTCATCCGCAATGTCCGGAACCATGCGCCCCCACGCAATCTGTCCCGACCGCATCCGGTCGAGATCATCCATCCCCTTCCTCACGAGCCATGCCATGGTCAGAACGAAAACCGCCCCCGCCATCACCCACGTGGGAATTTCCGGATACGGCACCGATCCCGGCAGCATGCGAACGATCAGATTTCCCGGGTAAACGCGTTGAGCAAACCCCAGCCATGCGTTGAGAATGGCAACCGCAACTGCCACAAAACCGTTGGCCACAGACCCGATCGGAAAGAGGAACAACCAGAATAATCCCGCTTCCCATCTTCTCGAAAACGCGCTCAGGGCGAACGCGCTGGCGAGGTAGATCAGCAGGCCGATGCATAAAAGTCCCAGGAAGGTACGCGCATCCGGCATCCACACCAGGAAAACGACCGTCATGGGCGGGACAAGGGCCGCCAGCGCAGGCAGACCCACCGTGAACAGCAGGATGAATTTCGCCCAGAAGAGGGACCGCGATGTCATCGGGGTCGCGAGGAGAATCGAATTCGCCCGCCATTGGTCCGTGAAAAAGAGGTCGCTTGCGCCCGCCACAAGAAACGGAATCAGAAAGCAGGCCAGGTACACAAAGCCCGCGGCGGTGAAGTAAATATTCACGGGCTGTACATCCCCGATCCATGACGACCACTTCGATCCGGGAGCAACCCAGGTGGAAACGAGCGACAGAACAAGCGGCAGAAACGCGACCAGCGTGGCGATGAAGGCCACTCGTCCGAGGATCGCGGGTTTCTCCGCCGAGCGCCTCAGACCCAGCAGGAAGAACGGGTGCAGCCCGACCTTCTCCTGCCCCGCCTGCGACGTCATGGGAATTCGATCTCACCTCCGGTAAGACGCGTGAAGAGTCCCGGAAGGGTTTCTCCACAGGGACCCAGGACGGTTTCGTCACAGATAGGAGTCAGGGGAGTGGGCTCAATGTTCATCTCGACGATGTACGCTCCGGACATTCTCGCGACATGCGCGAATCCCGCAGCCGGATACACAATGCCGCTCGTGCCGACGACAATGAAGAGGTCGGTCTGTTTCGTGCGACGGTCGGCCTCCGAGATGACATGCGGATCGAGCATCTCCTCGAAGAAGACGACATTGGGCCTCATGACTGAGCCGCACAGGTCGCACACAAGGGGAATAGCTTTGAGCGGCACATCGTGATTTTCAAACGGACGGCTTGCGCACGCCGGGTTCGTGCACCTGATCTCCCACAGCGTCCCGTGCAATTCGATCACCATCGAGCTTCCCGCGGCCTGATGGAGACGGTCAATGTTCTGGGTGATGACGACCACATCGTAGCCTGCCTCCTCCATTCTCGCGATGGCCCGGTGCGCCGGATTCGGCTGCGATTGCGCCATGTTCTGACGTCGCTCGTCGTAGAAACGCCAGCCGCGGACAGGGTCGGCCATGAATCCGCGAGGCGTAGCGAGCTTCACCAAACTCTCGTCATCCCAAAGACCGCCGGGACCCCTGAACGTCGGCACCCCGCTCTCGGCAGATATCCCGGCACCGCTCAGGACCGTGATCTTCGAGCCCTTCCCCAGTTTGAAACTGTGCTTACCCTTCACCCACGGTTCCTCCTCGCTCATAAGGTCTTCCATACCCCATACGCTCATTGGTTTACCCCTTTGCCGTTTTTCCCACGCTTGTTTGCACGCTCGATATCGTCCCGGCTCCCAAAACCTCATCAGCATCATAGAAGACCGCTACCTGTCCGGGCGTGATCGCCCGAAACGGCGCGGACAGTCTCACAGCCCCTTTCCCGTCGCCCGTCAGTTGAACTCGCCCCGTCACCGGCCTGGTTCGATACCTCACCTGCACCTCGACATCCCCCTTCAATCGTGGATTGTCTCGCTCCTCCGATACAAGCGAGACACCCTCGACCATGAAGTCGGTCGAATAGAGATCGTCCTCGGACCCGACGATCACGCGGTTTTTGTCGGGATCGATGCCGACGACATACATCCGCTTGGGCATACCTCCCGGAACGCCCTTTCGCTGACCGATCGTGAAACCGCCGATCCCGTCGTGCCTGCCGATGACCGTCCCGTCGGTCGTCACAATGTCGCCGGGCTCCACGCCGAAATCCGCTTCCGATATTGCCGCGAGAAAGCACAGGTCCTGCGACTCCGGACGGTCGGCGACCTTGAGGCCGATCCTCGCAGCCTCCTCTTTCACGGCACTCTTCTCATCCGATCCCAGCGGGAACAAAATCCTCGCCAGGTCCTTCTCGGTGAGAAACGAAAGGAAATAGCTCTGGTCCTTCTCGGGATCGACGCCGCGAAGGAGGTGCAGGCCGGACGAATCCTCGATTATCCGCGCGTAATGGCCGGTCGCGACATGCGTGCATCCGAGCTCGTCGGCGCGCTGGAAGAGGGCGTCGAATTTCATGTACCTGTTGCAGAGAACGCACGGGTTCGGCGTTCTGCCGCGCGCGTATTCTTTTCTTGTCGGCCCGATGACCTTCTCTTCGAACTGGTCGACGAGATTGAGCATGTAGTGGGGAATTCCGATGGCCGCCGCCACCCCGGCCGCATCAGGCGAGCAAGGTCCCGGCACCAGATGCATCGTGACTCCGACAACATCGAATCCCGCGTGCGCCAATCGGTAAGCGCTCATGCTTGAGTCAACCCCGCCGCTCATGGCGACAAGCACTCGGGTACCCTTGGGGAGACTTCGCGCGAAATCCGTAATCATTCCGGCGTGATTATACCCCACCGGCCCGTCGCTGAAATACGAAACCCTACCGGCGAAAACACGAACCGCGCAAAAAAAAGCCCCGGACGACGGGGCTTCGGATTCTGCGGGATCGAAACCGAGGTGAATGTCATTCCGCAAGGTATTCGTCGAACTTCGCCTTCATCGACGCCTTCGACTTGACCCCGACGATCATCTCGCCGACCTCCCCGTTCCTGAACAGGATCAGTGTGGGGATGCTCATGATGTTGAAACGGCTGGCGATGTCCTGGTTCTCGTCTATGTTCAGCTTGTAGAACCTGATCTTGCCCTGATACTCGCCGTCAAGCTCCTCGATCACGGGCGAGATCATCCGGCACGGACCGCACCACGGCGCCCAGAAATCCACCACGACCGGGGTCGCCTTGGATTCCCCAATCACGCTCTTCTCGAAATCAGCCGATGATACTTCACTGATACCCATTTTCTTTCGAGCCTCCTAACGCTCTTTAGTCGCCCGCACACAGGCGGGCAAATCTTGAAGGCCATCTGTGGCCGCTTGAAATCAAAAGGCCCGACTGTAGGCGAGTAAGTTTGGACTCTGTCCAAACAAGGTGGGATTCTGACCGACTCACGCGTCGGGGCCCTAAGGCCTCACCCGAATTAGGATCCCACCTGACCCCGCAGGGCCGTTTACAAGGGTGGCCTTCGACACATCGGGCGCTAACAGGTTCCCAGAGTTAAAATGTTAGAGTCAAACGCAATAATCGCCCTGACAGCCGGGTGAACCCATAATAGCATTCGCATCCCGTTTCCGCAAATCCCCCCAACCCGTCAACCCGGAAATGTTTTGACAGTAGGGGCACGGCATGCCGTGCCCTGCGTGACGCGGGTGCGCTCCACAAAGGAAAGAATCATGATCTCGCCCCGTCCCCCCCTTGGGGGGGACCACAGGGGGGCGTATCAACCCGGATTCGGCTGTCCCCGGACCGCCGATGCATGGTATGATATGTGACGATGAAAGGCATTCCGCAATCGCAGGACAAACAAGACGAGACAGTCGAGTCCGAATCTGTCGAGCTCTCGTTGTTTCCGGTCAGAGTGGACGGCAAGTATGGTTATATCGACAACACAGGGAACCTTGTCATAGACCCGCGGTTCGACAGGGCGCTTCCCTTCCGCGAGGGTCTTGCACGCGTCAGGATCGGCGATGAGAAGACCGGCAAGTACGGATATATCGACAAGACAGGCTCGTTTGTCGTAAACCCGCAATTCAATGAGCCCTCGGACTTCTCCGAGGGTCTTGCACGCGTCAGGATCGGCGATGAGAAGACCGGCAAGTACGGATAT
>CAYGZQ010000045.1:16450-34332 GCA_964354375.1 uncultured Planctomycetota bacterium
ATCGACAAGACAGGCTCGTTTGTCATAAACCCGCAATTCGGTTGGGCCGACAACTTCTCCGATGGTCTGGCGAGCGTTGATATCGTGACGACAGGAATCAAGAACGGCTTTATCGACAAGACAGGCTCGTTTGTCATAAACCCGCGATTCACCGGGGCCGGGAACTTCTCCGAGGGTCTTGCGCCCGTTTCGATCGGGGGCAAGTGGGGCTATATCGACAAGACGGGCTCGCCTGTCATAAACCCGCAATTTGATTTGGCCGGGGACTTCTCCGAGGGTCTTGCACGGGTACAGATGGGGTATTGGAAGACGGGGCCGTGGGGCTATATCGACAAGACAGGTTCGGTTGTCATAAGCCTGGGATTCGATAAGGCCTGGGATTTCTCCGAGGGTCTTGCGCACGTTAGAACCTTGCTCCGGCATGGCTATATCGACAAGACGGGCAAGTTTGTTATAGACCCTCAATTCGCTGACGCATGGGACTTCTCCGAGGGTCTCGCGCGCGTAAGGACCGGCGATTTGGAGACAGGCAAGTTGGGCTATATAGATAGGACTGGCAAGTTTGTCATAAACCCGCAATTCGATGGAGCGGATGACTTCTCCGGCGGTCTCGCGTGGGTGGAGATCGGAGGCAAGGTGGGCTATATCGACAAGACGGGCAAGTTTGTGTGGGGTCCCGCCTGACCGGCAAGACCCTTCCCCCCCGCGGCTTCACTTTTCAATTCATGCTCTGACCGCTCGGCGGCTTCGCTTTCCTCACCTTCTCGATGTTCTTGGCGAGCGACTGGCTTAACGCCACCATCCCCTGCGGCGTGAGCGCGATCTGCGTGTGCACGATGAATTCGCCCGTCTCCGGCTGGAACACGCCGAACTTCACCATACCGTGCGTCGGGCTCAGGGTGAAGCCGAACATGTCGGCGAACTTCACCTCCTGCGCGCTCTGCGACATGATGACCTTGATCTGCCTGGGCTTCGCGCCGGGCGGCAGACCCGCGATGCCATCGTGCTCGTGACCGTCGCCCTTCTCGTCGCCCTTCTCGTCGCCGTCGTCCGGCGCATCGGGCTCGTCCGGTACCTTCGGCTCATCCGGTGGAATGCTCATTGCCTTCTCCCCTCCGCGGTGCTTGATTGGATTCCCATCTCAGCATCAGATTCTAACCCGTTGCGCTCAAAACGCAAGCGCCGCTCCCCAGAACACGGGTTTTCGAGTCGCTCAAAAAAATGGTGGCCCGGTTTCCCGGGCCACCTTCGGGCGGGGCTAATTTAGTGGTGGGGCTAACTGGAATCGAACCAGTGACCTCATCCTTATCAGGGATGCGCTCTAACCTACTGAGCTATAGCCCCGTAAGCCGGATGAATCTACCACAGGGTGCAGGCAGTGTCAACGCGGTCATGCCTCACCCCCCTGCCCCCCTCTCCATCGGATGGAGAGGGGGAACGGGGGTGAGGTGGAGAAACGGCCCCCGCACTTCAATCCTGCTATAATCCGTGCAAGTGTCCAAACCGGATGAGACATCGCCGAGCATTCGGCCCAAAGGCGTGCCCCAGGGACATCCTTCGATCGGCAGGGATGTGCGCGAGCCGGTCGTGGGACCGTCATGGCCGCAGGGGAAGGATCACGGCGGCGGACGCATGATCACGTCCCCGCTCGAGATAGCATGGGGTGTCATTCTCGCGCTGTGGGTCCTCTACTCTCGCCTTGGATTCATATGCCCGATTTTCAGGGATCCCGACGCCGCGAGGCTTGCCTTCGGCGTCGCGCAGAGGCTTCAGGGCGTCCCCTATTCCCAGGGCGTTTTCCACCAGCTTGAAAAACAGTTCGGAACATACGTCCTCTTCGAATTCCTCGCGAGAATGACGGGGATCGGTCCCGCCGGACTCGAGCATTTCATGCCCGTCATATGCGCGGTCCTGATGATCGGGATCATCGCGCTCAGTTTCTCGCTGGGCCTGATGATCTGGGGACGGAGGGTCGCGCTGGTGAGCACCACACTCCTCGCGATCAGCCCGATGGCCTGGATCACGGGCGAGTATCCGACATCGCTGGTGCCGGCGATGTTCTTCTTCATGCTCGCGGTATGGGCGATGGTGATGAGTTATCGCGTGAGGGGCGGACGGTGGTGGCTGGTCGCCTCCGCGCTCCTCTTCGCGTGGTCCATCATCACAAGGCTCGACATGGTTCTCGGCATGCTCGTGCCGTTGTGCTATGCGTACTTCGTCGACCGTCGCGGCCTGCGTCGCGCGTGGATTCTCTACGCAATCATCGGGGTCGTCCTCATCGCAGCCTGGCTCCTGAGCGGCATTCCGCTTGTCAAAATCATCCATGTCGGTCCCCATGATCCGGACTACTCGAAATCGCTTCTGCTCAATTGGTGGGGCATGGGACCGTTCCTGTTCGTCTTCGCGTTCGCCGGATTTGTCTACCGATTCGTCACCGACCGAAGGCCGCTGCCGTTCATCTTCTTCTGGATAGTCTGCTTCAACACGTTCTACACCGGACACCTCTACTCGCCGCGCTATTTCATCCCGTATTATCCGCCGGTGGCATGGCTCGCGGCGTTCAGCATCATCGCCCTGTACGGTTGGCTCGTGAGGCTGGTCAGGTACAACCGTCCTATGAGGCTGGTCTTCATGCTGCTTCTGATCCTGGGAGCGCTCTCGACGCTTACGGTCAGCACGATCAAAGAGGGCGACGGCAGAGTGCGGCTGGCCTGGGGCGAGACGATATCGTACGCCCGCGACGACGGGCTGTCCCCGACCGGGTCGGTGTGGTTCTTCATGCAGCACCTCCGTCACGGCGCAGGGATCCAATCCTCCTGGGTCGAATTTGGAGTTCGTGAGACGGCGGGGAAATTGTATAGATACGAATCTGATTCGCTTCACAACAACCGTCCACCGATCTTCGTGGGAAGTGAGAGCCAGGTTTTCCTGAATTATTTCCTTCTGGCGGGCGGCGGCTGGAGATTCGAGACTGCACGCGGACCATTTGTGGAATTCTCCCTGCAACCATGGATTCCCGGCGCGGCCATCGCGCAGGAGGGCGATGTCTCCCGCATGCTGCAGACAGTCTATGTAGGCGACAAGCCCGTGCCCGAGCTCGGATTTCTGTCGAATCCCGGCGACATCAACGTGCTCCTTGGCCGGGACGCGATCCCCCGCCTCATCCGGCAGCAGGGCAGCGTGGGAGCGCCGATGCTGAGCGATATCGGCGGCTGGCATATCGCGCATTCGTTTTCGGGCCTCGACATCCTTCAGTGCAGTCCCGAAGCCGGGATGTCGGACGGAACTATCGAGTGCGAGCGCGAGCTTTACAGGTTTTTCCATACTGATTCGCTGCCGCGGATGCATATCAGGATCATTCAATCGGATGACCCTTTTGCCGACACGTCTGGAGGGGTTGTCACGTCGCACAACGGCAGCCCGAAGGAATATGACTCCCGCATATACCTCGATCGGGTCTCCGACATCGCCTGGACTTCGTTTACGCAGCCGCATCGCTGGCTCGCTCTGGCCCTGAACCGGACGGGTTTGCTGCCCGCGTATCGCATTTCCGTCAACGGCGTTCCGGTGCAGAACCCGGAGTTTCTCGTGAGGAACGTCTCGGGCTACGGGCTGACGCGATGGGACATTCTTCTCATCCCGCCCGAGTACTTCGATTCGGCGGTCTCCGAATTCAGGCTTGAGGCCAATCTGCCCGGCAGCGTATTCGACATCTTCTGGGTGCAGAGGACATATCCCGACAGCCAGTACAAAAACGAGGTCGCGCGCCGGTTAAGGCTGGAATTCCGCGACATTTCATGCATACAATGACCGCCAAGCCGCGGGTTCTCGCAAGAGACCCGGAACACAGGAGGTGCGCAATGTTCAAATCGAACGAGCGCGGATTTTCATTGATAGAGATTGTCGTCCTGCTGAGTCTCATTTGCGTTCTTGGAGCCACGTCGTGTATCGCCGACTACATGCACGCGAGAGACAAGGCTAAGGAGGCCGAGGTCAAGGCGAACTGCCACACGATCCAGATCGCACTCGAGCGATACGCAACCGATCACAGCGGAGCGTATCCAAAGTACATTCTCGGCGGCGATGAACAGGGCTGGGACCCGATAAGCGGGTGCAAAGCGATCGCCGACGCGCCGGACAGCGAATCGCGGCCGCCGTATGATCCGCTTATCCATTTCGGATACATGTACAGTTATCCCGCCAATCCTTTCATCGATCCCGGTAAAGGCCTCGAGGTGACCGTCGCGGAGACCGGGAGCCAGGCGGAGCTCGGATACGGCGATGTTCGGTTCGGCTTCACGGGGGAGATAATGGGCAACTGCCTTGATGATCCCCGCTTTCTCTTCGATGCCGAGGGACAGCCCACGAGGCTCCAGTACACGATGCTTCCCGACGCCGCAAAGAACATCGGCGTCCTGAGAAGATCCGGGTCGAACTCATTTTATTGCCAGGGCGGCCTCAAGAGCGGAAAAGCCTGGTGGCCCGGAGAGTTCTACTACCGGAGCGGTGGCGATTTCTTCGTTGCCGATCCCAACAACGTGACCGGCGCCCAGTACGAGACCATCTGGGGCTGGCCGTACATGCGGATCAACAAATACATCCTCGGAGGCTACGGATCGCCCCGAACCGAGGGCATGGATGTCATTCGCCTGACGACAAAGTCGGGCGACACCGCCGGTATGGTGTCGAGTGCGGTCACGGGTATCATCAACGGCGAGTTCTACCAGGATCACGAGGACCTGACCCGGTCCGCCAGCCATCCCGACTTCCCTGTGCGCGCGAAGTACTCGAACCCGGAGGTTTTCGGCGGGGGCGAAAATGGACAGATGCCGCAGTTTCCATATTTCCAGTCAGGCACTCGCGCGTGGCTCTTCGGAGCGCCAGATGGATTCCGCGACGGGGTGATCCTTGTATTGACCAGCGGAACTGACTCGTCGAAGTTCACCGAGTGGCCGGGATGATCGCCACAAAGGAAGTGCGCTATGTTCAAATCAAGTGAGCGTGGATTCTCACTGATCGAGTTTGTCGTTGTGTTCAGCCTGATTCTGGTTCTGGCCGCTACATCATGTTTCGACCCTAAGTACACGGGGGGAAAGAGCAGGGAGGCCGAGGTCAAGGCAAACTGCCACACGATCCAGATCGCCCTCGAGAGGTACATGACGGATAACAACGAATACCCCCACTATCTCCTCGGAGGAGATATCGACGGCTGGCTCAACTGGCACTCGAAATGGGACGGGGTCAACGACCTGAACATGCCTGAGGAACGGGTCGCATCAAACGATCGCGTGCAGGACCCTTTGGTTGAGTACGACTACATCACAAGCTACCCGTTCAATCCATTTGTCGACGATGGCCGGATCATCATCAGGCAGACGAATGTGGAGGGAAAGGACTATCAGGGGGAAGGGGATCCCCGGTTCGGTTACAAGGGCAACGTCATGGGACAGGGTCTTGACGACATGAGCTTCTTCCGTGGCGCCAACCATCCGGGACCGTTCCACTGGAGCGAGATCGAAACGAGAAGGACTCTGGACCGCGGAGACTGGATGAACGTGCCCCCGGCCTTTCAAAGCGGGAGCCCCTTCAATACAAACCTTTACTATGTTTTCGGTGGATTTACGCGCCCGCCGGAATCAGGGGGGCGAGGCAAGGGCAAGCAGGATGTGATCTACACGTTCTGGCCGGGGAACTTCTTCTACAAGGCGACCAGCGACCAGGTCATAAGCCGCGAGGGTTGGACGATCCCGGTTCCGAACACCAATATCGGCGGTCACTACAACCGCTATATACTCGGGGGCTACGGCGCCGAGGGGACGGTCGGAGTAGACGTGATTCGCACGATCTGGTGGAATCCCGACGGTGAGAGGCTGTCCTGGAGATGCCCGCCTCCGTTCGACTCCAACTGCTTCGACGTAGGCTACGAGCTGTTCACCGGGAATTTCCACGAGCCCGGCGGCCTTCCTGAAGTATTCGGAGGCGGCGACGAGCGGAACGGCCCATGGAACCCCTATAACCAGGATGGAAAGAGCGCGGACGATTTCGTCTACGGCGCTCCAGATGGGGTTCCGGACGGTGTGATACTAGTACTGACCAACGGGTCACCGGTTGAGCGCTATCAGGACTGACAAGCACCCCGACCTTCGAACAGACCTACCAGCTTCCGTCCGGCAGATATTTCACCGCGGTGTAGAAGTTGCCCGACGCGTCGGTGCCGACCACGTCCCGTGTTTCGGATCCCGGAGCCGACTCGTCCCGAGTCGCGACAAACAAACGCGGGACGCGTTCTCCTCCAAATCCCGAAATGCGAGACGCATTTGGCACTAAGTCAAGCTCACGCGCGCGCGTGCTTGAGCACATCGAGTCTCTCGCCGACAGTCCTGAACGCCTTGACCGCCTTGTCCAGATGCTCCTTCTCGTGCCCGGCGGAAATCTGCACACGGATTCTCGCCTTCTCCTTCGGAACGACAGGGTAGCTGAATCCGATCACGTAGATGCCTTCCTTCAGCATCTCGTCCGCGAATTTGCTCGCCAACGCCGCATCGTACAGCATCACCGGCACGATCGGATGGTCGCCTTCGAGCATGTCGAACCCGAGTTTGCTCATCTCCTTGCGGAAGTACTTGGTGTTGCTCTCGAGCTTGTCGCGCCTCTCGGTCGTCCCCGAGAGGAGATCGATGACTTTGATCGTTGCGGCGGTGATCGACGGAGAGAGCGAGTTGGAGAAGAGGTAGGGTCGCGATCGCTGCCGGAGCAGGTCGACGATCTCCTTCCGACCGCTCGTGCAGCCGCCCGACGCGCCGCCCATTGCCTTGCCGAAGGTCGTCGTAATCATATCGACGTTGCCGAACACGCCCCGGTATTCGTGCGTCCCGCGACCCGTCTTGCCCATGAAGCCGGTGGCGTGCGAATCATCGATCATCGTCATCGCACCGTACTTGTCGGCAAGCTCTTTTATTTTGTCGTGCTTGGCGATGTAGCCGTCCATCGAAAACACGCCGTCGGTCGCGATCATGATCCTTCTCGCGCCCGCGGCCTTCGCCTCGTCCAGCTTCGCCTTGAGATCGTCCATGTTGCTGTTCAGGTAGCGGAATCTCTTCGCCTTGCAGAGCCGGACGCCGTCGATGATCGACGCATGGTTCAATTCGTCGGAGATGATCGCGTCCTCTTCGCCGAGGATGGTCTCGAAAAGTCCGCCGTTCGCGTCGAAACATGACGAATAGAGGATGGTATCCTCGGTGCCCAGGAACTCGCTGGTCTTCCTCTCGAGCTCCTTGTGGATGTCCTGCGTTCCGCAGATGAAACGCACCGAGCTCATCCCGAACCCATGCGTGTTGAGCGCGTCCTTCGCCGCCTTGATCAGCTCGGGATGGCTTGAGAGGCCGAGATAGTTGTTCGCGCAGAAATTGAGGACCTCCCCTCCCGCAGTGGTTTTGATCGCGGCGCCCTGCGGGGTGGTGATGATCCTCTCGCCTTTCCAGAGACCCGCGTCCCGGATCTCCTTCAATGTCGTTTGCAGTTGTTCCTTTACGGCGCCTAGCATTTGTACGGCTCCTTTTCTCAGAGTTATGAAGGCAAAGTTATCTTGAACGGCCGACACTTCCGGCCGGAAGTCCCTCACTGACATGAGCATACGCTTATCGCTCGGATTTCACTCCGGCGGACGGGAAATATAGCACAGGTGGGAATCGATTTGGAAGGGTGGAACGGGCCGCAGCGCGAGACGGTCAGTGCGCGGTTTGACTCTCGGTCATGTTCTGGATAGCGCTGAAAAGGGGAAGGTACAACCCGATAATCCCCATGATCAAGCTGAGCAAGAAAAGAACGACGACAAGAACACCGATGAGCGTTATGAGTTTTGGGAGAGCCGGACTGGCCAGGAAATGCCCTGAATAGAGCGGACCCTACCTCCTGGGTGCCGCATAATAGGCCGCATAAGGAGCAAGCCGACAAAGATCAGCGTCACCACAAGAAGGCAAGCCCAGCCCCCGTGTGTCAGGACGTAGGATATCGTGATCATCATCCTTGTCAATGCAGGAAGAGAAGCATTCATTGACTTGAAGATTTCCACGAATTGGGGAACGATCAGAATGAAAGCCACGGGGCTCAGAAGTATCGCCACTACAGAGGCGATGGAAGTGAAAAGCGAAGCCCGCTGGAGCCGTCTTATCCGTTGTTCGTCCTGCATGGACCCTCACTCGTGTGGAAATCTAGCAAAGAGCGTCGGGTATGTCAATTTGGCGTCGAGCGTTCATGCTCCCCCCACCAGCCTTCTTTTAAACAGCCTTGCGGCGAGCCAGCCGCAGATGATTGAGAACAGAATGAGCACCAGCGCTTCGGAGTTGTGGGCGAACTGGACGAAATTCGACGCCTTCGCGTAACCCAGGATCGATCCCGGACCGTTGAAGTGGTAGAGCGCGTCGAGATACCCGTCGATCGCCCACCCGTTGATCGTCAGAAGCCCCAGGTTCTTCATCCATACCGGCATGAGAATTCGAGGAAACATGCTGCCCCCGACCGCGCTCATCGTGAGGACTATCACGATAATCGACGCCTGGATCTGGTCGTAGCTTTTCGCCATCGCGGAGATGATCATGCCGAACGACGTCACCGCCGCGACCGTCGCGATTGAGATGATCGCCACGGTCGCCAGGTTCCCCAGCACGTTGACCCTGAAGACAAGCGTCGAGAGGATCAGCATCATCGCGAGCTGGCACAGGCTGTTGAATGCGATGCTGAGGAATTTCCCCCATATGATCGCGTCCACCGTGATCGGCGCGAGTAGAAGCCGCTTGATCGTGCCCTCCTGCTGCTCCTTCAGAAGCGCGGCCGCCGAGTGACTGACCGAGAAGAGCAGGAACATCACGATCAGCCCCGCCACTGCGTTCGCCATCCACGGATTCCCGCTCTCGACCTCTTCCCTGACCACCTCGACCGTCTTCAACTGGACCATGTCCGCCATCATGTCGGTCATTCCGCCCGCCGCAGCCTGACCGCTGGCCTCATCCTGGGTTTCGATCTCCCCAAGCCACCTGTCCATGAAGCCCATGATCGACCGGCCCTCGGGGGTCCCTTCGACCCCGACCTGTTCGAGAAGGAAACCCATCGAGTCGTGGGGGAGTTTGTAGTCCATGCCCATGAACGCGGTTTTCTGGACAAGCCCTGCGGTGATCTGGCGCTCCATATCACTCGCGGGATCGTAGTACAAAGTCAGAACCGGCCTCTTGATCACCGGGAAACCGGGCATCGGCTCGGTCCGATGATAGACAAGCGCAAGCTGGTAGTCGCCGTCCAGAACAAGCTCGCGCGCCTGCTTCTCCGTAAGGGGCTTTTTCTCCTTGTCGGCGGGAAGGAATGAATGGACTGTGAAGACTTCTTCCTTCGAGAGATTCCCGGAGAACGTTTTGCTCGCGTCGCTGTTCTCCTGGTCGACATAAAGAAGCTCGATGTTTACCTCGTTGCTGCCACCCATGCTCGAGTAGATCACCCCGAAGATGATCAGAATCATAATCGGAGCAAGGTAGCTTCCGATGAGTGCGCCACGGTCGCGGTAGGTCAGCTTGATGTCTTTCGCGGCAAGTGTGAGAGCTTTCCTGAACATTCAGTCCCTCAACTCCTTGCCCGTGAGATGGAGAAAAACGCTTTCCAGGTCGGGCTCCTTGACCGTCACCCGCCTTACAATCGCTTTCTTCTCGGTGAGGAAGCCGATGACGCCCCCCAGTTTGCCGCTGCCGTCGGAGGTTCTCAGGATGAGCGTTCCGTCGGAGAATGTCGGGCTCATCTCGGCAAGTCCGCTCCTTATGGCTTCTTCCTGAGACGCCTCCAGCCCTCCGAGCTCGATCTCGACCAGGTCTAGTTCGCCAATCAGCGCGATGAGATCGCTCTTGGTGCCGGCTGCGATCACCTTCCCGTGATCGATTATCGCGATCCCCTGGCAGAGTCGCTCGACCTCCTCCATGTAGTGCGACGTGTAGACTATCGTGACCCCTTCCCTGTGCAGCTTCTCTATCACCTCGAAAATCAGGTTACGGCTCTGCGGATCGATCCCCACTGTGGGCTCGTCCATAAGGATGAATCTCGGCGAGTGAAGGATGCTCGCTGCGATGTTGATGCGGCGCTTCATCCCGCCGGAATAGGTCTCGATCCTGTCGTTCTGCCTATCGGTAAGCCCGACGAGTTCGAGCGTCTCTTTGATCCTGGACCTGAGCGTCGACCAATCGAGCCCGTAAAGTCGCCCGTAGAATTCCAGGTTCTCCTTCGCAGTCAGCTTCGAGTAGAGGCTTATCTCCTGCGGGATGACACCCATCCGGAGCTTGAACTCGACCGTCGGCTCTTTCAAAGGCTGCCCCAGGAATTCGATCTCCCCGCCGTCCCGTCTGAGAACGCCGCTCACTATGTTGATCAGGGTCGATTTCCCCGCTCCGTTCGGACCGAGCAGCCCGAAAGTCTCGCCTGCGCCGACATCAAGGCTGACCGAATCGAGGGCGACGATGTCGCCGAATTTCTTCGATACGTTTCTTATCGACAGGGCTGTTTTTCCCATTTCGTGCCTATCTTCTGATTCTCTCTCCAAGTTCCCTTAACACCATGACCGACGGTCCAACGCGGCTGATGTTCATCAAATGCACACCGTCCGCCATGTCAGCAAGCTCCTCGACCGTCTCCACCGCGATCGCAAGACCCTCCCGCTCGAGGTCCGACGTCTTCTCGAGCCTGGACCGCACTTTGTCGGGAAGGACGACTCCCGGTATCGAAGTCAGGAGCTCAAGCGTTCGCTGCTCGAGTATCGGGATATATCCTGCGATGATTTTTGCCCCCAGAGGTTTCGCAAGCTTCAGGAATTCCTTGAATTTCTTCGCATCATTGACCGGCTGGGTCTGGAAGAATTCGGCGCCGGCGCGGATTTTCGCCTTCAGCTTCGAGACCTCGACAGCGGGGTCGAGCGCGAAGGGGTTGCATGCCGAACCGAGAAAAATATCTGATGGAGCCTTGTTGAGCTTGTTCCCGGCCATGTCGAACCCGCTCCTCAGCTTCACCGCGACCTCCAGCATCTGCACGCTGTGGAGGTCGAATACGGGCTGAGCGTCGGGATGGTCGCCGATCTCCGGAGGGTCGCCCATGATGATGAAAAAATTCCGGACGCCGAGGACATATGCCGATAACATCTCCGACTGGAGGCTCAGACGGTTGCGGTCCCTGCATGCCATCTGGCATATCGGCTCCACACCAAGCTCCAGAAGGACTCTGGCCGACGCTATCGGCGATAATTTCAATAGCGCCCGCTGATTGTCAGTCACGTTCACCGCGTCGGCGTACTGCCTCAGCTCCAACGCCTCCTTCTGGAACCTTCTCAGCCCGACCCCCTTCGGCGGATGAATCTCCATGGTCAGGACGAATTCCCCTCCGCGGACTTTGTCGCGGAAACCGGACGGATGCGCCCGGGGGGGAAGATATCCAAAGGTATCGGTCGGATCCAGGCGAGTGGCGTCCAGATGCGCGTCTTCAACGGAGATCCCAAGGGTCTCGGCGATTTTATCGATGATCTCGGGGTTGCGCGGACCCAGCCGAAGACGTCCGCTCTCCAGATCCGAGACAAAGCTCTGGGTGACCGAGGCCATTTCTGCGAGCTGGGTCTGGGAGATGCGCGGCGATTTCGACCGTCGCGCAAGTCTCACAAGTCTGCCGAATCGAACCAAGTCTATCATAAAAGCCAATATATCACGATAATTGCCTGATAGAAAGAGCCTACCGCACTGATTATCGGGAAATATCGCTTATTGAGTCCTGATGTCGCCAGGGGTAGACACGTAGACTACCCTCTTCTTGCGCCTTTCAGGGGCCTCCGGTGCTTCGTCCGCATACCCAAGAAGGATCACCATCACAAGCTCCAGCTTCTTCTGGTCCACACCGCACAGAAACGATATCTCGTCTTTCATCGCAAGCGAGCTTGTCATCATGAGGCTGCCCAGACCCTCGGCGTACGTCGCCAGCACCAGATTCTGGCACGCGAGCGACGCTGAGATGATGTCCTTCTTGACCGGGTCTCCGATGTCAGTGAAGCATACGACTGCCACCGGCGCGCCCGCGAAATCGACATAGATCTGCCGTCGCTTCTCGACCCCTTCCTCACCATAGCGCTCCCGTATGCCCTGCTCGATACCATCAAAGAGCGGTTGATGCAGGTGCGCAAGGCGATCGCGCATCTCATCGGTGAGAACGAAGAACTTCCACGGCTGGCGATTCATCGCTGACGGAGCCCAGGTCGCAGACTCCAGAACCCGGTCGAGCACGTCCCCCCCTATCGGATCGCTCTTGAACCGGCGTATCGAACGGCGCTTTCTCATCACTTCGCGAATCGTCGTGGCTTCGGTCATCATGGCTCGGAGTATAGCATGAAAAATGAGGTATGGAACGAACCCGGCTCCCTTAAGCGGTTATATTGGAAATATGCGCGGACGTTTGGTATCGTTTTAAAGGAACTGGAGGGTCCGGTCGGAACGCTTCGACGGCTTCAAAATGCGTTCTCTCTACGCAATAGTCGGTGTCATCGTGCTCGTTGCGGCAGCGTTCGGGATTTTCTGGGCCGCAGGCCACGACTTCGGCACCCTCCAGTCGTCCGAGTTCTTCCCCTACGATTACCAGTTTGTCTCTGAGACCGGCGAGACCATACGTTCCAGCGGAGTGGTTGTGAGAGTGAACTACCTGGAAGCCGCTTCGACCGACCGGGCCATGGCGAATTTCATGGTCGCCGCTCAGAAGATGTATCCTCAGGAATGCTCGGGCGACAACTGGGAGATTGCGGTCAGGCGACCCACTCCCGACGGAAGCGAGGAGAAATACAGCTTCTCCCACTATCTGCCTGAGGGATCGACCGTTCCGGACGAGCGCATAGAATACGGCTGCTGGACCAACGACATGTATGTCGTGAAGAAATCCTACGAAGCCGACTGGAGCGAGATCGCACGTATCGCGCAGGGCAAGGCCGCGTTCCAGGTCCAGGTCGAGCAGACCCGGACCGCTAATTGACCTAACCGCATCCGAGTGGTATGGTTTCCCGGCTTTTTGCCGGGTATCGGGGACCCAAATTCTCCAGGAGCAGTAACGTAACAATGGACGATCAGAAAACAACCGAACAGGACCCAAACGAAACCCCCGAGGCCGAATCGCCTGCCGACCTCCCCGAGCTTTTCAGCCGCGAGTTCTTCAAGATTTTCTCCGTCAAGAGCGACTGGCAGTTTTGGCAGATGTTCATGAAGGCGGGGCTGAAGATCAACGACGACGGCAGCCACAAGTTCGTCCGCCCCATGAACAAGCGCGAGCTCGAGGAGCTTTTGACGGCCTGGCACGAGGGGCTGGTCACGAAGGACGAGCTGAGGGATTACGTGCAGGGCCTGGGGACGGGCAAAGTGACCAGGTACCGGATATCGTCCGACCTGGCCGCCCGCCGCCGCGCCGCCGGTCAGGGAAAGGAATAGACGGCCGGGCTTTACGAAGGTTTACCCTTTTGCTCTCGTCTTCTGTAATCACATTAGTTACGACTGTAACCAAAATGATTACATCTTCTTACACGCCGGAATCGACGGTCCTGTTTGGCTTGGAGATCGTGCTCTCACTCGATTCTGATGTGATATAATCAGAATACTTCAATCATCCGCTTGTCCTTGAGGAGGTTGGCCGTGCGGATTTACCTTTTCGTTCTTCTCGCGGTGGCGATCCTTACAGGCTGCGCGGGTACCGGCGCACAGGAGCCGATCACCGCGTCTGCTCCTGTTGCGAACGCGGTCGCCGACGCAGGCAACCGTTATGTCTGGGGGCTGTGGGATGTGCGGATTTCCGCAGATCGTCAGAGCGTCGAAGTCATCCCCCGCAGAAACGCCGACATGCACCTGAATGTCGTCCGCTTGCTCGAAGTGACCCCGTGCAAGACCTGTCTGACGATCAGCAATGTTCACGTAACGGCCCCGAACGAGCTTGAGGCCGACATGACATTGACCCATCCCTTTCCCGGCCTGCTGAAGTTCACCGGATTCGATGTCCGCGGCATTTTCATCGCGCAGACCGATTTCACGTTTCCGGTCAGCGGAAGGAAAATCGCATGGGGCGATGATGTCCCGCGAATGCTCGATCCCGACGGCTACACTCCTCTTTTCAACCCGACCGAGTATCCGCCGACATTTCCCGCTGCGCTCGGATACATCCCCGGCAAATTCGCGACCGGCGGAGATTTGAGCGCCACGCTGAATCCATTCGTAGCCTACCGTCACGATGCGCCCCGCCGAATGTTCGAGGCCGGCAGCGCCGAGACAAGAACGGTGCTCATCTATGCCCCTTCCGGACCGATCCATTTCGGCTACGCAGTCGATGCATGCTGGGAGCCTGTCGAGAATGTCGTTGACCCGCTGACGGACTTCCCGCCGGAGGCGAATTGCCTCGAGCCGTACAGAATGAACGTGTCGATTGGAGCAGGTCTTTCGCACGAACCCGGAAGCAGTGTTCCAATCCAGGTTGAGGTATACGACCATCAGGGGTTGGTGGCGAACTCAACGACTACGGTCGAGGCGCCGGACCTCTTTCCCGGTGAACTGCTCCTCAATTTCTCCGATGTCAGTCCGAACGGGGCATTCCTGTTCGACGGAACTCTGCCGAATACTCTCGGTGCGCCAGTCGGAGAATATCCTCTGCTTGTCACAGCGACCGACACCGGGAGCGATCCGCATTTCGGCGAAATCGCTGCATGGCAGGTGTCACGGGTAACGGTGAGTCCGCCTAAGGGCTGGGCGCGAACATGGGGCGGAAGCACCGCTGACAAGGGCTTGAGTGTTGCGGTTGACGGATCAGGCAACGTGTATGTGACCGGCTGGTTCCATCACACAGTTGACTTTGACCCCGGGAGCGGCGTCGATAACCATACGTCGAATGGGTGGCTCGACGTTTTCCTCAGCGTGTTCGATCCCTCGGGGGCATTCAAATGGGCGCGCACATGGGGCGGAAGCGACTATTGGGACGAAGGCTACAGTGTTGCCGTTGACGGATCAGGCAACGTGTATGTGACAGGCGTCTTCGGGGGCACAGTTGACTTTGACCCTGGGAGCGGCGTCGATAGCTATTCTTCGAATGGGTATAGCGACGTTTTCCTCAGCAAGTTCGATCCCTCGGGGGCCTTCATATGGGCGCGAACATGGGGCGGAAGCGACCAGGACGTAGGCCGCGGTGTTGCAGTTGACGGATCAAGCAACGTGTATGTAACAGGCGAGTTCTTGGGCACAGTTGACTTTGACCCCGCAAGCGGCGTGGATAACCATACGTCGAACGGGTACTACGAGATTTTCCTCAGCAAGCTCGATTCCTCGGGGGCCTTCGAATGGGCGCGCACATGGGGCGGAAGCCACGATGACTGGAGCTACGGCGTTGCAGTTGACGGATCAGGCAACGTCTATGTGACAGGCTACTTCCAATGGACAGTTGACTTTGACCCCGGGAGCGGCGTCGATAACCATGCATCGAATGGGGAGTTCGACGTCTTTCTCAGTAAGTTCGATTCCTCGGGGGCCTTCAAATGGGCGCGCACATGGGGCGGAAGCGAGTGGGACTATGGCAGGGGTGTTGCCGTTGACGGATCAGGCGACGTGTATGTGACAGGCTACTTCGCGGGCACAGTTGACTTTGATCCCGGGAGCGGCGTCGATGACCATACGTCCAACGGATCGTCGGACGTTTTCCTCAGCAAGTTCGATTCCTCGGGGGAATTCGAATGGGCGCGCACATGGGGCGGAAGCAACGAGTATAATGGCGACGAAGGCCACGGTGTTGCGGCAGACGGATCAGACAACGTGTATGTGACAGGCCCGTTCTATGACACAGCTGACTTTGACCCCGGGAGTGGCGTGGATAACCATACATCGTATGTGAGCACTGACGATTTCATCAGTAAGTTCGATTCCTCGGGGGCTTTCATATGGGCGCGCACATGGGGCGGAAGCGGCTCTTCTGACTGTAGCTACGGTGTTGCAGTTGACGGATCAGGTAACGCGTATGTGACTGGCTGGTTCTATGGCCCAGCTGACTTTGATCCCGGGAGCGGCATGGATATCCATACATCGAATGGGGACTGGGACGTTTTCCTCAGCAAGTTCCCCCCTGACGGCAACTGGTGACATCAGTCGGTTACGGCGAAGGACCGCTCGCTTACGCTCGCGGCTCTGAGCCGGGATCCCCGATTTCCACAACCGCTTGTCATTCCGCACCCTGAACAGCGATAATTCACCCGGACTGTTTCTGATCGCATGAAACGAATGCCAACAAATCGACGGTTGGAGCTTGTCGGCATCTCGATCCTGATCGTCGGGATCACCGTCGGGCATTACGCGACTCCCGCCGACCAGCCCCTGCTTCACGACATCTTCCGGCGCCTCTATTATGTGCCGATCGTGTGGGCCGCGATACGTTTCGGCCTGACCGGCGGCCTGATAGCGTCCGGCGTAGTGTCGCTCGTCTTCATCCCGCATATCGTGCATCAGTGGGGAAAGATCCCGCTGATGTCCACCGATGCAGTATTCGAAATCCTTCTGTACAACTCCATTGCCGCCGTGACGGGAATTCTCGCCTCTTCCGAGCGCGAATCCCGCGACCGTCTCGGCCAGGCGCACCTTGCGCTCGTCCGATCCGACCAGATGAAGCAGCTCGGCGAGATCGCGGCCGGAATGGCGCATG
Organism: uncultured Planctomycetota bacterium; assembly: GCA_964354375.1. Taxonomy (GTDB): domain Bacteria; phylum JAJVIF01; class JAJVIF01; order JAPKYR01; family JAPKYR01; genus CAYGZQ01. The sequence goes on from CAYGZQ010000045.1 coordinate 33,161, forward strand.
AGATAAGGAATCCCCTGGCGTCGCTCAAGAGCGGCATGGAGATGCTCGGAAAAGACGACATCCCCGGCGAGGATCGCAAAGAGGTCTCCTCGATCATGCTTCCCGAGATCGAGCGGATCGAGCGGACGATCAGGACCTTTCTTTCGTACGCGCGCCCGGAGTCGCCCAGCCCGCAGCCTGTCGATGTCGGCGATGTCGCGAGGGAAGTTCATGCGCTGCTCGCACGCGGGGGTTACGAAGGGATCGATTTCAACATAGCCGTGCAACCCGGGCTTCCGAAGGTCCTGGCGGACGCCTCGCAGATTCGGTCGGTGATAATGAACCTGGCGCTCAACGGAGTATCCGCGATAGAGGGGAAAGGGAGGGTGGATATCGAGGTCGCCGGCGAGGGCAAAGACGTGATAATCAGAGTGAAAGACAGCGGCAAAGGAATCAGGGCTGATGTCGCCGACCGCATTTTCGAGCCGTTTTTCACCACCCGCAAAGATGGTCTGGGTTTGGGCCTCGCGATCGTGAAACGGATAGTTCAGGATCATGGCGGGACAATTGATTTCGAATCCCGGGAGGGCAAGGGCACTACGTTCCAAGTCCGACTGAGAGGAAGGGTCGCATGAAAGGTCGAGTTCTCATAGTTGAAGATGATGTCGGTTTCTCGCGAATAGTGCAGCTTGCCCTGAAGCCCGAGGGCTACGCTGTGGAGGTCACGAGTGACGCGGAGTCGGCGATGTCCAGGCTTTCGAAAGAAGCCTTCGATATCGTCGTCACCGACCTGAAGCTCCCGCGGGCAAGCGGTGTCGACCTCCTCGAATGGATAACCTCCAACCTGTCGCCTGCCCCCCCGGTTTTCATCATGACCGCTTTCGCCACCGTAGGCACCGCGATCGAGGCTATGAAAAAGGGTGCTACGGATTATCTCACCAAGCCGTTCTCGAACGATGAGCTGATCATTGCGATACGAAAGGCGCTGCACCTGCGCAACCTCGAGGATGAGAACAGGACCCTGAAAGAGGCGCTCGCATCGAGTGCCCGGTTCGAGAACATCATCGGCAACTCTCTCCCGATGCAGGGACTGTTCGACATCATGAGGAAAGCCGCGCCGCGCGACACCACGGTGCTCATCCGCGGCGAGAGCGGCACGGGCAAGGAACTGGTCGCACGGGCGATCCACTTCA
>CAYGZQ010000046.1:0-25313 GCA_964354375.1 uncultured Planctomycetota bacterium
TGGGCGGGTTCGTGGGGGTCTGGGCCGGATGGTTTCCGGTGCACCTCATGCCCGGAGCGCACATCAGCCACAGAATCTACTTCGACAGCGTATTCAACATCCTGGATCCCCCGCTGCTCCGGATCGCCTACAAAAAGAGCCTGTACTTCGGCATCATCATCGCGCTTGTCGCATGCCTAGAGGGGTTCGCGACAAGGGGCGGAGCGAGAGGTGTGGGCGTGACCGTCACCCGCGCGGTCGTGGTCAGCATGGTGTGCATCTTCATCGCCGACCTCCTTCTGACGTTGGGGAAAAGTTAGGACCGCACAATCCGCATGTGCGGCAGGCTGGAAAGCCTGCCCCACAAAGAGACTTTTTCAACAGCGTCGCTTCGTCAGCGCTGCCAGTCGAAGTATTCGTTCAGCTCGCCTTCCACGGATTTCGGCACAAGCTCGGTCAACATGCCGTGAAGGTCCTTCTGCAGCTTCGCATGCATGGCGTCGACTCTCTTTCGCTCCATGATGAAGAACTCGTCGATCGAATTCCTTAGTTCCTGGGACGATCTGCTTCGATCCGCAACTTCCTTGTCGATCATCGACTGCCAGTAGGCGCGCTCCTTTTCGTATTTTTTCTCGAATTCCTCCAGGTTCTTGAGAAGGCTCAAGTGAGCGGACTTCACTGCGTCGACGGCCGTGTTGTTCCTGCGGTTTATCTCATCCCTGAGCTTGGTTTCCTCCTCGGACCTCGTGCGTTCGAACTGCTTGATCTCCTTGCGGAACGAGACCAGGAGGTCGCGGTAGGTGAAATGGATGTGATCATCCATCTGTTCGAGCTTCTCTCGAACAGTGTTGTGATACCAGACAGCTCCCCACGTGGTCAGAAAAACCAGGGGCAGGCTCTCGAGAAGGAAAACCAGCCACGACTCGGGTCTGATCACGGGCAGCACGCCAAAGTAGGCTGCCCAGACCAGCACGATCGCGATAACCAGGCCCCACGGCAGGTTGGCGTAGGTTCTCTGTTGCACCGGGAGTTCTTCGTTGTTTTCCACTTTGATCCCCTCACATAGCTAGGATTGTCGGTTGTGTCATTTATCGAACTGGTTCTGCACAGGGACGATCACACGGAAGACTTCCGCCCCACACGGGTGACGATCTCGACAGATGCTCGACGTGCGACCCGACCCCGGTCGTCGCTGAACCCGATGTCCCGGATGGCCACCACTGTGCCCGGCTCGAAGCCCTGACGGTAACCCACCTCGCGACATGCAAGGCTCCCCTCAGGCGGAAGCTGCCCTTGAACGGGAATTAGCGGCCTGATGCCGCGAACCCTCGCGAGCATGCGCCTCGCCGACTTCGGAAGCATGATGAACATGTACTGGGCTGCGTGGTAGAGAGAAGGATCGCGGCCCTTGACGACAAGGTCTCCGCGGCGAGCGCGCAGATCCGGCCTCCAGTCTGAATAGAGCAGCGGCTCGATAAATCCCCAATGCTCATCGAAAAACCTGTTGAAGGCCTGGGGTCTGAGCACGTGAAGCCAGAAGGACACCCAGAAGCACCAGGCGGACTGGAGATCGTCGATCGAGGGTCTGCTCAAATCGGGCTCCTCGGGCGGACACATCTTTTCCTGAAACAGCCCGCTTTCGACGGCGATATGATCGAGCCCTGCGATGGTGGCGTCGGGATTTGTCTGCGGCGCCTGCGACATCCTCGCGAGCAGCCCATAGTACTTTCTGGCATGAGGGCTTACGGGCACGACCGGCGGCTCGAGCAGGTATCGATGGTAATCCGTGAGAGCGAGGGCGGTATGATGAAGCCAGTTGGAGTGTACGTTCGGCTCCTCGAAATACTCAAGAAGCTTCGTGAGGCTCAGGAGCATGGAGGGGCTCTGACAACTGCCATGGAGACTGCCCAGTCGGCTCGTCAGCGAAGAGAGCACAGCCAGGCGCGACCGCCTGGTCAGATCGCGCACCCGTAGAATCTCCGCAGCCTGCATGACCAGTTGCGCAAGCTGTTTTTCGGTGGTAACCGGCTTCACGAAATCGATAAGAAAGCCGCTGTCCAGGCAGGCCAGCTCGTCCGCACGCAGATCGTCGGACGAGAAATGCAGCCATTCCTCGGCGACATAGCGGCGTCCATCGTTTTCGCAGTCGATGGGCGCCGATAACAACTTCGTCTTCTGATGGCATCGAGGGCAGACCGCGATGAGGGTCTGGTCATCCGTGGTTTCAACGACAGGCGGAAGGACCGGGACGGACGCGAGGACCAGGCCCGGCCGAACGCATCTGAGGACCCTTCCGCCCGTATCGCCGGGCCATCTCGATCCCACGGGCAGAACCACCGCACGTCCCCCGAGATGGGAGCAGAGCAGGTCGAGAGTTCTTCTCCCAAGATCGAAGAAAACCTGGTTCAGGAACTCGGCCGCCTTTTCATCTACCGCCGGTCTTCTCGGGAAGCCGATCAGGTGCGTCAACATCCTTGGCGCGGTCAACCAGCACAGAACCCGTCCGTCCAGCAGGGTGCTCCACTTGCGATGGAATTTCCCTTCCGCGTCCGGATCCGCGAGCAATTGCGCGATGAGTCCGGCCCTCTTCGCGAGGAACCTTCCCCACCAGATCCATGCTCCTATCTCGGACGCAGGCGCGTAGTTCGCGGCGAACTTGTCGCCCCTTGACGCCAGTCGCTTCGCATCCAGGATCACCGCGGCGGGTTTCTCATTTTTCACCGCAGCCGCCATGAGCTGCGCCGGCACAAGGAGCAGATAGTCCTTGCGCGAGACCGCGTAGTCCGTCAGGTCCTTCGGGCACGAAGGCTTCGGCTTCCTTGCTGCTTTCTTCTTCTCGCGATCAGCCATACGCGCCTGCACTGCGGGGTGAGTCCCGTATGTCACGTAGTATAGCCGCAACCCGATCGAAAAACATCATTGACTGACGGCTCTGTCCTAAAACACATCCTGAGGACAGGAGACCGACATTACATGCCGAGAAGGATGTCCACCTGGGGAGGGATTGCGACGCCGGGTCCCCGCAATCCCGGGCGGTGAACGGTCTTTACCGTGTTAGCCCGGTAGGGGTCCGCGGTCTGCGAGCGACTGAGGATTTCCAGTTTCTGATCCCTGGGAATAGGCGATCCAGGGGAAGGACTGACGAGGTTCAGACCGAGCGCAGCCTGGATAACTGTCCTGACGACACGCGGGATATGGTCAAAGACCAGAATAACCACGGATCCTTCAAGTGAGCTCTTGTCCGGAACCGGGCCTTCGCGGAGAGCGTCGGGAAGCGCCCTGTAGAAGACAGGGAATATCGACCCGACCCATTCCTCGGCGATCTTCCTTCTGCAGTCCTCGATTCCCCTGCCGCTCTTCCCCTCTTCCATCCACAAATAGAGCCTGTGGAGCAGGTCAAGGGCCCACTGGAGCTTGTACCCGCCGAATGCCAGCGTCGAACCGCCGGGGATGGAGGTCACGATTCTGTCTGCGAGATCGATCTTCGCTTTCAAGACGCTCAGAGCGTCCGCCATGCGCCCGCCGTCCGGCTGACGCGCGAACCTGGCGGCAAGCAATTCGTCGACATCGTCGAACCAGCCTCGGAAGACTGGGGAATCGGGAGTCTTCCTGGGAACGGCCTCGGGCTCGGGAGGCGAAGGCCGGATGACAGGACGTTCGGACACCCTCTCCGTAGGCGGCAGGGTCGGGGAGGTAGGAGGGGCCTGGGGATGCGGGCGTTCCTCGAGTAGTGGAGCCGCAACCCCCGCAGTGTCCGATTCTCGATCCTTAGCGGGCTTGGGTTCCGGGGCTGAGGGTACCGCGGGCTCGGGCTCCGGGGCAGTCTCGACGGGAAGCACTTGAACGGAGGTTTCCCGGGAAGCCTTGATGAAGCGCTCGGCCTGGCCCGCGATCTCGCGCATCAGGGTCGGGACCGGCGCCAGGGCCTCCTGCTCCGTCGTCACGCAAGTCGATACCAGACGGTCAAGGCCCCTGAATATCTCCGACAGCGATGCGCCTTCCTCCATCCTTGTCAGTCTCGCAAGGACAAGTTCGATGTCGGTAATAAGGCCGCGAATCTCGTCGCGACGGCGGTAGAGCCGCGATTCCACGCTTCTGAGCTCGTCGATTACCTTGTTCTGGGCATGGAGAGCTTTGAAGAGACGCGTCCTTACTGCGCGCAAGGTTTCAAAAGCCCCTGACTGCCTGAGATCAGGGGCTTGAGAATTCTCCTGAGGCTTATTGGCCCGATCGTTCATCAAATGGCTTCGCCACTTACTATTTTCGGCTCAACTGCGTGCCTTCTTCAACTCGGACGGAAGCCCGTGAAGAAATAGTGCTTGCAGTCGGTACAGTTGAGGAGGTGCTCATTCACTATAGCGTCCCTGAGGTTGTCCAGGTCCTGGGGCACATTCTCGCCGTAGAACTTCCCGCAACGCTTGCATTTGAACACGCTCACGCCGCCGTCGGGGGCAGGCACAATGTACTCCCTGAAGAACCAGTCGGCCTTGCCCTGGTTGACCAGCCTCCTCGCTTCCTGCAAAGCGGCGGACTTGTTCACGAACGTGTTCCTGAGACCGTTGAAGAGCTTCTCCTTCATGTTGTCGTCGCCGGTGACGTTCAGCTCCTTCAGGATCTTCACTTTCTCGGCTTTCACTTCGTCCGGCCAACCGTTCTGAGTCAGGGCCGCGAAGCCGTCGTCGCTCATCCTGTAGTAAGTGTCGGTGTTAGCGCGATTGATGAACGTTTCCAGCTCGCGATGGAGCTCGCTGTAAATGTTGCCCCCGGTATCGAGACCGTTGTCTATCCTGAGGCGGGCCCGCAGGAACTTGTTTGCGATTGTGGAGAGGAAGGACTTGAAGTCCACGCCACGGAAGTTGAAGACGCTGTCGGCTCTGGGCGGCACCGTACGTCTGATAATCCCGAAGCGTATGGCGAACAACACCATCGCCTCGACTTCCTCCCGGGTCCTCTGACCGCTGTCGGGCGGGATCGGCGGGGCGACTTCTATGTCTGCCCTGGCCACGTGATACAAAAGTCCGCTGTTCTCCAGCGGCAGAACTCCGAAATGGTAGTAGTGCTGCAGCATGTGGAAGAAAACGTGAAGCGGCCAGGCGCCCATTTCGCGCAGGTAGGTGATGGTGGAGCCCACCGGGCTGTGATGCATGTGCTGGTTGGCCGGTCCATGCTGGTGCTGAGCGGCTCGCCTGCCGAAATCGAGGGCCTTCTGCTGATCTGGTGAATTGGGATTGTTGAACCCCGGACCGATCAGTATCTTCTCGTGGATCATCTGGTTGTACTGCGCGTTGCTGAAGGGCAGGAGGTAGCGGCTCGTGTCGATGAACTTGTCGATATGGTTCTCGCGGTCCTTCGGGTTGGAGTGAACCTCGAAGAACTTCCGCATCGCGGAAAGGGACTCCGTGAAATTCTGGGCCCGGAAAAGCCTCTCGGCGGTGTTGAACAGGTGGTTCGTGTCAACCGAAGTGAAGGAGATGCCGAAGTAACGTCCGTCTCTGGCCGTCTCTCCGTCGAAAAGGCTTGAATTTTGCGTCATGCAGAACTCAACAATGGAAGCCTGGGGATCGAAAGCCGGATTCCCTACTCCTGCCTGAGTCCTCAGCTCGTCAAAGAGCTGCGCGATGGCGCGGTTGACGATGTCCCTTGCGGCGCCGCCGGCAAGGTCGCCGCCTCCAAGCGCCCTCAAGGCTCTCACGAACTCGCTGTTGACGTTCGCCTCGTTCGTGACTTCCGCGAATTTAAAGAGGTCCTCGACGACCGTGATCGGATTGCCCTGGCTTAGCTCGGTGATACGCTCGCCGACCACTCTGCCGGATTCATCCAGGGCGTACGCCTTGAAGATCTTCACGCGCCTCAGGAGGTCCCATGCGGCTCGATCCACCGCGTCCGGATGCCGCTCGACGTACGGACGGATTGTCTTGAAGACGTTGGTGATCTCCAGCTTCACCGTCTGACCCAGGCGCTGCCTGAACATCTCGAGAATGTATCCCTCACCTCTGCGCTTCTCCCGAGTCACCGCGTACCCTTTGCCAAGAACAAATCCCAGCGCCATGCTCTTCTGATAAAGGCTGATGTTGTCCTCGTGCGTGCGGACTATCCCGTCAAGGTCCCTTTCCTCATCCCTGTTGACCTCGGGCGCGACCGGAGCCTGGCTCAAGTAGGCCGCGTACCGACTCAGAAGGGTCAGTCCTGTAATCACATGATCCGGGCCGCGGTTGGGATCGAAGAGAGCTTCGATCGTCCAGTTCTTCAGACGATCCTTGAAATTGGCGATCACCTTCTTTCCGTTTTCCTTGATGGCATTCAGAAACAGTCCGCGAGGGATATTGGCCATCATGCCCTCGTAGCCGAACCCCCTGGAGATGACAGCCCTGGCCTCTTTCAGCGCGTTCGCCAGACCGGTGTCTTCCGAGAGAGCTCCGTTTACGTAGGAGACAAAACCGGGCTCATGTTCGACCATGGCGCCCGACGCCTGTCCGAACCTGCCCGTGCTCTCGTCGAACAGCTGCTTCGGCGCGATCCCCAGAATCTCCAGCAGACCCGGGCCGACTTCTCCCATGGTGGAAGAAAGAAGCTTCGCCTCGATCTGACCGATGTCCGTGACATCATCAAGCTCGCCCCTTCTGACGCCTGCGAACTCGTTCCCTCGCCACTTGTTGAGGGCAAGCTCGAGCAGTTTCGCCCCGCAGGCGGAGATGACTCGGTCGCGGCCGAATTCGATCTGGCTTATGCCGAAGGTCAAGAAGCAGGTTTGCTGTCCCAGGAGAGGCTCTGTCCTGGAGAAGTTGATGGACATGTCGACTCGACGCGCGTCCCTCAACGTGGCTGCATCGTGAGCGCCCTGACGCGCGGCGCGGTCGAAATCGGCCAGGTCGACATCATGGAACACATCGGTGTACAGGTACATCGCGAGTATGTTCTTCAGGTCGTCGAACGGGATGTCGGCGCCTTCCTGGTGAGCGCAGACAAGATAGTTGAAATCAAAGGGGAGTTGCTGCGCTGCGATATTCGTCGCCCAGAAGGTGCTCCGTGCGTTCTGGCCTCCGGGGAACGAGTAATTCCAGGCGTAATCGTTTCCGCGCTCCGTGAAGTGCAGAAGATCGTTTAGGAGTCCGTAGGAATTGCCGAGTATCTTTCGGTCCTGCATGTCGTTGCCGGGGAGGACGCCCGGGAGGCACGTGAAACTCATAAGCCGGGTGGTCCGACAGGGGGGGAACTCGGTGACTATGAAGCGGAGGAGAAAGCCGAGGTCGATCATTGCGCCTGAATGGGTGCCGCCGCCGCCGGTGCCGACAATATAGATGTTGATTATGCCGTCATCCAGACGCCACAGCGCGTTCGGCCCCCAGGCGTTCCGGGCATTCGGTTCGGTCAGCGTGCCGAGCTGGTTGAGCTCCTGGTTCATCCTGTTGTACAGGTTCTGCAGGTTCGGGGGATAGAAAAAGCAGAGACGTCCCTGGTATCTCGCGCCCTGCGCCCCGTTGAGCAGCTCGACATTCTGGATATTCAAATCGAACAGCCACTCCTGCGGATTATCGAGCTGATCATCGAGCTGGCGCGCATGGATCATGTTGATGCCTTTCTGGTCTATCCCTATGCGCACGAACTCGTTCTCGGCGAAGTGCAGCGGGTTGGACACATCCGTCTCCGCAACCAGGTACTTCACGAACGGGACGCGCCTGAGATCGCCCACGTCCATGCGTATCCGCTCCCTGATCTTATGGAGCACCTCCGCTCCGGTGGTTCCAAGGCCTATGAAAAGTGCTTTTTTCATTCTATGTTCACCTGTCCTTGATTTCCATGCGTATTCGAATTATCATGCAGACTTGGGTCTCCGGGTGGCGGCGCTGACTAATGTTATGAGGAAGGCGATTGCGATAATCCCGAAGATGCCGCCCAGTACCCACCAGTTGATATCACTCCACTCCATGTCCTCACGCTTCACCACCCTCCACCACAGGTAAAAGTACACCGAGCCGCCTCCGCCGAGGAACCATCCGAAAAACAGCGCCAGGTGCGAGGCAAGCAGCGCGTTGTGCCCCCCGTACGCTGCATCGAACAGGTAGAACAGCCCTACCATAAGCAGCCATACACCGATCGCAAGTCCCACAACCATCCAGGTGTTCGGGCTGGTCAGGAAGTTGATAATCTGCAGCCACCAGGGCACGGGCATATCAGTTTGTAACATCATCATCAACATGGCACTCAGTCTCTCCTTTGCGCGTTTATCAATTTATGTGGCTCTTCAGCTCAAGCTCCTCACGCGACGGACTCTCCTCGTGCTTGAGCCGGAAAACCATGCGAGTAGTAACCTCGTTGCGACTGAAGTAGTCGAAGAACCCATGAATGGTCACGTTGGTGACCGAAGTGTTCGCGACGATCAACTCGAGGCCGGGCACGTTCATCCTTTCCAGGACTATGGGGATAAAAGCGCGCCTGATCTCGGCGAATTCCTCCTCAAGCTTGCCGAATTCGCCCTGCTGCAGACGTATCACGTTCATTGCCACGCCGCCGGCCTTGCCCTGGTAGGCCCCTCCGGCGATAAGAATCCGCCCGCCGCGGAGCTTCATCCGCAGCCTGTAATCATAATTGCCCATGAGCACGAGCACTTCCAGCGACCTCCGTGCGGGCAGGAACGGGATCAGGTCGAAAAACGCGAAGAAGCCGATAATCAACGCCACAAGGATGAGGAAAAGCAGCGGCCAAAGCGCCCCCGTCCCGCAACCATCGGGCGGTGGCGGAGGAGGAGGCGGGGGACCATCGCCCTCAACCGTGAGATCGAGGTCGGACTCGACAACGCCGCCGGGTCGCTGAATGAGGACCGTGATGTCGAACAGCCCTGCCTTGAGGAATTTCAGAGTTGTCGTCGCGGCCGTCCGCTTGGACTTCACTTCCTCGTACGTGGACCCGCCATTGCCGCCCGCTTCGTCAGCCCGGAGGCCGACTCTCGTCCTGTCCCACAAGACCTGGTCTCCGGTCGGAAGATCCACCACCTGGATCTCGACTTCATCTTGAACCTTCGGCTTGTCCGGATTAGCCTTCAGGTCGATAGCCTTGACAACCACTGTGCGATAAGTCGAGTTGTCCTCTTTCGTGATTTCCACGCCGTTCTGGCCGGGATCGATTCTTGTCCAGACGGCATTGACGCTGGGGTTGTAGCTGCCGGGTTTGGTATAGATCACATCCTGATTGGGTGAGTCCTGGCGTCCCAATGGTCTCGCATTCTCGCCGAAATCCCATTCGTAGTGAATCTGCCCCTCGTTCTGGGCCTCCGCGAGGCTTTGAGGAAGAACAGCCGTGAGCCTTATCTGATCGCCGACCAGAATCGGGTCCTTTGCGTCCAGACTGATCGTCACTTCGAAGGCCTCACCGGGAGGGGGAGGCGGAGGAGGGGTAATCGCTGCCGCCTTCCGGTTCATCAGAATCTGCACGCACATCTCCCTGGTCTGAACGGGACGATTACGGTCGACGCGCGGGTACGGCCACGATTTCGAAACCCGGTCGGTCAGGCCCCCGGTGAAGGCTTCGATTGTCTCCTCAAATCCCTGGGGCCTCGGAATCGTCTCATCTCCCCTGGTAGCACAGCCTCCGATATTCGAGAAGGTGAGAATAATCGTGGGGATATCTTCGTCAAGGCCCTTGATGGCTTCCGTCACAGCCCAGTACCAGTCCCACTTCCCGACAATGCTCTCGGGGTCGAAAAGGCCGTATACATTGCTTTTGTCGCTGCTGACCAGCTGATTCCAGTGAGCGTCGACAAACCGAGCGCCGTTGCTGTAGGCGTACGGCAGAACGGTTATGTAGTTCCCTTCGAGAAGGAGGTCATCGACCAGACGTTTGTACATGCCCTGCATCATCGCGAAGTCGGGGGCGACATTCCGTGTTTCTCTGGCAAGATCGAAGATGACCACCAGGTGAATCGGGTCCTTGGTCAGAGCCAGGCCGGGTGAGAGCTGGTACAGCCTCGCCATGAGCTGCCGCGCAGCTATGGAAGCGACCGCATCGAGGTTCCCGGACTGAGTGGCCTGACCTGTCTCGATCCCGCCGGATGCCGGCTCCTCTGACTCAGCACCATGAGCTGCCGCACCCAGCGCGAGCATGCACAGCATGACGCAGAAGGTCACCAGTTTAGAGCTCAAGCGCAGCCTCAATTCGAGCCTCCTTCCGAGGGTTGGTTCGTTTGAATGGGCTCAATCGAGCTCGTGAACAGATCGGTCCTGCCGGGACCGATCCAGTGAACCGCGACTCTCGGCTTGTATACTCCCTGTTTAGTGTATGTCCAGGTGACGGTGTCGGAAGCGGAATTCGCGCCCCCAAGCACCTCTCCGTCGGAATCCCAGTAATATTCGACTTTCCCGGCCCTGGCGGCATCGAGCAGAGGACCGTGCAGGACCGCCCGAAGAGTGACCGGCTCGCCGACCTTGACAGGACCCGTGCCGTCCTTGACCAGCTCGACAGAGGCGGATACGTATTCGCCGGAAGCCTGGCGCAAGGCGGCTCTGTTAAGAAGGATATGAGAATACATAGTGGAATCGCGACGGGGGAACTCCAGCGTCGTCCGCTCAGACAATCCCCCCGTGAACGCATCGACGGCCTCCCGGGAGCCCTCAGGAAGCCTAAGCGACGGATCCTCCTGCAGTTTCCCACCTTCTATATCGGACAAAGCGACGACTATTGTCGGGATCTCGGCAAGTTGATCCTCATTGATGCGGTTGATGACATCTGTGACCGCCCAGTTCCAGTCCCAGCCCCCCTCTATGGTGATCGGCCTGAACAACCCCGGCAAAGCAGCGCGCTGCCTCGGGTCCTCGGGGACCTCCTGGTACCAGGATGTGTGAGCGAATCTGTAGCCCACGTTGTATGCGTAAGGCACCACCGAAAGGCGGTCTCTCGGAAGAATGAAATCCTCGATAAGACAATCGTATATCTTCTGCATCCGCTCAAGACCCGACTGGCTGATTCTCCCGTTGTTGGGAACGTCGAAAATCAGCACCAGATGGATCGGGTCGGTGAGGACGCGGGACGACCGAGAGCAGACCTCGGCGGCGATCTGTCGCGCCTCAAGACAGACTTCATCGGGAGCCACTACCGACGGGAAGGTATCAACGACCTGCGCCACCGGTGGGGGAGGACCGGGCGACACGTTCGTTTTGCGTACGGGGAGGCAGGCGACGCATCCGGCCAAACTGCACACAACCAGTAAGTTCAGCCCGGACCGTCGGAATCGCGTCATCACTGCCCACCTTCTTCCGACTCTGAAGTCTTCTGCACTATCAGGTCGGTCTCGCCCTGGAAGAGATTCGGGCTTGCGGCCTCGGTCCAGGTCATGCCGACTCTGGGCTTATACACACCGGCCTGAGTGTACGTCCATGTCACGGTGTCGGAGGCCGAATCGGCGACACCTTCAACCGTCCCATCCGAGAACCAGTAAAATCGAGCCTGTCCGGTATCCGCAAGGTGACCAAGGCGCTCCGGCAGTCGGGCTTTCAAAGTGACTGCCTCGCCGACATGAATCGGTCCCTGATTTTCGATGATCAGCTCAATGGCCTGGGGGTCCACTTGAGGGAGAATCAGACCGGAAGCGGTTTTGTTGACGAGGATATGCGCAGACATCTCGGTGGCGCCGGAGCTCTGATCGCCGGCGGCGGTTCGGTTGAAGAGAAAGCCTGCCGAGGCCGGGAGCGAAGTGCCGATCGATCTGGGCGGGAGTCCGGCTGACATGGCCGAACGGTCATAGGGAAAGCGGATGGACGTTACGGACACACCGGGTGGGGCGAATTGATCGATTTTCTTTTGGATCTCGGACGGTACCGGGGTCGATTCGTCAGCCCGGAGCGCTCCACCGCTCAGGTTGGAGAATGCGATGATGACGGTCGGGACATCCGTGATACCCCCGTCCTCGATTGACTTGATGGCCATTGCCGAGGCGGCGGTCCAGTCCCAGGTGCCTGGAATGGTCCCCTGTTGAAAGAATGAGTCCGCAATGGTCCTTCGATAGGGTTCCAGTGGCAGCTCGATATACCAGGCCGCGAACGGCGATTCGAGGCCCTTGTTGTACGCGAAAGGCAGAACGGAAAGCCTGTCTCCGGAGGCGAGAAACCCGTCCACGAGGCAGTCGTACATCTTCTGCATCAACGCGATGTCCTTCTCGCCGTTTCTGGGCTCGGCAGCCAGGTCAAGGATCACGACCAGATGGAACGATGTTCTCAGCAGGCCGGGAGCAAGAGAGTAGACGGTCGATGCGATCCGCACACCCTCTTCGCAGGAAGTGGAAAGTTGTCCGTCACCGGGTCCCTGGGAGACGGAATGGCCCGGGCCCGCGGGCTGATCGCCGGTCGGGAAAGTGTCGATCACTCGCGCTTGCAGCTCATCGGGCGAGGTCTTGCCCACGCCGGTATCAGCCGGCTTGGGGCAGCCTGCAGCGAGGCAAGCAGCCAAGACCACTGACAGCCCGAGGACAATGTGCCTCACCAAAGACCTCCTTATTCGGGCCGGTAATGCAACTGGATTCCCTTGCAGGTCGATCCTTCAACCAGACTCTCGATAAAAACCACCGAACCGTCGTGACCCACCATATGCAGCCTGCGATTCGACTGGGTCATCGGGTTATTCGTCGGCTTCTTCGGGTTCCTCGATAGATCATGAACATTATAAAAAGACAGATTGTGTTTGAATCGAACCATCGCCAATTGCTGCGCGCTGTAATCGATCACCTTCAGATCCTCAACCTGGACACTGTCCGGGAATTGAATAAGGCTCTGCAGGATCGGAATGTGATTGGGGAGGTTCACTATCAGCACCATCCCCTGTTTCGAGCCGGGCACGCGTCCCGGGACCAGCAGATGCCTGTAGCCCACCGCAGGGAGAGTCCGGCGATTGTCCGTCGGCTCGAATCTGCCCGGGTAGTCCTTCGGGACCTGACGCCCACCTTCGAGCGAAATGTAACCCTTCTGATGGACAAGCAGCACCCGACCCCCTCGGGCGGCGGCAAACCAGACATCCAGAATCCCGGCATTGCTCCAGACTTCCGAATCCCTCGGGCCTGTGGACCCGTCCGCGGCGATCCTGTGCAGAAACCTGTTCTTGTCGAAAAAGTACAGGCTGTTGCCGTCTGCGAACGGTCGGAGACCCGGCATGTTCTGATGCATCCAGTCGAACGGCTGGATATTCGGAGAAGACCAGTTGAGGTCCCCGAACGAGCCGTTGCGCCAGTTCACAACCCTCGCACCCTCCCGCTGGCTGTAGGTCAGCAGAACGAGCTGATTGCCAATCGGGAGGCAGGCCTGCAGCCCGGTTACATCGACACGCTGCAACTGGTCGCCTCTTGCGAGACTGGGAAGGAAACCCGACCAGAATCGGTCAGGCTCGATAACGACAAGGCATCCGTCAAGACCGATCGCCATCCCGGAGAGCAGTTCCTCCATGTGCTGGCCGCTCATGTAGTGGTTCATCTGGCTAAGGGGAAGGCGATTGGCGAACTGAACGGTGCTTGTGCGCGGATCGAAATTGTAGATGTCGATCCCCTTCTGGTTGACGAGCAAAAGCAAACCGAACGCGCTAAGGGAGCCGTAGATAATTTCGTCGGCGCCCTGCAGAGGGAGGGGAACGAGGTTTTCATTGACGGCCGAGTCCCCGACAGGGACGTACGATGTGAAATCAATGGCATTCGAGTTGTCAGCGTCTCCCGAGATCGCCCGCTGACCGTGGAAAAGGTCCACCAGGCGCTCATCGCTGCAGCCGGGGAGGCCGCATGTCATGCTGGAGATCGCGTAAAGCTGGCCGCAACGCCTGCATCGCTTCAGAGGCTTGCGGCAGGACGGGGTGTCGTGCCTTCGGTCGTCGAGGAGGACCCACTCAGTCAGGTCGTGCTTAACGGTCTGGCAATAGGGGCACGGTTGACGGAGAGGGTGACCGCAGTACGGGCAGTACGCGCTCCCATCAATCTGCACCTGACGTTCGCACTGTGGACAATGAATCGGCATGCTGACCACCATTCTCTCCAGACTGCACTACGGCTTGATGAGACGGACAACCTGGGCCTTGATCGGCACCTTGCCCTTATATTCCAGACCGGGACGTATCACCGAGTGTATTTTGTTCTGCTTGGTCGGATCGGTCGTCGGGATCGGCCTGACCGCATTGTGACGAGTCTCATCGAAAACATCCCCCTGTTTCGGATTTATGCTCCTGAATTCGCGGTCCTTGAGAAGGTCCCCGATCGCAATGGGCAGCACGTAATGCGTGAACCTCGCAAGACGACCCAGCGCCTGGTCCGCCCCGAACCGCCCGATCACTTCGTACGATACATCCTGCAACGTCTCTTCATCCGGGTATACCGTCGGAAGGAACAGCACCTGGAAGTTTTCCTTGACGTATTTCTCGAGCTCATCCGCATTGGAGCCTCTGATCTTCTCAAGCATCGCCTCCATCGTATCCAGGCGGTCCTTCAGCTTGTCGGCCGCCTCAAGCTCATCCCTGCCGGTGATAAGCCGGTGATCCTTGAACTCCTGCAGCGTCTTGCGCGTGTTCCTGATGAGTTTACCGAGAGAATCGATATCGATATGCTCGCCCTTTTTCTGACGGTTCCTGAGCTGGTCCGCCGTGGCCGCGTTGCCGTAGAGGTCCCAGGCTATGAGCACATATTCCTTCTCACGCTCGGCGAGCTTCCAGTTCTTCTCGGCTTCGCTGATCTGCTCCTTGAGGCTCTTCTCAATGCCCTGGATGCTCCTGACAACCGGGTCGACAAAACTGCCCTTCAGCGAGCCAAGCCTCGCGTCAAAATCGCTCTTCAGGCCGGCCTGCGTCTTATCTATCTTTTCCCGTATCTCGTTTGCGATATTGACCTCAACCGCGCTTCTCGATTTCCTGTCCGCATCGCTCGCCTTCTGCATCTGATCGGAAATGGTTTCGAATCGACCTTCCAAGCCCTTGACGGTTGCAGACAGTTTCTCGATCCCGGAGGACAATTCGCCGATCATACGGTCGACGTTCTGTACGAGAGGGTCGATCGAGTCAAGTCCACCAGCGGTTACTTTCGGGACGACTGGTGCCCTGGACGATGATATCGTCTCCGACGGCTCGCCCCTGGCTCCCGCACGATAGCCCCTTGCATCTCTAAGCTGCGCATCGATCTGATCGACCGCAGCGCCGCCTTTCCCTGCGCCCGGGCTCGAGCTCTTAAACCAGGGCTTGTTGGCGCGAGGCTGAGCCGCGCCTTGCGAATCCACTTTCAGTCTCCTGCCGGCCTTAAGAGCGTGTGCCTGAGCCTCAGCGCCTTGCCTTGTGCGCATCTTGTCGCCCAGTCTTCGCGCCTCTGCCGCCTCGCTTCGTCTGAGTTCTTCTGCCACTCTCCGCCGTTCTCTCTCTTCCGGGGAGATGTGAGGATGATACTTGAGGACTGAGCCAGTGAAGTAGCTTCTAAGAGAATACCCGGCGATAAGAATCAGGATGCCAATGATGACCCACCAGACCCAAGGATCAACATCCTCATTCAGGAACCTCCAAAACTGCCTCGCCCCCCCATCCTCCAAAAAGCAGACAGCAGGGAGCGGTAATGCCCTCCAACTCGCAGAACCCCAGTTCCATCGTCTTCCAATAAGCTTCTTCATACTTCTTCCTGATTCAAATCCTGCTTCTTGAGCGATTCCCTAATCACCACCGCCCTTGTACTGCTCTATCGGCAGCGGGACCTGTATCTGCGTGAGAATGGCGAGCATCTGTCTCAGCTCTGCAATATCGGCCTTGACCGATTCCTTCAGCGACCCGAACCCCTCGTCGAGATGCGGCACCATCTTTCCGAGCGAGTCGAGCTTCGATTCGAGTTTTCCGAGAAGCTCCTCGGTACCCTCGACCGTTTTCCCCAGCGACCGGATGGTTTTCTCCGACTTCCTCATCGCCTTGCGGATTTCCTCGAGTTCCCCGGCGAGAGTGTCGACCTTCTTCTGAAGCTGGAGAAGCATCTCTGCCCCGCCCATACCGGAGGGCTGCGCGGGGATATTGACCCGCACCGGTGCGACAGGGGCCTCTACGGGCGACGGCACCGCCTGCGGGGAATCGTCGCCGTCCGAACCCCGAACTTCAGGAATAGTCTGCGCCTGCGGACCTGTCCCCGTGGGAGAGGAATGCTGATAGTACCCGGTCCTGCCCTCACCGCTCTGTGGAAGACGGTCGGTCACGGAATCCTGTTTCTTCTTTTTGAGCCAGTCGATCATCCTGTCTCTCTTCAAAGCACTCAAAGCGCCGTGGAAACCGGATCGGTCCGGGTCCGACGGCGTCTCGATTTCACTTCCCGCCGCCCAATCGGTCTCTTATCTCCTGTCTCAGGCTTTTTTCGAGCTCGCCGATCTGGCGTATCACCTGCGATGCAAGCGACTCCATTCCACCCTTCACCTGAGTGTCGAAACTGCGCTGGAACTGGGTGTTCAGGTCCTTCAGACCCTTGTCGAGCGTACCCGTGACCTGCTCCTGAACTTCCTGCCGCCAACGCTCGGACTCGCCGATCGATTTCTCCTGCTTGGCGATCAGCCGGTTTATCGAGGAATGAAGCTCCTGGAACTTCCTGTCCAGGTCGTCCAACTCTTTCTTCTTGCCTTCGATCTCGCCGGAAAGCCTCAGGATTTCCTCGTGAATTCTCTTTGCGTAGATACCGGCCGCCTGTTCTTCGCCCGACGGCCTGACGGGTCTGGGCGGTGGCGGAGGCGGCGGGGGTGGGGGCTCAGGTGCTTTGGCTTCGGCAGGCTCCCGCTTCTCCACGACAGGGACTACTTCCTGTGAGGGGGGTACGGCAGGTTCCCGAGCAGGTTCGGCCGGAACCACAACCGGTTTGTCTTCTTTCCGGGGTGCCGGTTTACTCACGGATTTACGGGCCGAAGTCCAGCGTATGAACCCGAACGCGCCGCCGATCACGACGACACTGATAATCAGAATCCACCAATAGGGGAATCCGTCGCCTGTCTCTGCACCAGGAGGACTTGTGGTGTCGGTCTCTGCCCCTGGAGGACTGATGGTTACGGTCACCGGCGCGGGCGGATCGCTCACTTCGATTGTCAGAGGTGTACCGAGCTCATCCGGATTACCATTCTTGTCGGTTACGCGAAGCTGGACTTCGAATTCTCCGGCCTTATCAAACTTATGTGTGACCTCGGCCTCTTCGTCGATGCTCTTGCCGTCCAGACTCCATTCCCATTTGTCGATATCGGCGCTGGTCCCGGTGTCAAAGTAGAAAGAGCCGGCGGCCGAGAAGGTCACCTCGTCGCCCGTGTGGACTGTGTACTTATCCGCCGTTGCGACAGCAACCAGCGTTGACCCTCGCTCCTCGGGCTCCTTGACCACATTGACTGCCAGAGGCTTCTCAAGAAGCACGGTATTCCCTTCATCATCTGTGACCTGAAGCTGGACAGGGTGATCGCTCGGAACCAGGAAGGCCTTGAAAACCTCTGCGCCGTCCGCCTGGGGATCGGCTTGAAAGCCGGCCCCGTCCTTGAAATTCCAATCCCACTCGTATTTGAGCTCATTACTCCCCAGAGTGTCCGTATCGTGCGATGCCGAGGCTTTGAAGTAGACGGGCTTGCCGGCGTAAGCCGTGACCTCGGTCGGCTCGGCTATCGCCACCGGGGGCTTTTCTTCCGGGAGACCGACGTGGACGAGTATCGGCTTTTCGAGCGTGACCGGCTCCGTGGAGCCTCGGGTCACCCGAACCTGGACCCGAAAATCGCCGCCGGTGAGGAATGTATGCTCGACTTTGGCACCCTGCGCCTCAGCGTCGGCTGTGAATTCCTCCTCAAAAGTGAAGTCCCACTCCCAGGAAAGGCTCTCCCCTTCCGCTGTACCGAAGGCTGACGCATCGAAAGCTACTGTCTCGTCTATGAAAACCGAGACCTGGTCGGGCTGGGCAGTGGCGCAAAGCCCTTCCGGAGCCGACGGTGTCTCCTGGGATGTGGAAGTCGATCCGCCGGTGTCCTGCCCATCCTGCGTTACGGTATCACCGCCGGAAGTGCTCGGGTTGCCGTCGCCGGACGAGGGGATGCATCCGGCCGCGATGAACGCCGGAAGAAGCAGAATCGAGATCAGAAATCCCCTGATGGCACGGGGTAATCCCAAGCTACCTCATCTCCCAATCTCCACTCAAAGAACGTTTTCGGAATTTTACAGAAAGGCATCGGCATTTGCAAGGATTAAATTGACTCGTGAATGGACGAAGGCCCGACTGCATGTTAGAATATCGAACCTACTCGAAGCTAGGAGGAAGGTTTGTGACGACCTCTTGCAGTTTCTGTGGGAGTCCTCACCTTGAGGATGCCGATTTCTGCAACGTGTGCGGAGCCAGCACAGGACTTCTGGGGATTGGGATATCCGAAGAGGACCCGGCGACCAGGCTGCCGGCCCGGACCGATGCCGCGATGGTCCTGACGGGCGACCAGCTCCGTGAGCAATTCCACGATGAGACCATGAAGGCACCATCTCTTGCCGTCAAGGCCTCGAGCACCGATCCGACGCCGTTCTACCTGCTCTTGAGCAACCAGGGCCACCGCAGGGTCGAGGTGAAGCTCACGGCGAAATCGCAGCTGATCGAATTCGAGACCAACGGTTCGCGCACGAGCGAGACCCCGTCGATCTTCGTCGAGCGGCACCAGCGCAGCGTGCCCATACGCGTATGGGTCAGCCCGCCGCACGGCCTGGACGCATCGAGTCCAGGCAGCATCGATCTCAACCTCGAATTGTGTACGGACGGAGCCCAGAGCCGCATGGCCGATGTCGCGCACGACCCTCTCACTCATGCCAGAATCTATGACAGAAGATTCGAATTCCCGAACGGGCTTTTCATAACGGTGCCGGTGACGCTTGAGGTCGCGTTCCTTCGTCCTCCCGAGCTCAAGGTGGACCAGGATGTGCTCCTGTTCACCGAGTATGTCCATGAGCGCCCGCTCACTCTCATCAATCGCGGCGACAGCAAGCTCAGGTTCGACGGGATCGTGTTGCCCGGGCACGCCGAGCTGTACGATGCGGAAGGTCGACAGTTCAACCTCGTTCAGGAGGGCGGACAGCTGGTGGCGAAGATACCCGACCTCGGGGGCCAGGAGACCAGACACCTCAGACTGGTCATCAGGGATTTGAGCAAGATCACTCCCGGAGAGTCGGCCACCGTAATCGCCAACATCGGCGGCATTCCTCTTCCCAGATCGGTGCAGACTCTGCGCAAGGTCGATGAGCAGTCCCAGTTTATCCCGGCGGCGGTGTTCGGTATCGATTTCGGAACCAGGAACACGACGATAAGCTTCATGGAAATCGGCGCCGGCTCTGAAGAAAAAGGATTTGTTACGGATGGAGTGGTGGAGGACGAAAAGGAACGCACCCGCTGGCCGAGCCTTTTCGCATGGCATAGGGAACGCGGTTGGCTCTTCGGACAGGACGCCGAGATGCTTGGCTCCGGCGGGGACTGGGACTATTACACCCACTTCCAGGTCCCACGGCTGAAGACGCTCATACGCAGCAAGGAGAACGAATACGTCAAGGAGGAATACCATGTATCCAAGGTGCAGGCGCTTCGTCTCGAGGGAAAGCCCGAAGACCAGTGGCCGGTTCTCTCGCCTCACGATATTGCAGAGTTGAGCAGCGAAGAGGCTGAGAATCTGAAGGAGATTCCGGTAGTCCATTGGCCGCAGGATCTCCAGGAGAGGGAGGCGTATCTCAAACAGTTCACCAATGAAGCTTTGCTTGCCACGTATCTTGGCTACCTGAACCAGTTGATACACGATCACATCGTTCGAAACCCCAATGAGCATGGCCCCTTCAGCACCGGAGACCCGAGCACCGTCGACTACAAAGTGTATTTCACGCTACCCGTCCTCGATCGCGACCTTGACACCGGCGGCCATAATGACAAGGCGATGCTGGAAAGGGCAGCCCTTGTAGCCGGGTTCCCCAAAGGCTCGTTCGATTGGGTCCTGGAGCCTGAATCCGCCGCGCTCTATTTCGTCAAGAACTGGGCGAAGTTCTCCGACAAGTACCGCTGGAGAGGGGACCTTAACGACGGGGACCTGATACTGATCTTCGACGCGGGCGCGGGTACTACGGATGTTGCGCTGCTGAGAGTGGAGATAAAGGAAGGGGAGGCCTCCTTCAGAGCCCTGGGCATCTGCGGAGGGCTCCAGCCCGCCGAGGGCTCCGATACCGGCTTCCAGCTCTACGCCGGCGACCATATCACCCGGAGGACAAGGGACGCCATGATCAAGAGTCATGGCCAGCAACTCGACGAACACTGGGGCATTTACGACGTCGCGAATCAGCGACTGAGGGATTTGTACCCTGACACCCAGTACTACATAAACAGAGACGGAATCGCAAACCGCGGCTTCGTCACCCCGGAAATGCTCGAGATCACCGCGGAAAACCTGAAGCTCAGTCTGAACCCGACCGACAAGAGCGCGCCTCCCAATCCTGCGCAGGCTGAGCTGGTCGGCTATCCCATTACCATGACCAGCGAGGAGTTCAAAACCGCCGCCAATGACACTCTGGAGAAAATGGTGCAGCTCGTGAGCATCGTGCTTAGCGCCAGGGGCAATGTGACCAGGGAGCAGATACCAGCCATGCAGATCAAGCACCTGTTCCTCGTCGGCGGGACATCGAACATCCTCCATCTGCCCCAGATGCTCGGGCGCGTCAAAACATCCCTCCGTGACATCGACCCCTACGATCGCATGCATGCGGTCGCTGGAGGCGCGATCGAGCGCTTCTCCACGCGCATCGCGGGACGGGCCGGGCTGGATGTGTGCCTTGTCACCGATTCGGCACCGCAGGACCGCAATCTCCTCGGGATACAGTCGCCCAAACATCTCGTGAGGGCTGAGACGGTGGCGTTGAAGTTCGAGGCCGGCTCGCTGTTCGAGTGCCGACCGGGTCGCTCTTATCCCGTGGAAGTCAAGATAAAGCACGACGGGAAGCTGTGTCGCGTCGGGGAGTTCATCGTCGACAATTCAAAGAATCCCAAAGAGGCAAGGGTACGGCTGTTCGCCGAGATCAGAGAGGAACCGATCGACCTTGCAGGTCGACATGCCGAGGAAGCTCGCGTGCTGCACATTTTCTTCCAACTCGGCGACAACGAACCGGTGGAAGCCTTCGAGTACAGGCTGGAATAGGACCTCACCGCAGCTCCCCACCCATCTAAAAGACCCGCACGGCCCGAACTGACGGGCCGTGCTGTTTTTCCGCAAAACACTTTATCTCGCAGTTGTTCTAGACGAAATCAGTCGCCCGAAAAGCCGACATCCGGGCTTGCATAGGCGTACAGGAAGTGCTCGTTCGATCCCATCAGCGCTTCGTTCAGATCGTCAGCGATCCCCTGAGCGTACGTCAGTTGCGGACCGGAACCGTAGAATGGCGGCTGGGCCGCGATATCGTACTCCACATGCGCTCCGCCGATGTCGTCGCCGGTGAAATAGTCGATCCACGGAATCGTGTCCTCCGAGCCCGCCCTGACGATCACAAGCACGGTGCACTGATCGTTCTCAGAGCGCGGGAAGGCTCCCAGGAATCCCGGAAGGTCCTTGATCTTGTAGAGAGCCCATGTGTAGAGGGCGTAAAAAGCACTCTCAATACAGTCAGGATCGGTCGGAGCGGGAGGATAGGAAGCCACCATGACCGTCGTGACCGGCACGGTGGGACCGAGCGCTCCGATCGCCGTCTCCACATCGGGCAGCGCCGAGGCGTCATCTACAAGAATAATCACCTCAGGTTCGGGCGGATTCTGGTCGATCGTGTACTGAAGCTCGACCAGGTCGGCGATGATCGCTTCGCCCGATACATGTCCGAAGACCCAGACAGGGTTCCCGACAACAAGGTTACCAGTGCCGACAACTCTGCCGGACAGGTCCTTTATGAGCGTCTGTGATGTCAGATCGAAAGTGATGTCCCCGACAGTCATCTTCGTCGGAGCGGTCGGGGGTATCAGCGCCTGGATCGTGCCCTGCCGCTCGACATAAGCCGGAGGCGGCGCAACATCTTTGGTTATGATCTTCACGGCATCGACCGTCACGCCGTCGCGCACGCCGAACACCGTCACGAATTCCCCGGCGAGGAGCGCATCCGGCTGGACCTTGGTGCCGAGCACGTCTTCGATCTCAGCGTCCGGATAATCCTGGAACAGGATGCCGCCGACGTAAATGGTCGTCTCGGTGATCTCTTCGATGACTCCGTCCCGCCTGATCTGGAGAGCGCCCTGCGGATCGGTCGGGCTCGGGACCACCGCGACGCCGACAGCCAGGTTCCCGCCGGCGAACGGAGCGTAACGTATGGTTGCGTTACTGCCGATCGAGACCTCGGAAAGCGAGACCGGAGAGCCTGTCGCCGAATTCATTACGTTGGCGCTGCCCCAGACCTGGTAGGTCATCCCACCGACCGACACGGAGTTCGAGCCGACGCCGGAGATCACTCCGACAACCTCAGTGGCCTTCGTGTAATCGATGGACTCTATGACAGGGGCCTGCTCGTCCGGAATCGCATCATGGTTGTAGTCCACGGCGATCAGATCGTCGTACAGACCGTCCGAATCGAGGTCGAAGGTGATCAGGTCGGAGACGAAATCGATTTTGAACCGGATCTCGCGGCTGCCGTCGGGTCCGCGATAGGTGTAAGCAGCCTGGAGCACGGAATCGGACGGGCGGTCGATGCTCCCCGAAAGCAGAGAGCCGATGCCGTCGGCGAGGGCGATCGGGATATTGAAGCCCACCGGCGTCCTCAGAGACCCGTCCTTCTCAAGACCCGCGTCAACGGTGAACCGAAGGTTGAAATACGCCATCGGGTCCTGGTCCAGTTCCTCGAACTCGTAACTTCCGTTCGAAGACAGAGTGCTGGGCTTGGGGAGCGGCACACTTCCGATGTCGTCCCCCGGGTCGACCACTCTAGCGCCGTAACGGGCGTCGCCCGGCACCGGACCGTCGAACGCGTCAGCGGGAGGCGGTGCCAAAGGCACCTGGTTGGTGAAAGTGATCACGCCCCTCAATGAGGCGGCGGAGGTAACGGGAGGCTGATTTCCCTCGCCCTTACCTCCGCAAGCCGTGAGCAGTATCGCCAGAGCGACAATGCTCGAAAACCAGCCAACGCCTCGTTGCAGGTTGCTGAAAGTTATTGTCTTTGTTTTGCCGCCATGTTTCCGCATTTCAACCAGCCCCTTTTTTCTGTCCCGTTTGTTTTATCGAGGCCCTGTCCAGTATACCAGCTAAGTCAGAGTTCACCATACATCTTCGCGAGCTCATCGAGCAAACGCGGATTGGCGAGAACCTTTTTCAATGCCGCGCCAAGCCTCGTGGCGCCATCGATGATTTCCCCCTCCTCAAGAAGGCTCCAGCTCAAACGGAAACCTGAGGCGTCCTGCTTGCGCGGCCAGAAAAAGTTCGCCACGGCGAACTCGGCGCCACGCTCGCGGCAGTAATGATATAACGCAAGCGATTTGATCTTCTTCGGAAGGTCCACCCACAGGCTGAAACCGCCCTGCGGCTTCGTCCATGTCAGGTCCTTCGGAAATGTGTCCTCCATCGTTTCAATCAGCGCATCCCGTCTCGACTTGTAGATGCGCTTCGTGCGTCTCAGATGCTTGTCGAGGTAGCCCTTAAGTATGAACTCGTGCATTATGACCTGAAGGAAGAAACTGTCGCCCCGATCGCATCCCCGCTTCATCCTAACAAGCGGCACGGCAAGATCGCTGGGAAGAGTCACCCACGCGAGCCTGAGGCCGGGGAGGAATATTTTCGAGAAACTCCCGAGTCGAACAACATTGCCGGTGGTATCCAGGCTTTTCAGGCTGGGAACTTCCGAACCGTCGTACCTAAGGTCCTGCGCGTAATCATCCTCGATGACCGGCAACTGATGCTTGACCGCGATTTCCAGGAGCTTTTTTCTCCGGTCTATCGCCATGACCGTGCCGGTCGGGTTGTGGAACGTCGGGATGGTGACGATCGCGCCGATCTTCTCACGCTTAAGGATGGCTTCGATCTTGTCGACCTGCATACCGTCGGAATCGACCGGCACGCCGACATACGGAATGCGCCGGGCAATGAGAAGATTAAGGATCGCGGCGTAGGTCGGCATTTCGACCAGCACCGCAAGTCCGGGCCTCAGGAGAACATTGATCAGGAGGTTAAGTCCCTGCTGGAATCCTGAGACGATAACGACATCGTTCTGCCCGGGAGCCATCGCGACCCCCGACAGCGCTTCCTTCTGCTCGATATGCTCGATCAGAGGCTGGTACCCCTGCGGGTGACCGTAATCAAAGAAAAACGCTTTCGGGTCCCAGAGAAGCTGCTGCGTGATCTGCTTGATCTGCTCGAACGGAAAAAGCCGGCTGTCCGGCAGAGCCTTGATGAAGCTGATGGGCGCTTCGGGTTGCTGTGTCGCCTTACGCTGAGGGGGTAGAGAGAAAAAGTCGCCGGGGATCTGGTACCCCGACCAGTCCATGCTCTTTTTGTGGGAGGTCTTTCGCTGCTCCGACCGTGAAGGCAAGGCCGGCTCGCCGGATATCCCGGCGAGCGCGGAACGATCTACGACAAATGTTCCCGATTGTGGTCTTGTTTCGAGGTAGTTGTCGGCGATGAGTTCCTGGAAGGCGATCAGGATGGTCTTACGGCTGACGCCCAGTTTCTCAGCCATTTCTCGGGTCGAAGGGAGGCGGGTACCGGCTGCGAGGAGGCCTGCATCGATAAGGCGGCGAACTTCGGCAACGATTTGCCGGTAGAGGGGGACAGGGGCATTCTTGTCGATCTGGATGTGCATCCCGTACCCGCGCTCCCTAACTGCCCGAAAAATCTATACACAATTTGAGACTTTCCTGTTGACAAAGATTTTGAAGTTCTCGGGAGAGGGGAGGCGGGTACCGGTTGCGAGGAGGCCTGCATCGATAAGGCGGCGAACTTTGGCAACGATTTGCCGGTAGAGGGGGACAGGGGCATTCTTGTCGATCTGGATGTGCTTCCTGTACCCGCGACTCCCCAACTGCCCGAAAATTCCATACATAATCTACTACCCCGCAAGCAGATTGAAAACATCCAATTCGAGGCCAGTTTTAGGTAACCAGTTCAAGACCTGAATTCGCATTCGGACCGACCCGTTCGCCTTCTGGTCCCCTCCCCATTATGCAATATTTCGACCGAGGGTGCACCGGCTTAAGAGAGATCACACGCCGCGACTTGCATCTATGCCGTTAAGTCTAGCTATCAATTATATTCCTCTTCTCTTCTTGGTGCTCTTGGTGCCCTTCGTGCCTTCGTGGTTACTCTTCATTTGATGCCCTCGGTATTCCTCTTCTCTTCTTGGTGCTCTTGGTGCCCTTCGTGCCTTCGTGGTTACTC
>CAYGZQ010000046.1:25413-34163 GCA_964354375.1 uncultured Planctomycetota bacterium
TTCATTTGATGCCCTCGGGTTGGCTTGCGGCAACGAAGGAAGTATCCTTTGCCGCGATGCCCATCACTGGTCAGCAGATGACTTACCCGATCCTGATCCGCTTCGCGAAAGCGGGGCTCATGCGCTTCGTCGGTCACCTGGACTGGCTCGGCCTCCAGCAGGCGATGTTCCTCAGGGCCGGACTGAGGATTGTCACAGGAGAGGGTCCCACGCACAGGCTGAAAATCAAGACCAGCCCGCCCACGCCCGTCGGAGTCGCGAGCCTCACCGAACTGACCTACCTGCTTCTCGCACAGCCGCTCTATCCCGAGGAAGTGAAAAGACGTCTGTCCAGTCAAATCCCTGAGGGCATCGAGGTAGTCGCGGTGAAGGACGCCGGACATCTTGCGCGGAAAAACCCGTTCGCCGCAATCGAGGCAACGAAATACACGTTCGAGCTCGGCGAAGGAGTCACCGATTCGAAGACCTCGGATGTCATCGCAGCGCTCGAGAAAATACGATCCGACGATCCGCCGGATGCTTCGGAGGTCGAGGATGTCGGAGCATTCTGGGGGCGGATCATCGAGATCGAGAAAAGTGAAACTCAGACAGCCCTCATTGCGAGGCAACTTGAGGGGAACACTTTTCACGCAGCGAAATGCGCGGCCTTTCTGGAGAAGAGCCTGGCGTTGCCGCATTATCCGAAATTCACCAAGCTCGACTACTACCGCCTGACGCCGTCGAGAAGACGCCTGTTCGTGTAAACCACAGCCCGGTAATCAGCCTGCCGCCTCAGGATGGCGCATGAATGGCAGGCTGGAAAGCCTGCCCCACACGCCGATTGCGCTTGTCCTGGACTTTCTCAGCAGCCCCGCACACATCGGGCTGGGGCTCGCCGCGCGTCGAACGTGACTCCGTTTGAAGGAGAGTTTGTGTATTCTCATGCAGTCAAAGACTTACGGGAATATGCGATAATAGTTGGGGGATGGAGATGCAGGGTGCCGGTCTTTCCCCACTAACTCTCAAGCGACAGTGATGGCCCGTTGGGTCGCGATTGTGGTCGCGGTCTAACACTGGGAACAGGGATACAGGAGACAAGGATGCCGGAGAATATCAATCCAGCTCTCGTTGTGCTTGTTCATCCGGACACGAATCAGGCCGCTGCGTTGACGGAACTGCTGCCAGCAGACGATATCACGGTGCTTCACACCCGGTCGGGTCAATTCATCCGCGAGCTGGTGGAAAACGCGCACCCGGAAGTTGTCCTCTGCAGGGCGGACGAGGCACTCAAGGACGGGGCTCCCGTCTATGAACTTGCATTGCCTGGGGACGGCACCACGCAATGCATCCTGCTGGCTGAACGCGAAGACCTTAGACACGCAAGGCATCTGGTTCTGGAGCAGAGGGCCTATGACTATTTCGTCGTCAATCCGGCATACGATGCGCTGCACCTGGAGTTGTCGGTCAGAGGCGCGATACGAGAGGCGCGTCTGAGGCAGGAAATCAAAGCCTGGGGGACGGTTCTCGAAGAGATGAAGAAGGACAGCGCGAATCAGGTGGCGGCACACAAAGAAGGAATGCTGAACGAGCTAAGGACAGAGGTGGACCTTTTCCGCGAGAACGCCTTCCCATCGGCCGGGGGCGGCCCCGCGGAGATCAAGGACACCATCGTGTTCAACGGACTCTACAGCGATCTGAGGGATCGGGCGGTCGAGGAAGTCGTGAACCGCAAGGCCGACCAGTGTGGGACCGAGATAAAGAACGCACTGGAGGAGATTCCGGAGAAGGCGCGGAACCTGCCGATCATGAGCATTGAAGAACGATTCGCCAGAATCCCGAAGGGGCTTGCATATCTCACACGGGCGGTCACTCAAAAGACGAAGAGGACGCAATTCCATGTCATGCTCATCGCGACCGACTGTCCGTCTTTCGCATCTGCTCTCGAGCATCTTGCCGACGCAGGCCTGAAAGCAAGCCTGTACGCCGATATCCCGTCAGCCGATGTCGACGAGGCCGAAAGTCAGTTTGACGCCCTGGTAGTGGATGTCACCGGTCACAAGAAGCCCACAAAGCGAATTCTGGAACTAAGGAAACGAGTGAAGCCTGATTGCCCGATTATTGTAGCCTCCCATCAGGTGACAGACTCGATGGTTAAACAATGCATGAAGGCAGGCGCGAGCGACGTAATCCTCCTGCCGCTCAGCCCGGCGCAGCTTGGGTCCAGGATCAGACAGACTCTGACCGCGGATCAAGTCATGAAGGCCTCCATTAAGTCATCCACCAGCTCGAACTCTTCCGCAAGCGAGCCCAGTACCGAGTCGACGGCCTCCTGAGTGGGAACAAACCGCTCCTTCACATTCTCCGAGAGGTGCTCGAACTCCCGGTCGCCGGGAAACCCGAAGCCGTTCAGGTTGGCCAGATAATCCGCGAGATGGAGCAATGAGGTGTCTTTCTCCATGCGTTCGGGCGACCGGGCGGGCGTATGATGATGTCCGATCAAAGCTGCGACAGCGTCGGGGAAGCCCCATGTGCGCAGCAGCTCGGACCCAAGCGCCTGGTGGTCCACGCCGAAAACGCTGCGCTCGCGCGACGTTACCGGGTCTCCCTCCTCCAAAACGGTCCCGACCACCGTGGCCTTAGGCGGCAGGTTCGCAAGCGCTCCCCAGCCGACATCGTGCATCAGTCCGGCCAGAAACAAGTCATCATGGCCCGACGACTTGAAGTGCCTGCCGATGCTTCGCGCGAACACGGCCGTGACAAGCGAATGCACCCAGTATTCCGGTGAGTAGGCTCCCTGCGTCTGGTCGGACGATTCCAAAGCCTTTTTCAGGCCGACCCCTATCGCGATCTGAAGAGACGCGCTGTAACCGATCAGCGCGATCGCCTGCTTGACCGTCTTCACCTCCCCGCGATGCCCGTAAAATGCCGAGTTGGCTATTCTCAATACCTTCGCGGTTATCGCCTGGTCATAGGACATCGCCCGCTCGACATCCCGCGCGCTCGACCGCTCATCCCTCAGAACCTTTATGATCTCGGTGAGAATCCCCGGCAGCGGTTTCAGTTGAGCCAGGGCCGTTTCGCTGACATCCCGTTCCAGAGTCATCGTTCTTCACGCGCCTCGCTGGAGACTGCGCACGATTGTATCATTTTACCCGAATGGTGATGGCAAGGCAGGCAGGAAAGCCTGCCCCACAAGAATATATCCGATCAGGATTTCAGGTCCCCCAGGCGAAGAGCACGTGATCGACGTCGTAGCCGGGCAGATAGACCGTACCGTCCGCCCCGATCGACGGCGATGTGGTGATCATGTATCCGATGTCGTCGGACTGCCATATGATATCCCCGTTGTCGCCGTCCATTTTCACAAGACCCTTGTTCGGCTGGCTGGGCTGATTTCCGACCGCCACATAGACATCCCCGTTCGCGTCCACCGCTGCGGTGCCGTCAATATGCGAAGCGCCGAAATCATGCGTCCAGAGGATGGCTCCGGCTGAGCTGAAGCAGCGGAATTTTCCCAGCCGATCCCCGAAGAAAACGTGCCCGGTATTCGGATCGACTACC
This sequence comes from uncultured Planctomycetota bacterium, assembly GCA_964354375.1. Taxonomy (GTDB): domain Bacteria; phylum JAJVIF01; class JAJVIF01; order JAPKYR01; family JAPKYR01; genus CAYGZQ01. The sequence continues at coordinate 28,954 of CAYGZQ010000046.1, forward strand.
GGACTCGACCACAGATAGAAGGTCGTATCGTAGGACCAGTAATATGACCCGTCCGAATGCAGCGCGACAAGCTCGCCTCCCTCCCATGTGGTGAAGTAGATATTGCCTTCGGGCCCTGCGCAGGGGGTCTCAAGGGTCCAACTGGTGTGCTGGTACTCCCAGACAGGCGTCCCGTCCGGATGGAAGCAGAAAATCTTGCCGGTCGAGCCGCCTGAGCAGACTATGTCGCCGTTATCCAAAACGGCGGTGCCCATTTGCCAGCTATAGGAGTAGGCAAAGGGATAGATGGTCACGGACCACCCGAGCGAGCCATCGGGATTGACTCTCTGGAGCTTGGCGCTGCTCAGGATCGAGCCGGTATAGACATAGACCGCGCCGTCAAGGCCGATCGCAGGCGCTCCGGGGTAGCATGGGGCGCTGCCGATATTACACGCCCAGACCTGTGTATGCGTGTCCGGGTCGACCTTATAGCAGTAGTTCACGGACGGAGTGCCCATGCAGACATACACGTATCCCTCCAGGTCGATGGCAGGGCAGGTGCTTACCCACGGTGTTGCGGGCTGGAAGGTCCACTCCTTGGTGCCGTCCGGATTAACCGCATGCATAGCGCAGTTGTAAGTACAAACGTAGATGGTGCCGTCATTTGCGATCGCGCAGCCCGCGGTCGGGCCGGCGTAGGCGGGACCGGCGGTGAAGGTCCATTTCGGGGCGGTCGGTGCTCCGGCGCTGCCGTAACCCACATACTTGCTCGCCGCCTGGTTCTTGCCGGCGGCCATCCATCCGGGCCACGGATGCGCCAGGTCGTCCACGGTGAATCCCTTGTCCAGTTCGCCGTACAAACCCGTGCCCGGATTCGTCACCCTCACATCGTACTTGCCCGGCACAATCGACGCGCCCGTCAGATCGATGTCGCACGTGATCAGGGTCAGCCCGGTGACCACTTCATTTGTCGCCTGGATCACGATAGTCCCTGTGGCGTCATCGATAAGGCTCACCTGCGCGTCTGAGGCGAAATTGTTCCCGGTAACCTCAACGTCCGTGAGAACCTCATCGATATATTCATGATTCGGATCGATCGATGACACTTCCGGCGTGATAGGCGAGCCGGAGACCGGTATCGTGAAGAAAACACAGGTGGTCACGTGGTCGTCCGCGATGTCGCCGAGGCCGTAGGTCGCGTCAAGGCTCTCGGCGCCGATCAACAGGTCTATCGGATCGTCCGACCCGAGATCGAACCCGCTGAACTCGAATTGATAGGTGGAGAAAACACCGGTGCCCCCTACCGGCGATGTCTCGGAAGCCGTCCAGCCGTCCGTCCGCTGGAGCACCAATTCAGTCTAACCGCAGCCCCACCAGTCGTAAGCATCGACTTCCAGAATCGCATGCCCGCCCTTGTTGCTGCCGTCGATGTAGAAAAGGTCGTTCTGAGTGATCCGGGGGATCAGCCGATACGCCTCGGGCGCATTGGCCTCAGGGGGAAAATCATTGGGAACCGCGGTCGGCGGATTCGGGTCAGGCTGCTCCCACGATGCATCGACCGCATAGTTGAAAACAAGAGCCTGGGCGGGATTGAAGTGGATGGTGTAATGCCTTTCGTTCGTGACACCCTGTCCGAACATCCCGCGATGGGCCAGGACAAGCTCATCCAGCGGATCATTGAGCTGCAGGTCGTCGCAGAAATATCTGTACCCGTTCAGAGTCGCGTTCAAATTCGAGCCGTCGTACGGATTCCCGAGCTTGCCGTTGATGTAGCCGAACATGGTGTTTCCGACCGGAAACTCGCTTGGGTTCCACCAGCGGGTCAACCCGTCGGCGTTCTCGAGATGCGTTTCGTCGGACGCAGCGTGGACTATCCCGGAATCATCGTAGCCGCTCACCGATCCGGGCGTGATGAAAATGCCGCGTACGTCGAATCCCGTGTACTGGCTCAATCCCGGGAACGGATGCCTGAAAAGCACATCGACGTCTATCTGGTCCACATCGAAGACCAGATTCTTGATTGTCAGATTCGGGATCCCTGATTCGAGGAACTTGAGGACGTTCACGTGCAGCGCGTTCTGCCTCAGGGGAACGATTTCGAGCGTCGATTTCGACGGGTCGGCGATCCATGCCCAGTAGCCCCAGAGATAATGAGAAGCGGACGCCATATCGGGGCGGTTCGCGGTCTGAAGAGCGGCGGCGGGGAGCGCAGGTGACTCCGCGCCTGAACATCCGAGGAGCGCCGCCAGAAGCACAAGCACACCAAAAAAGGCCGGCCATTTCAGCTTCATCGGTAGGACCTCCGGGAATCGCATCCTTTATTATGTAATAGTATAGCGCAGTCCGGAGGAGACTGCATGTCACACTGGACCTGCGACGACCCGGTTGAACCGCGGCAATGACTCATATGTCTGAGTAAGGGGACCGCATTTGACCATCACAAGGGAAATCGCGAGATGATGAGATGAAACTATCGACGGTAGTCACGGCTGCAGTGCTTCTTTGTGGTGTTTGTGCACTATTCATCGGCGTCACAGGCTGCCCGAAAACGCAGAAGCCAATTGCGATCGGCGACCAAGCCGGGTCGGTAGCGCGGCCGTCGCAGGCACCGATATCCGAATACTCCGAGGGCCAGCCCGTCTTTCCCTTGCGGCCTGAGTACATCGATGAGCTGGAGAATCCGCGATTTGCGCAATCGTGGACGCTTAAAGGGCGCGTCTACGCAGATGCAACGCAAACAAGCACAGTTCAGTTCAACCTTCTGTATAGGGCGGAGTCCGACACGTTGAGCGCATCAGGATTCTACATTGATGCTGAGGGACGGGCGCAGCATGCCAGGATATCAGATGGCTTTCACTACGACTTCCCGTCGACTCAGGAGTTCAAGGACCTCGTACGCTATATCCAGGCCCACGCGGATGTACTCTTTGACCCGACAGATGCCGACAGCACAGAAGGTGCGCGGGGGAGCATCAAGGATGGCGTGGAGTTCTTCGCGGTGAACCTGCGCGCGATTCAGCTTGATCACACGATGTACAGTCTTCTCGTTGACACTCTCCCTGAAGACCCGATGCCGCCGGAAATGAAGCATGTGCTCGACACGATCAAGGCGGACTTTCTGCCGGAGCTTCTGAAGCACCACGCTTCGCCGGACTCGGTGTAGCTGAGAGGGATATTCGGTAGATCGGCGATCGGCTCGCTGCTTCTACCACACCTTCACGATTCTCATGGAGCCGTTCTTGCACGTCACGTAGGCATAGTTGTCGATCATCACGATGTGCTGCGCATAAGCCGGCAGCCAGAGGCCGGCAGCGACGTAAGGACTCTCAACCGGGTTGACATCGATGACCTGCATGCCGTTGTTCCCCGCCGCCGTGAAGACATAACCGTTCCCCGCGACAACGCCGCTCGCGGGGAAGGCGCAAGGCCAGAAATGAACTACTTCGTGCGTCGCGTCGGGGGGGTCGACATCGAGAACCGTAAAGATCGGGGTCCACTCGGACCCGGGGGGGTCGACAAACAGGAATCCGTGGAAGGCGAACACGTAGCCGTTCGCGACAGCCATGTCATTGAACGTGTTTCCGCCGAAACCGCAATCGTCTACAGGGGCCGCAAACTGAGGCGGATCGACATCAACTATCGTCAGTCCGTCGTCGGCGCGCGCGATATAGGCGTAGCCTGAGTCAATCTCGAGATCGAGACCCCCCCCGCTCATGCCGCACGGCGTGACGGAGATTTCATGAACGGATTCGGGGGGATCGAGATCAAGGATCGACAGAATAGTCGTGTGAAGCAGATACCCGAGACCGTCTCTGACGCGAATCAGGCCTCCGCCCTCCCAGGTAGCGACAAGATTGAGCACACCGGGAGGATCAATCCTGAATATCCTGAGCGCGCCGGGAGTCAGCGTGTACAGGTAGCCGTCCCGGACATCGAAATCGCAGACGTCTCCCGGACAGGCTCGCACTGAGCTGATCATTGTCGATTCCGGGACGCTGATATCCGCGACCGCCATGCATTTGACGTTCGTTTCCCCTATCTTCTCGCCTTTCAATATGCACAGGTAGTTTCCGTCGACCCTCGCATTCTGAGCATGCCAGGCGGAGCCGATGTAGCCGACAGTAAGGGCCGACTCCGGGACAGTGATGTCCGCTATCGCAAGGCCACCCATGTCACCGAAATACGCGCGATCGCCTTCAATAACGGCTTTGCCGTCGACGGCGCCGACCGCGTTTATCGAGTTCACCAGAAGGGGCGACGCCCCGTCCGAAAGATCGTAGACCCCCACGCCCTGCGTTTCCCGAGCATAGAGGTAGTTTCCATCTACGGTCACCGAGCCGAATTTATCCGTGGAGTTGAAGGTGTTGACGATCTGAGGCGACGACGGGTCCGCCATATCCACGACAAAGAGGACATCGCCCTTGTCATCGGATAGATATGCGTAATGTCCCGACGCCGCGATGTCGCCGAAGATAACAGCGGGCAGTTGCATCGTCCCGACATAAGCGGCGGACTCCGGCGGATCGATATCGTAAACATACAGGTCCTGGTAGTAATGCAGGTACGCAAGCCCATCTTTGACATACAGGAAAGACGCCGAGGAGTGCCCCATGGGAATCGATTTCACCAGGTACGGCGAATCGATGGGGTCGATATCCCAGATTTCCAGCCACTCCTGATCGTCATGGTAAGTGTCCATGTACATGTAGCCGCCGTACGCGAACATCCTGTAGATGGAGTACGACGCGTCGATAAAACCGACCATCTGGGGATTCGAAGGGGAAGTCAGGTCGATTATCTGCCAGCCGGTGTCCGTGTGCGCGTAGCCATATCCATCGAAGATGTAGTAAATCGCAGGGCTGTCGATCTTCGTGATGAACACCGGATGGGAGGGGTCCGAAACATCGAAAACCAGATACGCGATCGGGTAACCGAGCCTGATGTAAACGTAGTTCCCGAATGCATAATATAAGTTGATCTGCATATTCAGCCATTCGGGAGTGACATCTTGAGGGCTGAACGTGATGTCCTCTTCGATGAGAATCTCCAGAGGCTGATCGAGCGTGTCGACACCGCCGTTTTCGCTTGTCACCCTGAACTGGACCTTGTGCAGGCCCGCTTCGGAGAATGCATGGTTTACATCCGAACCTTCCTCGTCAAAGATCCCGTCGTTCTGCCAGTCCCATTCGTACTTCGTGATCGCCCAGCCGTCGGGGTGATACGACCCGTCA
>CAYGZQ010000047.1:0-34088 GCA_964354375.1 uncultured Planctomycetota bacterium
CGGCAGGTTGGCCGTGTCGGTATGCTCCCCCCACGCGTCGTAATTGTAGTGCTCCGTGTTCCGCTCGTGATCGGTCATCATCACCACGCTGCCGAGCTGGTCCTTCACGTAGTAGCGATACTTGTCGCCCTCGACCTCCTCGTCCGGCATGTACCTGCGCTTCCCGGCCATGTAGTCGACCTTCACGCCGTACTCGTCGTCGAGCTCCTGCACGAGCGCCGTGCCGGTGTGGTAGTAGAAACTGTCGGCGGGTGGCTCCCACAGGCGGAGTCCTCGGAGCTTGTGGGAGTTCCATATTATTATACCATCGAACCTCCCAGCCTCCACAGACTACGAAGACTCCGCTTGTGGAGGGCACCGGCGACTATGGCGTGCAGGTGGAGTAATAAAGCTCCCAGTGTCCGGACCTGAGATCGCTCCATGCGGCATGGAGCGTGCCTCCGGGATCGACCGTCAACCATGTCTGATTCTTGTCGGCGCCGGAGAGGTAATCGAGCTCGTCGTCGGCCAGCGCCTGTATATCGGTTTCCGACAGGAAAGGATCGAACACTTTCGAATACAGCCCCTTCGACGCGTCGCGATAGTCTTTCCAGATACAAGCGACGCGCCCGTCCTGCAGAAGCCCGACCTGAATGCGGCAGCAATCGTAATTGTGCCCTATCAGGTTCTTGTCCTCGGTCCAGATGCCCGTCGACGGGTCGCGCATTTTCAGATAACACTGGTGCGAACCCTCCCGGTTGTCCTCGAACACCGCGTAGATTCTGTCCTGGGAGTCGATCGTCAGATCCGCCGCGGCGGAATGATTTTCTCCGCCGACCAGAAGCTCGGGTGCGCCGGCAATCCCGTGATCGAATGACATGTAGTAAAGGTCAATATCGCCCCCGTCGCAATACAGGATATGATAAACGCTGGAGGAATCGGCGACGGCATTGGGATCGAGCCAGCCGTCCGGGAGATAGCAGCTCTTGAGGGTCATCTCGGGAGTCCAGCCTCCGCCCGTATAGTATGCTGCGCACAGGCGTCGATTAGGCTGGATGCTGCTGTCCATCCAGATAGCAAGAAGGGTCCCGTCCGGCGCCTGGGTAAGGTTAGTGAGAAATTGCTGGGTTTTGCTCGATGTACTCAGGACCTGGGGCGGCCCTGTGATTCCTGCGGGGTCAACATACCTGTAAACCACATTGCCGCCGGAAATCGCGGGATTATCCGTGTACATCAGGTGAACTCCACCGGAGGCATCGGGAACGGCGTTCGGTTCAAACACGGTTTCGCCGGGGAGAAGCGGTTCATCGGTGACCGACGACCCGTCAAAGGTAATGTGGTGAAGCTCATGATTATAGTCCACATGCCAGATGTGAAAAACATTCGCGTCATCTATGTAACAGGACTTATCCATAATGAGATGCGACCAGTAGTTCTCGCTTGCCGGATGCATCAGAAGCATGCCCGGCGACCAGCACGTTTCGCCGCTTGCGACATTTATCTGTGTCGCAATGTAGGCGGTTTCCGGAAACATAAGACCCGCAGTTTTGTCTACTACCCCGATCAGCGTTCGATGCGCGCCGGCGAAAGCGGGCACCGGAGCTTCCACGAAGCTGTATGCCACGAAGGGCCCTAATGAATCCGAGCCTTCCTCCCACGATGTGGGCGCGATCTTGACCCATCCGGTCATGCCTTCCACTTCCCACCGAAACTCCGAAACATCGCCCCCCTCGGAGACCGGAAGCGGATTCTGATGGTCGTAAACCTTGAGGACAAACCGGACGTCGCCTCCGCTTCCTCCGTCGGAATCGTACCAAAGCGTGTCGGCGACGATCTGGAAGTCGACAAGATACGCCTCGGGCATGTTCGCCTCGGGAGGGAAATCGTCCGGGACTTCCGGCGGTTTGACCAGAGGCGGAGCCCAGTTTGCATCCACGGCATAGCCGAATCGAAGGGGGCCGTCGGAAGAGAAGCGTATTTCGTACGTCTGAGTGTCGGCTTCGGCGCAGCCGAAGTAGCGTCGCGGGGAATCGGGGTTGAATGCCTTGTAGGGGTTCAAAGTCGCACTGGGAAAGGCCTCCGTGGCGAATTTGCCTTTCTGGTACTCCCATGCCACCCACGGCTGGCTGCCGGGAGAGTATTCGGTCGGGTTGAAGAGCCTAGTGTATCCATCGGGATTCAACAACGCGCCGCCGGTGGATATCGATGGGTCGGGAAAGGAGAGTCCGGCACCGGGAAAGCCGTATGTCGAATCGAACATGGCGATTCCCCGAACATCGAAGCCGGTGTACTCATCCAGGCCGACGAACGGATGCTCAAGCTGGATGTCCACATTCCATTGCTTGGGTCCGACGTTCTGAGCCTTGGTGACGCTCAGGCAGGTTGAGCACGGGGCTTTCTCCAGGAACTTCACCGCGTTCAGATGGCCTTCCATCGAGCGGCGCGGCGTCACTTCCGCCCGATCAGCGAGCGGATCGAGAGTGATGTCAAAAACGCCCCAGAGGTATCTACCGCCTTCCGTTACGGCCGAGCCGGCAAGGGATGTCGATGCCGGATCGTTGAGGAGGGGACTGGACGTAAGAGAGCTATCGGAGCATCCGACGATCGATATCGATATGCTCAGAACCAGGGAAAAGATAAGTCTGAGAGACATCGCGACCCCTCCTGGGAGAAGATTATGCCTGCAATCTATCGCGCAAGAGCGTTGTAGTCAAGGCCGGGTGCCGCCCACAGGCTGAGCGAGTCCCCGATCCGCCGCGGCGGACTGTGCCCGTCGTTAGTATGTAGCTCGGCAATGCACATACCGTAAGACAGCCACAAGCACGCTCGAGGACTCGCTCAGCTTGTGGCTGGCACCCGGAAGGGTCTTCACTCCTCCCGCGTTCGGCCGATATATTTCCCGGATGGAAATCACGCCTTTCCATGACTATTCGAACGCGCTTCTGCCGTTGCCGCCTCTCAACGGCCCCGGCAGCCCTTTCCCGTCGACACAGGCCGATCGCACATCCCCGTTTCGCGACGAGATCGCAAAGGCGCTCGGACCGGATGTCTCGCAGGCGGGCTATTCCGCCGCGATTTCGTCCCCCGATTCCACTCTGAGCGCCGGTTCCGCGGTCTCGAGCTCACTGGAGAACTCCGGCACCGATCCGCTGATGGACGTATGTCGGCAACTGGAGGGATTCCTCCTCAGCCTGCTTCTGAGAGACATGGGCAAGTCTTTTGCGGGAAGCACGCTGTTTTCGCAGACTTACGAGAGCTCCGTATACCGGGACATGTTTTTGACCGAGGTCGGGCGCAGCATCGGGGAACGTCCTCCGGGGCTGGGAATCGCGGACGCCGTGTACCGCGATACTATTTTGAAAGAGAGCGAAGCGGCCTTGAATGAGCCTCAGGCGAACGGATCCGGCCGGATTTAGGCGTTCGCCCAGGCCAAGGTCAGGGAAGGTCGTGGGGAATCTATGGATCTCAGAAACTGCAGACGTTGCGGGAAGGCGTATATCACGGGGAATCCCACCGTTTGCCCGGATTGCGTCAAGGTGGATCAGGAAGACTTCATGAAGGTCCGCGATTTCGTGAAGGAGAATCCGAAGGTGTCGCTGGAGGTGGTCCAGGAGGCCACCGGAGTCCCGGAGGATCGCATCGTGGAATACCTTAGAGAGGGCAAGCTGGAGGCGGCAGACCTGTCGGGCCCCATTCTTGGCTGCGCCAGGTGCGGCAAGCCGATCCACAAGGGCGAGTACTGCGTTTTGTGCAGAACCGAAATATCGAACACCTTCAAGCAGGAACCCGGCGCCAGGAAGAAACAGGACGGCAAGCCGGATGGATCATTCACGAAGCGGTACAAGCTTCCCAAGTGACCTGTTGAAACCGGGAAGGGTGTGGGGTAATATTTGTCTGAAATTCGGGTAAACCGCTAAAGCCACTGGAAACGCAGCCGATAGAAGTCGTGGAAGGCTGCGCCTTCCGATTTGCGGTTGCCATCGGAGAAAAGTATGCGTATCTCGGAAATCATAGCCAGTCTGATACCCAAGGTGAGACCGATCGGGCCGTCCAGAAGTGTCGGCAACCTCGAGAAGGCCTCGGGGATTCACACCCGGCCGGACGAAGTGCAGCTCTCCAGCGAGAGTCAGCTTCTGGCGAAGCTGGAGGCCGAGTTGAAGGTTCTGCCGGAGATCGACGAAGCCAGGGTGGCGGAGCTGAGAGCGAAGATCGAGTCCGGTGAGTACGGCCCGTCGTCCCGCGCGATCGCCTCCAAGATTCTCGGCGTCGACTCCGAATGAAGTCTGCATATCCCGAAAGCTGTAGAATAGCAGCTCCCGAGCGCTCGGGAGCTTTTTTTTTGCGTGCGCTTTCGGACGGGCAAAACGCCGATAGCTGCTGAACTCCCGAAGGCTTCTGCCGAAATCTATACTGTATGTCTGAACAACCGGAATACAACGATCCATCAGAGTTCGGGTTCCTGGAGAGAGTTGGCGAGTACCTCCGGGAGCTCACGCAACTCAACTTGAAGCTTCTTGGTGCGCTGACGGAGTACCGGAGGCTTCTGATCGAGGGTGCGATCGACGCGATCGAACGCGCCACACCCAAGCTCGACCGAATCGCGGGCGAGATCAGGGTCACCGACGAGAAACGCAGGGCGTTTGTCGACGACTACTTCACCGCACACGACTGGAACGGCCCGAGGAATTTCTCGGCGATATCCGAGCGTGTCAGGGAGTCCGATGTGTCGGACGAAGAAGCCGCCGCATTCGAGAGGGCATCCAGGGCCCGCATGGAGCTGATATCGGTGCTGGCGGAAGTGGACGCACAGAACTCGCTCAACCTGACCCTGATCGGCCAGGGCATGAGCTTCGCGGAAGTGAGTCTGAAGGCGCTTTTGGGTCTTGAACGCAACCCATCGACGTATGGCCCGACGGAAGGCGCCGAGGAAGGTCCGTCGTTTCTGGACGCTCACGCGTAGGAGCCCTTCTCCTCCGCTTCTCTTTGTCGGTCCGCGGACTGTGGGTGGAATCAATTAATCAGGGAGGAATTGTCCGTGCCATCTGTCTTCTTCGGACTGGAGATCGCCAGACGCGCTCTGGCGATGTCGCAGTTGAACCTTCAGGTAATCGCACACAACATCGCGAATGCCGGTACGCCGGGGTACTCCCGCCAGAGGGCGGAGCTGATCACGCCGCCCCCCCTTGCCTACCCTTCAATGACGAGAGGGGGCTATCCGCAACAGCTCGGCACCGGTGTCGATATCGAGGCGGTCAAGCGCATCAGGGATGAATTCCTGGACCAAGTCATCCGCGCTCAAACCGCGTCGCAGGGTCGCAACAGCGCAGTGGATGCCGCGCTCGGACAGATCGAGCTGATCTTCAATGAACCCGGCGCGAACACGGTCGGCACGCTCATGGACGATTTCTTCGCCGCCTGGCAGGATCTGGCCAATAATCCCGAGCTGGCAAGCACACGGGCGAACCTCCTCGAAAAGGCGCTCAGCCTCACGCGCGAGTTCAACCGACTCGACTCATCCCTGAAAGCGCTCGTTGCCCAACAGGGAGCCCAACTGAGAGTGAGGGTGGACGAAGCCAACGCGCTGGCTCGCCAGATTGCCGACCTGAACATCCAGATCTCCCAGGTGATATCGCTGGGCGACGATCCGAACGACCTCATGGACAAGCGGGACACTCTCGTCGAATCCCTGGCGGATATCGTGCCGGTATCCACGATCGAGCAGGACGACGGCAGCCTCAGTGTGCTTATCGGCGGGCTCAGAATGGTCGAGGGAGACAAGGCCCAGAAACTCGAGCTTCTGCTCGATCCGCAGGACCCCGAGAAGGTCACAGTAAGGTTCAAGAACGGAAACGTGCCCAACCTGAACGGCAAAGGGCAGCTCGCGGGTCTCATCGAGGCCAGGTACGACATACTCCCATATTTTCAGGAGAGGCTTGACACTCTCGCGACCGCCCTGGTCAACAGGGTGAACGTTCTGCACATCGGCGGATTCGGGCTGGACGGAAGCAAGGGTCGATGCTTCTTCAATGACCTGCGGACAGCGGAGATGGTCGGGACGAGGATTCTTCCGACGGGCACCGACGAGGACACGACCGTAGACGTTCTGGGGATTACAGCCGGCACATTCACCATCCAGGGCACCAAGATAACTCTCACGCCTGAAGAGGTGGCGCCTGGCGAGGCTATCACATTGAGGCAGCTTTTGGACAAGATAACGAACGCCCAGCCGTATGTCAGGGCGAGCCTCAAGACAGACCCTGTCGGGAACTCATATATCCGACTGGATTTATTCAATCCGCTGGAGGCGGGCACATCGATAACCGTTCTTCCCGGCTCAAGCAGCTTCCTCAACATCACCGGACTGTTGGACGCTGCGACTGCGTTTCTCCCGGCCGACGGGCAGTACTCGAACGCCGCGGACATGATCGGGGTCTACCTGGGCATACAAGAGAACCTGCAATTCATCGCCGCGGCCGGAGATGACGGGACCGGCGAGTTTCCCGGTCCCGGAAACAATGACAACGCCATCGCAATCGCGTCCCTGCAGTCGCACCTGACAGCGGTGAGCGACACGTCCTTCAACGACTACTACGCTACGAGCATCTCGGAGCTGGGAAGCTGGGCCCAGTCCGCGAGCAGGATGGTCGAGAACCAGGATGCGCTCCTGAACCAGTTGAATGTGCAGCGCGAGAGCGTCCGGGGGGTAAGCATAGACGAGGAAGCCACTCAGCTTATCACTTACCAGCGCATCTTCGAGGGCGCGGCGCGTGTAATCACGGTCGTGGACAGCACGCTCGACACATTGATTAATCGTATCGGAGCTTAGACACACTTCTTGGGGGGACCGGGGCTGAAGCGATGCGTATCACTCACAACATCCTGATCTCGAATTTCTTGAGAAATCTTAATTCGATATCCGAGCGGATCGAGCGAAGCCAGCAGCAACTCGCAAGCGGGAAGAAGTTCAGCCGACCCAACCAGGCGCCGGTCGAGGTCGCGCAGGTGATCGGCTTCCAGTCGTCGATTTCGAAAATGAGCCAGTACATGAAGAATATCGATGACGGCTCGAGCCAGGTCGGATACGTGGATACTGTGCTGCAATCGGTCATCAACGACATCGGTCGAGCCAGGGACCTCGCGGAAGACGGTGCGAACGACAACCTGAACCTTGCGGACAGGCAGGCCATCGCAAAGGAAGTCAACCTGATTGTCGAGACAACGCTCGGCAACGCCAACTCGCGCTTTCGCGACAGGTTCACTTTCGCAGGATGGCAGACGAGGACCGAGCCTTTCGAAGCGGTCGTGAATCCCAGAACCGGCTACATCGACGATGTCATCTACAAGGGGAATCGCGGACGTATCGATCGACTTGTCGGGGACGGCGATCAGCTCGCAATCAATGTGTCCGGCAAGGACCTCTTCCTCTACCAGACCTACACTCTGAAAGGCAAACCCCTTCCGCTGGACAAGCCTCTCGGGTTCGACGGCACGCTCACAATCAACGGGATCGACCTTCTCGTGACCCCGGAAATGACACTGAGGGACATTCAGCTGAATCTGGAGGCTTTAAACACCAGGACCCATGTCTTCGCGACAATATCCGAGGGCCGGCTGGTGCTTGAGTCTGCGAGCGCGGTAAGCGAATTCACGGTGTCCGACAACTGCGAGGACATCCTGCTTGAGGACCTCGGCCTGAAGGTCAGCGGTGCGTTCAATCACGCGGTCGCGGCCCCTACCCTGCCACTGGTCGACAGCACGCCCGTGATTTTCATCGGTGCAGGACCGGTGGCGAATCTCTCCTACAACGACACGAATAATCTAATCAACATTTCCCTCGGGGCTGACGCAAACAACGGCACATCCGTGTCGGCCAATATTTTCATCACACCGAAGACCTACGCGTCTGTGGCCGACCTTATCATCGAGATGCAGAAGCAGATCGATGCGCAATTCGGAGCGGGCAAGATCAGGGTCTCCGACGCAGGCGGCGGCGTGCTGCAGATCGAGACGGTCGCGACCGGAGACGATGTCGATTTCGGGGACCTCGTCATAGGCGGCTCATACAACGGCTATCCGGACAATGCTTCCGACTCCGCCGACCTTAACCTGATAGCCGTGGTCGGGAATGCTCCCGCCACTCCCGCTGGAATCGCAGGAGTCGACGGAAACGACAAGATCGTGATCGACCTGGGTCCCACCGCCAGCAAGACCGGGACCGACGTGCTTCCCCAGACCATCGATCTGAGAGCGGCGATGACGACCACACCAGATGCGCTGGTGGACGAGATCAATTACCAGATATTCCGGAACGATGCGTTGCGGGGAGCCGTGCGGGCCAGGCTGAGTCAGGGAAGGCTGATGATCGAGACGGTGAAAGAGGGGCAGGATATTCTTGCCGCGGACCTTCAGATATCGGAAGGAGCGACGGGAACGCTGGCTGCGCTCGGGATATCGGATGTTGTTACACCCGCCCAGTATATCGGGACCCCCCTCGTTTTCCCGTTCATCGTTGTCGCCGGCTTCAACGACACGATCACGGTCGACCTCGGGCCCACGGTAAGCATGGACGGGACTGACCCGCCACCTGTGACGCTGACGATCGATGCAGGAATCTGCAACAACATCACCGAGGTCTTCAACGAAATCAACTCGAAGATACAGGGCGAACCGGATCTGAACGGTGCAATCCAGGCAGTCATACAGGGTCCTCCGGGAGGGGAATACCTGGTCTTGCTCAGCAGAAACACGGGATCCGGAGTTCGCGGGGAAGACATGAGCGTCGGCGGTCCTCTCGCGGGCACGCTCGGATGGCTCGGTGCGACGGCAATCCCCGGCGGCGGAACATCCAATGGGCGCGGTATCGAGGTGCAGCCGTCCAACATCTTCAGCACACTGATTACGATCCGGGATGACCTGATGGGAGTTGTGAGTCCCCAGACCAAGGTCATCGACGCTCTCACGGGCACGTTCGAACAGCTCGGGCTCGTCGACGGCGATATCGTCACCGTCAGTTACGACGCCGGGACCTTCAGCTTCAAACTCACAGCGACTGATACGATGACGGACCTTGCACGGTACATCGAGGCCATTTTTGGCACGCGGGCGCTGGTGAGAGTATCGAGCGACGGACGAATTGAAATCCAGAACCAGGAGACGGCGCAGATACTCGGACTCAGCATCAAAGTGGCAAGCGTCACCGGGGAACCCAGGACCGTGTTCAACGGCGTCCTGGGCGGAATCCCCGCAGTCGTGCCCGGGCTTTCCTCGGTCGTCTCCAATCCTCTGTACAGCTCCCAAAGGTATCTCAGGCTCGGAGACGAGGACCTGGGCCTTGTAGACAACGATCTCGAAAATATCCTCAGTCATGAGGCGATAGTCGGCGCTCGCGCCAACCGAATGAGCACGGTCCTCAACCTCTTCACAGCTGTCGACCTGAATGTGCGGGAGCTGAAGAACTCTGTGGAGGCGTCGAACTACGCCGAGGTGCTCACCCTGCTGAGCCAGCAGGAACTCGTGTTGCAGAGCGCGCTCGGTGTCGGCGCGCGTGTCCTGACTCCGACCCTGCTCGACTTTCTGGCATGACCGGTGCAGGGCCGTTTTTCCGGTCCGGGCCAGACTCATTCCGCTGAAAGCCCGAAGACACGCAGAAGGTCGGGCATGCTGTCGATCACAGCTTCCGCTTCCGCCAGCTCTCCCGGCGATCCGTAACCCCACGTCACCCCCACAGCCCTTATCCCCGCAGCATGAGCGGCCTCGATGTCCGCCTTCCTGTCGCCGACGTATATGATTCGATCCCTGCCGCCGAACCCGGCGGCCCATTCTTTCAGCACATCCACCTTGTCCCTGCTCGGATCTTCACCGAGGTGGCAAAGCTCCCGGAAGTGTTTTCTCAGGTCGCACCCGTCAAGGACTGCATCGAGATACTTTCTGGATGCATTAGTCAGGCAGCAGAGCACATAGCCCCGTTCGCCCAGAGCGTCGAGTGTTTCGTGGACCCCATCGAAACAACGTCCCCTGCCGTCGGCCAGGCGACGCCTCTCCGCATCGCCGACCAACCGGTGGAGCAATCTCCAGTGCTCGCGATGCGATTCGGGCAGAGCGGCGGGGTAGAACTCATACGAGGGAAGCCCGATGAGCCTTTTCACTTTGTCCCATGCCGGAATCGGGCCTTCCTCGCCCAGCTCGGCCCAGAAGCTCTCGAATCCTTCGCGAATCGCGTCATACGACACCGAGAAGGAGTTGAAGAGCGTTCCATCCATGTCGAATGCCACCGCTTTCAGACATGTTGAATCCATTGATCAACTATGCACAAAGCGCCTCATGGGCGCTTGAATGCCGGACAAACACTTCGACGGGTGAAGCCCTACGATTTCCCCACTCTTATTCGGATTTTCTCGGCGTAGGCAAGGACGCCGCCGGTCTGATATTCCAGGGCAAGCTTTGCGGCAGCCTTGTGAGGGTAGATCGTTCCGCCAGTTGTCCCCGACAGAACAAGGCCGGTAGTCTGCTGGTCGGCCAGGTAGACCCATTTGCCGCCGTACGTGCGTCGCAGCACTTCCCCCAGATAGTTCCCGGCGAGGTAAATGAACACTCTGCGCTCGCCCATCTCCCCCTCTTTCTTCATCTTGTCGTTGAGGGATCGAAGATAGTGATCCAGGAACTTTAAGCTGTTCAATGAGTAGTCCAGCTCGACACCCAGGTCGGTCTTGAGAATCTGGATAAATTTGTTTGTCTCGTCAGGGATGATTTCGGCGAGCTCGGCATCGGTAGGGCCGTTTCCCCCGCTCTTTTGCTGCATGCCGGAGACAGGGAGCATTTTCACTGGCTCAATGGGAGATTTCCTGAAGCCCGCGGTATCGTCCAGGGACGCAGCATCGTTGATCCGACCGACGACAGAGTTCCAGTAGGTGGAGAGATGGTGCGGTTCCAGGTTTGTGAACGCCTGCCTGATTCTTGAGAACGGGCTTATGGTGACTTCCTTTCCGCTGATGCCCCTGATCCCGGGACCCGCGAACACGTCCCCGGTCTCCCACCGGCCGCCGCACGCCTGAAGGATCACTTCGCCGAGGTAGCTTCCGAGCAGCACGACTGTGGGCTCCTGGTCCTCTTTGGCCAGCGTCGACACCAGACCGTCCAGCACCCGGTCCAACGCCATAAGGGACGGCGGTGAGAAGTCCAGCTCGATCCCGGACATGCTCCGGACCCACTCGACTGCATTTTCCGCAGCCTCACTGCATTCCCGGGCAAGCTCCTCCGGTGATGGTTCCGCAGCGGGTATGTCGAATGCCATTCTGGGTTGCTCCCTCGACGATCCTGAAATGTGCCCCTTCTGCAGCTTCGCCCAACGAGCCTTCGCCTGCATAAGGACGTTCAAGAGATAGTATGTTAAGTCTCAGGCACGGGCCCCTTCAGCAAAAATCAGGCGGCAACGACGCCGCCGACCTCTTCCCACCCGGACATTTTACCCGCTTCCGGGCGAATCAACAACAGCTTGCCTATACCGAACCGGGTCAGGAGTCAAGTTTCTTTGAAATCTCGATCAGTTCATCGACACGGGGTCTGCCCTTTCGCATGCGATCCAGCTCCTGATCCAGGTTGCGACGTCTCACCGATTGTCTCGACCCGTATCGCATCCACAGCGCATCCGCCGCGGCCGTCGTGGCGCCGGCCCCCAGCCAGAGCTCCGCCAGCGCCTGCACAAATGCCCTCTGGCTCACACCTATGGCGCCCGGAGCTTTCCTGACGGGACCGAATCTCGCCCCTGCGATCCCCAGTGCCAGCGCCGCGATCGCTCCCAGGAACAACAGGCCCTTCCCCAGCGGCGTCCGTGCCGCGTCCGCCAGAGTTCGCGACTGAACAAATCCCAGATGATACTCATCGAAAAGGACCGCGCTATGCTCTCCCCCGCTTGACCCCACCACCATGCTTGCGGCGATGACCGCATTGTCGGCTTCCTGCACCAGCAGGTTGCCGAACAGATAAGGATCCGCCACCACCCACACCTGACCCGCTCCGTAGCGCGCCCCCGCCAGAATGGTTCCGTACCCGTCCCGGATCACCCGTCGCGTCCCCTTCTCGGAATCCTCGTTTAACGACAGCCTGTATACCATGGGACTCATGAGTCCCCGTCTCAAATAGGTATGGATCTCGTGAGTTTCCCCGAGTTCCCACTCGCGCGACGTCGTGACGGGCATACGGTGGGGGATGGCCGAAAGCCCGCCCTTGTCGGCGATCGGCCTGGCTTCCCTCATTCCACCGGTGATGTCGAGCATCTCGAACCAGTGCGCTATCAACTCGTCGTTGCTTTCGGGAGCGAACGGGTCCTGGGTTGCGGCGCTGAAAATGTTGGGATTGTCTACGATCACAAGGGTCCCGCCACTGCCGACCCACGAGTCGACCCATTTGATCTCATCGTTGTCAACTGCTACAGTACCGCGCACGTGCCATATGATGTCCGCCCCACCCCTCGGCATCGTGTTCTCCAGTAGAAGACGTCGATGCCTGAACACTCGAAAACCGAGCTTCTCAAACAGGTTATATGTGAGCTCGGCGCCGTTGGCGTCCGACGAGAATGTGCTCCCGGTTGGAAGACCCTGGTGACGCGAGACGCCGCCCGGACGAGCAACGAGCAGGTTCACAAGGAAAAGCCCGACGACAATAATGAACCCTCCCCAGATCATGCGGGCTGTATTTCGATTTCTCGATCTCATTATCTATTCATCGAACCCGTCTCTCAGTACCACGGAACATAAGTTGAGAGTATCACATCCGGCCCCAGCAGTGTAAGAAGCAGGAAACCCTGATCCCAGTCATTCCTTGCCGCGACTCTCTGGACATCGGATCCGGAGATGAACTCATCGTAGAAAAACATGCCGGAGAGCTCCTCGGGTTTCAGGGCAAGAGCAAAAGGCGCGCTCACCTCGACTCCTTGGGTGTTGACACTCTTGACACCGATACCCTGGTTCGAACCCTTGGGATCAGACTGAAAGCAGACAAGCAGAAGAATTATGTCCAACCTGGGGTCGGGGATCATGTAATGAGCCACGGCTATGGGAACAATCTCGCCGGCCCCGTACTTCGGCAACGGCGGATTCCGCATCGGATAGACGGCGGTGATTCTTCCGCTCGTGTGCGCGATCCCGATCGCATCGGCCGGATCGATATGCGGAACGCTCACTTCCACGCCCCCGAAATCGAGCTTCCACGACTGGGGAATCGCGCTGCCCTCCCCCAGAGCCGCCCAGCTCTTTGCCACCGCTTCATCATCGCTAGCCACCAGTTGAAAATCGGCGGACTCGAGCCTCGTCTTCAGCTGCATCGTTTTCTCGAGTTCGGGAACCCCGACATTCCCGGACTTCCGATCGCACCCCGTCATCGCGACCGCGAAGGTTGCTGCAAACACGAGGACTGTCACGAGGAAACTCCGCACGTTCCTATTCTAGAACATTAGTCCGCAGTGTTCATCCTCGAGCGGCGGCTGGGTGCATACGGCAACTGACTCAGGGCCGATCCGAGGCCGGTGCGCCGCTTTTCCAAGCGGCATTTGCCGGCGGGTTCTGATACAATGATTAATGGAGCGCAGTTCTGCGATTCCCGCCTCTCTATTGGGATTGAACGCTCCCGAGGGAAAGAAATGCCAAAGAAAGTCATCCTTCTGATCGCTTGTTTCGTCACATGGGCAACGATCATCTCCGCTGAGGACGAGGAGAGGAACGCGCTCGACTACCTTCCGCCGAGCAATTTTGTCGGAGGTTGGGAAGCGAACGAAAACGAGCTTCTGCTGCACCCGAACGATGCCGCATTCATCCTGGGTGATGACCTTCCCCTTCTTCTGGAATACGACCTCGTGTGGCTCGCAACGGAGACGTACGGAAACTACCGGGACGAGATAACGATCGAGATTTACGAGTTTCCGTCGGCAGGCGACGCATACGGCTTCTACCAGTTGTCCCCCACCCCGTATGCGGAGAAGGACGACATTACAGGGATCGTCGTGCAACCGTACGGGCTTCCGCCCACTCCCAAGATCGACACGATCCGGAATGTGGCCGACCAGTTTCTGGAGGGCTACAAAGACAGGTTCTATTTCCGGATCATCCAGGAAAACATGTCCGAAGACCTCTATGAGATAGGCGTATATATGCTGGCTCGCTTTCCCGGATCATCCGGCCCGGCGGACATCATCGGCGTTCTCCCGGTCGACGACCGGGTCATGGGCACCGAGAGATACATCAGGGGACCCGTGGGTCTGGACCTGCTTCTGCAGTGGAACGGCGACGACGTGTTCGGTTTCGACCAGTTCGACTGGAAAGCGGCCTCTGCAGAATACCGTCTCGGCGGCGGCGAGTATTACCTTCTTGTCGTCGCGGAATACGAGGATGCCGATTCCCGCTCGTCCGCGACTGAGCTCCTGCAGGGATATTTCCAGGACCACGATTGGGAGACCGTTATGCTCGGCCCGCTTGAGAACGGCGCGCATCCCAGGGGATTCAGCAGCGAGACTTACGCCGCGTTCTGGCCGGACGGAAACCATCTTGTGCTTCTGTGGGACCTGACGGATGCAGAAGCCCTGAATGCGGCGCTGTCGCAGCAGGGCGGCTGACCTGATGCCTGAAACCACCCGATTTCGGAGCGAACGATGAAAGTGAAAAGACTATTCCCCCGACTGATCTCGATTGCCGTCCTGCTTGCCGCCGTTCAGTTTGTCGGCGCAGGATTCGCGTCGGCCCAGCAGTCCTCCGATACCGACATCGTGGAGCTCACGCGCAGCCTCATGAGCGTCACGGAGGACCTCAGAGGCCTGGATTTCATGTACGATCTGCCGGTCGAGCTTGTGAGTCAGGACGAGATTAAGGACATAATAGCCGAGCAACTGGCGATGGAGATCACGCCCGAGAAGGACCGCGCCTTCTCGGCGCTGTACACGATGCTTGGCCTGATCCCGAGCGGATCGAGCCTGATGGAAGATTACCAGACCATGGCCGAGGAACAGGTGGCGGGTCTGTACGATCCGCACGAGAAGCGGTTCTACGTAGTGGACATGGACATGGGCGCGGCGCTGTCCGGCATGTTCGGCGATATGGGTCCGATCGGGAGTTTCCTTGGCGGGATGATGGAGGGCATGAGCGGCGACATGAGCGACACTATGACCAACACCGTCATCGTGCATGAGCTCACGCACGCGCTCGACGACCAGCATTTCGACATCGAGAGCGCTCTCGAAAAGCTGGTGGACGCGGATTCGGATGACGCACAGCTTGCTTACCAGAGCCTTGTCGAAGGCAACGCCACAAGAATTATGAACGAATACGCGGTCGAGTCCATGGGCCTCGATTCCGAAACATGGGCCACATACTCGGGCCTCAACTCGACTCTCGCCGAGATGATGATGGACATGAGCGACTATAACGCCTTCCTGGGGCGGCTGATGATCGTGCCCTACCTCAAAGGCGAGGAGTTCGTCAACGAGGTCGTCGCCAGGTCCGGTGAGGCCGGTCTGGACCGGGTTTTCAGCGATCCTCCTCAGAGCATGGAGCAGGTTTTGCACCCGGAGAAATACACGATCGCTCGGGACATTCCGTCATACACGAATCCTTCGGACCTGTCGCGCCCGCTTCCAGGATGGAAGCTCGAGGCGACCGATACGCTCGGCGAGCTTATCATCGATCTCGTTTTCGAACTCCCGACCGGCAACAAGAGCCTCGGCGAGAGGGTTGCGAAAGGCTGGGACTACGACGTGGTCACGTCGTGGCGTGCGCCGAACAACGATTTGGCGTTTGCGTGGATCACCGTCTGGGACAGCGAGAGCGAGGCGAGCGAATTTTTCGGCGAGTACTGCAGTCTTCTCGAAACCAAGTATCCGCAGGGGAACTGGTCACGCAAGGAAGCATCCTATTGTCTTTTCACCGGATCGGGTCTGGCCGCCGTCATGAAGAAGGAAGGTCGCGTTGCGGTGATTGTCGAAGGCGTCCCGGAGAGAAACGCCGATGCATGCCTCAACGCCGCGTGGCCCTCAAACGTGACGTATCGGTAGTCGCACTCTGGATGAAGGAATCCATCTCTTAGCCGTCCCACCCTTGGGGGGGGGACTACAGGGGGGCATGAATCCCCGGACATTACCGGCTATAATTAGTTTATCCGCGATGTACGTTACCCGTACGGAGGCACAGCAATGCTGGTCAAGGATCTGCTCGAACCGGATCTGGTCACAGTGGGACCGATGGACACTCTCAGTCAGGCGTGGGAGGCCATGAAACATGCCGGCACAACGGGCGTAGTGGTCGTAACCGAGGACGGGCAGATCGTCGGCTTTCTCACGGACGGCGATCTCATCCGCACCTGCATGCCGTCCGAGACCGACATCACAATCTACGATGAGATCATGGAGAAAATGGACCTGCCCGCGGTCCTCATCAAGAACCTCCGCGCGACGAGAGTCGAGTACGCGATGCAGACCGCTGAGAAAGTGGTCACGATAGACCAGAGCGAGCCGGCGCTGAAAGCACTGGCACTTATGTACCAACACCATCTGCGCCGCATACCGGTTCTCGACGGCAACAGCCTCGTGGGCACGATCAGCCGCGGCCAGATTCTGACGGATATCCTCCTCAAGCGAAATCTCCGAAAAGCTTGACACGCCCCCAACCGAAACACGTAGCCCGGGAACCCGTTTCGATTCATGCCGGGAATTCCCGACGCACCTTGCCGAAATGGGTTCCCGGGATTCCCCCTTTGCGCCTTGCGACAGTTGCATATATAATTAGTTTTACAGTATCGAGCATAAGCAGGGTTGCCCTGTGCAGGACCAGAGGAGGAACTGTCAATGCACAACTCATGCCGAACGGCACTCGCTGTCCGCGTGGTATTTCCTGCACTCGCAGTATGTCTCGTTCTTATCGGCTGTTCGCGGGGGGGGGCAGATTGTAGCTCCCGATGAGGAAATGGCATCCGCCCCGAACGATTTCATCTCCCGCCAGGCACAGGATTTCAGCGATACGTACGAGTGGGGATCGAGCTGGAATCTCGATTCCGCGTCATCCGTGTGGATTCCCCCGATACCGGGACAGGGTATCGTACCCGGCACAATCGCGACATGGGACGCCGGGCAGGCTGATTTCATAGGAAGTGCAATCGAATGGTCTTTCAAACCGCACCCATGCGGGAGCCCCGACGAATACTGGCTTACGGGATTCGACTATGACTATTACTGGTATATGCCGGATCCCTTCCCGGGGACATGGCCCTTTGTTATCAGAATCTCGCAACATGATCCCGACCCGTGGGGACTTCCCCGAGTAGGGTGCGACTGGTATCTCTTGGACGTTGAATTCGGCGCGCTTGACGGTCAGTGGTAAACAACTGCAATCATTTCCGATCCCGGGAACCTGTTTCCCCTGCCACGATGATCTAACCTATCCCTCATCGACCGAAACAGGTTCCCGGGCTGCATCCGACCCGCTAGGTCTCGGCAATCAGCGCGTCCATCACTAGTCGATAATGAGGATCGTAGGCTTTGCGAAAGGCCGTCGAGTGATGCGCCGCGGGCCATCCCTCCTGTTTCATTTTGCACGAGAACGCCCGGTAGTTGTCGAAGTCGAAATCCAGATCGCCTCGACGGATTGCGTCCCCGAGATTCTCCCATGCCGAGAGAAACGCCTGGTGAAGATCGTCCGTTTCGGCGGGATACGCCCTGGGGAAATCCGCAGTGGTCCGAAGGAACTCGCTCAGAATGCGCTCAGGATCGATGCCTGAGGCCTTCGCGGGGACCAGGTGCAATCTGTGGAGGGGGGGGGTTACAGGGGGGTCGCCCTCGATGAATATCGGCTCGATGAGAGGATTCGCGCCCGAGGCAGGAAGCGATTCCCATTCCCTCATGAGCCACAACCTTGCCGTCTCGATGTCGCTCACAGCATGTTCGGCGCCGTGAAAAGTCTGGAAGAGAAGCTTGTAGATATCGCGAAGCTCCGAGCGCGGATACCGCTCGAGCGACCGCGAAACCAGCGCAATTGCCGAACCATGAGACATCGTTTCCAGGGTTTACCGACCGATCATAAACGCAGGAGACCTTCCAGCCTGCCCCACAAAACGCGTTCTCAATAGAACTTGTAGGCGATGGAGCGTCAGGCAGGATTCTTTCTCTCCGGCTGCTCAACCGGCCTTGGGTGCTGTCCGCTTCTCTTGTCGGTTTCGCGACGCGCAGCCTTGCCGAGATCGTAGCCGACTCCCGAGAAATCCTGGCGAGCGGCCATGAGATCCGCCTCCTCGCGCTTCTTTCGCTCCTTCTCCCTTGCGGAATCCTGAAGCAATGCCTCAAGGAGATCATCCGGATCGTTGGCCAGCTCGATACCCACCGCTCTGTTTATGATTCCCTGGTCGATAAGCTGCGCAATGTTGTGTTCGAGGGTGATCATGCCCTGCTTGCGTCCGGACTGGATGACGTGATCGATCTGGTGGACTTTCTGCTCGCGGATGAGATTGCGTATCGAGTTGGTCATGAGCATGACCTCGAAAATCGCAACTCGACCCGCGCGGTCGATCCGCCTGACCAGAACCTGGGAAACAACCGCCCTCAGGGAGAGGGCGAGCTGAGTACGAATCTGGGACTGCTGGTTCGCCGGGAAGATGTCGATGATACGGTCGATCGTGTCGGCGGCTCCGGAAGTGTGCAAGGTGGCGAAGACGAGGTGACCGGTTTCGGCTGCCATAAGGGCCATTGCGGTGGTTTCGAGGTCGCGCATCTCGCCGACCAGGATGACGTCCGGGTCCTGCCTCAGACCTTCCCGGATTCCGTCGAGGAAGCTCATCACGTCGCGACCGACCTCGCGCTGATTCACCAGGCAGTTGATATTGACGTGCTTGTACTCGATGGGGTCCTCGAGAGTGAGAATGTGGACGTTCCTGTTGTGGTTGATCCAGTCAAGCATCGTTGCCAGAGTGGTCGTTTTCCCGGAACCGGTGGGTCCCACAACCAGCACAAGACCTCGAGGGAATTTCGAGATCGTCCGCACGATCTCCGGAAGGCCCAACTCCTCGAAACTGGGAAGGATCTCGGGGATCAGCCGGAACACAGCACCCCATTTGTTGCTCTGAGTGAAGAAACTGACGCGCAGACGTCCGATTTCGGGAAGGACGTGAGCGAAGTCGGAGCATTTGCGCATCTCGAACTGTTTCGTCTCGTACTCCCCGAAGAGGTATCTCTGGGCCCTGTCCATGAACGTGTGGTCGATTGACGGGCCTTCCTCATACATGCTCAGCATGCCGTGGACGCGAAAGTACGGCTTCGTACCCTCCTGAAGGTGAAGGTCGCTGGCTCCGATCTCCACCATCCGACTGAAGAGAGTAATCAATTCCTGCATTTTGTCGCCTGCCTTCGGGCAGTTAGCGGTGTTCTCGATGCAGACCCCCCCGGGGCCACGGTCGAAAGTATAGCACAATCGCGTCGATAGGTTTTTGGATTTTCAATCCTTCCAGCCGCGAGGCTGCACGACCTTCTCGGGCGGGTGATAGGGCCTGTGATCCTTCATATGGCTGATCAGTGTCTGCAACCGAACGACCGTCTCAACCGGCTTGAACGGAAACCGGAGTATCTCGTCCGCTCCGTTCCGTATCATCAGCTCGGCTTCCTCCAATTTATCATCCGTCGCCACGACCAGTATTGGAATAGACGGAAGCCTCTGATCGGTCTCAACCTTCTCAATGAAACCCGTAATCTGGTAAAGGGCGAAACCTGCGTCAATGACGATGCAGTCGACCCGTTCTTCGAGCAGCACCTGCAGGCCGCGCTTGACATCCCTGCACGGGATCATTCGGAAATGGGGTTTCGTGGGGTGCTTTCTCAGTGTGTCCCTGAGTTGGCCCGCGATCGGGAGGTTTTTCTGCAGGACAAGGAGCCTGTCCGTGAGGTCCTTGCGCGCCGACGACTGGTAGTCGACAAGTTCGAGGCCGGTGATAGCTTCCCGCTCGCTGTAAAAGATGGGGATGTCCGGAACCAGCCCGCCCAGCTTCAGGGCCCGGCGAACCTGCGGCGGCGGCGCGGCAACGCCGATATTGACATCACGTTTCTTCGCGATTTCCAGGCTCTCCTTCAGGGCCTTGATCCCGTTGGGATTGAGATACCTCAAGCCGGACAGGTTGAGTATGATTTCGTGAGCGCCGCTGTTCAGGGCGTCCAGTATCTCCGGGAGCGGCCCGGGCATAAGACCCGAGGTGTCGCCCTCGTACGTGATGACCCAGTAATGCTCTTTCCTTACGATTTTCGATTCCATCAGGGTCAGCCCTCCCTGAGCGCCGGTCCGAAGAAACGAAAGACTCAGACCCCCCTGTCCGGTCCACGCAGTACGATACCAGCCTCCTATCCGATTTCCCTGTTCAAATCCCGCCTCGAACATAACACCCGAACAAGGATATTATCGCACACAAACCCGTCAATTTCGCAGCATCTATCCGGATTACCATGGTTTTTCATACCCGCATGCCTCTGGGTTGGGTTACGGTTCCCGGAGGATAGTAGGGTCTGTGGTCCTTGAAACGGCTTATCACGTTCTGGATGCGGACCAGGGCCTCGGACGACTTGAACGGGTACCGGAGAAGCTCGTGAGCACCGTGCCGTATCATAAGCTCGGCCTCTTCCAGATACTCGTCAGCGGAGACAACGAGAATCGGCACGCGAGGCATGCTCGAGTCGGTCAGCATACTCTCAATCAGATTCGCGACCTGAAACATGCGGCACGTGGCGTCGATGAGCACGCAATCCACTTTCTCCCCCAGGAGAGTCTCCGTGACCTCAGCAGGCTCCCTGACAGGTCTCAAATGGAATCTGGGATCCAACGCGTGTGTCTTGAGAATCCTGCGAAGCTCTCCGGCGACGGGAAGGTCTTTTTGCCACACCACGAGCGTCTCGATGTTTTCCTCCCGGGCCTCGGGCTGAAGGTCGAACAGGTCAAGCCTGCTCACGGCCTCCTGTTTGGAATGGTAGATGGGGATTTCCCTCAGCGTCTTGCTCAGCTTCATCGCAACACGGACATCCGGAGGAGGGGCCACCACTCCAAGCCGACCTCCCTCCTGTCGAACGACCCGAAAGGTGTCCTCCAAGGCCTTGGCGCCGCTGCTGTCAAGAAAGTGCAGCGACTCGAAATCCAGGATAATGTCCCGCGCACCTTCTATCATTGCCTTCTGAACGTCGAAAAAAGGACCCGGCAGCACGCCCACCGTGTCGCCTTCGCACACCAAAATCCAATAGTGATCTTTTCTTGAAGTACTTACCCGCATGACCGCTCCGCTGGTCTCTTTCCTGCTCCCCGACAATCGCCGTCCCCGCTGTCACCTCACCGCTTTTCCGCACCTCTCCTGCGGGAAATCGGTAATAACTGTAACCGGGTATTTATATCCGATGCAGCTTCGGAAGTCAATTCAAAAGCCGATAATTGCCGCCGTTGTGGCCGTTTTGCCGCCGAAATCACGTCTCATCGACATATCCTCTGTGGAAACGCAAACCCCACGCCGTATATAATGACCCCGATGGCCCTAAGCGGGAAACCCAAGGCTTCGACCCTCCGTGTGAAACTCGGACCCCTCGAGCTCAAGACCCCCCTGATCTCCGCAAGCGGGACATTCGGGTACGGAAACGAGTTCGAGGGTCTGACCGAACTGCAATACTTCGGCGCTGTCACGCTGAAAGCGGTCAGCCTCGAGCCGAGGACCGGAAATCCCTACCCAAGGATCGTCGAGACACATTCCGGGATGATCAATACGATCGGTCTGGAAAACCGCGGCGTGGAGATCTTTCTCAAGGAAAAGCTCCCTGAAGCTGCCGCGCTCGGAGTGCCGCTGATCGCGAACCTCGTGGGGGACAGAATCGAGGACTACATCGAGCTGGCCTCGATTCTTGATAAGGAGAAATCGCTCGCGGCGCTCGAGATAAACTCAAGCTGTCCGAATGTCCAGCGCGGCTACCTTGCGTTTGCGGCGGATTGCTCGGTCATGGAGTCCCTGGTGCGCGCGGTACGAAAGGCGACTACGAAACCGATCATCGCCAAGCTCAGTCCGAACGTGACGGACATCCTTCCCCTCGCAGAAGCATCGATCAATGCCGGAGCGGACATTCTCAATCTGGGCAACACTTTCCTGGCGATGTCGATAGACATTGAGACGAGGAAGTCGAGGCTCTCGCGCGACTATGGAGGACTTTCGGGACGGGCGATACGTCCGATCGCGCTGAGGATCGTACACCAGGTTGCGTCTAAGCTTGATATCCCGATCATCGGCACCGGCGGGATCTACGAAACGAGCGACGCCCTGGAGTATCTCATCGCCGGGGCGACGGCGATAAGCCTGGGTACGGTCAACTTCATTCATCCCAACCGAGCGAAGGAAATCTGCGAAGGGATAAGGGAGTATCTTGCGAGAAACGGAATGACGCTTGAGGAATTGACCGGATCCTATAAGGGCGCTGCGCCTTGCGGACCCGGAAGCAATCAATTACCATAGCAGCTCCAAGATGCTGGAGGAAACCGAACTGACCGAGACGAAGGACATCCGGATCGAGATTGACTACCCTTACGCGGTTCTGACCGTCGACCGGAAAGGTAACAAGTACAACACCATCGTCCCCAACATGGTGACCGAGATGGACCGCGCGCTTGATGTCGTGGAGCACGACCCGAAAATCAGGGTGCTCATCGTCACCGGGAACGAGAGGGTGTTTTCGACGGGGGTCGATGTGTCGGACGAATCGGTCCGGGGCATGGACGCGCTCGAGGCCCGGTTTTTCTCACGGCTGGGAAAACACATGTTCGGTCGGCTCGAGGCCCTGGACATCCCGACGATCGCGGCGGTGAACGGCACGGCGCTCGGGGGCGGTCTGGAGCTGGCGCTGGCCTGCGATTTCCGTCTTGCGTCCGAGCGCGCCGCGTTCGGTCTCCCTGAGAGCAACCTCGGCATAATTCCCGGCTGGGGCGGCACGCAGCGACTCATGAGGCATATTGGCTACTCTAGGGCGCTGGAACTCATCTTGTCCGGAGAGATAATCAACGCGAAGGACGCTTTGTCGGCGGGCCTGGTGCAGCAGGTTGTCCCGAAGGGCGAGGATGTTGTCGTCGCTGCGAAGAAATGGTCCGAGAGATTCACGACCCGGTCGCGGGTCGCCCTGGCAATGTGCAAGAAGGCGGTACGTATGGCCGCCGATCTGCCCCTTCGCTACGGCGAGGAATACGAAGCTGAGCTTTTCGCCCTCGCGTGGGCCTCCGGGCATCGCAAGACCGGTATCGATTCCTTCATGAAGCGCGAAAGACCCGAATTCCCCACTGACTTCGAGTAGAAGTGCGATAATCCCGGGTCTGAAGCGCGACCGCCAGGGAGCGCGTACCCGACGGCGTCAGCCATCAGATGACTATATCCTCCTATTCACGAAGTAGCGGTACAGAATGTCCTTGAGCGTCTGCACTCTGGAGGTATTCGCCTCCATCGGACCACGTCCGAACAGCCCTGCATCGGCCTCGGTTGTCGATGCGATAGCCCGTCTCCTGGCGAGCATCACAGGCTCTCCATCGATCGAGCTTGCCTGCACTTCATAGCTCCTCAGGCCGTCAAGGAAAAGGTCGCCAAGACGGGAGATGATTTCCTCTGCGCGATCCGTCAGAGTCCCCTCCGATTCCGCAGCGATGTAGAAAACGCCGGTATCGCCCGCCGCAACCACGCCATAAGCGCCGTCCGACGGAACGGTTACGCCATCGAAAAGCCCGGTCCTGAGACGGTATTCGCTCAGGAGAGAGGGCGGGATTTCCTCTTCTTCCGACTCCTCGCCCTCGTCCGTTTCAGGTGCCGCGCTTGGAGCGGGTTTCGCGAGCCTTGTCTCCCATTCCGCGAGGTTGATCGATTCGTTCTCTGCGAGAGGGAGATAGAACCTCAGCGGGATGTGCACGCGGTAGACATTGTCCGGAATATCGATCCCCAGTTCCTTCAAGGTATCGCGGATCGAGGCCATGCGCTCTTCGGGATTCGGGTGGACGGTGAAGTAGTTTCCGCCTGGCCGGGGACGATGGATCGACTCCTGCTCGAGGAGCTGCATGAGTTCGAGGAAGCCGACGGGATCGTAGCCCGCATCGACCGCCCAACTCAGCCCCGTCCGGTCGGCATCGTTCTCGGCGGACCGCCCGTACGTCTCGACCATGCTCGCCGAGATCATCTGCCCCAGGATCATCCCCTCCCCTTGTCTCGATGCGATCATGGCGGCCATCCCGATGAGCATCCCGCGGATTTCCCTGTCGCCCATGCCGGCGTGATGGCGATGGAAAATGTGCACAAGCTCGTGCGCGACAACCCCCGCGAGCATGTCGTCGGTCTGGCATTCTTCCAGAAGTCCCCTGAAGATGAAAAGATGACCGTCGGGCAAAGCGAAGGCGTTCACCGTGTCGTCATCCAGGACCTTGATTCTGATCTCTCTCTTGTCGGTCTTCGACTCAGGGATGACCGCGAGAAGCCGAGTCTTGATTGCGTCGACCCGTGCGACAACCGCGGGGTCTTCCACAACGCCGAACTGAGTCTCTATCTCGGTTACGGGGTCCGGCTCCGGCTCATTCTGGTCCTGACCGCGGACGACGGGTGAAACGAGTAGCAAAGCAAGGGCAAAAACGGTCCAGGATGCAAACCTGAGCGCGTATCGGAATGATCCAGTCATGCTCTTAATATACACTCTTCATTGAAAGGGGAAAAGGAAACCCGATCCCAGGATGCATCCGGTGATTGATTTTGATCTTTCCGGTCCGCCGCTTTTCCAAGCGGCATCTTCTTGATTGATCAGAGCCGACTGGAAAGTCGGCGCACCCGGTAATTGGAATGAACAATACTGGCAACCATCCCGGCCTTGGGCTATCATTCCCGCATCTGCGTTCTTGGAGAGCCAGGTAATGCCAAAGGCGGTACACAGGTTCGCGGGGAAATACCCCAAGGGACTTTCATTCATCCCGCTCGGCGGATTTCACGAGATCGGGAAGAACATGTCGATTGTCGAGTACAACGGCGAGATGCTCGTCATCGACGGGGGCATGAGTTTTCCATCGTTCGACATGCCCGGTGTGGACGTGGTCATCCCGAAGTTCCAGTACATCGTAGAGAATCGTGAGCGTGTTGCGGGGATCGTGCTCACTCATGGGCACGAGGATCACATGGGGGCCCTTCCGTACCTTCTTCGGGAAGCGAGGATTCCGATCTACGGGACCCCGCTGTCGCTTGCGTTCCTCGAGATCAAGCTGAGAGAGCATCAGGTTCTGCTCGACACCGAGCTTGAGGAGGTTGAAGACAACGGGGTCTACAAGATAGGCGAGAACTTCGAGGTCGAGTTCATCCCGGTGTGTCATTCGATTCCGGACGCGTGCGGGCTTGCGATCAGAACGCCTGAGGGGCTCATTGTCCATTCCGGCGATTTCAAGTTCGATCAGACTCCCGTGGACAACCGGAAAATGGCCTTGGGCACTTTCGCGCGATACGGCGACGAAGGCGTTCTCACCTACATTACGGACACGACCAACGTCTTCAATCCCGGCTACACCGGGTCCGAGCGAAGGGTCGGCGTGGCGTTCCACGAGCTTTTCGAGGGACTCAAGGGTCGGATTTTTGTGACGACCTTCGCCAGCCATCAGCATCGCATCCAGCAGGCCATCGATGTCGCGGTCAGTCTGGGACGGAAGGTGGTGCCGACGGGTCGCAGAATGATCGACGACCTCGAGGTGTCTCGCGACCTGGGCTACCTCCACATGCCCGACGACATCCTCGTTAACGCAGAGCAGATAAACGATTACGAGGACAGCGACCTCCTCATTCTCGCGACCGGCACTCAGGGCGAGCCCGGCAGCGCCCTCAAACTCATGAGCGACGGAGCGCATCCTGTGAAGATCAAACCGGGCGATTCGGTGATCCTGTCGGCGAGCCCGATCCCAGGCAATGAGGCGCACATCATTCGCATCACGAATCACCTCACCGAGCTCGGCGCTGACGTTTACTATGGTCCGGACCGGGGATTGCACGTATCGGGGCACGGAAGCCGCGAGGAAATCAAGATTCTGTACAACCTCGTGCGGCCGAAGTACATCCTGCCGTTCCACGGCGAGATACGTCACATGCGCGAGTTCGCCACGCTCATGCACAAAATGGGTCACCCGGACTCTAACGTCATGCTGGCGCGGATCGGGGAGAGGATACATATCTCCCAGAGCAAGATCGCCGTGACCGGGACGGTGCCGTCAGGTGTGAAGATGGTGGACGGCCTGGGGGTGGATGATGTCGATGGAAAGATGCTGGACGAGCGCAGACAGCTTGCGCAGGGAGGAGTTGTTGTCGTCACCGTCCTCATCGATAGCAAGACCAAGAGAGTGAAGCGGGTGGAGATTGCCACCAAGGGTGTCCTCGATTTTTCCCAGTACAGGGATCTCTTCGACAAGTCCGAGATCGTGCTCCGCGACAGCCTCGCTGCGGTCAAGGAAAACGATTTCATTGAGTATCCGAACCTCAGGGAAAAAACGACCGACAAAATGGGAAAGTTGATCTGGAAGCATCTCAGGAGGAATCCGTACATACTGACTAACGTGTACGAGATATGATCAAGGTGCGGCGCGAATCGGCTTTCATTCGGTGACGCGATGTGCTAGGCTACCGTCGCCGGGATGGACAGCGGGGGAACAAACGAGGCCCTAGGCGGCGGAATTTTTTTTCTCGGGGCTCGTGAAAAATATCACAATTTCTCCTTTCTGTTCCAAACCGGCCACCCCAACATCATCGTACTCGCGACCTGGGACCTGTCAGGCGCACCGAGGTCTACCATGACAACCAAACTGAATGAGCAGGAGCTTATCAAGAAGGCCGAGCAGCCGGGCAAGGACGCGCTTCAACTTCACCCTTTCTACAAGGGCAAGATCGAAATCGCCCCGAAATGCTGCGTAAGGAATTTCGACGATTTCGCGATCTGGTACACACCCGGAGTCGCGAAGCCGTGCCTGGACATCAAGGAACATCCCGACAACGTGTTCAAGCACACGAACAAGGCGAATTTCGTCGCGGTCGTGTCGGACGGCACGAGGGTGCTGGGGCTGGGCGACATCGGGCCCGAAGCCGGACTGCCCGTCATGGAAGGCAAGGGAATTCTCTTCAAATACCTTGGCGGAGTCGATGCTTTCCCGATCTGCGTTGACACAAAAGACCCTGACGAGATCATCGATTTCGTCCTCAAGCTGCAGCCGTCCTTCGGAGGGATCAACCTCGAGGACATCTCGCAGCCGAAGTGTTTTCATGTGCTCGACACGCTTCGCAAGAAAGCCCGCATACCGGTATGGCACGACGACCAGCAGGGCACCGCGGCTGTGACACTGGCAGGATTAGTGAACGCCCTGAAAATCGTCGGCAAGAAAATCGACAAGGTGCGGATCGTCATGAACGGCGCGGGCGCGAGCAATATCGCCATCACCCGCCTGATCATCTCCGCCGGGGCGGATCCGAAAAATATGATCCTGGTTGACTCCAAAGGAACGCTCCATCCTGGTCGCAGCGACTGCAAGGAGAAGTTCAAGGAGAAGTGGCACTATTGCACGACGACTAACGGCGGGAATCTTGTGGGCGACGCTCCAGCCGCAATCAAGGGCGCGGACGTTCTGATTTCGCTCTCGAAGTCAGGGCCCGGGGTTATCCAGAAGGAATGGATTTCCTCGATGGCGGACAGCGCGATCGTGTTCACCTGCGCGAATCCGGTACCCGAAATCTGGCCGTGGGAAGCCAAGGAAGCGGGCGCGCGGATTGTCGCGACCGGACGCAGCGATTTCGCGAACCAGGTAAACAATTCCCTGGGATTCCCGGGCATTTTCCGAGGGACCCTGGATGTCATGGCGAAGACGATCACCGACGAGATGTGCATCGCAGCGAGCCATGCTCTGGCCAAGACGGCGGAAGACAAGGGCATGCATGAAGACTACCTGATCCCCACGATGGACGAGTGGGACGTTTTCCCGCGAGAGGCTGTCGCGGTCGGACAGAAAGCGATCGAGCAGGGCGTCGCGAGAATTAAGATGAGCCCCAAGGAAGCGCTCAAGGTGGCGGAGGATGTGATCCGACGAGCGAGAAAGCAGTATTCGGCGCTTTGGGAGGCCGGGATCATCCCTGCCCCACCCGAACCCGGCGCTTAAGAGAGCACTTGTCCAATTCCGTTGACATTTACTGAGAGCTGCAAGGCTCTCGTTTTTGTTGTCTTCGAGGATGGCAGGCTGGAAAGCCTGCCCCACAAAGCTTCAAGAACTCCAGCGGTCCGAGCAGCGGATCACCAGCCCGCAGGGGCTTCCGAATCGTACGCCCAGCCGTACGCGTAGATCGTAGCCACCATCCTGCGGTTTGCGGGATTGGAATCCACTCCGAGACTGAATGAGTAGGGCGAGCTACCCAGGAACGGGATGGTGCTCGAGTCAACTGGGTTCAGATTCGCGTCAAGGAGCCTGACAAAAGTCTGGGTGCTTGTTTGGGACTTCGCCATCACTACGACGCGGCAACCATCGGAGGCCTCCTCCACATGATCGATGTCGATATTACCGTACGTACAGCAATTGGTGAAGTCCATCATCGCGCCGTTGACCAGCGTCGCGAAGACCTGCAGGTTCTTGACCGAATCGTTGTATGTGAGGGCGCCGTCGTCGGCGATATCGTAGGTGAATAATTCACCGTACGGTGCAGGACCATTGTTGTAGTTCCCGTGGAAGAGATAGATGCGGCGGAGCGGGTAAGAGACGGCGATGTCCCAGGTGTTGTTGCGCAGATTGATCTGGGCTGTGGTCTCGAGCTCGTCTGCGGGATCCACAACGTAGTACGGCGACGAATCCTGGTAAACGAAGTGCTGGAGGTAGGTCTGGCAGGGATTGGGAGATGGGGTCGATGTCGAGACCCAGACATCGCCGTTCTCATCGGTGTCTATTCCCCCGATCCACCGTCCCGAACCCACGTTGATCGATGTCAGGTAAGTGCCACCGGAATCGTAGACATAGAAAGTGCCGGCGGCCGCCGCAGCCATCCTTCCCGCAACGATTACTCTGCCGGAGTAATCGTCGACGTCGATGGAGTATATGATGGTCGAGCCGCCGCCGTTCTGAATTGTTATGTAGGGCTGCACCGACCAGGGACCTGTCGAGGATGTGGTGCATCTGCCGAGCGACGATCCGTCCACCTGGACGATAAGCTGGCCTGCATAGGAACCGACAGTCTGGAAGGCCGAATCCATTCGCCAGTACGTGGCGGGAACGCCGGAGTAGTAGATGCTGCTGAAAGTATCGTGCACCGCGGTCGGACAATACGTCACAACCACATCGTACGGGTCCGAATCGGTATGGAGACTACTGGAATCGACGGCCCTGGCTATCACCTCGACATTCCCCTTTGTGGGGAAATCCAGAAGGCCCTCCAGATTCGTGTCGTCCCCGTCCGTGTCGTCGGCGAAGTCCAGATCGCCGTCATTATCCCACAAGATCGTAAGGTCGGTGCCGTCCTCCGGATCGGTCGCGTAGCTGAGCGTATATAGTGCGCTGTCGCCTTCGAGAACTGAATCGGGTCCGTCTATGACTCCCACTTCCGGCGGATTCAGTGCAGGTGAGGTATCGCTGACATCCGCTTCCCATAGGCAATAGGCGGTGAGAGGCGCGTCAGGATAGGCGAAGCCGGTGATGCCGGGGATGTCGGGAGCATAGATGTTGGGCTCGGTCGACAGGACCCTGACGAGAATCTCCTGATTTTCAACGCCAGCAGGTGTGACGTCCTGGATCGTCACGGGGAAAACAAACGAATATGCCGTGCTTCCCGGCGCAGCGCCTCCGAGGTCGACAGCCACCTGTCCGGGGAACAGCGTGGGCGATTCAAGCGTGATCGCCGCGATTTCGTCCGTGACGATCGATGTTGTGGCGAAGCCCCAGTCAAAGACTTCGATCTCGACCTTGATATTGCCGCCCAGCTCGGATGGTCCCACATAGTAAGCAGTGGAACCGGCGTCGGCGATAGCAATCCGGAAGGCCTCGGGAGCGTTCGCCAGCCAGGAGAAAGACTCGATTGGATAGCTCGGGTCCTCATCGGTCTCGGGATCGAGATAGCTTGCGGTGATCGCGTAGTTGAACTTGAAAACCGGCGACCCGCCCGATACGGGGAACTGAAGGTCGTACCGCCGCGTATTCGCGCCCTGTGCGGGGCTGAAAGAGCCTCGATTTCCGAGGTCCAGCTCTGAGAGAGCATCCTGGGCTTCCAGACCGTCGGCGAAGTACTTGTAGGCATTCACAGTCGCCGTGGCCAGCTGAGGAGGTGCGAGTTTGCCCTGGGTGTAGCCGAAGATGGTCTTGTATGTGGTGAACTCGGTCGGGTTCCACCATCGGCAGTAACCATCGGCGTTCAGAAGCCTCATGTCGTCGAGACCCGCCCGCAATTCGCCGTCTCCGGCCTCTCCAGTGATGCTCCCGTCACCCATCACGATGCCTCGGACATCGAATCCCCGATACTGCGCGAGTCCCGGGAACGGGTGCCTCGTCGTCACATCGCAGACCACGTGGCCCTCCGCAAGATTGCTCTGGCCAGGATCGATCTGGATCGACAGGAGATTAATGGCGCTCGCCGGGGGCTGCAGAAACATGGTCACGTTCGCCTGGAACATCCCGCTGCGAAGGGAGACCACTGTGAATTCGCCCGTGGCTTGGTCAAGGGCAACATCCCAGAATCCCCATAGCTGTTGGCTGGACGACATGCCGACCGTGTCCGATTCCCCCGACAGAGAGGGGGTGAACGGCACGTCCGAGCCCCCCGCCCCGCTGCAGCCGGCAATCAGCGCTGTCAGCAGCGCTGAAGCAAAGACGACGCTCAGTTTCTCTAGCATTGCGATTTTCCTCGCTTCCTCTTTGTTGAGAAAAACTCCCGCGCCTTGTCCCCGGCAAGGTTTCACCCAGTCCCTTGAGGTCGATGTCACCATCCCGCAGGGGCCGGGAACAGGTTTATCTCGTCGGTATAATTATAGCCTGAAGTAACGATACACCTGTTGAACGGATACTTGTCCTGTCTTATCGAGCACTTGTACCTGCGATAGGAATCTGTAAGCACCGACGTGTCGATAACGTTCAGGTCGGTGTCCATGACCATGAAATAGTGCCCCCAGCCGTCGTACGGATTCTTCTGAGCCATCAGGATAAGGCGGCAGCCTTCGGTCTCAGAGTGGGAGTGATCGATTACTATGTCGCCGTCGACAAGGAATCCGTGGAACGTGGGGTATGAGCCCATCACTCTGCCGGGAAAGACCTGCTGGGTCTGAAGGCTTTCATTGAAGGTCAGCGTGCCGTCCGGGGCGATGTCCCAGCAGTAGAGCTCGCCGTATTCCGCGGCTCCGTCATTGAAGTTGCCCTTCAGCACGAAGATGCGATGGACGCTGTAGGAGACCGCGATGTCCCAGATGTGATTGTTGTAGGGAAACTGCTCGGAGATGTCGCAGACATCAGCGGGATCCTCGACATAATACGGGGTCTCTTCCTGATACACGAAATGGCGCAGGAGGCTCTCACTACCCTCGCCGGGATCGACTTCCTTGTCCCCGTCATCATCATGCCAGTCCTCCCATGAAACGAGCCAGATGTCGCCGTTCTGGTCGGTGTCGATCGCGCACACCTCGCGCGTGTGATCCGGGGAGGTGACGGAGATCGTGGTCAGGTACGCACCGTCGACATCATGGACATAGAAAATGCTCGGGTCCAGAACCGAATCGGGATTCATCACGGCGACAATGACCCGTCCCGAGTTGTCGTCGACATCGATCGACCAGACGAAATCCTTGGCGTTGTAGAGATCGACGATGTCGATATACGGGATGCCTCCCCATGGGCCGGACTGGGTGGTGTCATAGGCCCTTATCTCGCCAGGCTTGTTCTGGATGACGAGATATCCCGCGTACTCGCCCACGGTCTGGAAAGCCGAGTCCATGCGTGAGTAATAGTCGGAAACACCATCGGACAAATGCTGATACGAAAATTGTTCGTGCACTTCGCTCGGGCAGCCCTCGACATAGACCAGGAAAGGCGCGGAATCCGTCATGAGCCCGCCGGAGTCGACGGCACGGGCGACGACATCCGTGAATCCTATCGTCGGGAACTCAAGCAATCCGTCCAGGTTCTTATCATCGCCGTCAAGATCGTCGGCGAAATCCCCGTCGCCGTCGTTATCCCAGAGGATTGTGAGCTCGGTTCCGTCCTCGGGATCGGTCGCGTCGCTCAAGGCATAGACGTCCTGGCTGTCCAGAAGCACCCAGTCGGGACCGCTCACCGTGCCTACGATCGGGGGCTGATTGTCCTGCGGACCGATGGGAGAGATCTCCGCTTCATAGACTGCGCACGCGGCAAGGGGAATGCCCTCGGGGTAGTCGAACCCGGAAATCCCGGGGATGTCGGGAGCATAGGACGACGGCTGTGCGCTCAGAACCTTGATGAAAAGCTCCTGTCCGTCAACGCCGCTCGGAGTCACATCAGTCCAGCTCATATGAAAAATCCGGGAAAATGGAGTGCTTCCCGGATCACAGGACAGGTCGCTCACAGGATAACTGTGCCAGCCGCCGATAAGGTCGGAACCGATTTCAAGTGCGAGAATCTCGGCGTCTACCGACACGGCGTCGGCAAGGCCCCAGTCGAAAACCTCGATATCCAGGTCGAGGTCGCCGCCGTAGGTTGTCTCGTTGACGTAATACGCAGTAGAACCGGCATCGGTCACGCTTATCCGGAAGGCTTCAGCCATGTTGGCGGACATCGGGAAAACTCCGACCGGGAAAGTGGGATCGTCCTCGGTGGTCGGGGCATAGTAGCTCGCGGTGATCGCATAGTTGAAATGGAAATTCGGCGTGCCGCCGGGGGTTGGGAACTGGATTTCATAAAGGCGTGTGTTTATTCCGGGATTGACGCTGAAAGTGCCGCGAGCGGCGAGGTCCAGTTGATCGATGGGTTCATCGGGCTCGAGATCGTCGGCGAGATATTTGAAACCGTTGACGATCCCCGACGCGTGAAATCCGGCAGGCGTCTTGGCTCCCTGGGTGTAGCCGAAAATGGTCCCGTAGGTGGTGAACTCGGTCGGATTCCACCAGCGGGTATATCCGTCGGCGTTGACGACCCTGAGCTCATTCTGCGCGGGCCACAGCTCGCCTGCCGTGTTGCCCGACAGAGAAGCATCCCCCATGACGATACCGAGCACGTCGAAACCGCGGAACCTCGGCAGTCCGATAAAGGGGTGTTTAAGGGTGATATCGCAGACGATATATCCTGCAGGGATGTTGCTGGCCCCGGTGTCGAGCTGGATCGTAAGGAGGTGAATGGGAGCCGACGGCGGCTGGAGGAACTTTGTGACGTTCGCCTGGAACATCGCCCCCCTCAGCGGAACGACATCGAATCTCTGCGCTGAAGGGTCGAAAGCCACATCCCACAGTCCCCAGAGCGATCGTCCGCAGACGGAGGAATCGGCGGAGTCACGCGGACCGGCTGGGGGCGACAGGAGCTGGGCCGGACCGGTGCCGGACGCGCATCCGATCGCCAGCGCCAGGCCGAGTGCGATTGCGACAGACAAGAGAATCAAATGCTTCATTCTGGACCTCCCCGTGGCGTCAAACGATTCAACCTATTAGATGTTGAACCCTCCGGCATTGCTAGTCAAGAGGGAGCACCGCGGCGGAACAATGATATTCCATTATAGCTGTGTATACAAGCACTTGTTGCTATTTGGTGTCTAATCCGGTAAATTAGTGATACACAGAGAGGAGATTCCGTGGATTCTCCGGTAGAAAGGCATCAGGTCATCTTCCTCAATCCCGACCTGGCGGGGCTGTATACTGCATATCTTTCGCATCGAGCCGGAGCGCGCGTTGCGATCGTCGACGAGACCCAGACCCACGAAATCAACGTAGCGAAATACCCGCCCGCTTTCCCCGCTGCAGGGACATTCCATCCGCACGATGTCGACATGCTGGCGACCGATTCCGGCTTCATGCCTCCCATCTGGGAACGAGTCCCCCTTCTCAGACTGCATGTGGCCAAACGGAAGATCGTGCTGAATTCGGACGACGGCCCTGGGGGAATGATCCTCGCAATAGG
>CAYGZQ010000048.1:0-33917 GCA_964354375.1 uncultured Planctomycetota bacterium
CTTAACAGGCTGGACGAGATAATCCTGTTCCGCGCTCTCACCGAGGAAGACATCATCGAGATCGCGGAGAAGTTCCTCGATCGGGTGGCCGAGTCGGCGCGCGAGCATGACCTCAAGCTCGAGTACACGATGAACCTGATGAAATATCTTGCGAAGAGGGGATTCTCCAAGGCTCAGGGCGCAAGGCCGCTAAGGCGAGTCATACAGAAGGAGATCGAGGATCCGCTCTCCGAGCACATTCTGAGGGCGGAGTTTGTGCCGGGCGACACGGTCCTTGTTGATGTCAGGGGCGAGGGGGGCGCGCAGATAATTGTGTTCGAGCGGAAGGAGACGGCGGCCATTCCCGAGTCCGTCGCGCCCGCGCTCCCGTCCGCGTCGGTTGATCAGGGCAAGTGACGACACGTTTGGTGCCGAATGCGTCGCGCATTTCGGGAACTGGAGAGAACGCGTCACGCGTTCAGTGCGACTCGGGACGAGTCGGCTCCTGAGTCCGAAGCACGGGACGTGCTCGGCACGCGGCACGCAACTGTTATAATACCCATCTATGCCCTATCCCGGACAGTGCCCATCATGCAAGGCCATGCTGGCGTTTCCCGACTTCTCAACGGCGGAGCCGTTACGCTGCCCGGCGTGCGAAACGCGGTTCAGAATCGTGGGACGCGCTCCCGAGCAGATTCGATTCATTGACTACTACAGGGTGGTCGGGGTTCCGCCCAACGCGTCGGCGTCGAAAATCAAGCAGGCGATCAGGGTCCAGATACGAAAGCACCATCCCGATCGAAATCCTGAGAACCCTAAATCGCCGGAGATTCTGAAAGAGGTGCTCAGCGCAAGGGAAGTTCTTACCGATCAGTCGAAGCGCAGTGAGTACGAT
Organism: uncultured Planctomycetota bacterium; assembly: GCA_964354375.1. Classification (GTDB taxonomy): domain Bacteria; phylum JAJVIF01; class JAJVIF01; order JAPKYR01; family JAPKYR01; genus CAYGZQ01. Next base: position 875 of record CAYGZQ010000048.1, read on the forward strand.
TCGGTGCATCGCGCTGTTATTCTCAAGAAGTGGGGGGCATGGGATGTCATTCAGACCGGCTCGAACGGCGAGGGGCATGTTGGCGTTGTTGCGCGGGAAGCGGACATCGATCATCTGAGAAAAGAGATAGACGGCATGGACCCGGACGGCGCGTTGACGTCGGCGATGGCCGGTTGGGACAAGACAGTCGATCTCGGAAGGCTCAGTGCGTTGTATCGGTGGCTTGGAGTGATTTCGCTTGGGATCGCATGGCTGTTGTTTGCGCTGGGGCATGGCTGGTCGGCGGGCGGAGCTTTCGTCGTGGCTTGCGCATGTCTGCTCGGATGGTTCTGGGGCTCGAGGCCGGGAGGGCTCGCGGCGCTTGCGTTTTTCGTCGCGCGAATTTATTCATTTTCATTCCTGTTTTTCACGCTGATGGGGCGAAGCATGGATGAAGCGGTGAAACCGGGTCTGCGGACGAATATTGAAGATGCCTTCAAGATGCTGAACGGTCGCGCGGAGCTGGGCGCGCTGTTGTTCGGCATTATAGGGACGGGATATTTCCTCTGGCGAAGTCCGTACGCCGCCGCGCTGAAGGTGCACAGGACCGCGGCTGTCGGAGCGATCCTCGGCGCGCTCATCGCGGTTGTGCTGGCGTCTCATTCTTTGCCTCATCAGATGCATTGGCGCTGGTTTGCAGCATTCGCGATTTATCTGGCGCTGGATGTCGGTGTTTTCAGTTGGCTTGGGGTCGCGAGACGAGAATGATCCGCGGGGTATGGGACCGAATCGATGTCGTTTCCTTCGCAATGTCCTGTATGCAAGACGATTCTCGAATTCCCTGACGGTTCGCAGGGGCCGCCGGTACGCTGCCCTGTCTGCAATTCGCGTTTCGAAGTCAACGGGCGCCTGCTTGCCCACCTTTCGTTCACGGATTTATACGATCTTCTGGGAGTCTCCCCGCAGGCCGATGAAACAGAGATCAAGCGCGCAGTCAGGGCGAAGATAATCCAGCACCATCCCGACAGGAATCCTGACGACCCGCACGCATCGGATCGTCTGAAGCAGGTGATCCGGGCGAAGGAGATCCTTTCCGATCCGTCCAGACGTCGGGACTATGATTCCGCCTATTCCGCGCGGACGCTCCCGGTGTGGAAGGAGAGCGTTCATCGGCCGGGAAGTCCGTCGCGCGATTCGGTCGGGGAAGTGCGGGGTGAGCGCGCGGTCGAGGGGGTCGATGAGACGGGCTTTCAGAACGGCGGATCGGAGGTGATCCTGGTGCAGGGAGGCGTGCCCACGAACCTGAGTCGCCCGAACTGGATTGAATACCCGAGGGTGCTCGCGATGTGGCACGTTGGCGGAGCGGCACTAGGAGCGATCGCGGGACTGGTAATCGGTGCATCGCATGCCGGTTTCTGGGGCACGGTGATGCTGGCCGGTTTGGGAGCGATTATCGGATGGATACTGACATCGTACCCCGGCGCGCTTGTGGTGCTCGCGTTTTTCGCGCTAAGAGCTTTCGTGATGGGGCTGCTGATATTCCTCATTGCGGCGAAGGCGGGAACGGGGGTCTGGGTGCCGGAGGGGCTGGGCGCGATGATGAGAATTTCCAGCCTTGCGACTCTCGCGGGCGCGACGGTACTGGGACTCTGGACCATAGGCTCCAGCGCGTTTCAGGGTCTGCCCGCGTATCTCGTGCACGGAGCTGTTCTGAGGCTCAGCGCGATCGGGGCGTGGGTCGGAGCCGCGAGCGCGCTCATATTCCATCTCGTCAATCCTGAGCCCGGGAGCCTGGACGCATCAGTAGGAGGATGGTGGGTCCTGCTCATGGGAGTCTACCTGTTTTTGGATGTCCAGGTCCTCGGACGGACCTGGGTGTTCATACGCAGACGGAAATAATCGCGCTTCAGGCGTCTGATGGAAAAAGTGGAGCGAGTGTGTCAAGGAAAAGGCAGCCTGATGAGGCCGCCTGTGTACTTTCTGCCGCAGATTCGCGGGCGCTCCAATTCTACTGATAGAGCTGGTAGAGCACGACGAGGATGTCGTCGGTGAGGCCGAGGTCCTTCGCCATCACGAAGAACTGGCTGTTAATCGGATTGGAGCCGATGCCGAAGTCCTTACCGAGCTGGACCCATTCCTGGTAGATGGGTATGGCTCGCAGGCGCGCTTTTTCCATGAACATCGTGGTGGGTGCGCCCACGCGAAGACCCGCGGAATCGTAGAAGAAGACCGCGAACCCGTTGGTGGTTTCGTCGCTCGGCGACTGCTCCCCGACAATCGCCAGGTACGTTGACAGGTTCTGTTCGTCGAAGTAATGGATGAAGCCGAGGATAGCGGCCTCGCCCGGCTTGGGAAGGCCGCTCCAAACGGCTGGGTACAGAACGATGTTTCGCTCGTCCTCATACCGGAATCCCTGGGCATCGCCGATTCTGAGCTGGCTGGTGAGACGCTTCCCATTGATCGAGAGCGCGTCGAAAATTCCGTCGCCGTTCGTGTCCTCGAAAACGTTGATGACCGAGGCATTTTGAAGGCTGGCGGCGACAACCTCGGCATCGCTCGGTCTCAGGATGAAGTCCTGTGAGTTGGCGACGCCGCTGAATATCAGAAGAAAAAGAACGGCAATGAAAGTCGCAAGAATGGAACGGGTCATGCTCGTGTCCTCCCGATAAAGTATCCTGACCTAACGCCGCATTTTAACACACGAATCGTAGCGCGGCAATTAGGATATCGGCCGTGATATACTGAATCTCGCTAAAGGACATATCGTCAAGAAAAGCCATGCACTCAGCAACAAGACGCAACTGTGCCGTAATTGTCGGGGCCACGGGACTTGTCGGGTCGGCGATTATCCGCTGCCTCGATCGTTTCCCGATTCCTATCGATTCGCTGGTTTTGCTTGCCGGGGAGCGATCGGCGGGAACTACCGCCATGTTCCGAGGGGAGGAGCACCTGGTGGAGCTGTTCGACCCCGTAGCGTTCAAGGGCGCGAAATGGGTGTTTTTTTCGGGGAAGGACGGTCTGAGCGAGGAGTTCTGTCCGGTGGCCGCTGATGAGGGAGCATGGGTGATCGACAACTCGGCGGTGTTCCGCATGAAAAACGGAATACCCCTGGTGGTTCCGGAAATAAACATGCACGCGGTGGGCGAGGAACCTGGGATAATCGCGAATCCGAATTGCTCCACTGTCCAGCTCGCGGTCGCGTTGGCGCCGATCCGGGACAACTTCGGGCTCAGAAGAGTGATCGTGAGCACGTACCAGTCTTCGTCAGGAGCCGGTGGCGGCTACCGGGACAAGCTTCTGGACGACACAAGAGGTATTCTGGAAAAAGGCGAAGATGCGGTTGACAGGGAATCCCTGGCGTTCAATTGCCTGCCTGCCGTGGGATCACCGGGCGAGGGCGGGAGGTTCGGTGAGGAGACCAAGCTTGAGAATGAGCTCAGAAAAATCCTGGAGCTTGACGATCTGAAAGTGTGCGCAAGCGCGGTGAGAGTTCCCACGCTTGTGGGTCACGCGGAGACCGTTGTAGCGGAGACCGAGCGTCCTGTGGACCCTGAGGAGGCGAGGCGGTTGCTGGCGAGCGCGAGAGGGATCAAGATTCTGGATGATCCCGGCAGCGGGTCGTTTCCGACGCCGAGACAGGCTGCGGGGACAGACCCCGTGTGGGTCGGGCGGATCCGTCGCGCGTGCGTTTTCGAAAACGATCTTGCGTTCTGGGTGGTCGCGGATAATCTCCAGAAGGGCGCTGCACTGAACGCGGTGCAGATCGCCATGTCTCTTTTGGAGAGCGGAAAGGCGTAAGAGATCGGGTAAGTATTGGAGAAGTCGGGCAAGTTCGGAAATGGCAGATATGGAGGAATTCCAGGATCAGATCCCGTCGCCGAAGTACCGTCTGAAAGACGTGGTGGCCGTGATGAGAGAGATCGCGGTTCACATGCAGCTTTGCTCGCGGGCATGGATCGGGCTTGGAGGGGGGAAGGTGCTCATCCTGAAAGACGATGTAAGAGGGTTCTCGACCTACTACGTGTACGAGGAAGGCATGTTCACGTTCTACGACCACAGGGGAGGGTCTCAGACTATCCACATCGAAGAAATAACCGAGATAGGGGGTTTCTAGCGCCGGAAGGCGCTGTTCACATTTCCGCATCCGGCTTTGCCGGGAGTGCCGAGCCCAGCTTGCGGACATAGTGTTTGGCTGCTTCCCACCTTCCGAGACGTCCGAGCGTGACAATCAGAAGCTCGGTGATCTCGGCATCGTCGGGCCTTTCTTCGTGCAGGGCGACCAGTTGATCAAGGGCATTGTCGAAATTGCCCGCGGATATGTGAGTGATTGCCATGTTCTCACGAACAAGGATGCTCTCCCGGCGAAGTCTCAGGGCCTGCTCGTAACGTTCCTGGGCTCTTTCGAGCTCGCCGCACTCATAGTAGGTCATGCCGATGTAAATGAGAGCTTCCACCGAGTCGGGGACTACTTTGAGGTGATCGAACAGCGCCTCAAGCGCGCATTCGTAATCTTTAAGCTCGATCAGCGACCTTCCGAGCAGCAGGTATGCCAGCGGATGCTCGGGATATGAATCGGTTATGACCGCAAACCATCTTGCGGCGCTTTCGAAATCCCCGGTTTCGTACGCATCGATGGCGTCCACGAGAAACGACTCCAGAGTCCTGCTCTCGGGTTCTGTTTTTTTCTTGTTGAATCGACTGAATAGCTTTTTCAGCATTAGTGCATCACCCGACGGACCGACATCAACCGGACGAGTGGATTGGGCCTTCGAGAGGCTCACTATATTGTCTTTACGGGGTTGCGGTTTTGGCTTAATGAGCGTATAAGCGCAGGGCACAAAATACCGAAGTCCGCCTGGGAAGCGCCGGCTCAGGTGCCCAGGCAGGCTACAAAAGGTTACAAAAATAGCTCTCGTTTGACAGAAAAAGCTTGACACGACGGTTTGAGTGTGGTATACCCAGCTTGGGTGTCACTTTGTGTAACCCGGTATGTAGCTTTTTGAAATGAGGTGAACACCTTGAATCGAGTCCGAGAAGCCAGACTGAGAGCACACATGAGCCAGGAAGAGCTGTCCGAGAAATCGGGGCTTGCGAGGCCGACCATCTCCAAGATTGAGCGTGGGGAGACGGTTCCGAGCGGGCTGAGCAGGCAGAAGATCGCGGACGCTCTCGCGAGGAGCGTCGCGGAGGTATTCCCCGGGCAGGATGTCGCAAGCGCAACACCGCTGGCACCGGTGCTTGCCTCGAACATCATGGGGATCGCTGTTGTGAACGGAACGATGGCGGCGGCAGGAGTCCGCGGAGGCGCATCGGGAAGCGTGGCGGTTCGCGAAGCGCGAATCGAGGGATTCCTGATCGACCACACAGGGAAGAAATGTTCGAACTCGCTTGTGCATCTGGTTCGCGACGGCGAGAAAATCGACTCCACCGTGACGGGCCGTAGCGGTCGGTTCGTGTTCAAGGACCTTGAGGAAGGCGAGTATGTGCTTCTTGCCGAGGACAAGTTCCAGCCGGTGACGATTGGCGCGGCGGACGACAAGTTCGAGTTCGAAATCTGACCGTTCAAAGTATTTCTGGCTGAAAGGCGAAATACCTACCGGCCCTGGCCGACCAAACGGTCAGGGCTTTTGTGTGTCCGGACTGGATGCTCTTCGCTGCCCAGAAGCGCGCGGATTACACAAAGCGGCGCAGCGATGATATGATTTCCGACCGAGATCATCGATTCCGGCGACCCGTCAACGTATGCAGGCAAACTCCCTGATAACATGGCTTCAGTCAGGGGCCAGTCCCGAGGACTTCCCCAATGTGCCGTTGGATCCTGATGCGTTGGGGCGCTTCGTTGCGGAGCTCAGCCGGGGGCTTGAAGGGCTCTCTGTCAGCAAGCTCGAGAACGTGGCGGGAAAGCTCTCCGGACTCCTGGGGAACCGTGTGCCGGTCGATATGATCGTGAAAGCGCTCGACTCCCCGTCGAGGTCGGATCTTCCCCCCCTTAATCGATTGCTTCTTGGGGAGATCGCGATAGACTTCCTCAATATTGCTGAGCGATGGGAGGAGTGTGTCCCGAGGTTGGACGAGCTTGTGCAGGTCGCGAGAGGGGTCGGTGCGACCGAGGAACTGGCTATCGTTCTTAACTACAGAGGGGTCTGTCTTTATCGGCTGGCGAGGTATGCGCTTGCGAAGGCCGATCTCGAGGAGAGCCTTCGTCTTGCCGAGCGAGTCGACAATGATCGGAGAAGGGCGCGTGCCCGCATCAACCTGGGGCTTGTTCTGAAGGAGATGGGCCTTCTGGAGGATGCGGCCGGACAGTACAGGGAAGCTCTCAGGCTGGCTAGGACTATTGGGGACAACCGCTCGCTTCTTTCGTGCTATCTGAATGTGGGCAACATCTACAAGGACCTCGAGCGGTGGAACGAGGGGATGAACGCGCTTCAGAAGGGGATCGACCTGGCGGCGAAGCTGGGAGAATCTCGCGAGGAGGTCAGGGGCAGGCTGAACTTGGGGACTCTGATTCTCATGAAGGGTGATGATCCGGGCCGTGCGGCCGGGATTTTCAGGAAAGTCATCAGCGATGCCGCCGAGATCGGCGCCGAGCAGGTTGGTTCAATAGCCCGATCGAACCTGGCGCTTGCGCTTCTGAAGCTTGGGAAGTTGGAGGAATCGATGAGGGAATCTTCCTTGAGCCTCGAAGAGGCGCTGAAAGGGAATGATTCCGAAGGAGTCTGGCGGGCGAAAGCGAACCTGGCGAGAGCGCACAGGGATTTGGGCGAGTTCGACAAGGCAGACGGGTACTTCAGAGACGCTCTTCTCGATTTCGACGCGATCCGACGGAGCCTCCTGTCCGACAGAGATCGCAGCGAGTTCCAGAGGAACTTAAGAGACCTTGAGGGCGAGTTCGTGGAATTCGGTCTGGAAAGCCGGGGTGGGGAAATCGCGTTCGGGCGTCTCGCTCGAAGCAAGAGCCGAGCGCTTGTGCAGGCCATGGGAAACGAGGCCCTGTCGTGCTCACGCCAGGGACTCGATGAAAGAGAGCTTCTTGACCGCATCCAACGGACCCTTGCCGATATGCCGGGTACGCTGGTGCTCGATTATTTCCTGCACAAGGGTCATCTCAGGATTTTCGCTTGCGATGCGAGTTCGGTCACGGTGCACGAGTCGCCGGGATCGGAAAAGGACATCAAGGAGTCGGTGGCCGAGTTTGCGAAAGAAGTTAATCTTTTCATAGCGAGCCAGAAGTACAGGGAAGCGCAGTGGGGAGTCGAGACGGGACCGCCCAAGCCGCTTGTCGAACTGGGGAGAATCCTGCTCGAGCCGGTCGGAGAACGCATCGGAAGTGCTGATCATCTCATAATCGTCCCTCAGGGGGTTCTGCACCAGGTCCCGTTCCTGGCGCTTCCAGATGAACAAGGGCGCTATCTTGTCGAGACCCACGCGCTGTCTCTTTTGCCCGCGAGCGATTTTGTGACGGGTGTGCTCCCGTCGGCCGGACCCGGCGTGCCTCGTGCACTTATCGTAAAAGGGAGCCGCGAGGGTCTTAAAGGGGCGAACCGGGAGATCGAAGCGCTGAAGGAAGTGTTCGGGGAATCCTGCGGCATATTGGACGCCGCAACGGAGGCCGCTGAGTTCGGCAGGATTCTGGCGGGGGCGGATATTGTCCATTTTGCAGGTCACGCTGAGTTTGACCGGAGCGATCCATACTCGAGCGCTCTATTGCTGGAGGGCGGCGGACGTCTGAGCGCGTCCGACCTGATGAGCGGCGGGATGGACCTCAGCGGGGTCAGACTTGTGGCCCTGTCGGCCTGCGAAACGGGCCTGGGCGAGGTCGTGCCGGGCGACGAAGTGATAAGTGTTGCGCGTGCGTTTCTGGCCGCAGGGGCATCAGCTATCCTCATGAGCTTGTGGAAGGTGTCCGATGAGGCCACGGCCGCTCTTATGCCGGAATTCTACCGGGGGTACCTTGGGGGTGCGAGTCCGTCGGTTGCCCTGAGGGCGGCGATCCTGTCGATGCTTTCGAGGTCGCGGGTCCACCCGTATTTCTTTGCCCCCTTCAATGTTCAGGGAGTGAGGTGAGGGTGGATGAGCAGCAGGTCAGCAGGATTTTTTTACCAGTTTTCGCCCCTTAGGTCTTGAAAAATGAGCCGAAATGTTACAAAATATATCTAAAGGCTACAAAAGGAATCGGCCTTAATGGTGGGTGGATTGACTGACTGCATTCTCAGGATCGAGCGATGACTGGAAAAGCACCTACATTCTGGGGGAAATGGAGCCTGATGAGTCGGGCGATGACCTTGCTGATCGTTCTGTGCATTGTTCTGGTGGGTTTCACCGGATGCCGGAACGCGCGGGACAGCGGGTCGACGGTGACAGGTCGAGCTCTGCGATTCCCGCTGGGCACCGGCATTCCCTTCATCCGGGTACTGGTCAACGGCGAGAACGCCTTGAGGCTTCAAGTAACGGAATCGAGCGGGACATTCGTTATGTACCATGTGCCGGTCGGGGTCTACACGGTTACGTTCGCCAGGTTCGGCGTGAAGCTGTGGTCGACAGAGCTGGCGATTACGGAATCGGACTGCACGTTCGATTCAGCTCGTGCGATATTTGTGGAACTGCCCCAGCTTGACGCGGGGGTCAACGATCTGTCGGGCACGGTCGAGGATCAACAGAACATCATCGCCGATGCCGAGGTGTGGGCGATTTATGCGGACGGAGGCGTGGCGTACGCGACTTCCAACGAGAGCGGCGAATACCGTTTCGAGAACCTGCCGGACGGGAGCACGACTATCGTCGCGACTGCACCCAACCACCAGATGAGGGTTGTGAAGGACGTCACCATCGGTTTCGAGGGAGTCACCAAGCTCGACATCGACATGGACGTTATCCCGGACTTCGAGTGGGGCAGTATGATCGGCTTCGTGAAGAACGCGGACGGGGATGTGCTCAAGGACAGCTATGTGGGGATCTTCCCGGAATCCACGGTGCCGTCGCTTTACATGGTTGCGCAAGAGGAGACGCTGTCGGGGCAGGGCTACCTGGTCAACCATATTCCTCCGGGAACCTACACGGTCATCTGCACTCATTCGGGGTACGCGTTGAAGACTGCGCTTGTGGTTGTGCAGGCCAACCAGACGACCGGTGTCAATTTCGTTCTGGATTCGGACGACTACCGTTGGCGGTCGTCGGAGCACAGCGGACCCTGACTCAAGCAGCCGGCCAGGTTGTGAAGCAATGCAGACCCGTCCTCAGGACGGGTTCTTGCGTTGGAGGGCTTTTCCGATCGCGCGACAGGGGGTTCGGGGAGCCAAAAGAGCGATAGGATCCAACTAAACCCGATAAATCAAGATCGGGGGGATGCGGGGATGATATTCGTAGGAGGACATCGGCAAGTGATGCAACAACTGAACATGAATTTCACGATTCAGACCGTCGCCCCGGTGGACGATCAGAAGGCGATGTGCCTGAAGCTGAACGGGCATCTTGCGGGCGACGGAGTTTTCATGCTGAAACGCGCCGTGGAGCCGTTGTTTGTCTCTCCGCTGCCTCCGAAACTGAAGCTCATGATGGACGGGGTGACGTACATGGACTCGGGAGGAGTCGGGATTATCATCTCCATCATTCAGCGCATGCAGGAGCATGGCGGGAAGCTCGAAATCCACGGTCTGAGCGATGTGGGACGCGAGCTGTTCCAGATTCTCAAGCTCGCCAGTCTGAACGAGATCGTCTCGATTCACAGCCGAGACTAGGTTCCAGCGAAGCGGGAGTTCATCATGGACCCCAACAACAAGCTCACGATAAACCATGTCAAGGATGAGGAGGACAACCTCATCCTGTTCATCGCGGGAGACCTCGACGTGCAGACGGCGCCGCAGCTGAGGCGATTCATCGACACGGTGATACGCGAAGGGGCTGTGAACGTGAGGCTGGACCTCAGTCAGCTTTCGTACCTCGACAGCTCCGGCTACGGCGTTCTGATCGATGCAGCGCGTCGCGCGGGACATGCTAGATGTCAGCTGGACGTGACCAGCATGCCACCCTGGATGACCGATTTCTTCGATATGAGCGCCCTCGAAGCCTGAATAGGCTGCTGATAGAGAAGAAAAACCACCAAGGCACGAAGGGCACCAAGAAGAAGAAGAGAAGAGGTAAGTCGGAGATGTCGCGTCCGTCGGGGCACGACTTTCGGCATCGATGCGGCTATAATTGCCGAATCATGATGAGAATCAATCTGCGCTTCCTTCCGACCGCGCTTGTGGTTCTGGCCTGCGTGAGTCTTGCGGCCAGCCTGGTTCGGGCCCAGGAGACAACCGCGTCGGCAGGGGGGAATGAAGCTTTGGGTGCGGCCGGCGGCGAATCTGCCGAGTCCACCGTTTCCGAGGAGATAAGTCAGGGGGTTGTGCGGGGAGCGTACTGGTGGTCGGACCTGGACCCCGCTGCGATTGCCGGGTTTGTGGATTTCGGGGTCGACACGGTCGCATTCCGTTTCGGACAGGTGCGCATGGAGAGGACAGCCGGAATAGTCTGGAAATCAGGCGGCGATTTCGCGAAGCTGAAGGACCTTCCGTCGGGAGCCGACTATCGTCCGGTGATCGAGACTGACGCATCGGCTTGGTCCGGGTCGCGGGGAGCATTGGCGGACTGGATAGTAGGTGAGCTGATACCCGGCTTCGATTCCTCGGGAATCGAGGTCAATACGCTGGAAATCAGGCTTCCGGATCGGGATGCGCCGGATGTCCGAACGCTTGCGGATTTCCTGGTGCGATTGAAAGCCGGTCGGCAGGCTCAGGCGGGAGAGGGGCGCCAGGTGCTGATTGGCGTGAGTCCGTCCTTCTTCGCGAACATGTCGTCCGCGCAGATAGAGGAAATCAAGCCGGTTCTGGACGGTATCGTGGTGTATTTCATGGACTACGACTACACCAGCGCATCGCCGCGCATCACCGACAGAGCCTGGATAGACTCCAACATTGCCGGACTTCAGGAAATGGGGATTCCCTTCACCGCGGTACTGCCCATCTACAACAGGGCGCTTGTATACCGGGGAGGGGAATCCGAAGTATCCGCGATTCTTCCCGCGATAGATCTCGAGGCGCTCGGCAAGGCAAGCGACGTGAAGCAGATGGGTACTGCGGGAAGCGAGTTCAGAATCGTCAGGGAGATCGATATCCCCGGAGCGGCGATCTCGGTCGGCGACAGGGTCCGCGTGCTGGAGAGTCTGAAGGAAGTGGACCTGAAGGATCTGACCGGGGCTCTTCCCGAGATGGCTCCGCTGTGTCAGGAAATCGATTTATTCAGGTTTCCGCTGGTGCCGGGATTCGACCCCGAGGCAAGCCGAGCGATCGGCGCCGCCGGCTGGATCGCCTCGGTATCGGACTCTGAGGGCGGCGTGCCGGAAGCAGAGAAGAAACAGCTGGATCAGCAGCATAACCAGTTTCAGCAGATCATCATGATCGTCACGCTCGCGATGATGATGTTCGTGCTGATGCGGATGTTCTCGAAGGGAGCGGGAAAGCCCGCAGAGGGCGCGGGAGGCAAAGGCGGCGGGAAGTAGGGCGGAGGAAAGCGGCACGTCTCCGGGCGGCGATTCACAAGAGACAGATCCAGTCAATGCAAGAGGCGGGTCCTGTGCAGACGAAGTTCTCGGCAGGTCAAGTGAGTTGCTCAGGCGTCACCTCAAACAGGACGTCTGTCCCCACTCCTGTACTCACAGGCGAGGTAGCCAGCTGGGGGTCGTTTGGGAGGCGGCTGTTCCGCCCGGCCACGTAAACGTGGATCCCCTTCGACAGGGCCTCGAGCATAAGTTCTCTGTCCCAGGAACCGGCAATATTGATGGTGGAGAGCACTCGGTTCCTTGTTGAGAGGTACGGGAATCTGTCAACGGCGGAGTTCGGGTCGGTAATGATGCAGAACAGCAGTTGAAGGGCAAGGTCTGCGTCCTGATCCGCCACGATGACACAGGGTTGTTCGACGGCTCCAAAAATGCGCGCAGCAGCAGCGTGGTCGGGATTCGGACCTGACCAGTCAAGGGTTCGCATGTTGAGTGCGACGTTCCTGGTGACGCCCGCTGCGAGGAGCACAGCGATAAGAGCGAAGCCCATGCGGATGGCCATTGACCTCCGGGGCCCTCGTGCATTGCACTTCGGACGCAGCCAGAGTCGCATCTTCTCCACGATCCAGATGCAGAGGGCGACGGCAAGAAGGACCGCAAAAGGATAGATTGGAGCCAGCCTCGATTCGATCTCCGCCGTGTGGTAGTAATAGACATAGGCGAGAATTCCGGCGGGAGCCAGGAAGAGCGTCACGGCGAAGGCGCGGTTTCTCTCGATGGATGCCCAGATTCCAATCCAGGCTGCATACCAGCCGGGCTTTGTGAGGGAGTCGATGCCCATGCCCACGAACGTGCTCCACATGCGCGAAATGTGGTCGGGTTTCGCTCCGACGAGTATGCGGAAGTCCTTAGCTGTAACGAAATCGATGAACTTCCGGAAATCGCCGTCCAGCAGATATTCGTTGTAGACCGGCTGCGCGAAGCTTCGCCAGTATATATAGCTGTAAAAGCCCAGGGCGGCCGCGACCGCGCTGCCCAGGTTCAGAAGCGTGGATGTCTTCACCAGGACGCGTGGGTTGCGCGCGAAAACGAAAGCGAGAAACCCGGGCAGGACCACTATTCCGCTCGGGTGGTTGGCAAGCCCCAGCATGAACGTCCAGATCGCGGCGTGTATCCATCGATCGTCACTCGTCAGTCCCCACTTGAAAAGGGTCCACAGTGTCGCGAACAGGAGGAGCATTCCCAGCCCGTAACAGTCCGTGATGATACCCTGCATCCACACGGGGTAGCTCGACGCGACGAGCAATGCAGTGCAGAACGCGAGAACGTGACCGAAGTTCAGCAAACGAGCGATTCTGTAGATCAGGTGCGAGACGACCGCAACAGAGAACGCGCTGATCATCGCCACGCGGAAGGTCAGCGAGCCCGTCGGGATCATGCTCACCAGACCGCTCAAGACTATATATAGAGGAAAGCCCGGTGGGTGAGGGATTCCCCAGACCTTGCCGACCATGGCCATTTCTATATAGTCGGTGAAATGACCCGGCTCCCTCATACAGGTCAACAGGTAAGCGACCAACGGCAAGACGAAGGCGGCAAGGCCCGCCAAGGCGCCAAGCCAGGTCACCGGAGATTCGTCGAGCCACGCAAAGGCTTGCAGAAGACGAGGCGCGGATTGTCGGCCTTTCACTGCACTTAAAGCGGTTCCTTCCATTTTCTCAACCCTCACACTACGACTCAGCGCCCAGGTCCCCAATGCTCCTCGCTTAAAGACTCAAGAGAGTCCGCCAATGTTCACTCTGCTGAAAGCGCTTCAGCAGAATTCTCATACGGAAACCTGAAAGAGTAATACTCACGTGCACTTCGCCTTGCCGATCTTTCGCTTTCGGACCAGAATCCACAATGCCAATGCGACTAAGACGGCCTGTGTCCCGAATCCGATGGGCCACAGTCCAGGACCGACAGGATGCCCGAACCAGGTGTGAAACTCGGCCACCTGCGAAAAGATCGGCCATGCTTTGAAGAGAGCGTTCCATAGGGGAATGTTGTAGATGAGGTCAGGAAGCACGCCGAAGAGTCCGGCCAGGAGCAGCAGTTTGCGATTCGGCTGCTTTGAGACAGCCCAGATCAAGAGAGCTGTGCCGAGCAGCGCGTCGATTAACGACGAGACTACCTCCATGCGGGTAGGACCGCTGCCGTGGACACCAAAGAGCCCATGGCTGTCAAGGTGCGGAATGAAATCGAGCACGAAGTGACTCGCCAACGCAGCCGGCAGAGCCACCCAGGGTCGCCGAAGCTCCTTTGCGATCGCTGCTCCAACCAGGAGATGAGGTGTTGCCAGCATGCCGATTCCCTACCCGGATGAACTGCAATTATGTGGCTTACGTTCTCGGACCGCAAGCGTGGCACCGACAAGTGAGGCGATGTCTGCTCAGGGCGTCGGGCGACAGTCCACTATTCTCACGGGAATCGTCTCAGCGAGCACTGCGCTGCCGGGACCGAGCTCAAAGACAAAGATGGCGCTGTCGTCGGCGCCGCGGCGGTCCGAGTCCCAGACAAATGAACCGAGGGAATAGACTATGGGTTTCCCCCTGTACATTTTCACGTCCTGCAGCACATGGGGATGATGGCCGAGGACGAGGTCGGCGCCGCTTTCGATGCACATCTCGGCGATCAACTGCTGGCGCTTTGTCCAGAAGTCAATGTAGTCGACCCCCCAGTGCATGGAGACAACGAGCACATCGCACTTGCTCCTTGCGTCGGCTACTTGCCCCGGAAGCCGGTCGGTATCTACCTGAACAACGACGGGATATCCTTCGCGCGTTTCCTCGCCGGCTGATTCGAAATCACTCAGTGCAAGGAATCCGATCTTCAATCCGTTCTTTTCAATGAACCTGACACCCGAGTCGTCTTGACCGCCGAGGGAAGTCCCGATCGGGGTCATGCCGGCGTCTTCAATTGCTGCTACCGTATCCATCAGTGCCTCGGGGCCGAAATCGATCGTGTGATTGTTGGCAAGGCTCACGACATCGAAGCCGGCGGCGCTGAGAGCCGAAGCGGCAGCCGGATCGGCCCGAAACAGGAATCTTTTCAACCGGGGATCGCCCCGAGTCGAGAGGACGCATTCGAGGTTGCAGAAGGACAGGTCATAGCGGCTGAGGATGTCGGATGTGAGCTCGAAGGGGTAGTCGAAGCCGTACTGGTCGATTTTTTGAGCGACCCCGCGAGCGAAGAGGACGTCGCCCACAGCCGCCAGGGTGACTGTTTGCGTGCAGCCGCGAACGGGTTCCGCAGGGACAGCAGCCAGGGCGACAAGCAGGAAGGCGATGGCGGCGATTTTCGTCCGGGCCATGCGGTCACCCTTCGATGAGCGCGCGGGAGTCAGCATCCGGAATCCAGATCTTCGTCCGTCACATCCGTCTCGGCACCCACGATGAAACTGTCGGTCCATTCCGCGAGCGGAGGCTGCTGACCTGCATCGAGCATGTCACGCCATTTCTCGTCGGTGAGACGGTCGGAAGCCGGATGCGTGAACTCGTACTGCGTAAAAATCGCTCCCCTGGTGAGATACAGATCTCCGTTGATGGGCACAATTACGTAGATGCAAGCCGCGCGTCCGGTGCCCTCCTGGAGCACCGTGTCGAGTGCTGTGTGAACATCCACAACCACGGCCATGTCTTTGTCGGCCTCGCTGAGAAGGTCACCTCCCGCGCATGAAAGCAGCAGACCTTCCAGCGAGCCCCCGTACCGCTGCATACGTCCGTATTCATCGTCCGTCGGTTCCTGATTTGCCAGCTCTTTGATGACCATCTCGCGACAGAACGAGACATCATCCTCGAGTGACTCGAACCTGTAGGTGAGCGACTCATCGCTCAGGCCGCGAGCGGTAAGACCCTCATCCGTGCTCCGGACAAGCCATAGCAGCTTGGTCCAGAACTCGATGTTAGGCTCCACATAGCTCTTAGGGACTGCCTTCTCGCCACCGTCTCCGCATTCAGCGCCGCTCTGTCTTGCGTAAAGGACCGTGTCATGGCGAAGCTCGGTCCAGGAGCCCAGAGCGGTGAACAGCGATTTGTCCTGCCAGGCGTCGTTCCGCATGAACGCGGGATAGCCTTCGGGGGCAGGAGTGATTATCGACTGCAGGCTCCACAGCCAGCCGTGGTACAGGTCAGATTCCCATGTCTCCCGCGAGGTCTCGCTGATCTCCGTTCGGACCTTGTTCATCTGGAAATCATAGTCCGGGAAGGTGCCAACTCCGTATGAGGTTCTGAGTATTTCCAGTGCTCGATCTGAGCCCATCGCGGCGAGAATGTCGAGACCGGTGGGGAGGAGCCTGTCGGACACCTTGGGGAGAACCAGCTCCTGCAGAATACGGGAATCGGGGATGAAGCGCTGTCCCATGAATTTGAACTGACGCCAGCCTGCGGTCAGATTCCCCGACTCCTCTTGCGACCCGGTAAGCGGCACATATTGCTCGATCCCCGGTCCGGGAAGATTCTCCACCTTGGAGATGAAGCTTTGGATTTTCACATCGTCCGCGAAATCCTCAAGCTGAGGAGCCGGACCGTAGACCTCGCTCATCAGGCGCGAGTAGTCGTATAAAGTGAGGTCGTCGGAGACGCCCACGAAGAAGGTGGTCGGCTCATAGATGGTTTCCCACAGCGCCATTGCCGGTGTCCCTTCATCGGACGCTATGTCGAGATTCCGCACGATCATAAGAGCCATTCTTGTGGGCTGCAGTCCGATATCGTCTCCGGGGATGGGAAACCCGGCGAGCCCGTACCACATCATTGTCCTGAAATATTTCTTGAGCTCCAGCGACCGGGTATAGTGGCCGCGCGGCACGAACTGGCTGTAGTCGATCAGGATGGGGTCGAAAATCGCCGAAGTATTCCTGCCTTCATGCGCCTCGATTTTTTCGAGCTCGCCGGAGGCCATATCTGCAACAATCTCCGGCGGCGTGGTCCCGTTCAGAAGAGACCGGGCCACAGCGAAAAACGCGAGGTTCCTCAGGGCCGCGTCTTCAATGTCCGGATTCTCAGCCGCCGCAAGATCCTCCTGCGAAGCCTTCAACATGGCCTCCGTAAGCTGCGAAAGCACTGGTATAAACTTCTCCGTCTCGATTTCCCGCAGGACATAATCGAAAAAGAAGTGATACGTATGAAGCATGGAGTCCGCTGTAATAAAGGACCCCAGTCTGGGATCGTGGTAGTCGTTTTCCTCGTAGATGTAGAATATCTGCTCGTAGTCGGAGGGTGAGACGACGAAACCGTTGAGTGCGAGTCTGGCACGTTGCTCGTCTGAGAGCTCGTGTTCGAATACGGAAAGGTTGACCACGTTGGACAGGTCGGGCTCGATCGTGTAATCGGGGATCGATGGGATCACGGAGAGGTACTCATTCTCCAGCGCGGCGTAAGTGTCCGTGCCCGCGGTCTGCGAATCCGCCGGTACAGCTTCCGCAACGCTCGATTCTAGTGCGGAGACTCCGGCCGCTTTGCCTGAAATGACCAGCGGCATGAAGGTAAGCGTGGCAAGGCAGGCGACATATGTCGCAATCCTGACGGCTCTGTTCTCGGTCATGGTTCTCTCCTATTCGACAGGCTCTAACTCCACATGGTCGCTAACTAAACGCAACGCGAATCGGTCGGATTCGGCAAGCGCAATTGGAATTTCATCTTCCACGGTCAGCCCGCAGATTCCCGGCATTTCCTCGGAACAGCCAAGCCATTCGAAGCCAAACGTATGCCACCTGTACGCGGCGACACGGTGATTCTCACTCTCGGCGATCTCCAGAGCAATGAGTTCGTCCCAACCGTCCAGATCGATATCGCAAAGGATGAAATCATCGAACCGCCTCGCAAGTCTCGACCCGAGCCATTTCGGATGCACAGTCTCGCCGTCCCAGGAATAGACGAAAATCCGTTTGGCCATGACGGGGTCGAAGGGGCTTGTCTTCCAGACACCGACGGCGAATTCCGTCGGACCGTCGCCGTCCACATCGCCGATTTCCAGTTTCCAGGGATTGAGACCCGCCCGTCGCCAGACGGGGAGAAGTTGCCCGTCGATTTCCTTGAGCAGAATGATCTCTCCGCCGATCGGATGTCCTGCGACGCTTTCTTCGGATGTTATGGCAAGTATTTCGAGGGTCCCGTCGCCGTCGAGGTCGCGACTGTAGCGGGCAGCGACGCTGACTGGAGGCGGCAGGCTGAGTGCAGCCGCAACCGAGTCCGCAAGCGTGTCCGTTTGCGCAGAAGCGGAGAGGCAGAGGCAGGTAGTGGCAGCGATGACACACAAAAGACGCATAGGTCAGTCATTTGCACTATAGGCAATTCGGAGCGCAAAAAAAAGCCTTTCGGGAAATTTACCGAAAGGCAGTTCAATCATTTGGTGGAGCGTATCGGGCTCGAACCGACAACCCCTAGCTTGCAAAGCTAGTGCTCTCCCATTGAGCTAACGCCCCATGATTCAGAGGGACCACAAATATTATCCACCCAGAAGGACATTCTAAGGGGACCGGCGGCTTTGGTCAACGGTCCGGACAGTGATTCGCGGCGGAAGGCAGGCTGGAAAGCCTGCCCCACAAGCGGATTCAGTCGGGGCGGAGAACGGAGAAGACCGGAGACTGGGCGCCGCCGATCGCTTCCCAGCCCGCATCGAGCAACTCGATGTTGATCTGATAATCGATATAGTCCGCGGATACGGGAAAGGCTGAGTACGGGATGAACAAAGCGAAGTCGGAGAAAATCGTCGCGGGATAGATCGGGACGAAGTTCTGCTGGACCGTCAGGAACCCACTGGGCGTTGCGAAGCTCGGGTCGTTGACCTGGCACGGGACCGGCTCACCGTTGTGAGCGTAGTGGACATAGGCCGCAAGCCGGATCACCTGCGCCCTCAGGCTCTCAGTCTGGAATTTCGCATGGACCTTGAGGCCGTCATAACCCCCGACATTGACGTTGTGCTCAAGCCAGATGTCCTGGAACGACACGGTCGGCTGGAGGAGTGTCTCGGGAAGGTCGAGTGTGCGGAAGTAAACCGCGACCGATTCGTTTCCGAACTCGAGCGTCGTGTTAAGGGTGTCGTCCTCCTGTATCGATCCCCAGATAAGGGTCTCAACGGGAGTGTCCTTCGCGGGCTCCTCGACGACAATGCGGAAGACAGCCCTGTCGAAGTCGTTCGTTTCCCACCTGTAGATGCCGAGGCTTTGAAATACGACCTCGTCGCCGTCTGCCCATCTGCCGGTGCTTGAAGGACCCGGCAGCTCATAACGGCACAGCTCGAGGGTCCGATCCCATGCGTCCTCTTCCATGAGGTCCATTTTCTCGTATGGGGTTGGGTTGTAGAGGATGAGCCAGATGCGACCGTAAGGGTAGTCGGTGCCGGTCTCGGTGACGCAATTGTCCATCACGCCGACATAGTCGACGGTCAGGACTCCGAAACCCTCGGATATGAAGCGACCGTCTGCGCTGCCGTCATAGATGCTGGGCTGGACGGCCTCCGACTCAGCCCAGACAGCAGTCTGGGAGAACAGCGCAATGATCGCAAGAATTGCCAGCATTCGTCCATGCATAATGCATCCCTTCCGATCTACTTTCAATCGACGGACAACTCCGGTAAAATGATCATAAGTCCCTTTCAGGAGTATTATCGGTGTGGGAAGAGGAAACGTGAAACAAGGTGAGAGGGAACAGAGCTGCTGATGATTGAGGGCATGCATAAGGTGTGCTATTATGCCTGCCCCCGGAACGGAGCCGGGGATTTCGGCCATGTCGGATGAGCATTTGCCTATCGCAGTCGATACGCTTGGTGGCGACTTCGCGCCCGACCAGGTTGTGGAGGGAGCTGCCGAGTCGGGTGTTCCCGTCATCCTTGTCGGCCCCGAGAGGACGGTTGCTGCGCTTCTCAAGGGGCGCGACAACGGGACCGTGCTTGACATCGTGAACGCGGAGCAGTCAGTCGGGATGGATGAACACCCTGTGTCCGCGTTCAGGACCAAGAAGGATTCAAGCATGATGGTCGCGATCAGGCTTGTGAAGGAAGGGAAAGCCGGGGGGGTTATGTCTGCAGGCAACACGGGGGCCTTCATGATGGGCGCGACCATGATTCTGGGGCGTTTGCCGGAAGTGAGCCGTCCGGCTGCCGCGATACCGATCCCGTCGCCGACCGGGCATTCGCTTCTGCTGGACGCCGGAGCGTCGACCGACTGCGCGGCAAGCGATCTTGTGAATTTCGCGATCATGGGGGCCACTTATGTCAAGGCAGTCTGGCGCATTGAGAACCCGCGTGTGGGGCTGCTGTCGATCGGTGAGGAGGAGATAAAGGGCAGCAAGCAGGCGCGGGAAGCGCATCAACTGCTGAAACAGAGCGGACTGAATTTCGTGGGGAACGTGCAGGGAAGCGACATCGGGTCGTCGGTCGCGGACGTGATCGTTACCGACGGATTCACGGGGAATGTAGCGCTGAAGGCCGCTGAGGGTGTTTCAACGCTGATCATGGAAGTAGTGAAACGCGAGTTCAAGTCGACGCGAGGGATAGAGCGAGTGGCGGCATGGGTGCTGTATCCGATATTGAGGCGGCTCAAGAAGCGTCTTGACTGGCAGGAGTACGGGGGAGGGTCGCTTCTGGGGGTCAAGGGCAACGTTGTGATTGCGCACGGAAAGAGCCGTAATCGTGCTGTATCGAGCGCAGTGAGGCTGGCGGCCGATCTTGCGCAGACCGATCTCCTTCGCCGGCTCGAAAGCTCTCTCAACACGTACTACAAGAGAGAGCAAGGCCGGGATTCGGAGGGTGTTTCGAAAGATCGGTGAGCCCGGTCGATCCGGTCGGCTGCAGTGGAGCTGTCTTGAATCATGATAAAAGGAAGATCAAGAAGAGATCGGAGGCTAAGGCGTGCCGGAATCGTCTCGGTGGGGAAGTACATGCCGAAGACGGTTTTGACCAACCGCGATCTCGAGGAGATTGTGGATACTTCCGATGACTGGATCGTCGAGCGGACCGGGATTCGCGAGAGAAGGGTTGCGCGCAACGGGGAGCGTCAGAGCGACCTTGGCCATATGGCGAGCCGGGAAGCACTCGCGAGGGCAGGATGGGATGCGGAAGACCTTGACATGATCATTGTGGCTACGGTCACGCCGGACTACATAGTCCCGTCGTCCGCGAACACGCTTGCGGGGAAGCTGGGTGCGATCGGCGCTGCGTCGTCGGACACTCTCGCGGCTTGTTCGGGATTCCTGTACGCGATGTACCAGGGAGTGACCGCCATAGAGTCCGGCAGGGCCGACAGGGTGCTCGTGGTGGGAAGCGAGTTGATGACGACCATAACAAACTGGGGGGATCGGTCGACGTGCGTGCTGTTCGGCGACGGCGCAGGCGCGATTCTTCTCGCGCCCGTTCCCGAGCCCCTGGGAGTAGTCGACATGCTGTTGGGGTCGGACGGGCGTTATGAGGAACTTCTGAGGATGAGAGCCGGGGGCAGCGCCTTCCCTGCCAGCCACGAGACGGTCGACAAGGGATGGCATTATCTCGAGATGGAGGGCCCGGAGGTCTTCAAGCTGGCAGTGAGGAGCATGCTGCAAGTGAGCAGTACTCTTCTCGAACGCAATAGAATTAAACCGAGCAGGCTTGGCTGTTTCATAGGACATCAGGCCAACCTCAGGATAATCGAAGCGGTGACCAAGCGGCTGGGTCTGAAACCGTCGCAGGTGTACAACAACATCGATCGCTACGGTAACACGACGTCGGCGACTATCCCGACCTGCATATACGAAGCCGAGATGGAGGGGAAGATCAGGAAAGGTGATTGGGTGCTTCTGGTGAGTTTTGGAGCCGGACTTACATGGGCGGGAATCCTTCTGAGATGGGCGGTGGGTCGGCTTCCGAGGCTGGAAGAGAAAGCCGCGCTCCCATCCGACACAGCTGTTGACACGTATCCCGACAGGCTGAAGCCGGGTCGCGACCGTCAGGAACGATGAGGAAATTCGCGTGCATATTCCCCGGACAGGGATCGCAGACGGTAGGCATGACCGGCGATCTCCTGGAAGACCCGTTGTCGGCGGAAGTGTTCCGCGAGGCTAACGAGGCGATAGGGTTCAACCTGACCAAACTGATCGTTGAGGGGCCGCAGGAGAAGCTGACCCTGACGGCCAACGCACAGCCGGCCATTCTGGCCACGTCCTTTGCCGCCTGGAAGCAGCTGGTGAAGGCGCTGGGGATGGAAGCCATGCCGTCGTATGTTGCAGGTCATTCGCTCGGCGAGTTCTCCGCGCTGGCTGCGGCGGGCGCGCTGGACCTGCAGGACGCAGTCAAGCTGGTCAGGAGGAGGGGCACGCTCATGCAGCAGGCCGTGCCCGAAGGTGTCGGGGCGATGGCCGCTCTGCTCGGGGCGTCGGAGGAGAACGTCCGCAAGCTCATCGAGAAAGCGTCGATGGGCGACGTGCTTGACATAGCCAACCTGAACACGTCGATGCAGACGGTGATCAGCGGTCATGCGGACGCGGTGGACAGGGCCCTGGCGATCGCGCAGAGCTACGGCGTCAAGAAAGCGGTCAGGCTGAAGGTCAGCGCCCCGTTTCACTCGCGGCTTATGGGGCCGGCGAGAGAGAAGTTCACCGAGGATCTGAAGGAATACAAGTTCATGACCCCGTTCTGCCCGGTCATACACAATGTCACGGCCTGGCCGAACTCGGAGCCCCGAAAAATGCCGGACTTCCTGGCCAGGCAGATCGACAGCACGGTGAGATGGGCGGAATCGGTTCAGTTGATGCTCGAACAGGAAGTCGAGGTGTTCATAGAGGTCGGGTATGGAAGCACGCTTCAGGGACTCGTGAAGGCCATTGCCGGCAAGGACTTCAAGGGAGTGATCACGGGGTTCGCATCGCTCGGGGATGTGGACAAGATCAAGGAACTGACTGCTCAGCAGTAGAGATTGAAGGAACGATGTTTGACTTATCGGGAAAAGTGGCGCTTGTTACCGGGTCGAGCGGATCGCTTGGGGGGACCATAGCGAGGTCGCTGGCCGGGGCGGGAGCTGATGTTGCGTGCCATTACCATGAGCATGCGGAGCCTGCTGCTGCGCTGATGGATGAGATAATCGGAATGGGTCGAAGGAGCGTTCTTCTGAAGGGGGATCTTTCGGAGCCCCAGGAGGCGGAGCGTGTCGTCGAGGAGGCGGTCGCGCAACTCGGGGCCCTTCATATCCTGGTGAACAATGCGGGGGTGAACCGGGAGGCGCTTCTGATAAGGCAGACACCCCAGCTTGTGGAGGAGGTCCTGAAGAACAATCTTTCCAGTATGCTGTACATGTCGCGGGCGGCGGCGAGGGTGATGGCCAGGCAGCGCTGGGGCCGTCTCATACACCTGGGCAGCGTTGTCGCACATACGGGCTCCACCGCCCAGGCTGCGTACGCGGCCAGCAAAGCAGGGATCGAGGGGATGAGCCGCGCGATCGCCAGGGAGCTGGGCCCCAGGAACGTCACGTCCAACGTTCTGGCGCCGGGGTTCATAAGCGGGGGGATGTCGGAACGGATGGGCGAGGAGCGCAGGGCTTTGCTTCTGGCATACATAGCTCTCGGGCGGACGGGAGAGGTCGAGGAAGTCGCGGCGGGAGCGGTTTTTCTTGCAAGCGAGGAGGCGGGATACATAACGGGCACCGTCCTTCACGTTAATGGCGGTATGTATATGTAATGTATCCGCGTTTATTTTTGTAAGTAGCGTACCGATCGGGGAGGCTTTCCGAATGAGACGCGTAGCAATCACGGGCATGGGCATTGTCTCGACGTTCGGGACGGACAAGGAAAGTAACAAAAAGGCGTTCCGCGAAGGGAGGAGCGGCATCCGTCGCATACAGAAATGGGACCCGGGACGGTTCAAAGTGCAGATCGGGGGAGAGGTTCTGGGTTTCGAGCCTACGGAATACATGGACGCCAAGGAGGCGAGACGGCTGGATCCGTTCAGCCAGTATGCTGTTGCGTGTTCCAGGCTGGCGCTGGACGATGCGGGGTTCAAGGAGGGGGAGCTCGACAGGGAGAGAGCAGGCGTTGTTCACGGTACCGGCATAGGGGGCCTGTCGGTGTTCTGTCGCGACCACGCGAGGCTGTTGCAGGAAGGTCCGGACAGGGTGAGCCCCTTTTACGTTCCCCACTCGATAACGAACATCGCTGCGGGACTGATAGCCATTCAGCACGGGTTCAGGGGCCCGAATCACGCGGTTGTCAGCGCGTGCGCGAGCGCCAATCACGCAATGGGGATAGCGTTCAAGTATATCCAGCTCGGGATGGCGCCTGTGATGCTCACCGGCGGATCGGAGGCCGCTCTCATCCCCCTGGGTGTGGCCGGGTTCCAGAACATGAAGGCGGTTACCACGGAGTACAACGACAACCCCGAGAAGGCGAGCAGACCTTTCGACGCGAACCGGTCGGGCTTCGTCATCGGCGAGGGGGGGGCCATGTTTGTGTTCGAGGACCTGGAGCACGCGAAGGATCGAGGCGCAAGGATATACGCGGAGATGTGCGGTTACGGAGCCACGTGCGACGCCTACCACATCACGGCCCCCGTTCCGGGCGGAATCGGCGCGGTCGAAGCGATGAGAATGGCGATCAAGGATGCAGGCATCACGGTGGATGACGTGGACTACATCAACGCGCACGGCACCTCGACCCCTCAGAACGATCCGGCGGAGACGACGGCGATAAAGACGCTTTTCGGGAAGCGGGCATACGAAATCCCGGTCAGCTCCGTGAAAAGCATGGTGGGACACCTTCTCGGGGCGAGCGGAGCGATCGAGCTTGCGGCCACACTTCTCGGCATGGGGGAGGGCTGGATTCCGCCGACCATCAACTACGAGACCCCCGATCCGGAGTGCGATCTGGACTACGTGCCGAATGAGGCTCGCGAATGGAAGGTTAACTTCGCCATATCGAACTCGTTCGGGTTCGGCGGTCACAATGCGGTGATCGCGATCAAGAGAGCGGGCTGAACAAGATTTCGACAAGAAACCCCTTGAAATCGCGAGCACAAATGTGGTACAAAGACAGATTGTGCGAAATATCAAGTTCTAGAAGGCAGGCGATCAGTGTCGGTCAAGATAAGATTGAAAAGAATAGGAAAGAAAAAGCAGCCGACTTACCGGATTGTGGTTGCGGAGAGCCGAAGCTCGCGCGACGGCAGCGTGATCGAGACCGTAGGGTATTACAGTCCGTATCTGAAGGATAAGCCCCTCAGGCTTGACATGGATCGGTTTGAGGAGTGGCGAGGCAAGGGTGCGATCCCGACGGAATCGGTGAAGCGGCTGGTAAGAGGCATTCGCAGGGCCGGACGCGGTGGGCAGACCGAGTCCAAGCCCGTGCAGGCCGCGGGAGCGCTTCCGGAGGAGACTTCGGGTTCCGAGAGCTGAAGCCGTGCGGCGGTAACCGAGAGCAGTTGCTTGAGCCAGCATCCGGGATACCGGTAGAAGGGGTTGTCGTGGTGTTCAACATTTTCAAGAAGGGCCCGGGCCCGAACGGGGAAGAGAAGGCTGAGAGCGCGAGCGAAAGCGCGAGCGGGGCGCTTGCCGACCTTCTCAAGTTCATGGTCGTGAAGCTGGTTGACAATCCCAACGACGTGGAAGTGAGGGAAGTGCAGGGCGACCGTACAACGGTGCTCGAGCTGAAGGTCAACGAGAGCGACATGGGCAAGGTGATCGGCAAGAAGGGCCGGATCATCAAGTCACTGAGAATTGTGGTTCGAGCCGCGGCGGTCCATGAGGGCAAGTCCGTGTCGATCGAGCTGGTGAACTGACCGGCTCCCGGAGTGTCAATCCCCCCGATCCTGTGCAAAGTCTGAAGGCGGGGAGAAACAAGTGATGGACGTCGGCCTCATCATCGGGGCCTTTGGCATCAAGGGCGAAGTCAGGATTCTGAGCCTGTATGACGAACCGGGCCGATTCCTGGACTGTGAAGCGCTGGTGGTAACGGAAGCCGAAGGCTCGGAGAGCGTTTTCAAGATAGAGACAGCCCGGATTCACAAAGGGCATGCGCTCGTGAAGTTCGAGGGCGTTTCCGACAGGACCCAGGCTGAGAGACTGAAGGGCTGTTATGTGAAACCGGTGGGCGACAAGCTCTCGGCGCGAGAGGAAGCGCAGATAGAGCGCGAGAAGCTTATAGGCCTTGAAGTGTTCGACAAGTCCGGCGAGCGGCTTGGGGTGCTCGAGGAGGTGATCCGGACCGGGGCCAACGATGTCTACGAGATTGTCGACGGCGAAAGGAGCGTGCTCCTTCCCGCCATCAGAGATGTGATTCTGGAAGTCGATCTCGAGACGGGCCGAATGGTTGTGGATCCCCTCCCCGGTCTCCTCTGAGTGGACGGACGACCGCTGGACATTGATATTCTCACGCTTTTCCCGGGATTCTTCGAGAGCCCTCTCGCGACGAGCATGGTCGGGAGGGCTATCGAGAAGGGCCTGTTGAGGGTTACATGCCGCGACATTCGCGACTGGTCGGCCGGTCCGTATCGGCAAGTGGACGACATGCCGTACGGGGGCGGACCAGGGATGGTTTTGATGCTCGAGCCGATGGTGCAATGCATCGAGGCCGTCAAGCGCGAGCGGCGCGACCAGGGTCTTGAGCCTCTTATGATCATCTTGTGCCCTCGCGGCAGGCGTCTCGACCAGAGAATGCTTCAAAGCTGGGCCGATCTCGACCCATCGACCAGAAGCCTTCTTGTGCTGGCGGGACATTACGAGGGCTATGATGAGAGGTTATATGCCCTCTTTCCGTGGGAGATGGTGAGCCTGGGCGATTTCGTCCTGTCGGGCGGGGAGATCCCTGCCGCGGCAATCATCGACGGGGTGGCCCGGCTGATCGAGGGGGCGCTCGGCAATCCCGAGTCGCTCTCACATGAATCTTTCAACGCGGGTCTCCTGGATCATCCCGCTTACACGAGGCCCCCGGAGTTCAGAGGAATGAAGGTCCCCGGGATTCTGTTGGAGGGCGACCACTCGAAGATAGAGACGTGGCGGTCGATGAAGAGAAGGGAGCTGACGGCCAGGTACAGACCTGACCTGATCGGCGGGGAAACGCAGTCTGAGATGGACAATAAGGAGTGAGCATAGATGTCTGATGAGAAAAAAAATGACGAGCTGCCCGAGGAGATCGAGCCCGAGGCGATGGGTGAGCCGCCGGTAGACGAGGTCTCGGAGGAGATTTCCGACGAGGCTGAGATTGAGGCTGAGGCAGCCGGGGAAGACGAGGAAGCGGCCGGGGGGCCGGCGATGTCGCGTCTCGAAAAGGTGGCTGCGGTGACGCAGGGACAGATCAGGGGCGATATCCCGGAATTCCGTCCGGGCGACACGGTGAAGGTCCACGTGAAAATCGTGGAGGGCAACAAGGAGAGGCTCCAGGCGTTTGAGGGTGTTGTGATCGCCATGAAGCACGGGGGGATCGACAGGACCTTCACTGTCAGAAAGACATCCTGGGGCGTCGGCGTGGAGAGGACATTTTTCATCAACTCGCCCAAGATCGACAAGATCACGGTCACACGAAAAGGCCACGTGCGTCGCGCCAAGCTGTACTACCTGAGAGAGAGGGCGGGCAAGTCCGCCAGGATCAAAGAACGGAGAATGACCGGCGAGTGAGTGGAGCATGCGAAAAATCAGCCGACGGGCGACCTCTTTCGAGGCCGCCCGTTTTTTTGTCCCGCATGAAAGCAAGAAAACGATGAGGGTAAAAATCTGCTGAAGTCGGATTTCGGTGCGGGGATCGGAGGGTTTGGGGTTATAATTGCGCGAAGCGCGATGGTGATCCAGGAAGCAGCGAGCACATTTCGTCCGGCGGTGGACCTGACCTTCTCAGGGGGCCAACCCGACAAGCGGGAGCTGAGGCGGGGGGGGACGGTGGGGCTGGTGGCCCGGTTCCGGGATTTCCTGGGGGAGCCCACGAACGATACCGGTCGGATCGTGCTTTTCACGACTCACGGCACGCTTTCGGTTCCGGGCGTTGGGCGAATCGCAAGCGAGATCGCTGTAGAGCCCGGTGAGGTCGCGACGAATCCGACGGGGGAGCTTCTCGTTGTCTTCAGACCCGGAAGAGAGTTCGGAAACGTAACGGTAACGCTTTCGTGCAACCTGGGGCAGGCCGCTTTGGAGATCGCGGTGCCGGCGCCGTCCGGTTTCGCGCTTGCCGAGATGCTCGAGAGCGTGATCTATGCGTTTCTCGTGGCCATGATTATCAGGATTTTCTTTTTCCAGACGTTCTGGATACCGTCGGGGAGCATGGAGCCGACGCTTCACGAGGGGGATCGGATAATAGCGAACAAATTGATTTACAGATTAAGGGAACCCGAGCGGGGCGAGGTGGTGATCTTCCGCGTCTTCCAGCCGGCGGGGGGCCCGACAGGGGTGCTTACGCTCGAGGAAGCCGAGGAGAGAGCGAGAGCGGGCGGGTCGCACGGGTTCAGGAGACTGTCCGGCACCAAAAGGGTTTCGTCGCGAGGCTTCGATGTGCAGGACTACATCAAGCGCGTGGTCGGACTGCCGGGCGACATGGTGGAGGTCGATGGAGGCGCGATATATGTCAACGGTGAGGAGCTGGTCGAGAAATTCGAGACAAGGGCGCCCGACTACAGTCACTACGGCCCGATAACGGTGCCGCCGGGGGAGGTTTTCGTGCTGGGCGACAATCGATCCAATTCGCAGGACAGCCACGTGATCGGGACGGTGCCGATCCGGAACATAGAGGGTCGAGCGGAGGCGGTTTTCTGGCCTCCGAACCGCATCGGGCTGATCCCGCAGGGCTGACTTTTTTCGCAGTGCATCGGGATTGGCGGAATCTGCAATGGCGAAACTGTCGGCACAAGCGAGTCTATTTGCATCTGCCGCTCGTGCGGAGCCGGGGGAGCCGCTCGATGAGTGGTACGCCGGCATGGGATTCGTGATGATCGCGGGCGTCGATGAAGCCGGGAGGGGAGCGCTTGCGGGTCCAGTGAGCGCCGCCGCGGTAGTTCTGGGGACCGATAAAATCGACGGTCTGAACGATTCGAAGAAACTGGCGCCGGAGACTCGCCTTAAGCTGTACGACGAGATCCTGTGCATGGCAAGGGGTGTGGGGATTGCGCTTGTGGGACCGGCCCAGATCGATGCGACAAATATTCTAATTGCCGCGATGGAGGCGATGAGGCTCGCGGTGAGAATGCTCCCGGTAACTCCCGACCTGATTCTCGTGGACGGGAACACGACTCCTCACGGCCTTGAGAATGCGGTGGCAATTGTGAAGGGGGATCAGAAGTCTCAGAGCATCATGGCATCGAGCATTGTCGCGAAAGTCACCCGGGACATGTACATGGACCGGATTGCGTGCCGGTATCCTGCGTTCGGGTTCGAGAAACACAAGGGATATGCCGTACCGGAGCACTACCGGGCGCTGGCGGACCACGGGGTGACCGACATCCACAGGCTGACTTTTGCTCCCTGCAGAGGCATCCGGGGAGGGTTGCCGGAAGCGGGGATCGCGGGTACAATAGCCGCACTAAGACCCCGGGGGCGCGACACATGACGCATCGGGGAACACCCGGCGGTCCGGGCGAGCCCGGGGAAACTCGCCGGAGGAAATCGCTGGGCAGGTTGGGGGAGGCGGTCGCGCGGAAGTACCTCGAAAGCGAGGGTTTCCACATTCTGAAAGCGAACTACCGTCTCAGGGGGGGCGAGATAGACATAGTTGCGAAAAAGGGTCGAACGCTAGTATTCTGTGAAGTGAAGACCCGGGTGAGGGAGGGGGGCGAAGCGGTTGAAGGATATGGCTCGGTCCAGCAGGGCAGGATGGTGCGGATGAGCGAGGCGTATCTCGCCGAGAACGCCGATTTGCTGCCGAAGGTTTTCGATGTCCGGTACGACCTGATAGTGATCGGGGAGGGTGCGGGAGGGGTTCTGGAAGTGAAGGAACACATGGCGGACGCATTCCGTCCGACGTGACGAATAGACGAAACCAGGCGCAGAACGCGCAAGGAGATCAGCGATGGGACTTGATCGGAACGCAGCGGAAGCCCGGCTGAAGGCCGCTTTGGGAGAATGCAGGAACAAGAATTTCGAGAAGGGTCGGCAGCTTCTGGAGAAGCTTATCGAGGATGACCCGGAGAACTTCGAGGCGATGGACGCGCTCGGGAAGGTTCTGGTTATCATGAAGGAGCCCGAGGAGGCGATAGGGTATTTCCAGAAGGCTATCGACGTCAGGCCGAACTTCTCGAAGGCGATACTCAACCTGGCCCAGACGCACTACAAGATGGGCAACATGGCCGAGGCGAGGAATTTTTACGAGAGGGTGGTGGAGTACGAGCCGAAGAACGCGGACGGGCATTTCGGGCTCGCGAATGTATACAGGAAGACGGAGCGGTACAAGGACGCGATTAGCGGGTACAATGACGCGCTGGAGATAAATCCGAAGGATGCGCAGTCCTATATCAACCTGGGGCTTTGCCATTTCAAGACGGGCAATTTCCATGACGCCATCTATAATTATAAGATGGCTCTGGAGCTCGGGGGGGACAACCCGAAGGCGTTCATGAACCTGGCGTTGAGCCTGGAGAAGCAGGAGCGGTACGCTGAGGCCTGCGAGAACTGGCAGCACTACATAGATACGGCCCCGAAGGACGAGTACCTGGACACGGCGATCGAGCACCTTGCGTTGTGCAAAACGAAGTTCTAAAAAGATGTTGCGATGTCTTTGACAAGGGTAGCCTCCTGTGATATCTTAGCGTATCCCTGCGCGAGCGGGATTTCGGGCGGAAAAAACACGGGACAAGTTGACCCGAAGGAAAATCATGGTATAATTGTGGTGAAGAAAGAATCAGTAGACCCGCTGTTTTTCCGCACGCTTTCCAATCTCCGGTTCATTACAAGAGAAATGCCGCGCGAGGAGATCGCTCGCGGCTAGGGGTTCAACAAAGTGGGATACGTTTCATATTATCATACATATCATACACTTCGCGCAGAGCGCGGAGAAAGAGAGGTCAACACATGAAAATCAGAGAGAACGGCTTCACTCTGATCGAGCTGTTGGTTGTCATCACGATTATAGGAATCCTGGCGGCAATCGCGCTCCCGAACTACATCAAGGCCAAAAACAAGGCCAAGGAAGCCGAAGTAAAGGCTAACTGCCACACGATCCAGATCTCGCTGGAGAGGTACATGACGGACAATAACGAGTACCCTCACTACCTTCTCGGAGGCGACATCGACGGGTGGCTGAACTGGCACTCCAATTGGAATGGAGTGAACGACATGGGTATGAGCGGTGGTCGAGTGGCGTCGAACGATCGTTTGCAGGACCCGATGATCGAGTACGACTACATCACCAGTTACCCATTCAACCCGTTCGTTGGTGACGGCCAGATCATCATAAGGCAGACGAACGTTGACGGGACGGACAACCAGGGCGAGGGCGATCCGAGGTTCGGTTACAAGGGCAATGTCATGGGACAGGGCCTGGACGACATGAACTTCTTCCGGGGCGCCACGCATTCGGGTCCGTTCTTCTGGAGTGAGATTGAGACCCGCCGGTCGCTGGACAGAGGCCAGTGGATGAATGTCCCGCCTGCGTTCGCAAGCGGCGGCGCGTTCGACACTGAAATGTACTACCTGTTCGGCGGATGGCGATATCACCCGGACGATATCGATCCTAACAGGATGACCAGCGATGTCATCTTCACGTTCTGGCCCGGGAACTTCTTCTACAAGGCGACCAGTGACCAGGTGATAAGCCGGCAGGGTTTTACGATTCCTGTTCCGAACACCAATATCGGCGGTCACTACAACCGCTACATGATCGGCGGTTACGGCGCCGAGGGGACGATCGGAACGGACGTAATCAGGTTGATCTGGTTCAACCCGGAAGGTGAGAGACTGTTCTGGCAATGCCCGCCCCCGTTCCCGTACGGTCCCGACTGCTTCCAGGTCGGCTACGAGCTGTTCGCCGGAGGGTTCGGAGATTCCGGTGGCCTGCCGGAAGTGTTCGGCGGCGGCGATGAATGGAACGGTCCGTGGAATCCCTACAACAAGAGCAAGGACAATCCGGACGAGTTCATCTACGGTGCTCCCGATGGTGTGCCGGACGGTGTCATCCTTGTCCTGACGAACGGCTCGGAAGTCGAGAAGTACGTCAAGTAGCAGGATTTGCCCGGTTGTGGAAAGTGTTTGCCATGCCCGTCAGTGGGCAAGTACATAATTCTTTTCAAACGGAAGTGATAAGATGAAGCACAAAGTAGAACGTGGCTTCACGCTAATCGAGCTCCTCGTTGTCATTACGATCATCGGGATACTTGCGGCTATCGCACTCCCGAACTACATCAAGGCGAAAGACAAAGCGAAGGAAGCCGAGGTGAAGGCTAACTGCCACACCATTCAGATCGCTCTGGAGCGGTACGCGACCGACCATTCGGGAGCCTATCCCAACTACCTCCTGGGTGGCGACACCCGCGGTTGGGATGAGCGAAGCGGATGCCGGGCGCTGACGCTGCCGGGGTCGGAGGACACTCGGCCCCCGCGCGATCCCCTGATTCATTTCGCTTATGTCTACAGTTATCCCCACAACCCGTTCATCGACGCCGGTGAGGGTATCAC
The DNA here is from genome assembly GCA_964354375.1 of uncultured Planctomycetota bacterium. Lineage (GTDB taxonomy): Bacteria > JAJVIF01 > JAJVIF01 > JAPKYR01 > JAPKYR01 > CAYGZQ01. The sequence goes on from CAYGZQ010000048.1 coordinate 32,968, forward strand.
GTCGGTCATTGCATGGACCGGCGCGAGCCTGACTCTCGGCGACGGTGACATAAGGTTCGGATGGACCGGCGAGTTGATGGGGAACACCCTTGATGATCCCCGTTTCCTGTTCACTGCCTATGGGATGCCCACGCGGTTGCAGTACACTCTGTACCCTGTTCCGCAGGCGTACCTGGGAATCCTGAACGGGAACAGCCCGAACTCATTCTACTGCATGGGCGGGCTGCCTCAATGGTCGAGGGAGAACCTCGGGGAGAGCGACCCTGAAGCAGGTGCAATCAAGGCGTTCTGGCCCGGCCAGTTCTTCTATCGATCCGGCGGCGATTTCTTCGTCGCCAACCCGTTAAACGTGTCTGGGGCCGAGTACGAGGATATCTGGGGCTGGCCCTACATGCGCGTTAATAAGTACATCCTTGGTGGCTACGGTTCACCTCGCACTGACGGACTGGATGTAATCCGCCTGACCACTAAAGAGGGCCAGGCCGCCAGTACTCAGGGCGGGGCGATCTCGGGTATGATCTCAGGTCAGTACTACCAGGATCACAGCGATCCCGGACGGCAAGCGAGCCATCCTGATTTCGATATTCAGGTAGGCTACTCGAACCCCGAAATATACGGTGGTGGCGAGAGAGACCTCATGCCGCAGTTCCCGTACTATGATGCGGGCACTCGCGCATGGCTCTTCGGCGCTCCCGACGGATTCCGCGATGGTGTGATCCTTGTCCTGACTGCCGGATCAGACTCGGCGAAGTTCACAGAGTGGCAAGGCTGAGCGGTTACAAACTGTTCTGATTTATCTCATTCAGGTCATAACAAGCTCAGTTGCGCTACTCAACCAGGGACTCCTACCCAGATTTTCAAGTACTTGCCCACTGACTAAGCCGGACGCCTCCCTCGGGAGGCGTCCTTTTTATCAGCTGCAGCGGAGGATCGATTTCTGCATCGGCTCG
>CAYGZQ010000049.1:0-29331 GCA_964354375.1 uncultured Planctomycetota bacterium
GCACCTCACCCCCCTGGCCCCCCTCTCCACAGGAGTGGAGAGGGGGTTGGGGGTGAGGGAGTCTGTTTCTCGAATTGGCAGGCTAAGGTTATAATGGGTCACGCGCATTTTCGTAGTTTGCGCCGGGGAGCTCAGACACGATGATCAAAGTCGATGAGAGAATGATCAAGGGCTTGAGAAAGGCGATGGAGATCGAGGTCAACGGCCGCAATTTCTACACCATGGCCGCGGACGGGGCGACCGATCCAAAAGGCAAAGAGGCCTTCCGGATTCTCGCCGACGAGGAGTCTCGACATCTCGATTTTCTCAGGACTCACTACCTGTCCGCGATGGAGTCCGGCTCGATAGACACCGCTCTCACTCTGGGAGCTCGCCACGATTTCCAGGCAGGGCCGATATTCTCCGACGAGATCACCGGACGCCTGAAGGACGCGCAGTTCGAGATGAGCGCATTATCCATCGGAATGCAGCTTGAGCTCTCCTCTATGGATTTCTACAAGAAGCAGGCCTCGGAGGTCTCGGACCCGTACGTGAAGCGTTTCTATGAAGAGCTGTTGAAATGGGAGAAAGGCCACTACGACGCGCTGTCGCGGCAGCAGGAGATGCTGAAGGAAGACTTCTGGGCGACCGGCGGCTTCGCTCCGTTTTGACCTCTGTCCTATCCACCCCATCCGAGCCGCGACCGTCAGCGAGCGGTCCTCTTCGGGTCCCCTCCACCTGGCCACATTCTTCATCCTGTGCTTGACGTGCGACCTACTTCCTCAGTGTTCCTGCGATCTCCTTGAGACGGGGACCAAAGACCCTGACCATTCGGACCGCGGTGTCAATCATCTCGTCCTGCAACGCCGGCCAGCTCGACGTATCGTCCAGCGAACCCCGCGAGAGAGGCTTGAACACCACGCTGTGCTGCTTCTCGTCTTGCCTTTCCCATTCAAGAGAGAAGCCGCATTCGCGCTCGATCTCACTCCTTTGGGAGTAAAGAGCGTCAAATATCTTCTTGTTGATTGCCCTCGACTGGAGGCCGCAGTCAATCCAAATCCCAACTTCCCAATCGGACCTGCGCACTACTAAGCTACAAACCACTCCCGCCACGCCTGTTCCTACATGCAGCCAGCGGCGCGCAGTCAGCGTCTTCTTCCCGGAAAACAAGTCGGTCTTAGCGTGCGCTCGCTTGAGAAACTGAGTCCAGAACTCGTATCGTCTCCTCTCCGTTTCCGTGGGCTCTTTCTTTCCATTCAGGGTAAGCACTATCGGGCCGTCGCCGGTTCCTTCCCCCTCTTTGATCCTTCTCCAAATCCTCCCAAGGCTCCTTCGTATCTCCTGGAACTTGAGGTCCTTGTCGCCGATCGCCTTCCTGATGAGCCCCAGCAAGCGGCGGTCGGGATGATCCATCATGTCCGTCAACGCCCGCTCGACTCTCTTGTCCATGAGCATCGCTTTTGCAGCCTTTTCGAGGTCGCCCTTCGGGACCTTCTTCTTCGAAAGCAACCATAGCTGTTCAACAACGTTCTGCATACCCGCAGCTCGCGCAGGAGGATCGATGCAGACCTCAAAGACAAGCTTTTTAGGTGCAGGGCATTTCAGGTCGCTGCGATATACCTTCCATTTCACGCCGTTCGTGAGAACGCACCAGTCAATGCCATTATTCGCGGCATAACCTACGACCTGAGTAATGCCTTTGACGTCTTCGAGAGTGTCGTTCAGCGCTTTGGCTTCGATAACGACGACCGGTTTGTCATCTTTCATAAGAGCGTAGTCGATCGACCTTCCGTCGACCGTCACATACTCCAGTTGGACTTCGTCCGGGTCTCCGACGTCCCATTCGAGGCCCTCCAGGATGGGATCGATGACCAGCTTACGCGTGGTCATCTCATTGATGCCGCGCTTGCGCCATCCCGGGAGCTTCTCGCGGAGTCTGTCCATTGTTTGCTGTAATTCTTTCATTAGCACTCCCCCACATGGTTGCCGGGTCGCCGGTGAGGACCGCTTCCTTACGGTCGCGGCTCTGATACAATCCCACAATGGCATGGACCGCTCCCTTACGGTCGCGGCTCAGATGACTATGTACAGCGTGTCGTTCGCGATCACATAGATCAGCGTCCCGTCCGTCTCGAGCGCATAAGCTCCGTCCAGAGCCAGCTCTCCGACAAACTGCGGATCCGAGGGCACAGAGACGTCGAACACGACAAGCCCGTAATCGGTCCGGCTTATGTACGCGAAGTCGCCCAACAGGACCACTTCGTAGCCCCATGACCCCTGACCGTCCGTCGACTCGCCGAGGAGGGGAGGATCAGTCGGGTTGGCGCCTATGTCGTAGAGGCTGAGCGCTCCCGTGTTGTAGTTGACCGAGTACAGTGTCGTCCCGGAAAGGGCCAGTCCGACAGTCTGGTCATCGCCGAATGTGTTCACAATCGTCGGCGCGGACGGGTTCGTTCGATCGACCGCAATTATGCCCGAGTAGTAGTGAGCGACGTAAATCTGATTGCCGCTGATCTGGACATCGTACGAATAGCCGTCGTACGGAAGCTCCATTTCGCCGTAGGACTCGATGTTGTGGGGATCCGTTACATCGACCGGCAGAAGCGACGGGGAATAGGTCGCGCAATACACCCAGTCGCCCGACTTGTCGATACTGAATCCGCCGTACAAGTCCACCCCGTCGACCATCTGCGGAGATGACGGGTTCGTCAGATCGATGATGGAGAAGTAGTAGTAGCCGCCCACGTAGGCGTACGAATCGTCGCACCTCACCGAGTACGTGTAATCCCCGTTCCATGTACCCTTCAGCTCCGGGTTCACGGGATCGCTTCGATCGAACACCTTCAGCCCCTCGTAACTGTCCGCGACCAACAGCAGGCTGTCGTTGAGCGCCAGGCCATACGGGTAGTAAAGCTGGATTGACCCGAGTATCTGCGGATCCGTCGGATCTCCGCTGCCGCTCGGCGTGCAGCTCACAATGACAAGATTATCGTCCTCATTGCCCGCCTGATCCTCGGCCCTCACAACGAAATACCACTCGACATCCTTGGTCAGCCCGCCCACCTTAGCCTGAAGCTCCGTCGTCTGGCCATCGCTCACGGTCACGTTCAGCTTCTTGTTCGCCGTCGCGATATCGAACGGCAGCGTGTCCGTGTAGTAGATGTTGTACTTCACCGGCGGCGTGAGCTCGTCGTCGGCGGTGTTGAACCCGATGGTCGCAGACGAATAGCTCGGGTCGGCGGTCTGGGCGCCGATCGTGGTCACCCAGTACGGTGGATCGGTGTCGGTCCCGATCTCCAGCACTCCGCTCGATATCGGAAACTGCGTGTAACCTGCCTCGATGCGCTCCACGGTCCCGACATCCTTGTAGCTCTCAAGCGTCAGCCAGATCGTGGACCCGTCAGGCGACATGCTGATGTCGGCTGCGACAAACAGGACGAGAGGTGTCTTGTAGGTCCAGGGAATGTCCAGACCCTTGAATCTCGCACGATTCACGCCCGGCGGAACTTCCTCGCCAAGCATCTCATCGTTTTTGTCAAAATAGCCGTTCCCGTTGAAGTCGCGATACAAATGGACAAGCGCAAGATTGCTGTTGGGCACCGACCCCGATTTCATGATGTTGATCCCGTCCAGGGTCGCCTGGTAGCCGATGTCCACGGTAAGCTTCAGAAACGGGACGATGGTTCCCTGCTGATGGAGGAACTTCGGAGTGATGTCCTCCCCCGTAACGGTCATGTCGTTTGAGGCATTGTGGACCCTCAGTCCGTAGGTCGTGGAGTTCCCCGACGCAGGCGAGAACACCTTCAGGAAATACTCCACGCCGGGTTCGACATCCATGAAAATCGATTCGCTGCTCGAGTTGTAGTGATTCGCGCCGGTCGAGTCCTCGACAAGGCTCGTGAGGCCGGAATCGGAATAGAGGGCTATGTCCAGATTTTCTCCCCAGGTGAAAATGTCGAGATCGATAATTAGGTAGCCCTGAGTCACCGTGGTGAACCGGTACAGGTCCTGAACATCCTGGTACGGGTTACCGGGCACATCATGGATGGTGTCGAACACCTGGGAATCGGGAAGCGTAAGAGTCACAAACCCCAGACCGTCCTCCTGGTCGGCGTACCTGTCCGATCCGTACACGGCCCTCAGCGCGTTAACCCTGCCGTAGCCCGTCTGAATGTCGAAGCCGGGCACATTGAGATCGTCCGCGGTGTCCTCAAGTCTGTCCCATGACCATTGGGGAGATTCCTCAGGGAAGTAACTGCGGATCAGAGCCATCACTCCCGCGGACATCGGGCAAGCGCAGGACGTGCCGCCGAAGAAGTCCATGGAGATTCCGTCCCAGTATGTGTCGTAGTGGGCGCCGTAGGTGGTCGTGTACTGGGCGCCGTAGCCCATGACGTTCAGGTGTTCGCCGTAATTCGATCCCCAGTAGTAACCGTTCTCGCCGCTCGTGATCCTTTTCTCATCCATGGGATCCAGGTATTCACTGAACGGGACCGTCGCGCCGATGGTCATGACCGATTCGTAGCCGGTCGGGTAGAACAACTCGGTGGTGCTGTCGTTGCCGGCCGACGCCATGAGTATCACACCGTTGCCGCTGTCCCATGTGTCGTCACAGGCCACTTTCATGATGTCCGAATAGTAAGGGGTGCCGAAGGACATGCTGACAATGTCCGCATTGTTTTTGGCGGCATAGTCCATGCCCATCACGACGGTCGACTCAAGGTTGCCGTAGCCGGTCAGGTCCACCTTGATCGCCATGATCCTGACGCCCGGCGCAACACCGGAGACTCCCCGCTCGTTATCCTGCGTGGCGGCAACGATCCCGCTGCAGGCCGTACCGTGGTAGTACGCATAGGAGCCGTCATCGTACGGGTCGTTGTCGTTGTCCCAGCAGTCCCATCCGCGCCAATCGTCTATGTAGCCGTTCCCGTCGTTGTCGATCCCGTCATCGGGAATCTCGTCTTCATTGACCCAGATCTGGTCTTCAAGGTCCTCGTGATCGAACCTGACCCCTGTGTCCATGATCGCTACAACAACATCATCCGAGCCCTTCGTCTCGTTCCAGACCACGCTCGCGCCGATCATGGACGGTCCCCACTGATCGTAGGGGCTGTCGCGGGGATCCAACGGGTCTTCCGTATACGCCCACATGGGATCGTTGGGAAAATACAGGACCTCGTCAGGGTAATAGAAATAGTTCGGCTCGGCGAAACGCACGCGGGGATCGGATTTCAGACGTGCGACCATCTCCGGGACCGAAGTGCCGTCGGTGATTTTCAGTTCGTACAGCGTTCCCCACCGGCATTTGATCGCACGGGCAAGATTGAGCGGCAGCCCCGTGATAAACGATGCACCGGGCTTCGGCCCGTCGTTCTGCAGCACGACGAGGACCTCGCCTTCCAGGAAAGCGGGTCTCGGACCCGAGGCGTTCAAACCCGTCAGGACTCCGCCGGTAGACACGCCGCCGGCCGGACTCCCCGCTCCGCCGGAGTTGGCGCCCGTGTAGGGAGTGCGGTCTCCCGGCAGTGTCGGGGCACCCTTGTCTTTCCCGCCGCATCCGATCAGCAGCGTCGCCGTCAGAGCGAGAACCGTGCACACTCTCAGGATTCCGCGAAACCGCACAATCATGTTGCTCATGGGTTCCTCCATAGCGCACTCGCTCGGCACGTCGGGGTGCCAAGTGAATACACGGATAATGATACCTCAAAAGGGGGCTAATGACAAAACGGAGCGGTCGGGGAGCGTAGCCGATGGGACCGCTGCCTTACGAGCCCGTTAAAAAGGCCTCTTTGTGGGGCAGGCTTTCCAGCCTGCCACCTCTGGAGGCCGCATGAATGGCAGGCTGGAAAGCCTGCCCCACATCCGGGAACCGGCCGATCGGGACTTTTTCGACAGCCCCTTCCGACGGCGGATGGGAGCCAAGTTCGCCGGTTAGATGACTATGTACAGCGTGTTCTCGGCCAACACATAGATCAGCGCGCCGTCGGTCACAAGCCTTCCAGCCCCCGCCATCGGCAGTTGCCCGACGACCTCCGGATCCGACGGCGTGGAGACATCAAACACCACCAGGCCGTAATCATACCGGGCGACGTAGGCATAGTCCCCCAGCGCAACCACATCGTAGCTCTCGTACCCGGGACCCTCAGTGGACTGACCCAGCAGGGGAGGATTCGCGGGGTCCGTCCCGATGTCGTAGAGGCTGAGAGTACCGATGTCTAAGTCGGTCGCGTACAGTGTGCTTCCGGAAACACACAGGCCGGCAACCATAGAGCTGCCGAAGGTATTCTCAATAACGGGAGCGGAGGGCGTTGTCCTGTCGATGGCAACTATACCTGCATACACGAAAGCTAGATAGATGTAGTCTCCGCTGATTTGTATATCAAACGGTACTCCGAAGTACGGGAGCTCCACCTCCGGGTAGTCGATCACGTCATAGGGATCGGCGACGTCGACCGGGACCAGCGAGGGAGAGGATGCCACGCAGTACACCCAGTCGCCGGACTTGTCGCTGCTTTGTGCGCCGTATACGTATGCCGAATCGGTCGTCTGCGGCCACGAGGGGTCCGAGAGATCGATGACGTAGAAGTCGAAATAGCCGCCCACGTAGGCATACGAATCATCGCAGGTCACGGAGTACGGATAATCCCCGGTCCATACACCTTCCAGGTCCGGATTCACGGGATCGGTCCGATCAAACACCTGCAGCCCGTTGTAGAGGTCGGCAACAAGAAGGAGACTGCCGTTGAGCGCCAAATCAGTAGGGTAGGAAAACTGAATGGAGCCCAATATCTGCGGGTCGGTCGGATCCCCGCTGCCGCTCGGCGTGCAGCTCACTATCACGAGGTTGTCTTCTTCGTTGCCCGCCTGGTCCTCGGCCCTCACAACAAAATGCCACTCGACATCGTCGGTCAGTCCGCCCACTTTCGCCTTGAGGTCCGTTGTTGTGCCCCCGCTCACAGCCACGTCGGCTTTCTTGTTCGCAGTCGCGATATCGAACGGCAGCGTGTCCGTGTAGTAGATGTTGTACTTCACAGGCGGCGTGAGGAGATCGTCAGCTGTGTTGAAGCCGATGTTCGCAGACGAGTAGGCGGGGTCGGCAATCTGGGCTCCGACGGTTGAGACCCAGTACGGCGGGTCGTCATCGACGCCCAGCTCGACAAAGTCGCTGGCAATCGGGAAGCCGGCGTACGGCGCCACAAGACCTTCCTTCGTGGATACATCCTTGTAGCTCTCCAGCGAAAGGGCGATCCTGGACCCCTCCTCAGACAGATTCAGGGCCGCGGCCACGAAGAGAACGAGAGCTTTGTCGTGGTCCCAGGACAGATCCAGGTCATCGATGCGCGCCCGGTTGGTGCCCGGAGGGGTCTCCTGTCCCACGAGCTCGTCGCCGTCATCGAAAACACCATCGTCGTTCGAATCGCGATACAGGCTCACCAGGGCGAGATTGGCGTTCGGCACGGTTCCGGACTTGGATACGATTATTTCGTCGAGCGTCGCCTTGTAGCCCACCTCGAGGTTGAGCTTCAGGAACGGCACGACATTGCCGGTCTGGTAGCTGAACGCCGGCGCGATGCTCTCGCCCGTGACGATCAGATCATTCGTGAAGCTGCGAACACTCAGCCCGTAGGTTGTGGAACTGCCTTCCGCCGGGGAGAACACCCTTATGTAATACTCGTGTCCGATCTCCAGATCCGCCGCACCGATCGACTCGAAGCTGGAATCGAAATGATTCGGACCCGTGGAGTCATTCACGAGCTGAGTCATCTCACGGTCCGAGTAAAGGGCGATGTCGAGATCCTCGCCCCAGGTGAAGATGTCAAGATCGATGGCCATGTAGCCGTCGGTGTCCATGACGAACTTGTAGAGGTCCTCGGTGTCCCGGTACGGATTACCAGGGACGTCATGGATGGTGTCGAACATCTGCGCATCGGGGAGCGCGAGCGGCACGAATCCCTCGGGGTCCTCCTGATCGGAATACCTGTCGGAACCGTAGAGCGCCCTCAGGGGATTCACCCGCCCGTACCCGGTCTCGATGTCGAAGCCGGGCACATCGAGATCGTCCGCAGTTTCCTCGATTCTCTGCACCGACCAGGCTGGGGACTTGTTCAAGAAATGCGAACGGATCAGTGCCATCACGCCCGCGGAAAAAGGCGTTGCGCATGAGGTACCGCCGAAGAACCCATTGTAGCCGCCGTCCCAGTACGTGTCGTTGGCGCCGCCGTACGTCGTCGTGTACTGCGCCCCGTATCCCATGACCGTCAGATGGCTTCCGTAGTTCGAGCCCCAGTAATAGTCGTCCTCACCCGCGACAATCCTCTTCTCGTCTCTCGGCTCAAGATACTCGGTGAACGGACATGTTCCGCCGATAGCCATCACAGAGTCATAGGCGTTCGGATAACAGAGCTCGGTGGTGCTTTCATTTCCGATCGCACCCATGAGGATCACGCCGTGACCGTTGTCCCACGCGTCATCGCACGCGATCTTCATGATTTCGGAGTACTCGTACGATCTGAAGGACATGCTTACGATGTCGGCCCGGTTCACGGCAGCGTAGTTCATGCCCTCGACGACCGTCGACACAAACCCGCCCGAACCGGTCAGATCGACCTTCACGGCCATTATTTTGACGCCCGGAGCGACTCCGGACAGGCCCTTTTCATTATCCTGAACCGCCGCGGCGACTCCGCTGCACGCCGATCCGTGATAGGAGGCATACGCGCCGTCATCGTACGGGTCGTTATCCATGTCCCAGGTGTCCCAGCCCCACCAGTCATCGATGTAGCCGTTCAGATCGTCATCCACATCGTTGTCGGGAATCTCATCCTCGTTTATCCAGAGATTGGCGTTGAGGTCCTCGTGATCGAACCTCACACCGGTGTCCATGATCGCGATCACGGCGTCGCTCGTGCCCTTGGTCTGGTTCCATACTATGCTCGCGCCGACCATCGCCGGACCCCACTGATCGTACGCGCTGTCGCGAGGATTGGTCGGATCATCCGTATACGCCCACATCGGGTCGTTCGGGAAATAAGGCTCCTCGCAAAAATAGTAGATGAAATTCGGCTCCGCGATGCGCACGCGGGGATCGAGCTTGAGACGATCGACCATCTGCATCACGGGCGTACCGTCCGTGATCTTGAGCTCATACACAGTGCCCCACCGGCATTTGATCTCCCTGGCAAGCCTCAGCGGACGTCCCTGCACGAACGATGCGTCCGCCGTCTGAGACCGGTCTTTCATGACCACCAGCACTTCGTCGGAAAGATACTTGGGCTTTCCCGCCAGATCGCTCAGACCCGTCGCGACACTCCCTTTGACCGGACCCCGTTCAAGCGTCGATGCAGCGGAATTCGCGCCCTGAACGGAATTCCGCACTCCGGGATCGATCGGATCGCCCTTACCGCTGCACCCGACAATGAGAATGATCACGAGGGCAATCAGGATTCCCGCTCTCGCAGCTCTGATCAATCTGACGGACATCTCAGTCATGAAACTTCCTCCGAGACAGCTTCCATGCGCTTGACGGCGACGCTGTGAGCCCCTAATCATATCTCAGAAGCGGGGATACATCCAGACGGGGGGGGGAGCCATCTCCCCAGCTTTCCTGTAGCGCCCGCACCTCCACTGGGAGCGCCGCGAGGAGCGGGTAGCCGGGTGTCTTGTTGCAGAAATCGAGTATAATAATCGTTTGGCATGCAGGAGTGTTTCCGAAAAAGGTTGCTTAGGCGTCAGAACATCGCTCGCAGAAACGTTGTCACAGCAGAGAACGCTACAGAAGGGCAGTAGTGCAGCAGCCTGATGTGCGTGTTTCTCTGAGAGAAGGCACGGAATGAGCGAGCTAGGTCTGCAGATGGAACTCATAAAGACAAATGGTTCGAGTTGCAGAGCAACAGGCACTGCCGAACGCAAGACGGAAAACAACAAGCTTCGCCCTGAAGACCGCGCAGTACATGATTGGTATAGATTTGTTCTATCATTCCCCCCTCACCTTGTCCGCCAGTATCTCGAAGTATTCGAGGTCAACTCAGACAGCGTAGTCCTGGATCCGTTCTGCGGAACCGGCACAACCCTTGTGGAGTGCAAGAAACAGGGTATCACCTGCGTGGGACTTGAGGTCAACCCGATGCCCTGTTATGCAACCGAAGTGAAGGTCTCGTGGAATGTGGACCCTGAGAACCTGATTAGCCACGCTCAGGAAACAGCCAGGGCCGCGGTCAGGAAGCTAGAACGGGAAGGCATCTCCTCTGAAGACGCGCCATTGTTCCTTAGGAGCAAGCCAAGGAAACCTTCTGAGCTAAGGAAGCTGCCAGCTGAGGTAGAGAAGCTCATCCTTAGGAATTCCATCAGCCCGCTGCCGTTACATAAGACGCTGGTCTTGATCGAGACGATGAAGGAATTCGAGCACGCTGAGCTTTCCAGGCATGAGCAACTGGCCTTGGCGAAAGCACTCGTGTTCGGGATAAGTAATCTTCACTTTGGTCCCGAGGTCGGCGTCGGCCGCCCGCGAGTCGATGCGCCAGTTGTAGAAACCTGGCTCGCAAATGTACGGGAAATGGCGAACGATCTAAGAACTGTGCAAAGCAAGTCGGCGGCTTTCGTGCATCAATCTGACTCCCGCCAGCTGGCGCGTGTCCTAGATTCGTGCTCTGTAGATGCGGTAATTACATCCCCGCCTTATCCAAACGAGAAGGACTACACTCGAACTACGCGATTGGAATCGGTTCTTCTGGGCTTCATAAAAAATAAGGATGACCTAAGAAAAGTCAAGCGGGGGCTAGTGCGCTCCAACACTCGCAGTGTGTATAAGGACGACGAGGACGATCTACTGATTGCAGGCAATGCGGACATCGAACGGATCGCCTCTGCAATTGAGGCACGACGAATCGAGCTTGGGAAGACATCTGGATTCGAGCGCCTCTACGCTAGGGTGACGAAACTGTACTTCGGAGGCATGGCAAAGCATCTGGGGGAACTCCGCGCCATCCTGCGACCGGGGGCTTCTCTGGCCTACGTTGTTGGTGACCAGGCGTCATACTTGAGAGTCATGATAAGGACTGGCCAGTTGCTGGCTGACATTGCCGACAGCTTAGGATATGAGGTTGTGAGCATCGACCTTTTCCGAACCAGGTTGGCTACTGCGACGAAAGAGCAGCTAAGGGAGGAAGTGCTAGTCCTCCGATGGCCAGGCTCTGGATAGCAGCTGGAGGATGGAACCATGAGTGACAAGAGTAGGTATGCCCAGATCATAGAGAAGATATTCTTCGCCAAGTTCAAGCATGGCTCGAAGGAGGTGGACTTCGAACGAGAAGAACTGGCTGAAGCGGCTCAAAGCCTCAACATCGATGTGCCGAAGAACCTTGGGGATCTAGTCTACAGTTTCAGGTACAGAGCTTCGCTGCCCGAACGCGTAAAGGCAACCGCAAGCCCTGGCTCAACATGGGTCATTCGCCCGGCAGGAACAGCTAAGTACCGATTCGTCTTAATAACTGACAATCCGATTGCCCCGAATGAGAACATGATTGCGACGAAAGTTCCGGATGCGACGCCTGGAATCGTTGAGAAATATGCCTTCGATGATGAGCAAGCACTGCTTGCCAAGTTACGGTACAACCGCCTTGTTGATGTTTTTCTGGGAATCACATGTTATTCGTTGCAGAACCATCTTCGCACAACTGTGCCTGACATGGGTCAAGTTGAGACTGATGAAATCTACGTAGGTTTGGACAAGAAAGGCTCCCATTACGTGATTCCCATCCAGGCCAAAGGCGGTAAAGACAGACTCAGCATCGTTCAAATCGAACAGGACTTCGCGCTCTGTGCTGACAAGTTCGGCGGTCTCATTTGTAGACCAGTCGCGGCACAGTTCATACAGGACAGAATCATCGTTCTCTTCCAGTTCGGCCAGGATGACAACGGAGTTGGTATTGTGTCGGAGAAGCACTACAAGCTGGTGCCTCCCGAGGAGGTCACAGACAAGGATTTGCAGAGTTATTCGAAACAGGAGTCTGACTGATCCGCCCTCGTGTTGGTTGGTTAACCTCGGACACTGAATTACCCTCGGGAGGAGCTTGCGGTAGCCCTTTAGATTCTCGTCGTCTCGGCTTATGCGGAACTCGAGCAGCACGACCCCCTGCGAATTCTGTGGCTGAGAGAGGGATTCTTCATAGGATGAGTCCCCCATCCGCGCGACGAAGAATGCGGTTTTCATGCGGCGCCCGTGCGCACGACCCGTCACATTCCAGCCTTCACCAGGTCCAGGAGCCTCAGCATGCCGACGACCTTTCCGCCGCTGTCAACCACAGGTATCTGGCTGATCTGGTGGCTTTCCATGTATCTCAGAGCGTCGAATGCGCGCGTTGTCTGAGACACCCTCTTCGGGTTGTGGATCATGATCTCAACGACACCGGTCTCCATGAGCTGGGCGATCGACTGTCGGGCGTTCTCGGCCTTTTCGAGGAGACGTTTGATGTCGCCGTCGGTTATGATCCCGAGCAGGACCCCGTCCGCGTCCACAACGCTGACGGCGCCGAGACGCTTGCCTGTCAGCTCGAAGAGCGCGTCCCGAAACGTGTCGCCGGCCCCCACCCTGGGATCGTCCGGCGCGGGATGCATGATGTCCGACACCTTCAGCGTCAGCCTGCGTCCGATCGACCCGCCGGGGTGACGCATGGCGAGATCGTCCTTCCCCATACCTCTCTGCTCCATCACAACGAGCGCAAGCGCGTCTCCGAGGGCGAGCTGCGCGGCTGTGGAGGCGGTCGGGATGAGATTGTCCCGATCCGCTTCCTTCTCCACGCTGCATGTCAGGACAAGATCGGATGCGCTCGCGATCGAGCCGGACGGTCTTCCCGTAATCGCGATCACCTTCGACCCGATCGCTCTCACCGCGGGAAGAAGGCCGAGTATCTCGCTCGATTCGCCGGAATTCGAAAGCACCAGCACCACATCGTCGGGCAGGATGGCCCCCAGGTCCCCATGTACGCCCTCGGTCGGATGGAGAAAAAGCGCCGGTGTCCCTGTCGACAGGAGCGTAGCGGCGATTTTCCTGCCGACCAGCCCCGACTTCCCCACTCCGCTAACCACAACCCGTCCGCGACAGAGCAGGATTGCCTCGACCGCCTTGTCGAACGATTCATCGAGATGGTCGGCAAGTCCCGCCAGCGCTTTCGACTCGTGGAGTATGATCTCGCGGGCGCGATCCCTCGAAGCTGCGATCGACTCCGGACTCGGTCCGTCTGAGTGCTCGGTTCTCACCATTCCAACCACCTGGCTTTATCTTAACATGCTCGAATTCGCCCTGCAGGGGCACGGCTTGCTGTGGCCCCTACTCAAGCCGCATGAGTTTTCTCTATTTCCTTCGCAATGTCGTCGAACGCTTTCGCGGGATCATCCGCACCGTAAATCGGGCGACCGATCACGAGTTGATCGCTCCCCTCGGTTATCGCCTCGCCCGGCGACATGACTCTCCTCTGGTCGCCTGAGGACTCTTCGACCGCCCCCGGACGGATTCCCGGCGTCACTATGCGGAAATCATCCCCGCACGCCTTGCGAACGATCCCGACCTCCCCACCCGACGCGATCACTCCGTCGCATCCCGACTGCTGCGCCACCTCGCTCAGCCTTTTCACATGTCCTACAACGGAGTACATCACTCCCATGTCGCGAATGTCCGTCTGATCAAGGCTCGTAAGAAGGGTGACTCCCAGCAGGACGGGCTTTCGATCCCCACCGAACTCATCGACCGCCTCCCTGCACGCCTTCAGCATGTTGCGGCCGCCGGCGACGTGCAATGTCACCATGTCGAAACCTGCGGGAAGGAGATTCCTGAGCGCCGACGCGACGGTGCTCGGGATGTCGTGCAGTTTCAGGTCGAGGAATATTCTCAGGCCGCGCCTGTTGAGCTCATCCAGAATTCCCGGGCCCTCGGCAAGAATGCTCCTCAGGCCCACCTTCACCCAACGCGCCCGCGGTCCAAGGCGGTCGAGGAGGGCGATATTCCCCTCAAACGGCGATCTGTCGAGCGCAACGATTATCCGTTCAGGGATAGAGAGTTTTGTGGCCATCGTTTTTGAGGGACAGACACGCCGCGCTAGTCAACCAGAGGGATGTGGTTGCCTTGCGGTCCAAGGATTCTCATTACATACGCATCGGACTCAGCAACGAACCGGTCCGGCAGAGGCGTGCGAGTTTTGCTCCTCGACCAGTTCTGGAGCCGAAACCTGTGTGCGTTCCACCAATCGAACGCCTGCTCGGGTGTCCCGATCGTCAGGGGAACGATTATCGCGTTCCAGTCCCTCGCGTTATTGACCGCGCCCAACACCCTGGGGATCTCCATCACGTAGCCGGGTCGGAACATCGGCTCGAGCTCCTGCATCCGCTTGATAAGATTCTCGGGCATTTCCCAGCCCAGGTCCTTGGGCCACGGGAACACTGGAACTCCCAAAACGGCGGGGTAGACCTCGCCGTACGGCACCCAGCTCAAATCAGTCACTATCTCAGGGCTCTTCGATTCGTACCAGCGTGTCCATTCGGTCACGTTGGGGTAGCCGTTATACTGAAGGCGCCCCCAGGCAAATGTGAAATGGTTTCGCCATTCACCGTTTCTCGGACAATATATCTTTCCCTTCGTGCCCGGACCGATCCCGACGAACAGAATCAGGAGAACAATCCACATCGCCGCCCTAAGTCTCCTGTACTCTTTCCGCTTCTTCAGGTATCCAAGATACTCAACCGGTACCTTCTCCTGTTCCTGCTTTTCCTCCTGGCTGTCGTAGTACGGGCGCTCTTCTTCAACACTACCGGGTTCGTTTGCATTCTTGCCCGTCTGGTTGTTTTTCACCATGGCACTATATTCTACCCTTAGCGGCAGGGGTTTCAACAACCGCCACCATATTTTCGCCCTCTGCAGTGCAAAGAATGACACACCCGGACGATCTTGCTGCGCTATAATGCTCTTTGGAGTCATTGGCTCCATTAAGTCCTGTTAGAGGAGGTTCAGATCGAACGTGTCTAAGCCGAAGGTTGCAGTCCTCCGAACCACCCCCGCCACTGTCGTGGACGATTACGTCCGCGCCATGAAACTCGCCGACATCGACAAGCACATCGATGTCTCCAAAACCACAATCCTCAAGGACAATATCTCCTGGCATTTCCCCTTCCCCGGCGCGAACACCACCCCCTGGCAGATGGAAGGAAGCATCCTGGGACTCCGGGACGTCGGCAACAACGATATCGTCTGCGTCCAGAACGAGACCGTGGTCACCCGCGCGAAAAAGGGCGAGCGCCTCAACAAATACGATCGCGTCCTCCGCAAATACAGCATCCCGGTCCTCTATAACTTCAAGCCCCGGGACATGAAATGGGTGGTGTACGAGCCCAAGGCGAAGATGAGGGCGCTCGACAAGATTTTTCCGGAGGGCATCCGCATCCCGGACTACTTCTTCGGGAAAAACATCCTGCACCAGCCCACGGTCAAGTGCCACATTTACACAACCACTACCGGCGCGATGAAAAACGCGTTCGGGGGTCTCCTCAGCAACCGCCGTCACTGGACCCATTCGGTCATCCACGAGACGCTCGTCGACCTGCTCGCGATCCAGAAGGAAATCCACACTGGGATTTTCGCGGTCATGGACGGCACGACGGCGGGCAACGGGCCGGGTCCGCGCACGATGATCCCGGTCGAGAAAAACATCATCCTCGCGTCCGCCGACCAGGTGGCCATCGACGCGGTCTCGGCGCACATGATGGGCTTCGATCCCATGAAGGACATCCCCTACATCCACATCGCGCACCATGACGGGCTCGGCGTGGGCGAGTTCGACCAGATCGAGATCGTGGGGGACGTCGACGCGGCGAACGAGCGGTGGGGGTTTCATGTGGGCGACAATGTCGCGTCGTGCGCGGGGGACGTGTGCTGGTTCGGACCGCTCAGGGGCATACAGGCGTTCTTCTTCCGCACGCCGGTGGTGTACCTTTTCATCTTCGGGAGCTTCCTGTATCACGACTTCATCCAGTGGCCGTTCGTGGGCGACAAAATCTTCCGGCAGTGGAAGAAGGACAGCCAATGGGGTCGAATGTTCGAGGGGTATTGAGGCTGAAGCACGCTGTTTTTCAGTGTATCTCCAGTCCTCTCCCCTGCGGAGGGGTAAATGTAATCTGCCCCTCATGTCTTGAGGATGGAATCCCCAGAATCCAACCCTCTTCCATAACGATTACCCGGACCTCCTCGTCGTTCAATCCATCCGGTCGATCAAGCAGGGTTCCCAGGCGATCGGACCTGTCCAGGTCGCGGGTCCATCTGCACATGGCTCTCACCTGCGCCTGGTCCCGGATATCGATGCACTCCGTCCCCGCCAATTCCACCGTTTCGGATTTGACCACTCCCGGCCATATCTCGCAGTGAAGGATAAACGGCCTGTCCCCTGCGCACGGAGCACTCATGAATCCAGTCTCAAACGGCCAGACAAGGCTGATGTCGCGAAGCTCTGTTTCGAACCGCAGGGCTCTCACCCTCGGTATGCCAAGAATAGCCTGACTCCCAACCGACCCTACACCACAGAGCTTCCATGTCTCCTGGACACCCTTGAGCCTGCTGTCTCCCAGCCGAAGTCGTTTCAGCGGAGCGGAGTTGTCGGCCACGAATGGGAATCCCGGGCTCGTCATCTTCAGGGAAGTGGATTCCCTGGCCTTAGGGCATCCCCAGAAAGGTCCCGGCTGAACAGCGCTGACTCGTTCATTAAGGAGCGATGCTATCTCGAACCTGTTGTTCCAGTTGTCGGGCTGATCTTTGATCAGGTCCCCAAGCGTATCCCACACCTCTTGCCAGGTTGGCTGGTCCTGATCCCTGTGAACGGCTGCCGCGAAGCCTTCGGGGTATCCATATGGAAAGTCGAATCCGATTATGACTCTCCAGCGTCGAACGGCCAGTTCCTTCAGCAATCCTGACAAGTATCCCACACACGCATCGCGGGTCCTGAAGTAACGCTCCTCTCCCTGATCATTCTCAGCCGTCAGAGTTCCGACCCATATCGCATCTTGGCATGGCTGCAACCTGGACGGCTTGCTTCTCGCTGACCAGTCGACGAAAATGTATGCATCAAACATGTCCTTGCAGGCCTCCCGAGTCAGTCAGATATCCCGGCAATCCATGTGCTGGGATGAACGAGTTATGATTGAAGAATCCGGCTGCGTGGGTTGCCTTTCATCCCCAGACGAATTTGCGTTTGAGATCGTTGCAGTCAGAAAAGGGAAGCAGACGATCATGCTGCAATCGCCCCACCACAATGCCCGGAGCAATGCCCTGTTCCTGTGCAAAGCGCCTGATGGCCGCCTTGTTGAAGCTCTCCGAAGCGATAAAAGCTCTATATGTTCTTTTGGGGATGAGCATGTTGCCTGCGAACTCGTCGGCTTCCCTTTCCTCGGTTCCCCCTGATTCATCCCCTTCAACGAACACCAGTCGCTTGCCGTGCAATAGGATGTGAGCCGCCTCATGGAAGAAAGTGAACCAGAGGTGGTCATCCGTCTTGTATCGCAGGCTGAGCTGGATCAGAGCCTTGCGGGGAGTAAGCCACCGAGTAGCTCCGCTCGCAGTCTTCGGGAGCTCAGGCACGAAGACAACAGCAACTCCGCAGGATGCGCAAAGGCCGACAAGCTGTGATTGAAAGATTTTCGGTGGCTCCAATGTGAGCGCCCTGATTTTCGGAAGCGTCTCTTTGAACTGCGCGGATTCGTACGGATTGCAGCTGATCTCGTCGGCCTCGATCTCGCCCCGGCGCAACCATGCAGCCAGAGCATAAGAGTCGGTCTTCTGCGCCGTCGACTTCCTGAGTGCCGCGCTGCAACTCTTCCAGTGAACTTCCCAGGCTTCGGGTGATGCGACCCCGAAGAAGTTCAGAACTTCCCTGTTCTGCTCTCCTTTATCGGTGCGACGCTCAATCCATTCTCGCTTTATCATCCAGCTTACAGGGAAGTTGCGGAGCCATTGCGCACTCCGGTCGAGCTCTTTGTGTTCGGCCAGACGGGCGAGGTATTCCCGGTAGTTCCTCTCGCGGTTCAGCCAGAAGGACGCCGAGACTCCGAGAGCCCTTTCGAGACTCAGAGCAGTCTCGGGAGTTATGGGAGCCTGCCCCCGGAGTATATCCGATACGTTCTTGCGGGACTGCCCGATTCTCTCGGCAAGTTCTGTCCCGCTCATGCCTCTCGTGCCAAGAATCTCTCGCAGAGTATCGCCCGGCGGAGTGACAAGATCGGGTTCGTATTCATTTCTAACGTTTACCATGAGGGTCGCCTATGAATATTATCTCGACCGCTTTGACTCCGCTCCAATCCAGACTCACTCCGTCAGCCAGTCTGGGAACCGGGTCATCCGCGGGGCGAAACATCAGTCGCTTGCCCCCCTCGAGGTCAAGTGTCAGCACGTCATCTTCTCTGTGCCTGTACTCGTGACAATTCCCTGGCAGATTGCGCAGCTCCGCCACCGAGTCAACCGCCCCCATGTCATCGAGCCTCCGTCCAAGAATCGCCGCACACTTCGGGCCCAGCTTGCGGACAGCCTTTCTGTGCTCGTTACAAAGCTTGCGCAGCTCATCTGTCGCAAATATAATCGATAACGCCATCTTTGTCAATACTAGTAACCCAAAAGGTTACACTATTTGCCCTCTATCTCTCCCACCGATGAAACGTCAAATCGTTGGTCATGAAGCTGGGGCCGAGGCGCAATGTCAGTTTGAGGATGGGTTGGATGCCGAAGGGGATGCGGGTCATTGCGTAGGTGCCGCCGCGGACGATCGAGTCGCTCACGGCGAACGACAGGAGGGTGTAGTAGGCCCCGAGCGCGGTGCGGTCGCGAACCACCGCCGCCGGACCGTAGCTGAACAGCCCGATCCCGGTCGCCTCGCTGAACTCGCGCTCGTACTGGTACTGGAAGAACCCCTTGATGACGCCCTTGCGCTCGGCGATCAGCACCCACTCCTGGTCCCTGGGACTCGCGCAGCACGAGTGTATCCAGAGCTGGTAAAGCTCCTCCGCCGCGTCGTACGGGATGTTCGGGTCGAGGTGGAAGCGGTCCTGCGTATATGCGCCTTTCATGATTTCAAGGACGGCCGGGAGGTCCTTGTCGGCGAAAAGGCGGATGTCGTACGCGCCCTTCTCGTATTTCGGGGAATTGTCCTTGTGGTAGAAGGCCGTGATGCCGTTGTCGATGAGGTAGAATCCGGCGTTCTCGACGGCGTGAATGACCGGAAGCTCGAGCGCGGCAGTTCTGATATTGGTGAACACGACACCGCGCTCGCTAAGCCAGTCTATCGACGCTTTCACGAGCGCGTCCGCCACCGGTCGCGATGTCGGGTAGTCCGACCTGTCGCTCGGGCCAGCCACGCAGAACGGTATCTTCCCGGACGGAATCTTCAGCACCGCCGTGTCGAAATCGAGCACCTGCGCCCCCGAGAAGCCTTTCACCGCGCCGGAATCGTCCCGTGCGACAAAAATCGCCGCCTTGTCCGGCTGCTTAAGGCAGAATCCCGCGAATCTCCCGATCTGAGCGCGGAAGATTTTGTTGAGACCGTCCGGCGGAGCGGCGCTCACGTAGAAGTACGGCTTGAACTCGTAGGCATCGGCGACCCTGCCGATGTCGTCGGTAAGTTCACCTGTAAATTTCTCGATTTTCATCAATGTCCCTCCACACCTCACCCCCCCCTCTCCACCCTATCCCTCTCCCCCCTTCCCCCCCTCTCCACAATTGTGGAGAGGGGGGCAGGGGGGGTGAGGAACGGCCTGAGGCGCCCTGACCCATTTCCTGCCCGACTCAATGATCTCTTTCGCGGCGGGCCCAGCGACCATAAGCAGATCCAGCACGCTCAGATGCGACACGAACGGTCCGTACAACTGCGGATACACCGGATGCTCGTACTCCTGGAAATAGACTTCGATGCCCGCGTCCTCGAACTGTCGCAGGTCAAGATAGTGCCTTGCAGCAGCGCCGGTATAGTACTGGTCCGCACCCAGTTTCCGGCATATATTGAGCAATCTCTCCGATTTGAGTCCCGGCACCCCGAGCTCCGACGCCATCCTGACGGGAGTGCCGATCTCGATCACCCGGTTCAGCCATTCGATGAGGGCCAGGTCCAGCTCCCAGAGATACTCCCAGTCCTTCGAGATGATCTCCTCGAGCTGAGGGAAAAGCTTCTCGAAATACGGGGCCTTCCTGTAGTACGTTGCGACGGCCCCCAGATGCTTCTTCCGCCACGGCCGCGTGTTGTCGATTTTGACGTCCCGGATGATCTGATCGTATTTGCCCTTCTGCTCGACCGGCACGGTGAGCCAGCCGGGCCCGGTGGGGGTTTTGAGACGGTTCCTGTTGCGCCAGCGGCGACGGTCGTACTGCACGTCGTCGTACAGCACGAACAGGTCGACCGATAGCTCCTGGTCGAAAAAACCGAGCCACGGCAGGTATCCAGGTTGCAGCACCGCGATACGCATGGCAGTCCGAGACAGATTCTATGGACCTATTATACCTGTTTCGGGGGATTGAAGAGGCGGGTCGTACAAACCCCCTTGTTGCTCTGCCGCTCACCAGTTGCCGTCGGGGGGGAACTTGCTGAGGAAAGCGTCTTCGTGCCCATTCGATGTATGGTTATCCACGCCGGTCCCGGGGTCAAAGTCAACCGTGTCACAGAAGTAGCCTGTCACGTACGCATTGGCCGATGCATCAACCACCACACTGTTGCCGTAGTCATCAACGCTTGCACCCCATGTACGGGCCCAGGTGAAGATCCCGGAGGGGTCAAACCTGCTTAGGAAGACATCGCGTCCACCTTTCGACGAATGCGTATCAATGCCACTACCAGGGTCAAAGTCGACTGAGCCATTGAAGTGGCCAGTCACAGAGATGTTGCCTGTCCCATCAAGTGCAACACCTTCGCCGGCGTCCCGATCACTTCCGCCCCACGAACGCGCCCATTGGAACCCGCCCGAAGAATCGAACTGGCTGAGGAAAACGTCATTGTACCCATTCGATATATGGTTATCCACGCCGTTCCCGGGATCAAAGTCAACTGTATCCTGGAAGGAGCCTGTTACATGCACGTTGCCCGATGCGTCCAGCGCAATCCCCAGGGCGCAATCTTCCCAGACTCCGCCCCAGATCCGCACCCATTGGAAGGCTCCTGAGGAGTCAAACTTGCTGAGGAAAGCGTCGCCCTGCCAAAAGCCGTTCGACGTACGCTCATCGACCCCATCCCCGGGATCGAAGTCAGCTGCGCCTTCGAACCAGCCTGTCACATACAGGTTGTCCAACCCGTCAACCGCGACACCGCGAGCCCGATCTCCCCATTTCCCACCCCAAGTGAGTGCCCATTGGAAGGCGCCCGAAGGATCGAACTTGCTGAGGAAGGCGTCAATGGATCCATTCGACGTATGATCATCCACTCCGCTCCCGGGATCGAAGTCGACTGTGACGGAGAAGTAGCCTGTCACATACAGGTTGCCTGATCCGTCGACTGCAACACCGGAGCCCCAATCATCGTCGGTTCCGCCCCATGTGCGCGCCCATATAAAGGCCCCCGAGGGATCGAATTCGCTGAGGAAAACGTCGCCGTACCCATTGGATGTATGGTTGTCCTCACCGCTTCCGGGTTCGAAGTCAACTGTGTTCCAGAAAGAGCCCGTCACATAAACATTTCCTGATCCGTCAACCGTAACACCATAGCCCGCCTCTACATGGCTTCCGCCCCATGTGCGCGCCCACTGGAAAACCCCGGAGGAATCGAACTTGCTAAGGAATGCGTCGGCCATCTCCGGATACTCGGTCGTTGTATGGTTGTCCACGGCGCTCCCCGGGTCAAAGTCAACCGTGTCCCGGAACCAGCCTGTCACATAGGTATTGCCGGAGCCATCGACTGCAACCGCGAAGGCCTCGTCATCCTGGCTTCCTCCCCACGTCCTCGCCCACCCTGCGTTCACTCTGGCGAGACCTGCACCCCATGCATGGATCGTGCCCAGGTTCTGATCCGACTCTTTGTCCGTAACCTTCACAAGAAGCGGATAGGTTCCCTGATCAGCGGCGGTCGCGTTCGTGATGAAACCGCTGAAAAGCCAGCTATCCTCGCCTGTTTGAGTTGAAAGAGTGAGTGCAGTTTCCCCGGAGAAAAGGTCAGGGGACTCGACGGTCACCGTCGACACGGTCTCGAGCCCCTGATGATCGAAAACCTCGACATTGATCGGATTTTGGCTCATCCATGAGGAATTGACATTGTATGGGAGATCGACGCTTACCCGATACGCCTCCAGGCAATTCGCGTCCGGGGGGAAATCGGCCAGAGGATCGACCACGTTTTCGACCAACTGCCAGCACGCGTCGACGGCATACCCGAAATGAATGGGTCCCGACGGAGCGTAGAGTCTGATTGTTCTTGCTTCAGAACCGCCGGCTTCGAACATGCAGCGGGGCGCGTAGCGACGGTACGCCACGAACGGATTCAGCGTGGCGGTAAGATCGCCACCGGTCGCATATTTGCCGGGGATGTATCCAAGCGCGGCGGGAAATGTCGGCGGATACTCGGTCGGATTGAAGAGCGACGTATAGCCGTCGGGATCGAGCATCCGGGGGACATCATCGCCCCACGCGATCTTCCTGCCGCTGACGGGAAAGGTGAAATCGGTCTGCGCGATGAAAATGCCCCGGACGTCGAAACCGGTGAACTTCAGCAGACCCGGATAGGGATGCGTCAACGTGAGATCGGCTTCCAGCACGTTCGGCTCGACCATGTGGATATTCCCGATCGCAAGACAGGTCTTGCAGGGGGTCACTTCAAGCAAGCGGACAACATTGAGATGCATCGCCGCTGTCCGGACTGGAACGATCTCCGCGCGCGTCCGATCCTCCGATACCGTCACGCTCCAGAATCCCCACAACAGTCGGTTCGGACCTTCCCTGTCCGGCTGGACCGATTGCGGTGCGCTCCGAAGTCCCCCCTCATCCGACGGGGCCGTCGGGTTGATCCGGGCACTCCTGCCGCAGCCCATGACAATCGCTGTCACGAGCGTTGCCGAAACCACCGCATTCCAGGTTCTCATTGGATTTCCCTCCCGTTGGCGCACTAAAGATCAAAGGGCACTCGTAAAACGCCCAGCCGAGCCTATCATGATCCTACCATATAAATCCCATTCCCGCATACCTATCCATCGTCCCGGGTGCATCGGGCAATTGATTTTCCATCTCAGCCCCCTGGCCCCCTCACTCCCTGGCCCCCTCTCCATCCGCCGCGGCGGATGGAGAGGGGGGAAGGGGGGTGAGGTTTGATTGTGGAGAGGGGGGAAGGCGGGTGAGGTTTGATTGTGGAGAGGAGTGGGACACCCACAAGCACGCTCGAGGACTCGCTTAGGCTTGTGGGCGCCACCCTGCGGGATTCGATCTACTGCATGACTTCGATCTGGTACCCACAATGTTTACCATAACTGGCTGTTGACGTACGGCGATTATGGTGTATGAATAGTATGGGAACTTAAATTCGCAAGTGTCGGATTGCGTGTCTTTTGTCGTTTGGGCCGACAGATATGTATCGAGCCGGCTTGGCAATAGCCTTTATCGCGCTTCTGGCGGTTATGGGGTGCACCAGCGCCTCCGAGTCTCCGCTCACACCGTCACGCCTCGACTCGTCCCGGGTCGCCCCTCCGACCGGGCGATACCTGTGGGGCGTGTTCGACCTGGCGTTCGATCCGTCGTCCGACAATCCCGTGACCATCACTCCCCTGAGGTCGGGGGCATTCCACGCGAACATCCGGAAATTCCTTGAGGAATCCCCCTGCAACCACTGTCTGAGCGTCAGCAACGCGCAGTTGATCCCCGGCGGGTTCCGGGTGGATGTCAGCATCACCAATCCCTTCAACTACTTCTCCGGCCTGTACGGATTCGATGTCCGCGGCATTTTCTTCTTCGACGGAAATCTTGAGTTCCCCGAGCTCGGCGTGAAGGCATCCTCTTCTGTGCACGGTGGGGCCCATGTTGCGAATCCGGACGGATACGCGACGATTTTCAACCCGACCGAGTTTCCCGGGAACACCTGTTTCAGCTACTCGAAAGGGCACTTGGTTCCGCCGAACATGCCCGATCCCACCGCGACATTGGGCGCATTCAAGGCATTCTATTCAGACGGACAGTCGGAGGAATACGGCGGACGTCGCGCGTTCTACCCTGGAGACACGGTGACGCGGAGATACGAGATCGCAACACCGGTGTCGGGACCGTTCCATTACGGGTACGCGATCGATTGCTCGTGGCATCCCCCGATGACAATGCCTCCCGACGGGGTGGAGGATTTTCCGCCCGCGGCCAACTGCCTCGAGCCGTTCAGGATCGATGTCGCGCAGTCGGGCAACACTCTTACTCCCCTTGACGGCTCGGTGACCCTGCAGGTCCTCGCATACGACCATCAGGGCGCCGACGGCATCATCGAGTGCCGGGCCGAGGCGCCGGGCCTGACCGATTCCCTTGTTTACGACAAGACCCCGGAAATAGTCAACCCCAAGGTCGCCCGGTTTGAGCTTGTCATTCCGAATACAGCGGGCGCTGCAGACCTTGCCGGCGAAGAGGTCCTGATCCAGGTTGTCCACAAAGACTCCGATCCGAACCTCGGGATGATATCGGCATGGGCGTTCGCCGTGTTGAATGTCGGCGAGGAACCCCCGTCGCCCGTGGTCTTGTGGATCGTGCCCCATGACGGGTATCAGGACACGGTCGTTGACGCAACGATCACCGGCACGGGCTTCCTACCCAATCCCGACGTGCAGCTCTACCAGGGGCTTGCCGTGATCCACGGGTCCGACGTGAATGTCGTCGACTCGACCACAATCACGGCCTCGTTCGATCTGACCGCACCGCTCGGCTTCTATACCCTGTACGTGCAGAACGAGGACGGTCAGTGGGGAGAGCTCAAGGATGCCTTTGAGATCATCTCGCCCTGATATCGATTGCGCTCATCTCGCAATCGTTCCCCCCTCACAGTGCTATACTTCCGAACGACCCGCAGGGACCTGTACCCATGAGCGAGGTGCAGATGGTTTATGGCCATACGACTTGAGACTGAGAGACTGATTCTTCGCAGACCCGCGCGCGGCGACGCGGAGGCGCTTGTGAAAGCTATCGGGAGCCGTCAGATCGCCGCAACGACGCTGAACATTCCGTATCCATACACAATCGACAACGCCCACCAGTGGATCGACAAGGTGAGCGACCCCGAAACCCACATGGAAGTCGTCGACCTCAGCGTTTTCCTGAAAGATAGCGGCGAGCTTGTCGGCGGAATCGGGCTATCCGGCATCAGCAGCAGGCATCGACGCGCGGAGTTGGGCTACTGGTGCACCTTTGAGCATTGGGGGAAAGGCATCACCACTGAGGCCGCGCGACGGCTGGTGGGGTACGGATTCGTGGACCTAGGGCTCGAGCGGATCTACGCCGTCTGCTTCATCACGAATCCCGCGAGCGCCCGCGTAATGCAGAAAATCGGCATGCTTTTCGAAGGCACTGCCCGTCACGAATTCATGAAGGACGGGGAGTTCATCGACTTCCATCACTACGCGATCCTCAGGTCGGACTGGGAGAAGTCAGGGGAGTGATATCAGGAACCCGAGCGTAACCGATGGCTGACGCGGTCGGAGACGCGCTCCCTCACGGTGGCGCTTCGGACCCAGGGCAAGCAAGTCTACTCATACTCCGGCTTCAGGATTCCCGCGAGCGCATCGGCGTACATCCCCTTCACTGTCTCGACCAGCCGATCCAGATCGTACCGCTCAAGCACGAATCTCTGCGCGTTTTTCCCGAGCCTGAGTCTGAGGTCCCGGTCGGCAAGGAGACGCATGAGCGCTTCGGACGCGGCCCGGCTGTCTCCCGGCCCCACAAGCAGTCCTGTTTCCCCGTCCCTCACGATTTCAGGGATTCCACCGACATCGGTGCACAGACAAGCCTTCCCCAGCGCCATGCATTCGAGAACCCCGAACGGGAGATAGTCGAAATCCGCCAGATGCACCGCGACATCGTATGCTGCGAAAATGTCCTGAGCGTCCGTCCTCTCCCCAAGAAATCTCACGTTCCCTGACACCCCAAGCTCGTCGGCAAGCTCTTCAAGACGTTTCTTCCACGGCTGATCGGCATCGTATCGACCCCCCAGGATTGCGCACACGAGTCTCGGGCAGGATGCGAGGACATCCGGAAGCGCCCGTATGAGCGTCTCCTGTCCTTTGTTCGGCGCGATCCTCGTTGTTGTGCCGATCAGAAGATCATCGGGCCCAAGCTTCAATTCCCGGCGAATCCCGGCGGGATCGACCTTCTCCAGCCTGAAAAGGTCGGGTGCGAGGCCCCATCCGTACACAACGCTCTTCGGCGATCTCGGGAAATATTCCTCAGCCCCGGGGATATCGGCCTTGCTCGCGAGGAGAACACCGGTGAGATTCCGGTCTGTGATTCGATTCACGCACCTGCGGAACCGCGCGGGCGTCGGCGCGACTCCCGTAAACGAGAGCAGTCTCGCGTCCACCTTCGCCAGTTTCGCGGCTCGTGCGAACGCGAAGGTCGATTGGTACTCGGTAAGGATGATGTGGATCAGGTCGGCGTCCATCTCCCGGAGGGACTCCGCGATATCGCCGATCTCGCGGAAGGTCGTCCTGAGGGCGTTCGGCCAGTTCGCACCCGGCCAGCCGAGCTTGCGACCGTACGAAGGGCTTGCCATTATGCTGAACTCGTGAGCGTTGAGGTTCGGAACGCCGAGGGAGTTGACCATGTCGACAAAAGGCTCCCGATCGATCCCGGGCCACCAGTAGCAGAACATCACGTGCACAGCCTCATAGTTCGGCGCCGCTCGCCTGAGGTATTCGCACAGCAGCCTGCGCATGCCGGGATTGATGTATATCCCGAGCGCATAGACAATCGTGCGATCCTTCAGATCGGTCGCGACGATCGAATCGCGTTTCTCATCGGACTCGGTCATGTCGCAGCACGTGGTTCTTACGCTGTCAATGATACACGAAAGAACCATGCGCAGGATGCGCATTGCTACACAAGGTCGCGCCAGTTCGCCCTGATCTCGCGCGCTGTTTTCAGAATCACCTTCAGCTTGCTCCCGGTCTGCTCTCCGATGATCCTCGGATAATGATGCACGCCCACCTGGACGATTTTCGCCCCCGCCTTCTTCAGCTTGATGAGCACCTCGGCGTCGATCAGCGCCCCGTCGCTTTTCAGTTGTATCTTGTCGAAGAATTTCGCCTTGTACAGCTTGAACGCGCAGTCGACATCGCGCACGTTCAGCCTGAAGAAAATCAGAAGAAACGTGTTGTAGAGCCACGCGTTCAGCTTCCGAATCCACGGGTCTTTCCGATCCACCCGGTACGCCGACACCACATCGGCTCTGTCGATCAGCGGTATCAGTTTCGCGATCTCCGCAGAATCGAACTGCCCGTCGCCGTCCGTGTAGAAGATGTACTCCTTCGAGCATGCGGAAAAACCGGTCCGCAGCGCCGCTCCGTATCCGAGGTTCCGGGGATGATGCTTCGCGACGATCTCGGGGTGTTCCTTTGCAAGCCGGTCGATGATCTCGCCGGTCTTGTCACTGCTGCCGTCGTTCACGATTATCAGCTCGATATCGTCGGTGACCATTCTGAGCTTGGCCAGCACATCCTCCGCCACCCATCTGATATTGGGCTCCTCGTTGTAGGCAGGCATGAACGCCGACAGCGACGGAAGCTTCCTTCCCGTGTACTCCTTCGGAGGCGGTGGAAGCGGACTGCCCTTGATTACGAGTGTTTCCTGGAATCCGGTTTCCGGGGGCTGTTCTGCGGGCGCTGTCCGGTCATCTGACAACATGGGGCTGATTCGGGGCGACCGGCATTCGCCTAGTAGCCCTCAGGAAGCTTGAGAAGCACGACGGTAGTCTGGTTCTCGGCGACATAGATCTGGGTCGGCCAGGTGTAGAACGGACCATCGACCTTCGTCCCGATTTGCACCGTGTAGTTCCCGCCCCTGACCGTGATCCCGAACTTGCCGTCAAGATCGCCGATAATCTGCTGATCCGGCATGGTGGGCGTTTTCAGAGTGCGGCCGATAATGAGCTGCGGCCTTTGAATCGGCTCGCCCGAGCTCTCGCGCACGACAACTCCGATAAGGTTCCCGTCCGCAAGTCCCGCATTGCACGCGACCGCCCCGAGCACCATCAGGGTCAGAATCAGGACAAACAGCAGTCTCTTGATCATCGCGATCCCCTTCCTCCCTGCACACGTTCTCATTGGTCGGATTACGCCGGATCAACGCTTGAAACGATACTTCAAAAGCGTCCAGATAGCCACTATCCCGTCCCACCACGTGATCTTCTTCCCCTCAAGACTCGTCCTGCCCCTGTAGTTTATCGGCACCTCAACCAGACGGAATTTTCTCTTCAGGACCTTGCTCGTAACCTCCGGGCAGAACTCGAACCGCTGGCACGTGAGCTCGATTGAGCTGATGACATCGCGTCGGAACGCTTTATAGGCAGTCGCCTCATCGGTGATGTGCTTGCCGTACAGGATTGTCGCCAGGAGGGCAAGAATCCGGTTCGCGACCAGATTGGTGAACGCCATTCCCTCCGGCCTCGTCTTCCCCAGGAACCTCGAACCGTACACGACATCCGCCTCGCCCTTCAGAATCGGTTCCAGGATTTTCGGATAGTCCTCCGGATCGTACTCCAGGTCGGCGTCCTGGATGATGACAATGTCGCCCGTCGCGTACTTGAGCCCGATACGTATCGCGAACCCCTTCCCCGAATTCAGCATCGAGAAGTGCACCTTGATGATATCCGATCCCTTCCGCTTCTCCTTGAGCTCCTCCAGCGCCGCCATGGTGCCGTCCACCGAGCCGTCGTCGACAACTATGATCTCCTTCTCGAGACCGACGTCCACCGACGCGACACGGTCGATCACGCCGGTGATGTTCTCCACCTCGTTGTAGCAGGGGATGATTACCGAGAGTCTCCGTATTTCCCCGGGTGCGACAGTCATCGGCATCGAACCATCGTTAATTCTAACAGTACACTCCGGTAGCAGCTACTTTTCGAAGATTCCGTCAAGAGATCCCCGGTAGCAGCTGCTTTTCGAAGATTCCGTCAAGAGATCCCCGGTAGCAGCTACTTTTCGAAGACGAAAAGGTAGCAGCTACCGGAAGGCTACCTTATCCCGCATTCCGGTAGCTGCTACCCTTGCCGCGAGCGAAGCGAGCGGCATGGTAGCTGCTACCGGGTCCGGGCTTACCTTATCCCGACGGCCTTCATCGTGTCCGCCAGGCATTCCGGTAGCTGCTACCCTTGCCGCGAGCGAAGCGAGCGGCATGGTAGCTGC
>CAYGZQ010000049.1:29431-32877 GCA_964354375.1 uncultured Planctomycetota bacterium
TACCGGGTCCGGGCTTACCTTATCCCGACGGCCTTCATCGTGTCCGCCAGGACCACCTTCGCGATCGACCTCGCCTTCTCGGCGCCCTGGCTGAGAATGCGGTCCACTTCCTCGGGATGCCCGGCAAGCTCGTTACGCTTCTCGCGAATCGGCTTGAGAGCGATATTGCAGGCCTGCGCAAGCTCTATCTTGCACTGACCGCACCCGCGCTCGCCCGACTCGCACGTAGCCCGGATTTTCTCAAGCTCGGACGCATCCTTGATGTAAATCCTGTTCAGGTAGAAGACGGGACACGCGTCCGGATGACCCGGATCGCCCATGTACGGCTTCAGCGGGTCGGTGTACATCGTCTGTATCTTCTTGGCCGTGGTCCTTTCGTCATCCTTGATGTAGATCGCGTTCCCGTACGATTTCGACATCTTCCGATTGTCCGTGCCCGGCACGGTCGCGAACTCGGAGTGGAGATAGCCCGGTACCGGGAAGATGTCGCCGAACCTTTTCACCATGCTCTGCGCGAGGTCGATTGTCAGGTTCAGATGCGCAGCCTGATCCTTCCCGATCGGAACAAGATCGCCGCGATAGAGAAGGATGTCCGCCGACTGCAGGACCGGATAGCCGAGAAATCCGTAGTTCGGCGACTCGATCTTGAGCTCCTCGGTCTGCTCCTTGTATGTCGGATTCCTCAGAAGCCACCCGACGGGCGTGAACATCGACAGCAGCAGATGGAACGCGGGAATCTCGACGATGTCCGACTGCCGGAACAGGGTCGACCTCTTCGGATCGAGGCCGGACGCAAGCCAGTCGAGCGCGAGCTCCTGAACGTTCTCCTTGACGTTCATGCCCTCGTGCCACGTCGTCAGCGCGTGATAGTCGACGATGAAGAAAAAGCAGTCGTAGTCGTCCTGCATGTCGGCCCAGGTCTCGAGCACCCCGTGAAGGTGTCCGATATGGAGCGGGCCCGTGGGACGCATCCCGCTTGTCACACGCTTCCTCGTCTTGTCCGGCTTGGTCATCTCGATTCTCCGTCCATAAGGGAATCCGCGCCGCGCGAGCTCCCGTTATTAAATTCGATTCAATCGGCCCGTTTGGACCTCACAAACACGCCGGGGTCAAAGGGGCGAAAAAAAACCGGCTGGTCGGCCGGTTACGCATGGCGATAGGTCCGACCGGCAAGCTCTATCCGCCCGACCACCACCAGGTCCTGAACGATGAGAATATGCTGTTCGCGTTAAGTCTCATGATCTTCTTGTGCTCGCTACCTAAATATAGCCTGCCAGGTGCGGATGTCAAGCGAGTTGCGGGGACTGGCACACCGATTTCGCCTAATGATTCCGTACCATCAAGCGACCGGACCCCGGGCGAAATCGGGGTGCCTGTCACCGCGCAATTGGAATAATATGAGACTCCCACAAGCTCCGAAGACTCCGCTTGTGGGAGCCACCGGTCTTAACTACAAGATTCCCCAGCCGTGCAACGTGGAATCGATAAACGGGACTGTCTCCTCTCGTTTGATCCTCTGGTCCCCTTCGAGAAGCGACTCTCTTATCGCGGTGGCGTTCTGTGCAGGCTCGATCCGGTACATCCTCTGCTCGACATACGTAGAGCCGTCCGGGCGAACGATCTCGTAGTAGTACACGCCGTTATCGCCCTTGTTCGCAAACCCGACATACACGCCGAACGGGCGGCCCTCCCCTATCACTTCCAGTGCGCCGAAGACCTCCGCATTCGGCGTCCACAAGCCCTCGTAGAGTTTCGCAGCCTTCCTCGGCATGCTGTGATGCTCGCTGAAATAATTCCTGGCGAGCCGCATCGAGATCGCGTACGCCAGGTTCTGTCGGATGTAGCCGATATTCGTCACGTCGAATATCGCTGCTCTCTTGTCCGATAACACGATCTGCTCGTACCTTTTGAGCGCGTCCTTGTCGCTCAGGGTGCTCACCAGATGCGGGTCGCCGGCTCCCTGTGATTTCCGCAGATAGTAGGCGGACGTGAAGCCTGTCCCGTCGAAGCTGAACTGCACCTTGTCCCGATCCTTTTCCCACACCTCAAGGGGACGATCGACCACCTCGAATCCCGGCGCATAGGTCGGCGCGACCGGCTCGAACCAGAGCCATTGCGACGTTCTCAGCTCCTCAAGGGACGCCGGCAGCCTCAGGTTCACCCGGTAGAAGGCCTCGGTCGAGATGTCGAGCATGTCTTTCAACGCGGCGGTGTAATCAAGCCAGTCCTGGTATTCCGACATGGGTGCCTTTTTCTTCCCGCAGCCAAGCTGACCCGATATCGCGATCGCCGCGATCAGGGCACCGAGAACGAGCCATCTGGAACTTGAGCGCGCCATAGGCATAACCTCTCTCCGCTGATCCGACCCATTATTCCGCCGGGTCGGAAACCGGAAATCCCCAACCGGGAAGGCTCGAATCAATGAGCGCGAAGGTGTCCTCGCGTTTCACCCGCTGATCCGCGGGCACCTCCGATTCCGTCACCGTCAACGATCCGTCGCGCATTTCGAGTTTATACGCGATCTGCTCCACCGCAGGCATCCCGCCCAGATGAATAAGCTCCATGTACAGGATCGCGCCGCGTCCGGACGGTTTCAGACCCACGTAGAACCATCCCTCCTCGCCCGCCTTGACCGTGGGTAGCTTCTGAAGCACATCCCCCCTCGGTTCCCACAGGCCCCTTACGAGTTGATCGCCGTTCCTCGGACATCTCCGGTATTCAGCCAGATATCTTCTCACAAACTCGGTGGTGAGCGAAAGCGCGACATGATGGCGAATGCCGTCCTCATCCGTCCCGGCGACCGAATAGCTCTCCTCAGTCTCCGACCGATTTTTCTCGTAACGCGTGATCGCGTCGGGCTCGTCGAGCGTCATGAGGCTCGGCTTCCCCGCCATATCGCCAAGTCTCATGTGGAAGGCAAAATCGAAACCGGTTTGTGTGAAAACAAGCTCGATGCGGTCCAGATCTTCCTGCCATGTGCTCAGAGGGCGCTGGACGATCTCGAAATCCGGCGCGTATTCGGGCGCAACCGGATCGAACCACTGCCAGCCGGACGTCTCCAACTCCTGAAGCGAAGCGGGCATACGTCCGTGCTCCCTCCAGAACGCCTCGGCGGAGGTGTCGTAAAGGTCCCGCACCGAGAGCGCGAAGATGTCCCACCGCCTCGATTCGTCGAGCGGGCTTTTTGGCCCTCCGCAGCCCGCGGTCCAGAGAAAGGCTGAGGGGAGTGTCAGGAGAACGATGAGCAGCCGGTTTGGAAAGGGAATCGACACTCGATGCTTCCGTTTCATAGAGTAGCCCCCCATGACAAGATATCACGGACCATCCCGCGACGCTCGACGAAGGCAGGTTCTCTGGATTCCGGAATGCGTCAATGTCCGGGGCCCGACCGTCAGGGGCTGTTGAAAAACCTATTTCGATGCCGAATCGGGTGGCACCCTCAGGCA